>NZ_QPIJ01000036.1 GCF_003336665.1 Vreelandella rituensis | reverse complement strand
AGGGCGTTGTGGACACGCCCATGTCAATTACGCACATTGATCACCGATTGACATTAGAAGCTCGCCAACGAGCGAGTGAAACCACGTCTAACGGCGCAGCCGCTTAGGCGTGGTAGTTCATTGTGTGGAAAAAGAGGATGTGGATTCAAACGCCATGGGTCGTGCCTCGGCTTGTCATCAAAAGGGAGTCGAGAACCAAACAAGTAGGTAAGGGAGCGGGCGGGGACAAATGCTGCTTTGCGCAATATCGGCTATGGTTCAGGGAGGTTTTCAGACACAAGCTGACGCAAGGGAGGTCATATGTTGCTTGAAGGTTCCTGTCACTGTGGTTCCGTGCATTTTAGCCTGGAGTCACCGCATCCGTACCCTTATCAGCGCTGCTATTGCTCGATTTGCCGCAAGACCGCTGGAGGCGGTGGCTATGCCATCAACCTGAGTGGCCGTGCCGAGACGCTCGACGTGCAAGGTGGCGAGCATAAGCGCGTCTACCATGCACTGATCGAAGGGGAGCCGAGCATCGGGGAGCGCCACTTCTGTGGTAATTGCGCCAGTGCCATCTGGGTTTACGACCCGCGTTGGCCGGAGCTGATCCATCCTTTCGCCTCGGCGATCGATAGCGACCTGCCAATTCCTCCAGAGCGGGTTCATCTTCTATTGAACAGCAAGGCCAACTGGGTCGAGGTCGATGCCCGGGACAACGACCAATGTTTCGATGCCGCTCCCGAGGAAAGCATCGCTGAGTGGCACGAGCGCAGAGGCCTGGTTAAAGCCTGAGCGCTTGGCACAAGGGTGCTTGAGGTCATGGGACGGTGAGGTTATCGAACCCGGCGTCGGTCACGGTAATGTTGTCTTCGATACGTATACCGCCGCAGGGAGTCAGAGTGTCCACCCGCTGCCAGTCGATCATCTTGCCCGCTTCAGCGGAGCGCAGCGGTTCGAGCAACATGGGGATGAAGTACAGCCCCGGCTCGATGGTGACTACCATGCCAGGCGTCAATTCGCGGGTCAGACGCAAGGCGGGGTGAGCTGCAGGCGGCGGGTTCGGCGTGCCGTCCGGATGGCGCAGCCCGGCAACGTCATGCACTTGAAGTCCCAGAGAGTGACCCAGGCCATGGGGGCAAAAGGCGCGTGTAATGCCGTGGGTCACGGCGTCTTCTGCCGAACAATGGATAAGCCCTTGGCTTTGCAGTACTTCGCCCAAGCCACGATGCATCTGTCGATGCAGATCCACGAAGTTGACGCCCGGCCGAACACTTTCGATCAATTGGGTTTGCAGCCGTTGCATGGCATCGATCAGCTTCCCGAAGGCGGCCGGGGCATCCGGCCCCGCCTGGGTGCGAGTGATATCGGCGCAATAACCGCGATAACGGTACCCGGCATCCACGAGCAGGCTGTGGCGCTTGGACGGGGCGTTCAGGTCGTAACGCTGATAATGCAGCACCCCGGCGTGATGATTGGTGCCGATGATGTTCTGGTAGGGCACCGCGGACTCGCGCTGGCGGCTGGCGCCCAGGTAAGCCAGCTGAATGTCGAGCTCGCCGGCGCCTTGTGAAAAGGCCTCGCGGGCTGCCTGGTGCCCGGCCAGCGCCATACGGTTTGCTGAACGCAAGCAGCTGATTTCATATGCGCTTTTATGCATGCGTAGCTCGTCCAGCGCCTTCAGCAAAGCGTCCGGATTGGGCTTTATGTCGGGCTTGGCATCGGGCGCCTGTGCCAGAGCAGCCGCATCGCCCAGCATCGCCATACGCCCGCCCGGCAAGGTCGGAAGCAAAGGCTCTGGGCTCAGGGTCACGTCAAAGGCGGCGACCCAGGGCTCGTCGGGAAGGGAGGTGGGCAAATGCCAGAAATCGGCTGGCGCATGCAGGTAAAGCTGAGGATTGCGCCCAGGTTGAATCAAAAGCCAGCTGTGCTGTATATCGGCCATCGGCATCCAGTGCATGAAGTGGCCGAAGGTTTGAAAGGCAGGGAATTGATCGTCTGCATAATGTGCAGTGGCGTGGCCACTGTAGAGCAGGACGGCGTCGAAACCGTACGTTTCCAGCAAGGTGGCGTAACGGCGTTGCAAATGGGCCAAATGCTCGCCCTGTTGGGCATGCAGTGTTTCGAGTGCTGTTTCAAACATAACAATAATCCGTTCAAGGGCATGGAATCGGGAGACTGGGCACGGTGGCCCAGAAGGCATCCAGCCCGGCATGATGTTGATTTTGATGACGATAAAGGCGCAATTCCATGGGGACGTCCCAGCGTGGATCGCCTGCGCGTACCAGTTGGCCGCTTTCCAGTTCCGCCTTGATCGTGCGTTCGGGGAGCCAGCTCATGCCGTAACCGAGCAGTACCAGTTCCTTGATGCTGGCGGCATAGGAATTTTCGCTCTGAACTGTCAGGTGAGCTGCCTGAGCCAGGCGCGATAAATGGGCCTTGACCGCCGAACCGAGCAAGCTACGTTTGGGATAGGTAAGCCAGGCGATGGGTTGGCTGCGGCTACCGGGGAGCATCGCGCTGGGCTTGCCTTGAGCATCCGGCGTGGTGACTGCAATCATGCGTTCATGGCCGATCACCCGATAATTGCAGGCACTGGTATCCAGGTCCAGTTCGCAACGCTCCCTTGGCCAGTAGCACAGAGCCAGATCACATTCACCGCGTCCCAGTGCCTGAAAGTACTCGCTGGCGGTCCAGCCGGTGGCACGCAGGTAGGGCTGTATGCGTGACGGCTGGTCAATCACGCAAAGCCACTGGGGCAAAAAGTGCGCCAAGACGCTTTGGGGTGCGGCGAGCATGATACGGCGTTGCTGCCCGGCACTGATCTCCCTTACCCGGTCACGTGTCAGACGAACACGCTCGGTGACCTCTTCACTCAGCGCCAGAAATTCCTTACCTGCAGGGGTGAGCGACAGCGGCAACGTCTGGCGGTTGATCAGGGTGGCGCCCATTTCCTCTTCGAGTAGCTTGATCCGACGCGAAAAGGTGGGTTGGGTGACGTTCTGCTCATCCGCCGCCCGCGAAAAATGCCGTGTTCTGGCCAGGGCGATGAAATCTTCCAGCCAGCGAATTTCCATGAATTACCCCGCTGAGCCTGCAGACGATATGCCTAGCTTCATAAACGATCTTCCTCCACTGCATGGCAGGCGACCCGGGTGCCATCCAACTGAGTGACCAGCGTGGGGGTTTCCTGGCGGCAACGCGCATTGGCATACGGACAACGCCCATGGAACACGCAGCCGCTGGGCAGGTTGACCGGCGTGGGTACTTCGCCTTTCAGACGAATATGTTGGGGACGGTCATCCTCCAGGCGCGGAATCGCCGATAGCAGGGCCTGGGTGTAAGGGTGACGCGGCTTGTTGAACAGGGTGGCGGTGGTGGCGATTTCACACACCGTGCCCAGGTACATGACTGCCACGCGAGTACCGAAGTGTTCCACCACGGCTAAGTCATGGGTAATAAACAGATAGGTCAGGTTGCGGTCGCGTTGGGCGTCCATCAACAGGTTTAACACCTGGGCTTGAATGGACACATCCAATGCCGAAATGGGCTCGTCGGCCACGATGAATTCGGGGTCGACAGCCAGCGCCCGGGCAATGGCGATACGTTGACGCTGGCCGCCGGAAAATTCGTGACCGAAGCGCTTGCCCCAGTCCGGGTCGATGCCCACCGAACTCATCACCTCCTGGACTTTTTCCTGCACTTTCAGACGATTCCAGTCCGGGTGGTGCAGGCGAAGCGGCTCTTCCAGGGTTTGCTGGATGGTCATGCGCGGATTGAGCGATGCATAGGGGTTCTGGAAAATCATCTGCATGCGCTTGCGAAACGGCAATAATTCACGCGAACTGAGATTGTCGATACGCTGGCCGGCGTAACTGATTTCGCCTTCCGTGGGGGTCAACAACCCCATGACGGTACGTGCCACGGTGGATTTGCCGCAGCCGGACTCGCCGACCACGCATAGCGCTTCACCGCGCTTGATATCCAGGTTGACGCCATTGATGGCATGCACGTATTCGCGGTGCCGGACCAACTTGCCACCCTTGAAACGCAGCTGTTCGAGAAAGTCACCGGACAACGAAAAACGTTTTTTCAGATTGCGTATCTGGAGTAGAGAATCGGCGCTTTCCTCATTCTGGGTAGGTGTTTCAGCGCTCTCCAGGTTAGCGCCTTTCAGGTTCATGGCAGTCGCGGTCATGATATTTCCTCCAGCTTCAGACGGCGATCTTCCTGCATTTCCGCCACCATATGGCAGGCGACGCGGCAATTACCCGAATCAACGAATTCAGGCACCTTCTGGACACAGGCCGGGCGCGGTTCACCGTTGGCTTTATTGATGAAATCGCAGCGCGGGTGAAAGGCGCAACCATCGGGCAGGTTGGATAACGACGGCATGCTGCCGCGAATCTGGTTGAGCCGTTCCCCGGGCGTCGCCATTTGCGGCAAGGCGTTGATCAACCCTTGGGTGTAAGGATGCTGCGGGTCGTTGATGATCTCGCGGGTCGGTCCCTGCTCGATGACCCGGCCGGCATACATGACCAGCATGCGTTGGGTAACCTGGCTGACCACCCCCAGGTCATGGGTGATAAGGATCAGGCCGACGTTGTGCTGCTCGCATAGCTCCAGCAGCAACGCCATGATTTCCGCCTGGATGGTGACATCCAGCGCCGTGGTCGGCTCATCGGCAATGATGATGTCCGGGTCGAGCAACAGCGCAATGGCAATGATGATGCGTTGGCGCATGCCGCCCGAAAGCTCATGTGGATACTGATCCAGGCGGGTTTCCGGCGATGGAATCTGGACCTGTTGCAGCTTGTCCAGCGCAATGGCGCGGGCCTGTTTCGAGGAAATCCGCCGGTGGGCCTTGAGACACTCGACCATCTGCTCGCCGATCGAGAGCACCGGGTTCAGGGTCATCATCGGGTCCTGGAAAATCATCGAGATCCGGTTGCCGCGTACTTTGCGCAAGGCGCGCTCGGACATCGAATTCAGTTCGAGGCCGTCGAAGGTGATACTCCCGCCGGCAATAAACCCCGGTTTGCCGATCAAGTTCAACAGGGAAAAGGCGGCCACGGATTTTCCTGCGCCGGATTCACCGACGATGCCGAGGCGTTCGCCACGCTCCAGGGTGAAACTGACGTCGCGTAAAGCGCGTACTTCGCCTTGGCGTAAACCAAAGCGTACGTCCAGATTGGTTACTTCCAGCAATGCCATGGTGCACCTCAGCCTTTGTAGAGTCGTGGGTTCATGACGTCGCGCAGCCAGTCACCCAGAAGGTTGATGGACAGCACCAGTATCACCAGTACCGCACCGGGAATCAGGGTGATCCACCAGGAGCCTGACTGGATATAGTCGAACCCGGATTTGATCAGTGAACCCAGCGAAGGATGCGTCTCCGGCATGCCCAGCCCCAAAAACGACAGCGCCGCTTCCGAAATGATGGCGTTGGCGATCTGTACCGTGGAAATCACGAAAATCGGCGACAGGGTGTTGGGTAGCACATGGCGGAACATGATGCGTTTACTGCGCAGGCCCATGACCCTGGCGGCATCCACGTATTCCTTGTTTTTTTCCGCCAGCACCGAGGCCCTGACGGTTCTTGCATACTGCGGCCATTCCGCCAGGCCGATGATCAGGATCAGCATGATGACCGCATATTCACTGTAAAAGGCGCCTCCCATGGTCGCCTTGACCACGGCGCCCACCACGATGGCGACCATCAGGGTGGAGAATGACAGCTGGATATCCGCCAGGCGCATCAGCAGGGCATCCACGCGGCCACCTAAGTAGCCTGCCATCAGGCCGAAAGTAACGCCTAGCAGTGCTTGCAGGATCACGGCGCCAAAGCCGATCAAAAGCGATACCCGAGTGCCATATAAAATGATCGACAACAGGTCACGCCCTTGGGCGTCGGTACCTAGAATAAAGCGTTCGTCGGCACCGTCGATCCAGAAGGGCGGTAACTCTGACGCCATGATGTCGATCTGGCGCAAGTCATAAGGGTCGGTGGGTGCCAGCAACGGCGAGGCGAATGCCACGATGACCAGGCCGATGAAAATAGCCAGGCATAACTGCGCGGTATGGTCGCGTTTGAAGCTGTACCACAGGTAGGAGTCGCGTAGGCGCTCCCAGCGGCTGGGGATGCGCGGTCGGGTCGTTTGAGAACTACTCTGAGTAACGGTCGGTATCGTCATGCGGGTTTACCGGTGAGTTTGACGGTGGGGTTCACCAGGCCATAGACCAGGTCGACGATGGTGTTGGTCACCACGAAAATTACCCCGACGATCATCAGATAACTGACGATCAAGGGAATATCCGCGTGATTGATGGCATCCAGGAACATCAGGCCCATGCCCGGCCACTGGAAGACGGTTTCGGTGAGTATGGTATAGGCCACCATGGTGCCTATCTGTACGCCGCCGACGGTAATCACCGGCAGCATGGTGTTTTTCAGCGCATGGACGAAATACACCCGACGCATCGAGATACCTTTGGCGCGGGCATACTTGACGTAGTCGGACTGCATGACCTCCATCATTTCCGCCCGAATCAGGCGAATGAAGAGTGGCAGCATGATCGACGCCAGGGCGATGGAGGGCAGTACCAGATGTTGCAGGCCGTTCCAGGTCGCAAGGTTAGTGTCCCAATGGCCGAATACATGCACCAGGTCATAGCCACGCCCGAACGAAGGCATGTTGCCTTCGGTTGAAAAGAAGCCGTTGAGCCAGCTGCCCCAGCCGGTCGACTCGGGAAACAGCGTCACCGTCACGCCGATGGAAAATATCTGGATCAGGATGATCGCCGTCAGAAACACCGGTATCGAAATACCTACAATCGATGCCCCCATGAAAAAGCGCGACAGGATGGCTCGCGGCTTGATGGCGCTGTATACCCCGATGGGCACCGAAAACAGCACGATGATCAAGGTGGAAGCGAAGACCAGCTCCAGGGTGGCCGGCAGGTGCCGTCCAATGACTTCCAGAGCGGGCTCACGATAGAAATAGGAGGTGCCGAAGTCACCCTGTACCGCGTTGAGCGCAAAACGAGCGTACTGCACCAGAAAAGGATCATTGAGGCCGAGGCGCTCACGCAGGGCTTCGCGTTCACTTTCGGGGACCGATTGCCCCACCATCTGCTGGACGGGATCACCCAGGTTGTCCTGGATGGCGAAGGCAAGCACGCTGATGATAAACATCACCAGTATCGCGTGCATCAGCCGCTTGATCAAAAACGCAATCATGGCTCGCGCCACCTATATGAAGGAGTAAAACAGGGGGATAAGTTTTGCCACGGCATAAGGCCACGCCCTTCGGAAATGGCCGAAGGGCGAAGCATCCATGCGTTCTAGTAAAACTTGCGATTATTCGCTGATGACGAGATCACCCAGGTAGGGGAAATCGATAGCGTTGACGACGGGCTCGATATCCACGTCTTCGCGTGCAGCGTAAGCCAGGTTCTGCCAGTGCAGGGGAATGTAACCGGCATCTTCATAGAGCATGGCTTCCGCTTCACGCAGCATTGCGTTGCGCTTTTCCAGATCGGTTTCGCTATCGGCCGCGGTCACCAAGGCGTCAATTTCTTCGTTGCAATAGCTACCGTAGTTGTACTGCCCGGCCCCGGTTTGTTCATCGATACAGAAGGTCAGGTACTGGAAGAAGTTGGCGCTGTCTTCGGTATCCGCGTGCCAACCGATCATTGCCGCGTCGGACTGGCGAGTGTCGTATTCCGGCCAGTACTGGGCCAGTGGCATGGTGCGCAGGTTCACGTCAATATTGATGCGCGCCAGCATGTTAGACACAGCCTGGGCAATCTGGGCGTCGTTCACGTAACGGTTGTTGGGAGCGATCATGTCGATGGTGAAACCATCTGCATAACCGGCTTCGGCCATCAGTTCCTGGGCACGTTCGACGTCATAGCGCGGTGTCAGGTCGGGGTTGTGGCCGGAGTAGCCTTCCGGTGAGAACTGCGCTGCCGGTGTGGCAAAGCCGCGCATCAAGCGGTCGGCGATGCCTTCCTGATTGATGGCGTAGGCGACGGCCTGGCGTACTCTTGGGTCCTGGAAGGCTTCAACGCGCTCTTCGTTGAGTTGGAAGCCGATGATACGGGTGCCATTGATCTCGACCAGATTGACATCGTCGGCCTCACGGACACGCTCCAGGTCGTTGGGTGGCACGGCATCAATGAAATCCACACCACCGGAAAGCAGCGCCGCGACACGCGAGGCGTTTTCGGCAATTGGTGTCAGCACGATGCGGTCGACGTTGCCTGTATCGGTATCCCAGTAGTCATCGAAGCGTTCGAAATCCACGCGCACGCCTTGGCGTCGTTCGGTGACGATGAACGGGCCGGTGCCGGAGACATGACGCGAGGCATAGGAATTGCCCGCCTTGACGATCTCGGACTTGTCATCGCCATCGTCGGTTTCGCCAGTATAAAAGGCGCGATCCATGGGGAAGATGTAAGTGGCCAGGTTGAGCAGCAACGGGTAGGGCTCGCTGGTCTTGATCTCGATGGTGTGGTCGTCAATCGCTTCGGCACTTTCCACCGGCTCGAAAATGGCACGGTAGTCGGGGCTTTCTTTCAAGCGCTCGATGGTCCAGACCACGTCTTCGGCGGTGAGGGGGTTGCCGGAATGGAAGGTGACGCCTTCACGCAAGCTCATGCGCATGGTGGTTTCGTCGACCTGTTCCCATTCAGTGGCCAGGCGCGGCTCGAACTCGAAATTCTTGGTCCAGCGCACCAGAGGATCAAAAGAAAGATGGGAGAAACGCAGCATGCCACCGGAAAGCTGTTCGTGGATATCGAGGGTTTCCGGGTCGGCTGCGTAGCCGACACGCAGGGTTTCCGCGCTGGCAGCCATGGGCAGCAAGGCAGTGCCTGCAAGGGTGGCACCAATGACAGAAGCCAGCATTGTCTTTTTGAAGGAAATCGTTCTTCTGAAGGGCATAGGAGTTCCCATACTATTTAATTATTTTGAAAAACCCGCCAACATATCGCTCGAGATATAGGGCACATATCGAGCGGCGAGTGGACATGGTCGACCCGCAGGCCATAGGCTAACCATAAAGAGACCCTATCGCTTGAGGCAATCGAAATTGTGAGTGGCGTCATTCGTCCACTGAATAGAGAGAGTTGCGGAGAGAGTGACGTTACCGTTGGCTAATCAAAAAAACAGTGGCTCTTCATGCCGTTAACGCTATGTTAGGAATCCGGGCACAACATAAGTAGCCAAAATATTAACAATTCGGGAGGTTTACTGTGAAGATTGGAGCACCCAGGGAAACGGCCAAGGGCGAAGCGCGTGTCGCTTTGACGCCCGAGAGCGCCGTACACATACAAAAATTGGGCCACGAATGCCTGGTGGAAAGCGGGGCCGGTGCGGCGGCGGGTTTTTCCGACGAAGCCTATAAAGAGGCCGGTGTTACCGTCATCGATAGCGCCGAAAAATTGTGGGCCGATGCCGAGATCGTCATCAAGGTACGCGAGCCTTCCCAGGTGGAGGTCGGTTACCTGCGTGAAGGTCAAACACTGATTGCCTTTTTCTGGCCAGCGCAGAATGAGTCATTACTGGAAGAGTGCCGGGCCAAAGGAGCCACCGTGGTCGCCATGGACATGGTGCCGCGTATCTCCCGCGCGCAGAAGATGGATGCGCTGTCCTCGATGGCCAATATCGCCGGTTATCGCGCGGTGATCGAAGCAGGCAACAACTTCGGGCGTTTTTTCACCGGTCAGGTCACGGCGGCGGGCAAGGTGCCTCCAGCCAAGGTGTTGATCATCGGTGCCGGTGTGGCGGGGCTCTCGGCTATCGGCACCGCGACCAGCCTGGGCGCCATGGTGCGTGCCTTCGATGTGCGGCCTGAAGTGGCCGAACAGATCGAATCCATGGGCGCCGAGTTCCTGTTTCTGGATTTCGACGAGAACCAGGATGGTGCCGGCAGCGGTGGCTATGCCGCGCCCTCCAGCCCTGAATTTCGCGAGAAACAGCTGGAATGTTTTCGCGAGCAGGCGCCCCAAGTCGATATCGTCATTACCACGGCGCTGATTCCGGGTAGGCCCGCGCCCAAGTTGTGGCTCGAGGACATGGTCAAGGCCATGAAGCCCGGCTCGGTGATTGTCGACTTGGCGGCCGAAAAGGGCGGCAACTGCGATTTGACCAAACCCGACGAGAAAGTGGTCAGCGACAACGGCGTGACCATTGTCGGCTACACTGATTTTCCCTCGCGGATGGCGACTCAGTCATCGCTGCTATATTCCACCAATATTCGCCACATGTTGACCGACCTCACCCCGAAGAAAGATGGTGAAGTCGTGCATGACATGGAAGATGACGTGATTCGTGGCGCCACGGTCACTCATCAGGGTGAGATCACCTTTCCGCCTCCGCCGCCCAAGGTAAAGGCGATTGCCGCTGCCAAGCCCAAGGAGAAGGTCAAGGAGCCCACGCCGGAAGAAAAGAAAGTCGCCGAACTTGCGGCGATCCGGACTCAGACCAAGCGTCAGGTGACATTGCTGGGGGTGGGCGGGTTACTCATGCTGGTGTTGGGGCAAATCGCACCGGCATCGTTCATGCAGCATCTGATCGTTTTCGTGCTGGCCTGTTTCGTAGGTTATCAGGTGATCTGGAACGTCAGCCATGCGCTACATACCCCGCTGATGGCGGTGACCAATGCCATTTCCGGGATCATCATTCTGGGGGCCGTCTTGCAGATAGGCTCGGGTAACTGGGTGGTGGTCATACTTGCGGCGATTTCCGTGCTGATCGCTACCATCAATATCGTGGGTGGCTTCCTGGTGACACGCCGGATGCTGGCCATGTTCCAAAAATCATAAACGCGGGGATACGACATGTTAGGTCAAGGTTTCGTTTCTGCCGCGGCAATTGCGGCAAGTATACTTTTCATCCTTTCCTTGGGTGGGTTGAGTAATCAGGAAAAGGCCAAGCGAGCGGTGTGGTATGGCATCGTGGGCATGGCCATTGCGGTGCTGTTCACTGCATTTGGTCCCGGAATCGGTAGCTACTGGATCATGATCCCGATGGTTCTTATCGGGTCAGTAATCGGTTGGAATATCGCCAAGCGCGTCGCGATGACCGAAATGCCGCAACTGGTCGCAGCACTGCACAGTTTCGTGGGTCTGGCGGCGGTGTTCGTGGCCTGGAGCGCGGATCTGGAGCGTACCCGGGTCGCCTCGGCACTGCTTTTAGGCGAGGCCACGGATAGATTTTCGGCCTTTGCCGCCCTGCTGGTCACCAAGACCCCCGCCGAGTTGACGTTTCTTCAAGTCGAAATCGTGTTTGCCATCTTCATCGGCGCAGTAACCTTCACCGGCTCGGTGATTGCTTACGGCAAGCTGGCAGGCAAGGTCGATGGTAAATCCCGTCAGTTGCCCGGCGGGCACATGCTCAATGCCGCAGCGGCGGTATTGTCTCTGGTCATGGCTATCGCCTATCTCAACGGCGCGGGCTTCTGGTCATTGCTGGTGCTGGCGGCATTGGCTTTCTTCATCGGTTATCACTTGATCATGGGGATCGGTGGGGCGGATATGCCGGTGGTAGTTTCGATGCTCAACAGCTATTCCGGCTGGGCGGCGGCGGCCATCGGGTTCACGCTTTCCAATGACCTCTTGATCGTTACCGGTGCCTTGGTGGGGTCTTCCGGTGCGATTCTTTCCTACATCATGTGCAAGGCAATGAATCGCAACTTTGTCAGCGTCATCCTGGGCGGCTTTGGCGGCGGCGCCAAGGGCGAGTCCGCCGAGATCGAAGGCGAGCAGGTGGCCATTGATGCCGGTGGTGTGGCGGCGGCGCTCAACGATGCCGAGAGTGTGATCATCGTGCCAGGTTACGGCATGGCAGTTGCCCAGGCGCAGAATTCGGTCAGGGAACTGACACGCAAGCTGCGCGATGCGGGCAAGAATGTACGCTTTGCGATTCATCCCGTGGCGGGCCGCTTGCCGGGGCACATGAATGTGCTGTTGGCCGAGGCTAGGGTGCCTTACGACATCGTGATGGAAATGGATGAGATCAATGATGACTTTCCGAATACGGACGTGGTTATCGTGATCGGCTCCAACGATATCGTGAACCCGGCGGCACAGGAGGACCCCAACAGCCCCATCGCCGGTATGCCGGTATTGGAAGTATGGAATGCCAAGCAGGTGTTCGTTTCCAAGCGTGGGCAGGGTACTGGCTACTCGGGTATCGAGAATCCGCTATTCTTCAAGGAGAATACGCGCATGTTCTACGGCGATGCCAAGAGCAGTATCGATTCCCTGGTGCCGTTGATCGACTGAAACGCCTGGCTTGAGCATTAAGCTGTTGGTAATAAGCTGTTGGATAAGCGCCCGGGTCGTCGAAATCGGCCCGGGTTTTCCGGTTCAACATAGCACTGGCAAAGAATTGTCACTGGCAAGGAGTAACCATGAACCTGTCTGATCCTTTTCACCTCGCGGTACAAGTGCGCGATATCGATGAAGCTCGTCAATTCTACGGGGATTTTCTGGGTTGCCCGGAAGGTCGCTCATCGGAAAGCTGGGTGGACTTCAATCTTTACGGCCATCAGTTCGTCTGTCATTTGAATCCCGCGCTCAAGGACAACCCCGTCGCCAGCCACAAGAACCCGGTCGATGGTCACGGCGTGCCGGTACCGCATTTCGGCGTGGTGCTGGATATGGCGTCCTGGGAGGCATTGGCCAAGAAGCTGCGTGAACACGGCGTCTCCTTCGAGATCGAGCCCTATATACGCTTCAAGGGTGAAGCCGGTGAACAGGCTACCATGTTCTTCTACGACCCTTCGGGTAACGCCCTGGAATTCAAGGCCTTCAAGAATCGTGACGAACAGCTGTTCAAGAAGAACTGAGCCAGCCTTCGAAGCCTTAAGGAAAAGAGCGGTTAATCGCCAAGAGGCGCCTCGCTATTTCCTTTGCAGTCGATATTCCTTTACACAATGGCATGGGGAATAAAGCAGGAGGTGTCCTTGGTGATCTTGCCGCTATCTTCACGGATGCCCATGCCGCAGGCACGATCGCCGACCACCCAGCTGCCGATCAGCGCATGCTGATCGCCGAATTTGGGCATGGGCTGATACGCCTGACGAATATAGGGGCTATCGGTGTAAGGCCCGTCGACAAACTCGCGTTCACCGGTATCGGTGACCAGTTCGATATTGCTCCCCTCACGCGAGAAAAACGGCTTGCGCACCCAACCGGGGGGCAGCGGCTGGCTTGGGTCGTCGTCGAAGAAGGCGGGCAAGAGGTTGGGGTGGCCTTCGTTATACTTCCACAATAACGGCAGAATGCCTTTATTGGACAGAATCGCCTTCCAGGGTGGCTCGAACCAGTGGGTTTGCATGGCGGGCAGCTGTTCGCCAAAAGTGTCATGGGCCATTTCTTCCCAAGGGTAAAGCTTGAAGATGGCGCGAATCGGGTTGTCGTCGAGATCGACGAAATGCGTCATGCCCGGCTTCAGGCCAATATCCTGCATGAACACGAAAGGCGCCTTGAGGCCGGCCTGAACCGCGATATCCTGCAGGTAATGCACGGTGGCCCGCTCTTCCACGTTATCTTTCACGCAGGAGAAATGCAGCGTTGCGTCTTCGAGCCGCTGCCCCAGATGAGCCATGACGTTGAGCAGGCGTTCCTGGATGGAGTTGTACTGGTCGGCCTGGCGCGGAATAAGCCCTTGTTGAATGGCCTGTTCCAGCCACACCCACTGAAAAAAACCCGCTTCGTAGATGGAAGTGGGGGTGTCGTAGTTCAGTTCGAGAAGTTTCGCCGGTCCGTTACCGTCGTAGGCGAAATCCATGCGCCCATAGAGGTGAGGCTGCCCCTCCGTCCATGAGCGGCGAATGGTTTCCCACATGAATTCGGGTAACGCCAGGCGTCGCATCAGTTCATCGGAGTGACAGACGCGTTCGACCATGGCCATGCAGAGTTCGTGCAAGGCTTCCGTCGGGGCTTCAATGTCATTTTCGACCTGAGCCAAGGTGAATTGGTAATACGCCGCTTCTTTCCAGTAAGGTGCGCCTTCGATGGTGTGGAAATGAAAGCCCAATTCTTTGGCCAAACCTTTCCAGTTGCGGCGTTCGGCGATATCGATTTTCAGCATGGCGTTCCCAGGGTGCAACAACCGGTGAGTCACAAGACAAGAATGAGGCGCCAACCGGAACGGCTGGCGCTTGAAACCTCAAGAACCCCAGCCGCCTCGGGCTGACGAACTGGAGCCGAAACCGCTGCGCTGGGTGGCTCGGGTGCTTGCCGTCTGGCGCACAGCGGTACGGGTGGCTTCATTGCGCTGCGCTACCCGCTGCGAGGTATTTCTCGTGGCGGCATTCCAGTCGCCCTGGTTCTGGCGGTTGCGGTAAACCGGTTCCTGGTAGACTCGCTCGATGCTACGCCCACGGTTAGTGTTCGACATCATGTTGCCGACCATGTAGCCCATCATCGCGGGCATGAACCAGCTACCGCCACTGCTTCCAGTAGCAGCCTGCGCTTGCTCTTCGGTCGGCGCCGTACAGGCGCCTTCGCCATGCTCGGCTTCACAGGCTTCCAGCGAATCAAAGCGTGGCACTGCCTCAAGCGATGCTTCATAAGCGGCTTCACAAGCATTGCGGGTATAGACGTTGGCGGCAACGCATTCTTCTACGCTCTGGAACGCCTTGGGCTCGTCGAAGCGAACGTCGGTAATCTGTTCTTCCGGCTCAGGGCTACAGGCCGTTAAACCGAAGGCGCCCACTCCCATCAGAGCGAGTGATAAGCGAGCGCTGCGCTTGCGGCGTGGCAAGCTTGGTGTTTGATCTTGGGTCGACATGTCCTCTCTCCTTACCACGTCATTGAAGCGGCGTTGAGCAAGCCAACCGAAATGGATACCGTTGCTACCAGAATGCCGTAGGCGTGGTGACCCTCGGTGATATGCTGCGACAGGCTTTCTCCCTGCTTGCGTAAAAACAGCTTGAAGCCGAAGAACGTCGCCAACTGCACGAAAAAGGCGATAATGCCCCACAGCAGAAAATCAATGAAACTGACGGAATTGGCCATGGCGCTGTACAGCGGGATAGTGAAACCCAGGATAGAGCCACCGTAAGCCGCCGCCGCCGCCGCATTGCCCTGGCGAATCAATGTCCATTCGTGATGCGGCGTGATAAGGCTGTAGCAAAACATGAACGCGGCCAGTAGTATGATGGCGCCGAACAAATAGGCGAAGAAAAACGGCAAGCCTTGTAGATAATGTACGATGTTGTCCATGCAGTGGGTCCTTTTGCGATGTTTTAAAAATATGTTCTAAAAAGCATGTTCTGAAAATGATGTTGTAAAGATGAGGCCGTCGACGTTACTAGAGGGCGTCGATATCCACCGAAGCGACATCCACGCCCAGGTTGTAAACCACCATGAAGCTTCCCTGGCCGTCATCCTCGGCACTGATCAGTAGGTATTCCATACGTTCGGAAGCCTGGATGTTGCGTTCGTAGAGCATGGCATGATGGCGTACCTGCCTGGGCACGAGGCTTTCCAGTGTCGTCACGCTTTCCTCGAAGACCACCGGCGCCGACCAGAGGCTGTCGGGGGCACCCCAAACGCGGTTGAATTCACAGCTACGTTCCGCGGGCGGCGCGGCGGTGAGGGTGACGCAATTGGCGCCCAATGTATCGGCTTTTTTCTCGACCCCGTTGATCAAGGTATCGAACTCACTATCGGAGACATGCGCCACCCGGTAGAAATCGAAGAGCTTGTATTCGATGACATGCCCGTGTTCGATATTGGCTTGCAGCCAGGTATCGTTGTCCAGATAAAAGCGAACCAGGTGCGAACCTTGCCCCAGGTCGACATGCCCTACGGCAGCGATATGGTGGTAGCTGTCATCGTCCCAGGCAAAGAGGGCATCCTCGTGGGCACGCAAGCCGATCAGCTGTATCTTGACCCGACCATCCAGGCGCAAGCCTTCGACCGTTTCCAGAGAAACCATCGGCGGCAGTCCCGTGGCGGGTATGGCTGAGTTGTCGGCTCTGGTGTCCTGTTGCGTTGAACGAAGCAGTGCTTTGAGCGTCTTGAACATTACGCAGCTCCTGCTGTGGCATGGTTGAGCAATGTGAGAATATCTTTTTCGGACAGGCGCTTATCTCCCATGTAGTAAAGGGTGTCGCCTGGGGCGAGCACATGTTCGAACGGCGGGTTGAGCAGTTGGGTGTCTTGCGTTCCCGATCGACATGCGCCCAATAAGGTGATGTTGTACTGAGCTTTTGCCACGTTCATGAGGTCGCCGTAGTGTACGGCTGGCGTTGCTTGGGGGAGGCGGGTCTGATACTGGGTGGCTCCATGGTTGATGGCCAGCAACTCGTTGACGACGCGACTGATGCCTGCATCGGTCGCCGAGCGCACCAGCATTTCGATGGAAAGTCCTTCGGTACATTCGATACCCGGCAGGGTGCGGCGTAACATGTTGGCCGTGGCGTGGTTGTCGCAATGAGCCACGACATGGCAATCCGGGCGCTTCTGGTCATAGACCGAGAGAGCGATGGTGGCCACGCGTTCGTCGGCATCGTCATAGATGATGATGCGACTGGCCCCCTTGACGCCCGCACGTGCCAGTAACTCCGGGCTGGAAAAGCTATCGCCTTTAACAAACTTGACGGTGCCGGGCATGGGATTGTCGATATCCTTGACCACACACAGAACGATGTCGTCCGGCAGGTTGCGGTCCTCCAGAAGGATATTGATAATCTTTTTCGTCGGCTCGCCGTGCCAGCCGATGATCAGCGTATGGCCGGAAAGGTCCTGGTGGTTGGCTTTCCCCTGCATGATATGTCTCCAAGCTTCGCTGACGTTTGCCGTGGCCTTGCCGATAAAAGCGGCAAAGAGCATGATCCCGCCGGGGATGAGCCACAGCGCAGCGATCCATTGGCCAGCGCCGGTGATGGGGCTGAAATCGCCGTAGCCCACCGTTGTGGTCGTGGTTATGTAGAAGTAGACCCACAAGCCGAGGCTCTGGGCAATCGGCTCGCTTGCCAGCGCCATCATGGCCCAGGACAAGCTGGCATGGCCAAGCACGACAATCAGCAGAAACGTCCAGCTGACGTTGATGGTGGATGCCTGCAGCGCTTTCATCAGGCGCAAGAAAATCGGCACGGCCCTTCCTTTTCGCAACATTACTCAAGACCTGCCCGAAAGGGCAGGTCTGTCATGGGTGAGGCTTATTCGGGGGCCGAGTCCTTGTTGCTTTTCGCTTTCAGGCGCGCCAGTACATCATCGGCCTTTCGATTGGTGGCCCCGATGCCGGCATCTTTCAGGCGTGCTTCGAGAGAGCTTCCACTTTCTTCGGCGGCCATTTGATCGGCGGCTTTCATCTGGGCGGAGTCGAGCTGCTGACGTTCCTTGATGCGGTCGAGCGATTCCATGGCGCTGTGCATCGCACTGTTCTGGCCGGAGTGGCGAGCGGCAACTGCGGACTGGGCTTTCTGCGCCGATTCGGTGGCTTTCACCACGCTGACCTGCTGCTTGAACTGGCGCAACTGATTTTCGGTGCCGCGAATGGCCCCGCGCAGGCTTTCAATACTGGCGTCGTATTCAGTCACGATGGCACGTTCCGCGTCCAGATCATCCTGCAATGCCACGATACGGTTGGCGACTTCCACAGCCAGTTCTTCCTCGCCTTTATCCAGGGCGGCTGCGGCACTTTGCTCCAGTTGGGATATCTTGCTTTCAAGAGTACTCGCCTTGTTGGCATTGAGCTGTCGTTGCCCCATCAGGCGCGTCAATTCGGTCTTGGATTTGCCCAACTGGGCTTCTGAATCGCGAATTTCCTGATCGAGAATGCGCAATGCCTGTGAATCGACCACGGCTTGGCCGGTTTCGGTCGCTTTGCCGCGAAAGGCCGTCAGTAACTTGTTCAACATGTTGATTCCTCATTTTAACCGTTAGATAACTGGATAATTATTTCAGTGACGACGCCTGGTCTCAGGAAAAATGCTCCTGGATAAGCCCTGCCACTTCCATCGCCGCCCCGGCCGTGGCGTGAAGTTCGGCACAGAGGGATTCAAGCTTGGAGTCACCGAACAGCTGGCCATAAGCGACGTAATAAGCGTGGCCGCCAATATCGGTGATGCCGATGGAGGCGAGCGGCAGGATCAATCCTTGGCGTAACAGAATTTCGTTGAGAGTCGCTTGTTCCTTGATGCTGGTCATAGGGGCGATCGGTGTCATCGCTACCCATTCATTTTCGCTACGCGAAAGGGTAATGGTGAGATTGCCATAGTCACTGAGTTCCCAGATCACGGTATTGTTATCCGCGTCCAGGGTGACGTCGCCTTCCGGCCAGGCCAACTCCGGGAGAACGGAAGAGCTCTTATCGTTGACAATATCGAAAAGGGCTTTTGCATCAAGCGGGGTGGGGCTGTTGTTCACGTCCATCTATGTCTCCATGGGGCCGGTGGTGTCGGTCGTATTGCCATATCTTGTCTGTACTAAAGGCGCTCAGGGTCGGTGGCCAATGAAAAAGCGTGTTTTATATTGCATACCACAAAATAGCGAAGTAATGGCACAGAGTGCCCAGCATCACGAAAAGATGCCACACAAAATGCCCGTAGCGCAGCCGGGCGTCCATGGCGAAGAAGACCACGCCTAAGGTATAGGAGAGACCGCCTGCGACGAGCCAGGAAAGCCCCGAGGGCGACATACTCTCCACCAAGGGTCCAAGCGCCACGACGATCAGCCATCCCATCGCCAGATAGAGGCCCGTGGAAACCACGGGGTGAGAGCCCCTGCCGAAGGCTTTTTGCAATACGCCGAGAAGAGCAAGCATCCAGACAGCTCCCAGTAGCCACCAGCCCCAGGTACCTTGCAGGACCCCGAGCGTAAAAGGTGTATAGGTGCCGGCAATCAGCAGGTAGATGGCGGAGTGCTCGATGACTCGAAACACTCGCTTTGATTGTCCCTGGGGCAGCGCATGGTAGAGGGTGGAGGACAGGTAGAGAATTATCATGCTGGTGGCGAAAACGTAGGTGCCAATGACGAAACCGATGTCTTCATGAAGCCCTGCCTGTTTCACGAGAAAGGGCGTTCCCACCACAGCGGCAACCAAGCCTAGACCATGACTGATACTGTTGGCGATTTCTTCACCCAATGACTGATTACGTCTGGGTGCAGGTAGCCATTCCCTCATCGAGCCCTCCGGCATCAGCGTCATTCGTCGCTGGCTAGCTTCTTCTTGCTTTCTTTCTTTCTCTCAAAGCGTGGGGTTGATCATCAAGCCGGCTTACCGAAACGCTTGTGTAGCCAGGCATTGATATCGTCGGATTCATACAGCCATTGATCCTGTCCATCAGTATGGCTGATTTTCAGGCAGGGTACTTTTACCCTGCCTCCGCCTTCCTGCAGCGCCTTCTTGTGCTCAGGGTCGAGTTGGGCGTCGCGTAATTCGATATCAAGCCCCAGGCGCGCTATTTCCTTGCGTACTTTAATGCAGAATGGGCAGGTGCGAAATTGATAGAGTGCAAGATTTTTACATTCGGCGTCGACCTTGGCCTGCTCTTCTTCGCTACGCTCGACGGCTTGCGGAGTGGAAAGCTTTTCCGCGATCAGCATGACCGGTGCTAGCACCAGGCGTAGGCCGCGAAAGAAGTAACGAATCACGATTCTCATGAAGCCATCCTTAATAATTATGTAAAAACAGTGGAATAAAGCGTGGACGCATCCTGCAACAACTGGCTGCTATTGTCACTGCCATGGATGAGCAAAACCGCTTGTCATGCTAGGCTGCCAAACTGTTTTTGACTGTTGTCAGGGGTTTGACCTTCATGCATCTTCATATCATCGGGATTTGCGGCACCTTCATGGGTAGCCTGGCATTACTGGCACGCGAGCTTGGCCTGGAGGTCAGTGGCTCCGACGCCAACGTCTACCCGCCCATGAGTACGCAATTGGCTGAGGCGGGTATCGTTCTGCATGAGGGATACCGGGCGGAAAATCTTGTGCCTGTGCCGGATCAAGTCGTGGTGGGTAACGCTCTTTCCAGGGGAAATCCCGAAGTGGAAGCACTTTTGAACAGCGGCCTTGCATATAGTTCCGGGCCGCAGTGGTTGGCGGAAAAAGTGCTGCCGGGACGCAAGGTAATCGCTCTGGCGGGTACCCACGGCAAGACCACCACGGCCAGCTTGCTTGCCTGGTTGCTGGAGTCGGCAGGGCTTAATCCCGGCTTTCTGATTGGTGGAGTGCCGCGCAACTTCGGGGTTTCCGCGCGGTTGGGAGCAGCCGACGGACCTTTTGTAGTGGAAGCCGATGAGTATGACACGGCATTTTTCGACAAGCGTTCCAAGTTCGTGCATTACCGACCCACCATCGCGGTACTCAATAACCTGGAGTTCGATCATGCCGACATCTTCGAGGATTTGGCGGCAATCGAACGGCAGTTTCATCATTTGGTGCGCACGGTTCCAAGCAACGGAAAGTTGCTGGTAGCCGATGAGCAGCCGGCACTGGAGCGGGTGCTGGCTCAAGGAGCCTGGACCCCAGTCGAGCGTTTCGGTACCCAGCCGCAAAGCCCTTGGCGATTGGCACTGGAACGTGACGATGCCAGCCGTTTTCAGGTAATTCATGAAAATGCCCAGGGTGGCGAGGATGCCGTGGTGGACTGGTCATTGACCGGCGAGCACAACGCACGCAATGCCTTGGCGGCATTGGCGGCGGCGCATGCCTGCGGCGTGGATCTGGCTCGTGGCTGTGCGGCACTTTCACGTTTTGAAACACCGCGGCGGCGCCAGGAAGTACGCGGTGAAGTCAACGGAATTCAGGTGATCGACGACTTCGCGCATCATCCCACCGCGATAGCCGCCACCTTGCAGGGACTGCGCGCGGCAACACCGAAAGGGCGGCTGCTGGCGGTCATCGAACCACGCTCCAACACGATGCGTCTGGGCGCGCTGCGTGACCGTCTGAGTGGCAGCGTGGCGCTTGCCGACCAAGTGTTCTGGTATCAGCCACCGGGGCTCGACTGGTCGTTGGCGGATGTCATTGCCCAACAGACTCAGGCGGCGGCATTGCATGATCAAATCAGTGAACTGGTAGCCGCAGTGACGGCGGCTGCCAAGCCGTTGGATCGTATCGTGGTGATGTCCAACGGGGCTTTCGGGGGCGTCCATGAATTATTGCTGCAGGCACTGAGGACTCGTTATAAGGACACGCATGGCCATTGATTCTGTTTCAATTTCCGGCTCCAGCCCCAGCGCTGTAGCTACTGCTGGCGTAAGTGCTGGCTTTCGCTCGCCGATCACGGTCGCCTTGACCGGTGCCTCCGGCGCCCAGTACGGCCTGCGGTTGATCGATGTGCTGGTGGCGTCCGGCCATGAAGTCTGGGTGATGATCTCCAAGGCTGCGCACATGGTGATTGCCACCGAGATGGAGATATCGCTGCCTGCACAGCCCGAGCGACTGGCCCAAGCACTCTGTGAGCGCAGTGGCGCCGCTGCAGGACAGATTCGTTGTTTCGGTCGGGAGGACTGGATGTCGCCGGTGGCTTCGGGGTCGGGTGCTTCTTCAGCCATGGTGGTATGCCCTTGCTCGACGGGCACGCTTTCCGCGGTGGCCTGCGGTGCGAGCAATAACCTGATCGAACGTGCCGCCGATGTGGCGATCAAGGAGCGTCGTCAGCTGATCATGGTGCCACGAGAGACACCATTTTCGGCGATTCATCTGGAGCACATGCTGACCTTGAGCCGCTTGGGCGTGGTGATTTTGCCTGCAGCACCCGGTTTCTATCATCGTCCTCAAGGCGTGGATGACCTGATCGATTTTATCGTCGCGAGAATCCTCAACCAGTTAGGCATTCAGCATGCCCTGATGCCGCGTTGGGGCGAAACGCCGGGTTCGGTTCCGGGCTCATGATGTCCTGGGCGATGGTGACTGTGTTCGTGCCGACCTTCCTGTTGGTGTCGCTGACCCCAGGCATGTGCATGACCCTGGCGATGGTGCTTGGCATGACGCAAGGGGTCAAACGGACCTTATGGATGATGATCGGTGAGCTGGCCGGGGTAGGCTTGGTAGCCACGGCGGCGGGTGCCGGTGTGGCGGCATTGATGTTGCGCCAGCCGGAACTGTTTGCCTTGTTCAAGTGGGTAGGCGGGGCTTATCTGGGTTATCTCGGCGTAATGATGTGGCGCTCGCGCGGGCGCATGGCGATTCCGCTGGAGTTAGAGGTTGCCGCTCCCGCCGGGCGCGTTCAACTTGCCTTGCAAGGCTTTCTTACCGCCGTGGCCAACCCCAAGGGGTGGGCATTCTTCATGGTATTGCTGCCGCCTTTTCTCGATGCTTCACGGCCGCTGGCCAAGCAATTGGTGGTGTTGATCAGCGTGATTCTCACCATCGAATTTTTCAGTATGCTGGTATACGCGACGGGTGGCAGTACCTTGCGCAAGCTATTGGGGGAAAGCAGTAATGTCCGCCTGCTCAACCGTATCGCCGGGGGCTTGATGGTAGGGGTCGGTTTATGGCTGGCGCTGGGCTAGGGCGCTAAACCGGCGACAACAACACCACCCGGGCGCTTACCAATACCAGGGACGCCACCGTCAATGCCTGCCAGGGGCAGGGGCTAAGCGATCGGCGGGGGCGGCTTTGCCAGTTGAGCTGCACCAGGGCGCAGACCACTAACCCCAGCAGGGCGCCACCCACTAGATCGCTGAACCAGTGCACGCCCAGCACCAGACGGGAAAGTGCCATGGGCAAGGCCAATGCCATTGCCACCCAATATATCCAGAAGCGCTTATGGTGAGGTAGTTCCGCGGCGACGAAGGCCGCCGCCAGGCCGAATAGAACCACGGCGGTGGAGCTATGAGCACTGGGGTAGGCTAGCGAGCCAGTCAAGTAATCGGGGGTTTCGGGGCGCGGTCTTGCAAAGAAATTCTTGCCCCAGATGTTCAATAGGGCAATGCCGCCCAGTGCGGCCAACCAGTGCAACAGGGCGGCGATGTGGCGTTTGGCCAATAGCCATAGTCCCCAAGGGAGAAAGAGCGCCAGGACACCGTATTTGTCACCGATGCTCGCCATGATTTGGCTTAGCTGGTTCAGAAAGGGTGTCTGCAGTGCCATCACCAGCTGTTGCAGCTGGGTATCCATGGGCATGGGGCCATGGTGTGAAAGCACCATCAATGTCCAGCCCGAGAGGGCGCCCAGAGAAATCACCAGCAGTAGTGTAGAAGCCAAGGGCACTTCGCCGCTTTGGCTCATGGCGAGCCAGGGGCGCCGCAGCAACGGTACCCGACGCGCAACGCCCGCCGTCAAGCGATACAGGCGCCCCTCCCGCGCCAACTGCGCACGGCCCCAGGAAAATACCACAGCCAGCCCCACCACGATCAGGGCGAACGTGATCAACCAGGTTTCAAATCCTGGAGGGAAGTCCAGTAACTGTTCCCAGGTACGCCCGAGCAGATAGCCTGGCAAGATGTAAGCCGGCGCCCAAAGCGCGGCCGAGGCCAGATTGGCCCAGATAAAAGTGAGAGGCCGCATGTGCAGCATGCCGGCAATCAAGGGGATTACCGGGCGCACTGGCCCTATGAAACGACCGAAAAACACTGAAAAGGGGCCGTAACGTCGAAAGAAACGTGCCCCCCGCGCCAACCATTCCGGATGTCGCGAAAGTGGCCATAATCGAGTGAC
Source organism: Vreelandella rituensis (assembly GCF_003336665.1). Classification (GTDB taxonomy): domain Bacteria; phylum Pseudomonadota; class Gammaproteobacteria; order Pseudomonadales; family Halomonadaceae; genus Vreelandella; species Vreelandella rituensis. The sequence continues at coordinate 24,146 of NZ_QPIJ01000036.1, read as the reverse complement.
GCGTTCACGCTGAAGGTACCCCAGGCCGAAGCTTACGCCATCACCGATCACCGCCCCAATGAATGCCACGCCGATCACCCAGACCAAGGCCAATTCCTGATGGCCCGCCAGTGACGCGGCAGCGGTTATCAGCAACACTCCGGGGACCAGCAACCCCACCAACGCCAGCGATTCCACCAGCGCAATCAATAGCAGCAACAGTAGCAATGCCGCAGGGGATGGGGTGAGTTGGTACAGCGTATCGGCAAGCGACACAGGCGGCTTCCTTGAATAAGTGAGTCAAGAAATAGAAAGAGGATTGTGAAGTGTCAGATGAGCTCAGTAAGAGCGTCGGCACGCGCTTGCAGGCGTTTCAAGTAGCGTGCAAACAGTTCCTGTCGAGAAGGCAGACAGGCAGCGATGCGCACCTCGAGCTGCCCGGTTTCCACTAGAACACGCTGGGAAAGCGAGCGTTGCAGGCGTTCACGCACCAACAGGGCGCCGCTTTCGCTGGTGTCCGGGAGCACCAGCCAGAAGGTGGTGGGACCGGCTCGGCCGAGAATATCATGTTCACGACAACCGCCGTAGACATCCGTGCATAACGCCTCGAGCAAGGCTAGGCGAGCGCGATTGCCGAATTGCTCACCCGCCATGTCCAGTTGCGGCAGATGAATGACCAGGACGGCAAGTTGCTGGTTCAGCATGGCGGCACGCTGGTATTCGCTGCGCAAGCGTTCATTGAGAGTGTCTATATGATACGCATCACATTCACTGTCGTTGGGGTCGGTGGCACGAAGTAGCGCTCGGCGACGTACGTGCTCGCCACGAGGCAAGGCCAGCAGTAGAACCAGCGTCAGATAACCCCAAGCGGTATCCCAGCCTAGCTGTGAACCCAGCGGTAACCAGTACCAGACCGGGATCATGCCCAAACTGATGATGAAGGCCGCCCATAACGGTAGCAGCAGGAAAGTGGCGGTGATGGGCAAGCCTACCCAGAGAATGGAGGTCTCGGGGCGTTGATGCAAAGCGAAGATCACCAGTAGAAAGGTGCAGCCAAGTGCCAGCACTCGGGGCGAATACGCCTGTAGCCCCTGGCCTAGATGCAGCAGAAGAGTGGCCAGCATGATCAGCATCACGAAGGCGGTTAGCAATAACTGCTGGTATTCTCCCATGGCGTAAAGCCAGAGCGTATAAACGGCTATCAAGAGTAAGCTAAGGCAATAGGCCAGGGTCATCAGACGCCCGGAAAAACGGTGTTGGGTCATGAGATATCCTCCGCCGAAGGTGCTGGCGAGAGGAGAAGAGACGCTTGGCGTAATGATGCCAGGTTCAAAGATTGCGACTCTACCTCCATCAAGGGATAGCGTTGACTTACGATCGTGTCAGGCAGGGCTGTAAGCAAAAGGATGCGTCGTGTTGCAGCTTCCTGTGGTGAAGGTGCCAACAATAAGGTAGCGAGCGTGGTGCCATCCAGGCGATAGACATTTTCGAAATCATAAGTCAGCTCGCTTAGCTTGCGTGCAATGGACCAGAGTTGATGACGTTTGACCTGCAGCACCAGCAACTCACCATGCACGCTTTCCCGCTCACAGCGAATCTGTTCACGAGGCAGGTCGCGCAGTAGCTGTTCGCCGGGCCAGAGATTATAGCCTGGAATCAGGCGCAAGCGTTGACGAATGGCGCCGTTCATATCCGTCATCTGGCGAGCTCGAGAGAGCGCCAGTAGCGTCAATACACCCAACGTTGCGATCAGTAGCATCCAGGTGGGAGTGCCGAGAATGGATGTGACGACCATCAGGCTGATGGCGGCGGCGCCGAGATTGAAAGCTAATGCCCAGATAGGCTGGGGTAGCATCAACAGAGCCACCCAGGCCCATACCAGTAATGCATGTCGCTCCGGTGCGACGCTGATCAACGCCATCAACAGCAGACCGGGCAAGAGCTGCCAAGGTAACCCTCGAGAGCGGCGATGACTGAATTCAAGCAGTAATGCCATCACCAGCAACCAGCCCACGCTCAGCCATAATAAAGCTGCCGCCTGAGGCAGCGCGGTCTGGGTCCAGAAAGCCATGGTCGCTGCGGCGGCAAGCAGATTGCCGCGCAGCAGGCTGATTTTGTACTTGCTCTGCATGGTGCCTTACTATTCGTTGAGATAATTGTTAGCACTGACGTATTTGCGATGATGAGCGAAACACTGAGGTAACGCTCTATGGCGTCGCCGGTCAGCTGCGCCCTGTCGGCATTGTGAAAGTATCCTGATGACGCAGCGAGCCTAAGGATACCGTATGCTGATGTTTATCACTTTACTTGTTTAGGCGTAACCACGCACGGAGAGGGCATGAGCGTTTCAATATCGTCGAAAAAGCATGGAGCCGGTGAAGCCGCACCGGTGGAAGTGACTGCGTATATGCACTCACTCGGTCAGGCGGCCCGCAAGGCGGCATCCGCACTGCGCCGGTGTGATACCGGCACCAAGAATGCCGCCTTGCTGGCGATGGCCGAGCAACTCGACCAAACACGCCAGACGGTGCTGGCCGCGAATGCGCGTGATATGCAGCGTGGCCGAGAGAGCGGCCTGGACGCCGCCTTGCTTGACCGCTTGGCGCTTGATGACAGCCGTATCGATGCCATGCTGGAAGGGCTGCGCCAAGTGGCAGCCTTGCCCGACCCGGTGGGTGAAATCGATGGTTTGCAATCGCGACCCAGCGGTATTCAAGTCGGCAAGATGCGGGTCCCCTTGGGGGTTATCGGCATCATCTACGAGTCTCGGCCGAACGTGACCATGGAAGCGGCCAGCCTGTGCCTGAAATCGGGAAATGCCTGCATTCTGCGCGGTGGCTCGGAAGCCTTCGATTCCAATGCAGCGATTGGTGCCTGCATTCAGGCCGGGCTTGTCAACGCCGGTCTGGCGGAAAGCTCCGTTCAGGTGGTGGCGACCACCGATCGTGCCGCGGTGGGCGAATTGATCAGCATGCCGGAATTCGTCGATGTGATTATCCCGCGTGGTGGCAAGTCATTGATCGAACGTGTTTCGCGTGATGCCCGGGTGCCGGTGATTAAGCACCTTGACGGTGTTTGTCATGTTTACATCGATGCCACGGCGGACAAGGCCAAAGCCTTGGCAATTGCGGTGAATGCCAAGACCCATCGTTACGGTACCTGCAACACCATGGAAACGCTGTTGCTGGATGCCTCGATTGCTGCTGAGATGCTGCCGGTTCTGGCGGCGGCCTATGCCGACCATCAGGTGGAGCTGCGCGGCTGCGAGCGTACCCGAGCCATCTTGCCTGATGTAGGCGTGGCCACGGAAGACGACTGGCATGCCGAATACCTGGCGCCGGTGCTGGCGGTCAAAGTGGTCGATGGTATCGATGCGGCGATGGCGCATATCGAGCGTTATGGTTCCCACCATACTGATGCCATCGTCACCGACCATTACGGGCTTGCCCGGCGCTTCATGGCGGAAGTGGATTCCAGCTCGGTGATCGTCAACGCTTCGACTCGTTTTGCCGATGGCTTCGAATACGGCCTGGGCGCGGAAATCGGTATTTCCACCGATAAACTGCATGCCCGCGGGCCGGTAGGCCTGCAAGGCCTGACCACGCAGAAATACGTAGTGTTCGGCGATGGCCAGGTACGTCAATAGTCCGGGATGCCCATGAGTAACTGTCAGCCGACCTTTCAGCGTATCGGCATGCTGGGGGGGACATTCGACCCGGTGCATCTGGGCCACTTACGTAGCGCCGTAGAACTTCACGAAGCGCTGGGGCTTAAGCGGTTGCACATGATACCCGCCCCGCAGCCTCCCTTGCGCGGCGAGCCTCGGGTTGCCCCGGAAACCCGTCTGGCCCTGCTGCAGGCGGGCATCGGGGATACGCCGGGGCTGGTCGCGGATGATCGCGAACTGCACCGCGCCGGACCTTCTTACAGTGCCGATACATTGGCTGAGTTGCGTGAACAGTACGGCGACCAGGCAAGATTGATGATGGTAGTCGGCCATGATGCGTTTCTCAAACTGGCTCAATGGCATGCACCGCGCCGTTTGTTCGAGCTGGCACATGTCGTGGTAATCGATCGCCCTGGCTACAACGACCCTCTTCCTGGGGAGTTGAGGGAACTGCTGGGCGAAAGGGAAGTCGATAGCGTGTCGGAACTGATGAGGCATGCGAAAGGAGGCCTGTTACGTTTGAGCTTACCCTCGCGCATGGCGATTTCGGCAACCGGCATTCGGCATCGACTGGCAGCAGGCCAAAGTGTCCGTTACCTGGTGCCGGAAGCCGTCGAACGACTGATTATCCAGAAAGCGCTGTATCGGAATGAATAAATTGTCGATCGGAACGGCTAAACCGTCGATAGCGCTGGCAGCCACGCCATAAGCCGTTACAATGGCCGGCTCGATTCTGTCAGTTATTTCAGGGGTTGTAATTCAGGAGTTATGCACATCGAAACACTCAAGTTATTAGCGATTGATGCGCTGGAAGAACTCAAGGCGCGAGATGTCTCGCAGCTGGATGTTTCCAGCCTTACCGATGTTACCGATTTAATGGTGATCGCCAGCGGTACGTCCACTCGTCATGTCGCAGCACTGGCTGAAAACGTGGTGGAAAAGGCCAAGGCGCAAGGGCTGCGGCCCAAGGGCGTGGAAGGCGGGCCCAATGCAGACTGGGTGCTGGTCGACTTGGGGGACATCGTGGTCCACGTCATGCTTCCCGAAGCGCGCCAGCTGTATGATCTGGAACGGTTATGGGCGGATCTGCCCGCGGATAGCTCACTAGCTACGCTGGAGCAGACGCTGAGCTAATGAAGATTCGCTTGTTGGCGGTGGGTACTCGCATGCCCGCTTGGGTAGACGAGGGCGTCGAGACTTACCGCAAACGTTTGCCACGGGATTTTAGCCTGGAAATTGAAGAAATCGCGCTGGGGCAGCGGGGCAAGAATGCCGACATTCCCCGAGCGATCAATCAAGAAGCCGGGCGCATCCGTGACAAACTACGCGGTAATGAGCACTGCGTGGCGTTGGAAGTAAAAGGGAAGCCCTGGAGCACCGAGCAGTTGGCTCGAGAAGCGGACGAGTGGCGGATGCAAGGGCGTGACGTTGTATTGCTGGTGGGAGGGCCGGATGGTCTAGCGCCCGAACTTTCCGCTCAAGCGGATCAGCATTGGTCGTTGTCGCCGTTGACGCTACCCCACCCGCTGGTCAGGATCATGTTGGCCGAACAACTTTATCGTGCCTGGACATTGCTGGTCGGTCATCCCTACCACCGTTAAATTACCAGTTTGCCTATATTTGACTATCTCATCGAGGTTGGCTTTCCGTCATGCGTGAGCGTCGTGACACGCTGAAAAATCCAGAGCAGGAGCAACGCATCTTTCGGATGCGTTCATTACTGGCAGTGCTGGTGGTGACGGTGTTGACCGGTCTGTTGACGGCTCGCCTGGCCTATCTGCAGGTTGTGCAACACGATATGTACAGCACGCGTTCGGAAAGCAATCGCGTACGTATCGAGCCGCTGCCTCCTACCCGTGGATTGATATACGACCGTAACGGCGTCTTGTTGGCGGAAAATCGTCCTACCTATAATTTGATGCTGGTACGCGAGCGAGTGGAGGATCTGGACGCCACTCTTGAACTATTGGTTGAGTTGCTGGAGCTTTCCGAGGAAGAAGTCGCAGCGTTTCATGTCCGTTCACGTCAGCGCCAACGACCGTTTCAACCGGCGCTGTTGACCAGTGATCTGAACGAAGATCAGATTGCCCGTCTAGCGGTCAATCGCCATCGCTTGCCTGGGGTGGAAGTGGAGGCCCAGTTACTGCGTTACTATCCGGATGCCGAGATCATGGCCCATGCCTTGGGTTATGTGGGGCGAATCAATACCGACGAGCTCAAAGTGCTGGACCCGGGGCGTTATGCAGGGACCCATTTCATCGGTAAAACCGGTATCGAGCGTTTCTACGAAGATGCGTTGCATGGTGAGGCGGGGCTGCGCAAGGTGGAAGCCAATGCACGAGGCCGTGTGTTGCGTGAGTTGGGCCGAACGGCCCCGGTGCCGGGAAAAAACCTGACATTAACCCTGGATAAATCGCTTCAGAAACTGGCTTATGAGCTGCTTGATGGCCGGCGTGGCTCGATCGTTGCTTTGGTTCCGCAGAGTGGCGAAATATTGGCGCTGGCGTCGGCACCCGGCTTTGACAGCAACCAGTTCGTTACCGGGATAGACGTTGCCTCCTATCGTGCGTTGCAACAAAACCTCGATCTGCCGTTATTCAATCGTGCCATTCGTGGACACTACCCGCCGGGCTCCACGATCAAGCCATTTCTGGCAATGGCCGGGCTGGCGGAAGGCGTCATTACGCCGGACAGTCCTATCTACGACCCCGGCTACTACCAGTTGCCCAATGACTCACGGCGTTACCGAAATTGGCTGCGCTGGGGGCATGGCCGGGTGGATATGGAACGCTCGATAGCAGTCTCCAACAATACCTACTATTACACCTTGGCTCATGATCTGGGTATCGATCGCTTGAACGAGAACATGCGTGCTTTCGGGTTCGGTCGACAGGTTGCACATGATGTGCAGGGTGAAAGTGCCGCCCTGATGCCTTCCCGTGAGTGGAAGCGAGCACGTTTCAATCAGCCATGGTATCCCGGAGAAACATTGTCGGTAGGTATCGGCCAAGGCTACTGGCAAGTCACCCCGCTGCAATTGGCCAGCGCCACCGCGACACTTGCCAATCGTGGCCAGTGGGTCAAACCGCGTCTGGCTCGTCGTATCGACGATACCCCGCTGCCGCTTGAATTACCGCATACGTTAGCTGATATCGAGCTTAGCAATACCGATTGGTGGGATCGTATCTTCAAAGGCATGGAAAAAGTCATTAGCGGTAATGAAGGGACTGCGCGCCGTATGGGGGTAGGACTTGAATACCGCATGGGAGGCAAGTCCGGTACCGCCCAGGTATTCTCGCTGGGTCAGGATCAACGCTACGATGCCGACGAGCTTGAGGAGCGCTTGCGCGACCATGCCTTGTTCATGGCGTTTGCGCCTCTGGACGACCCTCAGATTGCCGTCGCGGTGATTGTCGAGAATGCGGGAGGGGGAAGTACTCACGCCGCTCATCTGGCACGTGCCATGACTGACGCCTGGCTGCTTGAGCCGGAAGACTCTCAGCTCAACCTCGATGCCTTGCTCGAGGGAGAATTGTAAATGGGGATTATGCATTTGACGCGACGCTGGCGCGGTTACCCTGTGCGTCCACCGGACAGCGGCATTGCCCGGCGCAAGAGTCTCTGGGAGCGGATTCATATAGACCCTTGGTTGCTGGGAATGTTGCTGTTGCTGATGGGCGCCGGGTTGCTGGTACTTTACAGTGCCTCGGGTCAGCATATCGACGTGGTGATTGCCCAAGGCACCCGCTTTGGCGTTGCCTTGGTGGGGATGGCGATTTTGGCTCAGTTCTCCGTGGTGACCTTTTTACGTTGGGCACCGCTTGCCTATGGCGTCGGGTTGGCCATGCTGGTTGCCGTCGAATTGTTCGGTGATGTGGGAATGGGTGCCAAACGCTGGCTTGTGATTCCCGGCGTGATGCGCTTTCAGCCCTCGGAAATGATGAAACTGGCAGTGCCTCTGATGGTCGCGGCGTACTTGAGCCGCCGCCAACTGCCGCCCCGCCTGCGTGATCTGGCTGTATGCGCGGTACTGATTGCCCTGCCGGTAGTATTGATTGCCACTCAGCCCGACTTGGGTACTTCGTTGCTGGTCACCAGTGCCGCTGTGATCGTGATAGTGCTGGCCGGGCTTTCCTGGAAACTGATTCTATTCGCCATGGCAATGGCAGGGGCCGCCTTGCCGGTGTTGTGGATGAACATGCATAACTACCAGCGCCAGCGGGTATTGACGTTTCTCAATCCGGAAAGTGATCCTCTAGGTTCCGGTTGGAATATCATGCAATCGACCACGGCGATCGGCAGCGGTGGTGTATGGGGCAAAGGCTGGCTGGACGGTACGCAATCGCAGCTGGAATTCCTGCCCGAGCGTCATACCGATTTCATCATCGCGGTGCTTGGTGAAGAATTCGGCCTGGTGGGAATGCTGTTGCTACTCGCGCTTTACGTGATGATCGTCAGCCGAGGATTATGGCTGGCAAACTATGCTCAGGATACATTCGGGCGTCTTTTGGCGGGCAGTATCATCTTGACGTTTTTTATCTATGTATTCGTCAACATAGGAATGGTCAGCGGCATATTGCCAGTGGTGGGTGTGCCGTTACCTCTAGTGAGTTACGGTGGCACCTCAAGCGTGACCTTGATGGCCGGTTTCGGTATCCTCATGTCGATCCAAGCCCATCGCCGGTTACTACCGCGTTAACGGCCACTAACCCCATGTATCAGTGAATTCCAGGAGTGGTGAGGACATGACTATGGCCGTACATAAGGCGACCGCCGGCTTGACTTCGGTAGTGCTGGGGTGGCTTCTGCTTAACTCCGCCAGTGCAGCAAATCCGACTCCGGACCAGCGACACTTTCATCCTGAGGTCCACTCACAGGCCGCCGAGTTGGTCGAGGAGTTATCAGAACGCGGTCTTTCGCGAGAATGGCTGACCGCCACTCTGAACAAGGCCGAATTTACTCAGGGGGTCCTGGATGCCATGGCGGGGGCCGCGGAGAGGCGGCTGGGCTGGCATGAATATCGCGCTATTTTTCTGACGCCTGAGCGCGTTGATGCCGGCGTGGCTTTCATCGATAGCCATAGCGATGCAATGGATCGGGCGCAAACCGACTATGGTGTGCCGACGGAAATCATTGCCGCGATTATCGGTGTGGAAACCTATTATGGCCGCCACACTGGGCGTCACCGAGTGTTGGATTCGCTGGCGACGCTAGCGTTTCATCACCCTGTGCGCGGTGGTTTCTTTCGCGGTGAGCTCAGTGCCTTTCTGGAACTCACTCATGAGCAGGGCGTGGCGCCGGAAACCTTGAAAGGCTCCTATGCCGGGGCCATGGGCTACCCGCAGTTTATTCCTACCAGTTATCAGGCGTACGCGGTAGATTTTGACGACGATGGCTTGCGCGATCTGTGGCGTAATCCGGTGGACGCGATCGGTAGTGTCGCTAACTATTTCAGCGAACATGACTGGCAGCCGGGCGCACCTGTCTATCATGAGGCTAATGGCCCCGAAACCCTGGTTGAGGGCATCGAATTCAATCAGACGTCACGGCCGTATGTCATGCTTGAAGCGTTGCGTGCCGAGGGTATCGAGCCCGCCGCTGCACAAGGGGATGCACCCAGGATCATGAAAGCCGATCAGAAGGTCATTCCGCTGGCATTGGAGATGGCGGATGGGCGTTATCGCTATCGGCTCGCGCATGACAATTTTTATGTCATCACGCGCTACAATCACAGCCACCTTTATGCGATGGCGGTGACCGAATTGGCCGAAGCGATTGCTGAACAACGTGGGGAAACGCCATGATCGAGCAGCGTATTCATGAATGGCGCCCCGTGGTGCTGGTAGTTGTGTTGGGGCTGGGGTTGTTGAGCGGCTGTGCTAGCCAAGATGTTCAGCAGCCGGAGCGTCAAGCATCCGATACCTTGCGCCAAACTGGCTCTGGCGCGAGCGCGTCTTCCTCAGAGCGTTACGCCATGAGTGGGGACGCCTACCCGATGGCGCCACCGGATGTTTCGCAAGTGCCGGATGCTGAGCCGCGTATCGAAGCGCCTTCTCGGGCAGGTAATCGTTCAAGCTATGAAGTGTGGGGCAAGACCTACCAGGTATTACCTGATGCTCGCGACTATCAGCGGCGTGGAAACGCCTCCTGGTACGGCGAAAAATTTCATGGTTATGCTACCTCCAATGGTGAAATCTATGACATGTACAAGATGTCGGCAGCCCATCGCTCCTTGCCCTTGCCTACCTTCGTTCGGGTCACTAGTCTGGACAACGGCCGCTCGGTGATAGTGCGTGTCAATGATCGAGGGCCGTTCCACAGTGATCGAGAAATCGATTTATCCTATGCGGCGGCGGCACGCCTGGGCTTTCTGGATGCCGGTACTGGTGCCGTGGAAGTGGAAGCCATCGACCCTGAACGTTGGCTGGCCGAACGGGGGCGTACCGCCAATGATTTCTCGGCGTCTCAGTCTGACTCAGTGGCTAGGGCACCGGTAAATCCTCAACCTAGCACCGTGTCGCAAGTTGCAGGAAAAGGTGCTGAAAACGGCATTGAAAAGAGCCTTGGAAAAGGCACTGAAAAAAGTACTGTAGAAAGCACCGATAAAATGTATCTGCAAATTGCAGCGTTGGAATCCTCGGATAGCGCGCGTGAGCTTCGAGATCGCCTGGAAAGTGAGCTTTCGCATCCTGTCCGGGTCAAGAGTGATGCCGACATGCATCGCGTACAGGTGGGGCCGGTCGATAATGAAAATAGTATGGTGCCGTTACGTGAAGCACTGCGCCAAGCCGGTTTTCCGCAAGTTTTTGTAGTGCAATAATAATCGGAATACATCCCTTAAGAAGCGATGAAGCCTCATCGCCGACTCTTTACCAGTCTTTCTGAATCAATTTTGCTGTAAATGCCAATGAGACCCTGTCGATGAATGCCTTGAAGTCTATGCTCCGTTTGCGCTTGCTACCCTGCTTAATGTGTCTGGTATTGGTTACCTCGCATGCAGTGGCCCAGGTCATCCCTCAGCCCCAGACCATGATCCCTGCGGCACCTCAGCTTGCAGCAAGCTCGTGGATTCTGATGGATGCCAACAGTGGGCGAATTCTGGCACAGCACAATCCGGATGAACGCCTGCCTCCCGCCAGTCTCACCAAACTGATGACCGCCTACCTTGTGGAACACGAACTGGATCGTGGCACTATCAAGCTGGATGACATGGTCAATATCAGTGAGCGCGCCTGGCGCACCGGTGGTTCGAAGATGTTTATCGAAGTCGGTAATCAGGTCGCTATCCGCGATCTGTTGAATGGTATTGTCATCGTCTCGGGGAACGACGCCAGTGTGGCCATGGCCGAACACCTGGCCGGCGGTGAAGTGCCTTTTTCCGACTTGATGAACCAGCATGCCACTCGTTTGGACATGCATAACACCAATTTCGTCAATGCCACCGGTCTTCCGGGAGAAAATCATTACTCCACGGCACGTGATATGGCGCTTCTGTCCCAGCACATCATCAATGACTACCCTGAACACTACGCCATGTATTCCGAGCGTAACTACACTTATGGCGATATCAGTCAGCCTAACCGTAACCGGCTGTTGTGGCGTGACCCCAGTGTAGACGGCTTGAAAACCGGTTGGACCAGCGAGGCAGGTTACTGTCTGGTGGCTTCGGCCGAGCGCGAAGACATGCGCTTGATTTCCGTGGTGATGGGGACTAACTCCGACGAGGCGCGTGCCCAGGAAACCCAGAAGCTCTTGAGTTACGGCTTTCGTTATTACGAAACGCTCAAGTTGTATGATCGCGGTGCTGTATTGACTACTCCCCGGATATGGGGTGGCAGTGTGAATGAATTGCGTGTGGGCGTGGATGACGATGTTCACATGACCTTGCCACGTAATCGCAATGCCGAGCTGACTGCTCGCTTGAATCTGGATTCAGAGCTGAGTGCTCCGGTTAGCTTGGGCGATACCGTCGGTACACTGGAGGTCCGTCTAGGTGATGAGATAATTGGCGAGCGGTCATTGGTGGCTCTTGAGGGTGTTGAAGAAGGCGGCTTGTTCAAACGACTGTTGGATCAAGTCAGGCGCTTCTTCAGTGGGCTGCTAGGCCGCTTCTTCGATTAAGGCCATGACCAGCCTGTAAGGTAATAGAGAACAGGCCCGTGATTATTTCTCTTCAAGGAGCGTCTTTTATCATGAAAAAAGGGCTGCGAGACCTGCGCCAGCCAGTCACGGTAGCACCGGCGGAAAAACCTGAGATCGTTTTTCCCTGTGATTATCCTATCAAGGTGGTGGGAAATGCTGCCGATGACTTTGCTGCAACGGTATGTCAGATAGTCATTCAACATGCGCCTGAATTCGATGCCACCGAAATGCAGGTGGTGGATAGTCGAAACGGGCGTTTTCAATCGATACGCATCACGATTCGAGCTACCGGAGAAAAGCAGCTGAAACAGCTGTTTGTGGATTTGAAGGCCACTGGCCGTGTGCATATGGTGTTGTGATGACTGAGGACCTTGGCTCGGCTCCCATCAATGTGTACGTTTTGGGACGTCAGCCTTATTTTCCGGTATGGCAGGCCATGCGTGAACTGACCGATACGCGTGATGCGGCTACGCCGGATCAGTTTTGGCTGGTTGAGCATGAACCGGTGTTCACGCAAGGCCAAGCAGGTAAGTCGGAGCATCTATTGATGCCGGGAGATATCCCCGTGGTGCAGACCGATCGGGGAGGCCAGGTGACTTACCATGGGCCGGGGCAAGTGGTGCTTTACCCGTTATTGGATGTGCGTCGGGCGCGTATCGGTGTGAGAGCGCTGGTGTCAGCTCTGGAGAATGCAGTGATTGCGGTATTGGCAGAATATGGCGTTGTTGCACGCGCCCGGCCCGATGCGCCGGGGGTATATGTCCCGGGCAAGCATGGAGAAGAAGCCAAGATCGCTTCGCTAGGGCTGCGCATTCGCCGAGGCGCCAGCTTTCATGGCGTGGCCCTTAACGTGGATGGAGACCTTGAGCCCTTCATGCGGATCAATCCGTGTGGTTACGCAGGAATGACCATGACTCGTTTGGCTGACATGACTGACGAGCCATTGGGTATCAATAGGGTAGGTGAGCAGCTTGCACAGTGCCTGGCTGATGAACTGGAGCGTGGCATTCAAATTGAAAGAACACGCCCCTTATAGTGCCGGCCGGTCTAGTGCTCTAGCCGCTGTCTTTAGGCAACGTCTAGCCCACACTCTTGGTAGGAATCCGGTTGGGATCGGTTGCTTGCCCGGGAACTTCAACTGCCGATGCTAACCCCAGATTGTTTTTCTCGAATACCCGGTCGGCACGGTAGCTGGAACGTACCAGGGGGCCGGAGGGTACTTCCATAAAGCCCTTCTCAAGTCCCAGCAGACGAAAGCGTTCAAACTCTTCGGGGGTGACCCAGCGTTCGACCGCCAAATGATTCTTGGTGGGACGCAGGTACTGGCCGAGAGTGACGATATCTACGCCAATGTCACGCAGGTCATCGAATGTCTGAAGAATTTCCTCTTCGGTTTCGCCCAAACCCAGCATCAGGCTGGTCTTGGTGACAACGTCGGGGCGATGCCGTTTGGCGTGGGCGAGAACGTCGAGTGTCTTGCGATAACCGGCGCGTGGGTCTCGCACGCGACGCGTCAAGCGCTCGACGGTTTCAACGTTCTGGGCAAAGACTTCCAAGCCTGAATCCACTACCTGCTCAATGGCGCTAGGCTCACCATCGAAATCAGGCGTCAGCGCTTCCACCACTACGTGAGGAGTGAGTTTCTTGATGGCACGAATACAGTTGGAATAATGAGTGGCGCCACCATCATCGAGGTCATCACGGTCGACCGAGGTCAACACGATATAACGCAGCCCCATCAGCTCTACTGACTTGGCGGTATTTTCCGGTTCTTCAAGGTCTAGCCAGCCTTTAGGATTTCCGGTATCCACGGCGCAAAAGCGACAGGCCCGGGTACATACCGAGCCCATCAGCATGATGGTGGCAGTGCCATTGCTCCAGCATTCGCCCATGTTGGGACAATGTGATTCCGCACAAACGGTACTCAGGCGATGAGTGGCGACATTTTTCTTGACTGCCTCGAAACGTTCCCCTCCAGGAATCTGCGCACGCAACCATTTGGGTTTGCGTTCAAGGGCCGCAGGCTCGGGTGTCTTTTCATGCTCAGCCGACTTGCGCTGTTTCATGCCGTCCTTGATCACTGTCATGCCGTGTTCGTTGTGGAATTTTTCGCCACTTGGCACGCGTTGCGAAGTGCTGTTGCTCATAAAAGGTGAGCCTCTCTACTTGGCGGCTGACAAGGTTCAGGGGGCGAAACCGCACTTGGACGTGTATTCGACAAGAGCGTTGCGCAACCTCGAAAGCCTGCAGATTGATACGTACGAATAGCCTTTAATGTACCATAATCGCTACTTAAGTGGACACAAGCCCGCAGTAAAGCCACGGGTTTTCGCTGACAGGGCTCTATGACGAAAGCATGGGCAGGCAGGCGACGCCATGGCTGGGAAGGGGGCTTGAGGGGGCGCGAAAATGCGCTTGATAATCGCTGAGGTGCTCACGGACGAAGCGTAGAAACACCTCAGTAACCGGGGTGGGAAAACGTTCGCGGGAATACACCATGCACCAGGAGCGGCGAATCGGGAAATCCGGCAAGATCAGTTCGTAAAGTAACCCCTGTTCCAGCTCAAGCTGTACCGCCAGACGTGGCAATACCGCTACCCCGAGGTGCGCCATGACCCCTTGTTTTATGGCCTCGTTGGTTCCCAGTTCGATGCAATGAGAAAGTGTGACGTTCTGTGCGGCGGCGATCTGTTCGAAGGCATTGCGTACCCCCGAGCCCGGTTCGCGCATGAGCACGTAATGCCGGGCGAAATCAATCAAGCGAGGAGCCGGAGCATATAAAAGTGGATGCTCGGGCCAGACGACGGCGATCAATTCATTGTCCAGAATCGGCATGACCACCAGTTGGTCGTCTTCCGGTACCATGGCCATGATCACCAGATCGTCATGTTGATCCGCCAGTCTCTCCAGCGCTTGGCTACGATTGCATACTTTCAAACGCAGTTTGACGTCCGGATAGTGGGCGCGAAAGCGCGCAAGCAGATAGGGCACCACATACTGTGCCGATGAGACGGCGGCTAGATTGAGCTCACCGGTGATCTTGCCGCTCATGTCGGAAAGATTCATCTGAAGGCGCGACAACTGACCGAAAATTTCACGGGTGGAGCCGGCTAGGGTGTCAGCGGCCGGGAGTACATGCAGCGTCTTTCCCGCGTACTTGAACAGTGGCTGGCCAAGCGCCTGTTCCAGCTGGCGAACCTGGGCGCTGACGGCCGGTTGGCTTAACCCGAGTTGCTCGGCCGCACGCGAGTAGGAACGTTGACGATGGACGGCCTGAAACACCTGAAGCTGACGAAACGTCAGGCGATTTAGCAACTTGGGTGATGACATGAACGTCCTCGACCAGCAAAGCAGTACATATGAAACAGTGCGGATAGGCCTATATTGATAGGGTTGGACCAATAGACCAATACGTTAAACATAAGCTAAATGTTAACACTGAATGTCCGCAACTGCGCGCTTCACCGATGCTATATGCTAGGAGTGGGTAGCGTATTAAACTGAAAAAAGCGAAGGGAAAGCGTGAAAAAAATAACAGGGAAGGTGCATCGACGTCCTGTCCGCAGTATCCTACGCTATATTGCGTTGCAGCATAGTGCGCTTCGGGTCAGTCACCCCTTGCAGTGACCCAACGGGAGAATTTATGAACTTTCTTGCCAACCCCATGCTTAGTTCCGGGTTGTTTGAACAGAAAAAGGTGTTCACACCCGGCGCCGAGCTGACTGCCCTGTTCGACCCGTTCGGCTTCGGCCGGGCCGCCTTCGATTACTGGCGCGATAGCGTCGAACGCAGTGTGTTGTACCTGGATGTCATGCGGGAGCGTGGCAACCAATATCTGGAACACATGGAGCAGACCAAGCCTAGCGTACTGGGTTTTGACACGGAAGTCGTGATGGATGGCCACGCATTGCCGGCCCCGGTCAATTACGAGTTGATGCGTGTTCTACCTCCCGAAGGGGTCGAAACCGACCTGCAGATGCGCCCCTTTGTAGTGGTCGACCCGCGTGCCGGGCACGGCCCGGGCATTGGTGGTTTCAAACCCGACAGCGAGCTGGGCGTTGCCTTGCGTGCCGGGCACCCCTGCTACTTCATCGGCTTCTTGCCATTTCCAGTGCCGGGCCAGACGGTGGAAGATGTGGTTGAAGCGGAAGTCGCTTTTTTGCGCCGCGTAATCGAGCTGCATCCGGAAACTGCCGAAAAGCCCATGGTGGTCGGCAACTGTCAGGCCGGTTGGCAAATCATGATGGCGGCGGCGCTGGAACCGAGTGTATTCGGCCCGATTCTGATTGCCGGTGCGCCGTTGTCGTATTGGGCAGGTGAGCGCGGCAAGGCACCGATGCGTTATACCGGCGGACTCACCGGGGGCAGTTGGATAACCGCCATGACCTCCGACCTGGGTAATGGCCAGTTCGATGGTGCCTGGCTGGTCAAGAATTTCGAAGGCCTCAATCCGGCAAATACACACTGGAAAAAGCAATACAACCTGTTTTCCAGTATTGACACCGAAGCCAAGCGCTATCTGGAATTCGAACGCTGGTGGGGTGGTCACGTACTGCTTGGCGGCGAGGAAATTCAGTACATCGTCGATAATCTTTTCATAGGCAACCGTCTCTCGACAGCGCAATTGGTGACGCGCGACGGGCGTCGTATCGACTTGCGCAACTTGCGTTCCCCGGTGGTGGTATTCTGCTCACGCGGTGATGACATCACCCCGCCGCCGCAGGCTCTTGGCTGGATTCGTGACCTTTATGAAGGCGAAGAAGACCTCATCGCCAACGAGCAAACCATCGTCTATTGCGTCCACGATACTACCGGTCATTTGGGTATCTTTGTGTCGGGCAGTGTCTCGCGCAAGGAGCACTCCGAATTCACCGCTAATATGGACTATATCGACGTCATGCCGCCGGGGCTTTATGAGACCACGATAAGTCATGCCTCCGAACGTGATGATGCAGAACTTATGGAGCGTGAATACCTACTCGAATTCACTCAGCGTAATTTCGATGAACTGGATCGTGAGGTCAAGCACATACCAGAGGATGAACGTCGCTTTGCCACGGTCGCGCGTGTTTCTGAAATTAACCTGGGCCTTTATCGCAAGTTTTTGCAGCCCATCGTGCAAGCCGTCACCACCCCCGAAACAGCGCGCTGGAACCGTCGCATGCACCCGGTTCGATTAGGCTACAAAATGCTTTCCGATCGAAACCCCATGGCGGTGCCGCTGCCGATAATGGCCGAGCGTATACGCGAAGACCGGCATCCGGTGGGTGAAGACAACCTATTCAAGGCCATGGAATCCATCGTTTCCGATCAGATTACCGGGTCGCTGAATGCCTTCCGCGATTTTCGTGACAGCAGCGTCGAGAAGATGTTCCTGGCTATCTACGGCCAGCCATTATTACAAACCTTGGTCGGCCTGCATGACGCTGAAGGGACTGGCTGTCGCCGTCCTGGAGCAGAGCCGGAGCACCTTCGTTTCATCGAGCAGCGCCGAGAAGAGTTGTGTGCCAAGATTGCCACCGGCGGTGCTCATGAAGCTGTGATGCGGTCCGTGATTTATGTGCTGGGCGGTGCCCCGGCTACCGATGAACGTAATTTCAAGCGTCTGCGTGCTTCTCATGTTGAACTTGAGCCGGACAGTGATTTGGCCTCGTTCAAAAAATTGGTGCGTGAGCAGTTCTTTATTCTCAAACTGGACCGCGAGCAGGCATTGGAAACCTTGCCAGCGCTGCTGGAAGGCCAAAGCAATCAACAGATCGATGCGCATATCAAGCATCTTGAGCATGTATTTGCAGCCAGCGGTGAACTCTCGGAGCAAGGTGCCAAGCGCTTTGAGCAAATAAAGGCGTTTTTCGATCAGGCGCGACCCGAGCCGGAGCCGGAAAAACCTGCCCCGACCCCGCAAGCCAAGCAGGAGCCGGCAGTTAAGCAGGAGCCGGCAGTTAAGCAGGAGCCGGCAGTTAAGCAGGAGCCGGCAGCCAAGCAGGAACCGGCAGCCAAGCAGGAACCAGCAACTAAGCAGGAACCAGCAGCTAAGCAGGAACCAGCTAAGTCTGCGGCTGAAGCGAAGTCAGAGACGACGTCTCAGTCGCAAAAATCCGACGCCGATAAGCCGGCAACGCCGCCGAATTCCCCGGCGCGCAAGCGGACACCTCGCAAGCGTTAAACCTTGTTCAAGTGGCAATCAACGCCCCCACCCTTGGTGGGGGCGTTTTTTTCATGGGGTTGTCGCTGGCGGTGTGGCGGGCTAGTGTCTAGGCGAGTCACGCCGATAGTGCGACTGGCGCTTAGCGGTGGCGTGGGTTAGGGTAGTCGCATTTTTCACCCGCGAGGTCTGCGGCACAGAATTCAAGGCGCGGACTTTTGGTTGGCGCATCAGGAAAGTGGAGCACTATGGGCAAGTCACTGGTCATCGTCGAGTCGCCGGCCAAGGCCAAGACGATCAATAAATATCTCGGCAACGATTTCATCGTGAAGTCGAGCGTAGGTCATATCCGTGATCTGCCGACCAGCGGCTCGGGCAAGGCTGCCTCCGACCCCAAGGAGCGCGCTCGTCAAGCCGCGTTGACTCGCAAGATGTCCGCGGAAGATAAAGCGGAATACAAGAAGCACAAGGCTCACGACCAACTGATCCGGCGGATGGGGATTGACCCGGATAATGGCTGGGAGGCGCATTACGAGATACTCCCCGGCAAGGAAAAAGTTGTCGCGGAACTTCAAAAACTCGCAGCCAAGGCCGATGCGGTCTATCTCGCAACCGACTTGGATCGCGAAGGGGAAGCCATTGCCTGGCACTTGCGCGAAACCATTGGCGGGGACGATGCGCGCTACAAGCGCGTTGTGTTCAACGAGATTACCAAGAACGCCATCCAGGAAGCTTTTGAAGCCCCCGGAAGCCTCAATATCCCAAGGGTTGAAGCTCAGCAAGCTCGACGGTTCCTGGACCGTGTGGTGGGCTTCATGCTCTCGCCGCTGCTGTGGGCCAAGATCGCTCGGGGCCTTTCCGCCGGACGGGTGCAATCGGTGGCGGTACGCTTGATTGTCGAACGGGAACGTGAAATCCGCGCCTTTATTCCCGAAGAGTTCTGGGATGTTCATACAGACCTGACCACAAGCGAAGGCGAAATCGTGCGTTTTGCGCTGGTGCGGCAAGACGGCAAACCGTTCCGCCCGACCTCGGAAACCGAAACGCTGGAGCGCATTGACAGGCTCAGGCAAGCGAGCCTTGCGATTACCGCGCGGGAGGATAAGCCGACTCGCTCGAAACCCAACGCCCCCTTTATTACCTCCACCCTGCAGCAGGCGGCGAGTGCCCGATTGGGTTTCTCGGTCAAGAAGACCATGACCATGGCCCAGCGCTTGTATGAGGCGGGTTTCATTACCTACATGCGTACCGACTCGACCAACCTGTCCAAGGATGCCGTGGAAAGTGCGCGTGACTATATCCATGCGCAGTATGGGGAGCGTTACCTGCCGGAATCGCCGAATCGCTATTCCAGCAAGGAAGGCGCACAGGAAGCCCACGAGGCGATTCGCCCTTCGGATGTGACGCACAAGGCGACTGATCTCAGCGGTATGGAGCGCGATGCCGAGCGTCTATATGAGTTGATCTGGCGACAGTTTGTCGCTTGTCAGATGACCCCTGCGGAATATCTCTCAAGTAACCTGACCGTGGAAGTGGATGGCTACGAGCTAAAAGCCAAGGGACGCGTACTCAAGTTTGATGGTTATACGCGAGTGATGAAGCCCGGCGGCAAGAACGAAGATCAAGCATTGCCGGATCTTGCCGTGGGCACGCCGATGCGCCTTGAAACGCTTGAGCCTCAACAGCATTTCACCAAGCCCTCACCGCGTTATACCGAAGCTAGCCTGGTCAAGGAACTTGAAAAGCAGGGCATTGGCAGACCTTCCACCTATGCTTCGATCATTTCCACGATTCAGGACCGCGGCTATGTCAAGCTGGAAAGCCGCCGCTTCTATGCCGAAAAACTGGGTGATATCGTCACCGAGCGATTGAAGGAATCGTTCCCGGATCTGATGGATTATTCTTTCACAGCACGTATGGAAGATGGGCTTGATGAAGTCGCTGAAGGGCAGCGTAACTGGCAGGCGTTGCTGAATGCCTTCTATGCCGAGTTCCGTGAAGAACTGGCACAGGCGCAAAGCGAAGATGGCATGCGCCCCAATCAGCCGGTACCCACCGATATTGATTGTCCCAGCTGTGGACGCAAGATGCAGATTCGTACCGCCTCCACCGGCGTGTTTCTGGGTTGTAGTGGTTATAACCTGCCGCCCAAGGAGCGCTGCAAGACCACCATCGATCTGATCCCGGGAGAAGAAGCGGTGGCAGCGGATGCCGGAGAAGAAGCCGAGGCCGAAGCTCTGCGGGCCAAATGGCGTTGTCCAAAATGCGGCACCGCAATGGACAATTACTTGATCGACGAAACGCGTAAGCTGCATATCTGCGGTAATAGCCCGGATTGTGATGGCCATGCGGTCGAAGAGGGCAAGTTCAAGATCAAGGGCTATGAAGGCCCGGTGATCGAATGCGACAAGTGCGGCAGCGAAATGCAGCTAAAATCGGGACGTTTCGGCAAGTATTTTGGGTGTACCAATCCTGAATGCAAGAACACGCGCAAGTTACTGAAAAGTGGTGAAGTCGCTCCGCCCAAAATGGATCCGATTCCCATGCCGGAATTGGCTTGCCGGAAAGTCGAGGATCATTATGTGCTGCGTGACGGTGCCAGCGGCTTATTTCTGGCGGCAAGCAAGTTTCCCAAGAATCGCGAGACACGCCCGCCGTTGGTCAAGGAACTCAAGGCCCATGCTGACGAGCTTCCCGAGAAATACCATTTCCTGCTCAAGGCACCCAGTGAAGATCCCGAGGGACGACCCGCGCAAATTCGCTTCTCACGCAAGACCAAGTCGCAATACGTAATGACCGAAGAAGAAGGTAAAGCCACAGGTTGGAAGGCCATCTTTGAAAATGGCAAATGGGAAGTGGAGGACAAGCGAAAGTGACACCGAGTGGACGCACTAATCAATTGCTGTATCAGGCTGAATTGTTGCTGGCGATGCCCTCAGGCGAAGACGATCAGGCGTCGGTGCGGCGCATGGCTTTGCAAGAGGGCGCTCTGGCCCTCTCGGAGTTATGTTTGGAATCGTTTTTACGTGAGATAACCGAACATGCTCGCTTGCCCACTCATGCGTGGCGTGAACTGCTGGCGCCTCATGGCCCGGCAGTCGCCGAGCTTGGCCGGTTACGGGATCTTCTGGCGCAGCCTGAAAGCTGGTTGGCATGGTTAACCCAACGGCTTGAACAGCTCCATGCAGAGGAGGGTGCCGCACGGCGCCCTACCCAGAATCCCGGCATGATAGCGGTGGGTGGCAGCCATGATCTGGGTGATGCCTTAAGCGACTGCCTGGCACAGGCCAAACGTGAAATAGCCGCCTTGCGAGAAACCAGTCAGGAGTGGTGATACTTTTTTGAACCAACCCCGCGCAATCTCGGTTGCTTTAGCTTCGAGTCAAGCCGGCTCGGCCAGGGAAGGCCGCTATCGGCGGCGTAGCCGCCGCGATTGTTGTTCACCTTTCTCGGAGGTGGGGCGTTGCTGGTCGGTGATGTACTGCGTCACGATATCCAGCGGTGCGCCCCCGCAACTGACGACGCAGTAGGACGGTGACCAGAGCTGGCTGCCCCAGAGTTTGTCGGCGATGTCTTCCGCAAACGCCTTGCGTATCACGTAAGTACTCTTGCCTTTGAGCTTGCCGATAAAGTGAGACAGGGCTTTCTGCGGCGGGCAGATGACCAGCAGGTGGCGATGGTCGGCCTCGCCGTTAAACTCGATCAATTCGCCCTGCATTTGCTCACAGGTTTCGCGCAACACCGCGTCCAAACGGACCAGCATCGACTCGGTGAAGACATCACGCCGATATTTCGGGACAAAGACAAGGTGGTAGTGAAGTCGGTAAACGCATGACCTGCCAGTTCTCCAGGGGTACTCGTCACTCATAGTCTTGACTCATTAGGGGTATGGCGCCAGCCTGGAATCATTGTCCTGTTTATGCAACTAGGTCCCTTATGGCACAGCGCGGTTTTTCATTAAGCATTTCGGATTGCCTGTCTTCACGACAGGCGACCGCCTTTGCTCAATGGATAGGTGGCGCGAATGTGCTGCGTAATTGTAAGGTGCGTGAGTATCGTGACTTGCTGGCGCAAGGCCGAGGAACCGAGATCAACCAGGCGTACGCCCCGATCAAGCAAGCCCCTGACGTTGCCTTCCTGAAAGACATCCCCGTTCAAATCCTGCGTAACGCCGCCAGCTCGGCCTATGCCGATGCGGAAGCCGCCCGAAAAGGGATTTCCAGGTTTCCCAAGGTCAAAGGCCGAAACAAGAAACGTAGCGGTATTATCACCAAGGAGTTGTTTGATCTTCAGCCTGTCGCAAACGACAAGACTCAGGTGACGATCTATGACTCGGCAACCAGGAAGCGCACAAAGCTGTTTTCTATCACCGTGCCTTATTCGTCCGCGTCACTGAGCAAGCAGTTCATCATCAGCCGCCAGGGACGCAGCTTCACGTTCTCCGGCTCACTGGATGATGGTCAGACCTACCCTGACAACGAGGCGCTACTCAACGACGTTGCGTACCTCGATGACGACAAGCTGCCGGGTTATATCACCGGCCTGGACGGCGGTGTTGCCCGCCCCCTGCAGGCCTGCAATGGCACGATCTTCGACTACACCCCGGAAGAAAAGCGCCAGCTTCGGCGGCATAACGACCGGATCAAGCGGCTCCAGGCAGCCCTCAGTGGCAAGAAACGTCGCAACGGCAATAAGTCCAGGCGCTGCGAGTCGAACAATCAGCGTCATCTCGCCAACCAGATCGCCACCCTGCATGGCAAGATGCGTCGACTGCGCCGGAATTTCGCGCATCGCGTGTCGCGGAACGTCGTGGAAACGTCAGGCGAGATCATCTGTGTGGAAGACCTCAAACTCAAGGCGATGACCAGGCGGGCGAAGAAGAAAACCCAAGGCCGCCAGACTCTTAAAAATGGGGCAAGGGCCAAGTCCGGGCTTAACCGCAGCCTGAACAATGTCGGCCTGGGGCAGATATACACACTGATCAAATACAAGGCCAATGCCCGAAACAAGGCGTTTCTCAAGATCAATCCGGCGTACACCTCGAAGGAGTGTCATGCCTGTGGCAGCCGCAACACCGAGCGGCCCACTCAAGCCGGGTTTCATTGCCTGGCATGCGGCCTCAAGGCCAATGCGGACGAGAATGCCGCCCGCAATATCGCCAAGCGAGGCGTCAGAGACATCAAGAGCGGAGCGTTTGCTGCTAAGGCAAAACCGCGCAAGACCATTGCAAGACGAGGTAAGAAGCACCTGGAGAGTGATCTTCCCCTGGTGGGTGAACGGCCATCAGGTAAAAAATCAGAACGCCGAGAGGACGGTCTGGCCAGTTTGGCAGCCTCCCACGTCTCGATGGTCGAGACGTCTGGAATAAGCCCCGAGACTTCGGGCAGTCTTCATTTGTCTCACACTGAGGCAGCGACGCTTTCTACAACAAAGGTCGACCCGTCAGGGTAGACTGGAAACCTCCTTGCTTTAGCTGGAGGTGGTTCATTGCTTTTTTTAAATACCCTTTAACATTTCGCGCGGAATTCCACGTCCAAGCCACGCATTGGGCGTGGAGGGATAGCGCGCCGTCCGTCAGGACGGCCTGGTCTGGTTCTGGATGTAGCGCTTGATGATCTCCGTGTTCGCACCATCGCCCACGCTGAGCATGCAGTACGACCTGGACCAGAAGCGCTCGCCCCAGAGCTGTGTCTTGAGGGTTTCCCAATGGTCTTTCCTGATCCGCCGGCTCGTCACGGTCTTGATGCTGTTGACCAGCTTGGCCGGCATGACGGAGGGGTGAAGTTCCAGCAGGATATGGACATGATCCGTTTCACCCGAAAATTCCAGCACACCCACGTCGGACATCTCGCAAACGCGGCGGATGTGTATTTCCAGGTCCTCCATGATCGCCGATGTAATCACCTCTCGCCGATAAGCGGTCACTAACACTAAATGGCACTTTAGATTAAAAACACAATGTGGGTGTGATCTTAACGTAGTCTTTGACATTGACACTAATCTCCTTTGCCACTAATGTTAGTTCAATCGTCACAGGGGAGCAACCCATGCCTGTCCGTCGCGTCGAACGCATCATGATCCGCCCTGGTCATGCCAACTACCTGGCCTGCCATCGGTATTGTTCGGCCGCGAGAAAAGTGGCTAACGCCACGCTCTATCACATGCGTCAGGCGCTGTTCGCCGAGGCACCGATCAGTGCCAGCCAGGCCGACA
>NZ_QPIJ01000035.1 GCF_003336665.1 Vreelandella rituensis | reverse complement strand
GGCAGGCCGGTGGTTTTCAGGGAACCATACAACGCCCAGCGGGTGGCGTTGACGGCAGCGGCATCCCGCAGCGGTAATTTGAGCTGGCGCTGGACGCGCTCAAGGCGGACTTCCGCCGACAGGCCATTGGCTTTCAGGCGGCGCTTCAACCCCTTGTCGGTGGCAAAGAAGTCGGCAAGCGACTGATTATCCTTAGCGATATTGCAGTCGTGGCAGGCGACGGTCAGGTTGCTCACCCGGCTAGAGCCGTCCCGAGATTTCGCTACCACATGCTCGATTTCCAGAGGTGTATCACCGGTGCCGCAGTAGGCGCATTCCCGGCCCCATTTTTCCAGGAGGTATTCGCGCACCTCATAGCCCAGGAGGGTGCCTTGCTGGTACTCGGTGCCGGAAATCTCGGGGTTTTCCATCTTCTGCAGATCGAAACGCACCAGCTCCATGCTCAGGTGAGTCACGGGTGCCCAACGGCACAGCTTGTCCACCCAAGCCATGGTTGTATCGACACGATGCTGCAAGCTGGGGGCCAGCCAGCCCTTGGGCTTGGTGCGGTTGTCGAAACGTGGTTGCCGATAGCGCAGGTTCTTGCTGCGACGCCGACGCCGAAAACCGGCACGTTGCTCCAAGGCTTGGCGAATCTGGAAGCCCCGATGCACCAACTGAAACAGGCAAAGCACATGGCGGGTTGCCGGGGCGTGCTCGTCCGTCGCGTTTTCTTCCAGACGCATCAGCGCCAGGCCGGTTTCCTTGCTGCCCGGATCGGCAGCCAGCAGGGTTGGCTGCAAGGCGCAGTCACTCAGGCACCGATCACGCAGGCGGATCACAAAAGGGGTAAGGTTCACTACCACCGCCCGACCACGCTCCAGCAATAGCCGTGCGCGTTTTTCGCTACACGGCATCAACGGCTGCTTGTTCTTTCCCAATACGAACACCGCCATGCGATCTCCTTCTTAAATAGAACCCTTACGGGCCTGGTGACGCAGGTCTTCCAACCTGTCTCCCCTCGGGAATGTCTGCAACCGGCTCCTACCTTGCGGTAGCGACCAGACCCTTCGGCGCTTTACCTTTCGCCAGCATGATCCTGATCTTCTAGAGCGCCGAACTGAGCGAAGCATTCGGCGGTGGGTCTTGACGACCTATTGCAAACGTAGCGGGTTGGCTACCGCTTTCCCTGGTCAACCGGGCTTGCTTTCACAAGCCTCGTCCTTTAGGGCGAGGTAGTTGACGGGGAAACTCTACGGCCACCACATCCGCCACAAAAAATGGAAAATATTGATCGGTGCCAAAGTGATTGCCCGCTTCCACATGCGTGGGCAAGCAAAACCCGCCAAACAACCGAAATCTGGAGAGATAACCGCCGAATGGCTGTAACCGATACTCCTTTTCAGGATTAGCATTACTCCAGCGTTCAAACCGAACCTGCGTAGGCTGACCATCCGGCGCCACCGTCAAGTCCACCGACTGTGAGAGACCTCGATACAGAACGGTGAGCCGGGCACAGTCGTCATCTAGGCCCTCCCAGACAATATTGGGGCCGGGCAATACTGCGGCAGGTGTCCAGAACATCGCTTCGGCGACATAGCGGCCAAACGCCGAAAGGCTATGATCCGAGTCCCCTCCCAGACGGCCGACCGGCAGCAGTCCCATCAACCAGAACCGCGTCCATCGCTCACTATCGGACCCGGACAGCCTCAGCAAGCCGCGCCGCGCACGCATCTTCCAGACAAACCCAGGCGGCATAGCCAGGGTTTGGGTCGCCGTGAAATCCAGGTAATCAGGCTTAACCTTGGTGCCCATGCCAAAACATCCCGTCATGGTAATGTTGGCCACTGTGTAGAGCAGCGTACCTGGCTCGATCGTGAACAGAAAATAACGTCGCGCAGGCTCCGGCAAATCAGCAAGCATCTCAGGCGTGAAGGGCTCGGGCTGCATCGGTTGTCCGGACACAAGCGCATTCATGGCCTTGCGGTCAGCCCGATGATCCAGCTGCCGCCTGATAGAGAGTGCCAATCCCGCTAGAAGAAGCAATACGAACAGAAAAGTCATCCACATGATTTATGCACTTGGTCAGAGTTACGGTTTTTCCAAATGAGACCGACGCCAACAAATCCTCAAGCTCGAATAAATCCTGGTTTCCAGGCCTGTCAGCTTTCGACCTGGCTCTTTACCTTTTCCACGATATGCGCGCCGATCGGAATTGCCGAGGTTGCTGCAGGCGATGGCGCATTACCCACGTTGACGGTGCGAGGCGTATTGACGAACAGAAAGTCGTCTACCAGCTTGCCATCACGAGATACGGCTTGGGCGCGAACCCCGGCGGGGTAGGGTTGCAGGTCATTCAAGGTCAGGCTCGGGCAGTACTTGCGTACCTGTTCGAGATAGCCCTTTTTGAACAGGGAGTTTTTCATCTCGGCAAACCCCGGGCGCAAGTTCTTGCCCAGTACCTTGAGGATGCCGGGGTTGGTAAGCATCTGGGCCATGTCTGTCAACGAGATATCCCGTTTACGATAGCCTTCGCGCTTCATTGCGAGTACCGCATTGGGACCTACCGTCACGGTGCCATCTATCATGCGGGTGAGATGAACCCCCAGAAAGGGCATGGAGGGGTCTGGAATTGGATAGATCAGGTGATTGACGATTTGATTGTGCTGTTCAGGCAGCAGGTAGTATTCGCCCCGGAACGGACAGATGGTGAAGCCGGGGTCCTGGCCGAGCATTCGAATCACCCGGTCAGCCATCAGGCCCGAACAGGAAACAAGGTAGCGGCAGGGGAAGGTATCTTGGGACGTGGTGACAACGACTTCCAGGCGGCGCTCTTCAAGTGCTGTAACGTCCTGTCCGTAGTGAATTTCACCGCCCATTCGCTTGAACTCGGCGGCCATGGCACGCGTCACCTCGGCGTAATTGACGATACCGCTGGAGGGTACAAGGATTCCGCCGATGCCGGTAATGTTGGGCTCGCGTTCACGCAGGGCATCGGCATTCAGCCATTCGCGCTCCAGGCCATTGGCCGCTGTGCGTTCCCACAATGCCTCCATGCGCTGCATTTCCACCTCATCGGTGGCCACCAGCAGTTTCCCGCAAATATCGTAGGCAATCCCATGGGTGTCGCAAAACTGCCGGGTCGCCTGGTTACCGGCCAGGCAAAAGCGTGCCTTCAAGCTGCCCGGTGTGTAATAGACGCCTGCATGGATGACGCCACTATTGTGGCCGGTCTGGTGCTGAGCGGGGCCTTGTTCCTTCTCCACGACCAACATGCGTCTATCTGGATAGGCCTGTTTGAGTTGCATGGCGGTGGACATGCCCAGAATGCCGCCACCCACAATAATAAAATCGTACATGCCATTCCTTATGCTTTATCCGTGGGATGAGGATATGCCATGCGTGGGGAAAACATGGCATATCGTATTCATTCTATGTGGCGGAATGCGTTGACGACATCATACTTGACGCGGGTTGCGCAGCGTCTTGGCATGAGTGAAGTAGCCACGCTGGCGCATTAATTCGCGACGCAGGTCCGGATGGGCTGTGAAGCAGTCTCGTCCGTGCAGCCAGAAATGGTTGTTGATCAACAGGAAGCTGCCCACCGGGTTGGGCAGCGAAATGATCGCCGGACTGTTCTCCAGCGACTCGGAGAGGTCGGTCAACCAATTGCCTTCCTCGAAATTCTTTGGCTGCACGAACTGGTCGATATACGCCATGAGCGGGCGGCCATCAGTGTCCACATCGAACACCGGATGAAAAATGTCGCGAGCCACGTTCTTGCTCGGCGGTGCCGTCCAGCGCATTTCCCGATGAGCCATGGGATGTGAGTGGAAGCGCTCGAGATCTTCCCAATCGTCCAGGTGCAGCAACAGCGAGTTTCCGCCCGCCATGTTCTGTTCGTCAATTTTCAGCATGAGGACATAATCGGTGTCCTGTTCGACGAAGGTTCCATCGTTGTGAAGTTCCATGACGCGGTGCGGCTGCTTTAGATAGCTATCCGAGTCGTCAACGTTCTTGACGACGAAGCGCGCATAGTACTGACCACTCATGGCGTCATAGTTCGAACGCCCCATCAAGTGAGCCACGGCGGTAGCGAACTTGACCATATCATCGGCCTGTTCAGGCTTGTCCAGCCCCTCTGGAGTAACCTGAAACCCTCCGGTAGCGCGGTCGACCATCGCATTGACCAATATCGGCTGCAGGGTGTTGTCGCAGAGCTCATCGAGAAACTTGGCTGCGCGAAAACGCAGCATCGATTTGTATTCCAAAGCCTGTACGGGCCATTCACGCACGGCCTCTAGATAAGCATCCACTATCTCGCGAGGGAACGTCATTTGTAACAGGCGAGAAGATTGTGGCGACGCAGCCAAGGTGAAACCGCTGATATCGTCGGGCAGGGGCATGGCGGTATCGGGTAACTGAGTCAGGTCGAACATGTGAGGGTCTCCTTGAACCGTGATATCAGATACTTTCTGGTGCGGTGAAGCTCCTTTTAAAAATATCTACATTTTAAAAAAAGATCAATATTTTTATATATTGTGGATTAAATAATGGGTGCTCGAAGGTGGCCTGAAATACAGCGACCCCGCCAATAGCGGGGCCGTCGTGTTTCAAACTTGTAGGAAGACTTGCAGTGGGTCAGGTATCAGCGCCCAGGGTAGGGGTCGGCGCTGGCCAGTTCACGGTTCATCATTCTGTCGCTGAATTCGATGCCATAGCGCATCCGTGACCAGCCATAGAGCGCCAGACCCAGCAACATCCAGCCGGCGAACATCAACCATTCGATAGTAGAGAGGGCTGAAGGGCTGCCGGGCAGGTACATGCCAATCAATGCCAGGGATAGGACGACCGACAGAGCTCCTACTGTCTTTCCGTGACGGACACGGAAAGGCCGTTCCATGTCTGGTTCACGGTAACGCAATACCACGAAGGACAAGGATACGAACAGATAGGCGATAACGATGCCCAAGCCGCCGGCGACGACCAACCAGACCAGCGCTGGACGACCCAACAAGGGTGCGAGGCTCGAGATTACCCCCATCACCAGGATCGCATTGGTGGGCGTACGGTGCTTGGGATGCAACTTGCCGAAAAAGGCTGGCAACATGCCCGAGTGGGCCAGCGCATAAATAGCGCGTGAACCGCCGATATAGAAAGCGTTCCAGCTGGTGATGATCCCGGCGATGCCCGCCATGATCATCAGGTTGCCTGCCCAGGGGGCTTTGAACACTGCCTGCATGGCATCGGGTACCGCCAGTGAGCTAGCGGCCAAAGCGTCGGGTTCGAGCATCAACGACGTGCCCAGAATGATGAAGGAATACCAGAAGACTGCCAGGATCACTGAAATCATCAATACCCGGCCGATTTCCTTGAACGGGAGGTTGATTTCTTCCGCTGCCTGGGGAATCACGTCAAAACCGACGAACATGAAGGGCACCATGATGATCACCGTCATGAGACCGCCGATAATGCCTTCTTCGACTTGGAACAGGGGATCCATGGTCGTCGTGCTGCCCTGAAACAAGGCGCCGGTGATGAACATGATGCCTACTGCCAGGATCAATAAGGTCACTACCTTTTGCACCAAAGCGGCGGTGCGTACCCCAAGATAATTGATCCACATCATCGCGACGGAGCCGCCGACCCCAACAGCAACCCAGGTGGCTTTGACGTCCCAGCCGGCAATGGTCCACAGCTGACCGACGGCGTAATTGGGAAATAAGTGCTCCACTACAGTGGGTAATGCCACGGCTTCGAAGGCCACCACACTGATGTAACCAAGCACAATTGCCCAAGTACACAGGAAGGAGGCGAAATGCCCTAAGGCGCGATAGCTATAAACATGCTCACCCCCGACCTGGGGCATGGCCGAGGCTAATTCAGCATAGGTCAACCCCACCAGTACGATGACCACGCCACCTAACAGGAAAGCGCTAATCGCGCCGAGGCTACCGGCGGATTGGATCCAGCTACCGGTCAATACGATCCAGCCCCAGCCGATCATGGCGCCAAAGGCCAGGGCCAGCACATCTTTACGTGCCAGTACTCGTGTTAGCTGTGTCTCTTTGGATGAGTCGTTGCTCATGTGTCGTTCCTCGTGGTTGAGGTATTTGTTAAAAATTATTACTTTTTTTTAAAGTATCGACAAAACATCCAAATAGTCACACTAAAACAAGCAGCGGTTGGCAGAGCGACAATGTTTCTTTGGTCGCATGGTCATTTCACAAGCTGTTTGAACCCAGTGAATGGCTGAGGCCGTTTTCCAGGTTGAGCTCGCACAGCACGAGGGCATTTGGGTACACTAACGCCTGTTTGGGCCTGGTGCAGGCGAACGGTCGGCTCGCCCGCCAGGCACTTTTCTCGTCTCTATTAAGGGAATGATTGGTTAATGTCGCACTCTTATCGTCTGGTAGTGTCCTGCCCGGATCAGGTGGGTATCGTGGCGCGTGTTTCCGGCTTCATTGCCCAGCAGGGAGGGTCGATTACCGAAGCGAGTCAGCATTCGGATCTGGAAACCGGGCGCTTTTTCATGCGTTACGAAATCCTGGCGGATTCGGTGGGGATGACCGCTGAAGCACTACGAACGGCATTCGAGCCGGTTGCCCGTGAATTCGATATGCAATGGGCCTTGACCGATACGGCCAGGCGCGCGCGAGTGGTGCTGATGGTGTCGCGGGAATCGCATTGTCTGGTAGACCTGCTTTACCGCTGGCAAGCGCAAGAGCTGCCCTGTGACATCGTTGCGGTGATTTCCAATCACGAAAATTTGCGTTCACTGACCCAATGGTATGGCATTCCCTATTATCATGTACCTGTGGATCCCGCTGATAAACAAGCAGCATTCGCCACCGTGCAAGACACAATCGAAACCCTGCGTGCCGATTGTGTCGTACTGGCGCGCTATATGCAGATCCTACCGCCTGCTCTTTGCGAGCACTATGCGGGGAAAGTGATCAATATTCATCACAGTTTCCTGCCCTCGTTTGCCGGAGCCAAACCGTATCATCAGGCGTTTGAGCGCGGAGTGAAGCTGATCGGCGCCACTTGCCATTATGTTACCCAGGAACTGGACGCAGGCCCGATCATCGAGCAAGACATCCATCGGGTGAGTCACTGCCATACCCCGACCGACCTGGTGCGCTTTGGACGCGATGTGGAAAAAGCCGTGCTGGCTCGTGGGTTGCGTTGGCACTTGGAAGATCGTGTGCTGATTCACGGCAACAAGACAGTCGTGTTCAGCTGAACCTGACGGAAGTAATCACCATGTCGTTTTCCGAAGCCGTACTGGATTTTTGGGTAGTGCTGCTATGTGCCCTGGGCTCAGCAGTGACACTAGGGCTGGCACTGTGGCAGCGCCCTTGGCGAGCTCTACTGGCTGACACGGCATTGCAGCATCGCTGGCTTGCGGCAACGGTGGCGATTTTATTGATGTGGCAGCTGCGTGCCCAGGCGGTGGACTGGTTGGTACTGCATCTTACTTTCACTGCCCTGATGACCTTGGTATTCAAGGTGCCCTTGGCACTGCTGAGCAACACATTGGTCAATGTTGCCATGGTACTGGTAGGGCGCAATGAGTGGTCGCTGCTAGGGGTCAATATCCTGGTCACAGGTATCGTTCCAGCGCTGGTGATCGTGCTGGTATGGCGACTCGTGGACCGTCGTTTGCCTGATAATCTGATGGTGTTTCTTTTTATCTGCGGCTTTTTCGGCTCGGCATTGGCTACCTTGGCGGGAGGCTTTGCGGCGGTGGGGTTGGTCTTGCTGGGGGGTGTCGATCGAGAGGCCGTGTATCTGGCTCAGGAATACGCTCGATTCCTGCCTTTACTCATGCCATCGGAAGCATTTATCACCGGCATGCTGATGAGCATTCTGCTGGTCTATCATCCGGGGTGGGTGGCCACCTTGAATGGCCACCGCTATATAGATACTAAATAGATAGGGGCGAATAATATAGATAGGCACGAATAATGCCGACTGGTTAACCCAGCGCTTGTCCGTTGCCGCCCCGAATGACCCCGACGCCCACACCCTCGATTTCGAGGGCCTGATGGCGCAAGTCGATGGCGATAGGCGAAAAATCAGAATTTTCAGCGCTCAATGTCACTTGGTGGCCTTGGCGGTGAAAGCGCTTCACCGTCACTTCCTCTTCCAGCCTTGCAACGACGATCTGACCATTACGCACACGTTCGGTGCGGTGTACCGCCAGAAGATCGCCTTCCAGGATACCCACATCCTTCATTGAAAGCCCGCGAACGCGAAGCAGGTAGTCCGCCTTGGGTGTGAAGTATTCCGCTGGCAGGGGGCAGTAACGGTCGATGTGCTCGGTGGCCAGAATCGGGTTGCCGGCAGCGACTTCCCCGATTACCGGCAACCCCTGGAAGGCGGTGGGTTCGGGGAGAGCCGGTTCGCAAGACAGCGAATCGACATTTTCCAGGGGTTCCTGAGCGGGTAGGCGAATGCCGCGGGAGGTATTACGGATAATACGGATAGCTCCCTTGCGCTCAAGGGCGCGCAAGTGTTCTTCGGAGGCATTGGGCGAGCGAAAGCCAAGCGCTTTGGCGATTTCCGCCCGGGTCGGCGGGTAGCCCAGCTCATTCATGGTCTTTACGATGAAGTCGTAGACATGTTGCTGGCGAGCCGTTAAAGGGCGGGACATGGCAAGCTCCAGAAATCGTCAAAAGTCATGGCTGATAGAGGTGAAGTATATAAGTGGTTAAGTATACAGCATGTTGCTTCATCCAGTATATGACAGGCTCGCTTGGGCTGCCAGCCAGCATTCAAGCGTTGAGCCCACCAGGTCTATGACGTAATATTTAACTTTGTTTTAAACATACGTTTTCCGGAGAACGCCGTATGGCCCAGTCTGATACTGTTACGCGCATTCTGGATACAGCGGAAGTATTGTTTGCCGAGCGTGGCTTTGCTGAAACATCGCTGCGTACCATCACCAGCAAGGCAAAGGTCAACCTGGCGGCGGTCAACTATCACTTCGGCTCCAAGAAAGCCCTGATTCAGGCAGTTTTTGCGCGTTACCTGGATCCTTTTACTCAGCGGTTTCATACCGCTCTGGATGAGCTTGAAGCGCATCACGCCGGTAAGGTCATTCCACTCGACGAGCTTTTGGAAACCATGGCGGCGACGGTGCTTGCGGTACCTGCCGAACGCAACAGCCTTCAAGTGTTCATGCGGTTGCTGGGACTGGCCTATAGCCAGGCGCAAGGCCATTTACGACGCTATATACAGCGAGACTACGGTGACGTCTTTACCCGCTTTACCGAGCTTGTGCGCCAGGCGACACCGGAATTGCCTGATGCCGAGCGTTTCTGGCGCTTGCACTTCATGCTGGGAACCGTGATTTTCACGCTGTCGGGGCTCGAGGCGTTACGTGACATTGCCGAGCAGGATTACCATGAGCAGGTTAGCGTGAAGGATCTGGTGCGTCGCTTACGGCCGGTCGTGGTGGCGGCGATGAATGCTCCTCTTCCCGATCAAATGCAAAACGAGGGTTTGCACAAGGACTTTCATGCGCACTCCGAGACTCAGTGAGCTGCCCCCGGTAAATGGCGCCTGGATAGAGATTGATGTAAGCCGCCAGTGCTTGTCGCTGTGGCAGGGAGAGCAGGTGGCGCATAGCTGCGAAGTGTCAACGGCCCAGGCAGGAACAGGGCAGCAGGAAGGTAGTGGGCGAACCCCGCTGGGCTGGCATTATATTCGTGCGGCCATCGGCCGGGGCGCCCCTCTCGACGGTGTGTTTCGGGGCAGGCGTTTCACCGGGGAAGTCTATAGCGATAGCTTGGCGAAAGCGCATCCGTCCCGTGACTGGATCTTGACGCGCATCTTATGGTTATGCGGGTTGGAAACGGGCTTCAATCGCGGCGAGTGCGTGGATTCTCAACGGCGCTATATTTATCTACATGGCACGCCCCCCGACCAACCCATGGGAGTGGCACGCTCACATGGCTGTATTCGCATGCGCAATGCCGATCTTGTGTTGATGATCGAAAAAGCTCCGCCTGGAACCCCCGTCTGGCTGCATGAATAGCGCCGCTGTCTTTGAAAAAGCGATGATGAGCTTGTCGAGGAAGTGCATGGGGTCGCGCCAACGGCTAATAGTGGTCTAGAATCAGCGCCCCTTGCGCAGGAGGTTTGCCATGACACGACTCCCCGGTCCAGTGATGCTGGATCTTGAAGGGCTCCATCTGACGGCTGACGAACGTGATCTGTTGACACATGAGGCTGTCGGCGGCGTCATCTTGTTTGGGCGTAATACTGAAAGTGCGCGTCAGGTACAGGCGTTGTGCGCGGAAATCCGCAGGATACGCCCGGAGTTGCTGCTGGCCGTGGATCAAGAGGGTGGCCGCGTGCAACGTATCAAGGAAGGCGTAACGCGTTTGCCGGCCATGGGTGTGTTGAGCCGGGAATATAGCCAGGCACCGGAGGCCACCCTCGCGCTGGTGAAAGATGCCGGCTGGTTGCTGGGTATGGAAATGGCGGCCTGTGGCCTGGATATCAGTTTTGCCCCTGTGCTGGACGTGGATATCGGTATTTCCAGCGTGATTGGTGATCGCAGTTTCGGTGCTGATCCGGAACAGGTCGCGGCACTGGGTTACGCCTTTGTTCACGGCTTGCATGAAGCCGGCATGGCGGCGGTGGGCAAGCATTTTCCCGGCCATGGGGGTGTGGCGGCGGATTCACACATTGCGTTGCCGGTGGATGAGCGTCCGCTGGAAACTCTCAAACAGCAGGATCTGATTCCCTTCACACGCTTGGCGGGGGTGCTGAACGGCATCATGCCGGCCCATGTGATATACCCGGCTTTTGATCCACGCCCCGCGGGGTTTTCTCCCAGTTGGTTGGGCATGCTGCGTGAATCGCTGGGCTTCAAGGGGTGCATCTTTTCCGATGACTTGAGCATGCAAGGCGCACAGCAGGCCGGCTCACCGGCTCAGCGCGCCCATGCCGCACTCGAGGCAGGTTGCGACATGCTGTTGGTATGCAACGACCGGCAAGCAGCCCTTGAGGTATTGCAAGCCTGCCAGGGGCGACGGGCCAAGCGTGCAGGCAAGTTGCTTTATGGCCGGGCGCGCCCGGATCTCGACGCCCTGGAGGCATTGACCCGCTGGCGGCGCACTCATGCACGCCTGGAAGCCATGGCCGCGCAAGCGAATAACCCCCTTTGACGCAGATACGATTAACGCAGATACGATTAATGCAATTACGACTTGGAGTGCGGTAAATGGTAAAGCTGGGTATGGAGGCGGGTGAGTCTCTGGCGAGCATGCGCGAAATAATGAATAACGCGGATTGTCTGATTTCCCAGGACGAGGTCGAACTCGCCCTGGATCGCATGGCGGAAGCCATTACGCGGGATCTGGGCGATAAGCTGCCGGTCTTTTATTGCGTGATGAACGGTGGCCTGATCACGACCGGGCACTTGTTGACCCGTCTGGGCTTTCCGTTGGAAGTCGATTATCTGCATGCCACGCGTTATCGCAACGAGTTACGTGGCGGTGAGTTGTTCTGGCGGGTATCGCCGGAAATCCCCATGGCCGGGCGGCACGTCGTGATCGTCGACGACATTCTGGATGAAGGGGCCACCCTGGCGGCTATTCTGGCGTACTGCAAGGAGGCGCAAGCGGCCAGCATCACCACGGCGGTGCTGGTCGACAAGCAGCACGACCGCAAGGCTGTGCCTGGACTCAAGGCCGACTACTGCGGCCTTGAAGTGGTCGACCGTTATGTTTTTGGTTTTGGCATGGATTACAAGGGCTACTGGCGCAATGCACCGGGTATCTTTGCTCCGGAAGGGCTGTAAACGCTCTCTTCCCAATGAAAGAAATCTGTCAGTGAGGTGAAAAACGCCGCTTCAATCCGGTTTCCGCGATCATGCGGGTAGAAATTTCCTCGACGGAAGAGCGTGTCGTATCAAGGTAGGGAATATGCATGCTGCGATACAGCGACTCCGCCTGCTCGACCTCTTGCAGGCATTGATCCATGGAGCTGTAACGACTGTTGGGGCGGCGCTCATGGCGAATGGCGGCAAGTCGTCGAGCGTCGATGGTCAAGCCGAATAATTTACTCCGGTACGGCGCCAGGGCTTTGGGCATCTTCAAAAAGCCGTCTTCGTCCTGATCGTCCTCCGTCAAAGGATAATTGGCCGCTCGAATACCGAACTGCAGCGCCAGGTAAAGCGACGTGGGGGTCTTGCCGCAACGCGATACCCCGACCAGAATGATATCCGCTTCTGCATATTGATGCGTGCGAGCGCCATCATCGTTGTCCAGAGCGAAGTGCACCGAATGAATTCGGTCCATGTAAACATCATCGCTTCCGATAGAATGGGTGCGGCCCACGCTATACGAGGAGTGGGTGTCGAGTTCCTGCTCCAGCGGTTTCAGAAACGTCGAGAAGATGTCCACCTTGAAGCCGGACGCTTTTCGGATCACGTCGCGTATACGCTGATCGACGATAGTGTCGATAATGATCGGGCGCTCGCCATCGCGAACGGCGGCAGCATCGATGATTTCCACCAATGCCTGAGCCTTTTCCAGATCGTCGATATACGGCTTGGTCAGCATGCGAATCTCGACGTTTTCAAATTGCGCCAATAAGCTGCGCCCCAGGCTTTCCGCAGTGATCCCGGTGCCATCGGAAATAAAAAAAGCAGTACGTGTCATCTCGCCGGACCGTTTGAAAAATGAAGGCTTATTGTCGGCCCGCTTGGCGGTCGACACAATCCTTCGTATCATTATGACTACACAATCATTCACAAACCCCCGCTTGTTGTAAAAAACCTCCATCTACTTCGATGTTAGACCAATGGCGAATATCTGCTCGCGGTGATAGGGTAGCAATCTCCATTTTTGGCGGCCCATCTGGGCTTACCGGTGTCATTATGCAAGGGGGTTGCGTGGAAGAGTACATTCTGTGGTTCGATCAATTAGGTATGACGGATGTCGAACGCGTGGGTGGGAAAAACGCCTCTCTCGGCGAAATGATCTCGAACCTGTCGGAAGTCGGTGTCACGGTGCCAGGTGGCTTTGCCACCACCGCTCATGCCTACCGCGAGTTTCTCTCCCACGAAGGCTTGAATGAGCGTATCAACGCCGCTTTGTCACGCCTGGACGTGGATGATGTCAAGGCGCTGGCGAAAGTGGGTGCCGAGATTCGCCAATGGGTGATCGACACACCTCTGCCCCCGACATTCGAAGCCGCCTTGCGCGATGCCTATGGGAAGCTTCAGACGCAGCACCCCAATCTAAAGGTTGCCGTGCGTAGTTCCGCCACGGCGGAAGATTTGCCTGATGCCTCCTTTGCCGGTCAGCAGGAAACCTTCCTCAACATCGAAGGCTTCGACAACATCAAGCGTGCCGTCCACGAAGTCTTTGCCTCCTTGTTCAATGACCGGGCGATTTCCTACCGTGTGCACCGTGGCTACGCCCATGAAAATGTCGCGCTGTCCGCCGGTGTGCAAAAGATGGTGCGCTCGGAAACCGGTGCCAGTGGGGTGATGTTCACGTTGGACACTGAATCCGGCTACCGGGACGCGGTATTCGTCACCGCCTCCTGGGGCTTGGGTGAAACCGTGGTTCAGGGCGCGGTAAATCCCGATGAATTCTATGTTCACAAACCCACGCTCGCCGCCGGTCGCCCAGCGGTATTGCGCCGCAATCTGGGCTCCAAGCTGATCAAGATGATCTACACCGACGACGCCAGTGCCGGCAAGTCGGTAGCCACGGTGGATGTTCCCTTGGCGGATCGTGGCCGGTTCTGCCTCAATGACGAACAAGTCATGGCGCTTTCACGCCAGGCGGTGACCATCGAACAGCATTACCAACGCCCGATGGATATCGAGTGGGCGCTGGACGGTGACGATGGCGAACTTTATATCGTTCAGGCCCGCCCGGAGACCGTGGTGTCGCAACAGGAAGGCGGCAAGCTGGAGCGCTTCCATCTGAAAGAGAAGGGCAGAACCCTGGTGACCGGACGCGCCATTGGCCAGCGTATTGGCAGTGGTGCGGTCAAGGTGGTGCTTTCCCCGGATGATATGGATAAGATCCTGCCGGGTGATGTGCTGGTTACCGACATGACCGACCCCGACTGGGAGCCGATCATGAAACGCGCCTCGGCGATTGTCACCAACCGGGGTGGACGTACCTGCCACGCAGCGATTATCGCACGTGAACTGGGCATTCCCGCCGTGGTCGGCTGCGGCGATGCCACTGCACTGCTGAGCGATGGTCGGGATGTCACGGTATCCTGCGCCGAAGGCGATACCGGTCATGTCTATGAAGGGCTGCTCGACTTCGATTGCAAGGTTTCCAGTGTCAACGCCATGCCGGAAATTCCTTTCAAGATCATGATGAACGTGGGCAACCCGGACCGTGCCTTCGGGTTTGCCGGTTTGCCGCATGCCGGGGTCGGCCTGGCGCGGCTGGAATTCATCATCAACCGCATGATCGGCGTTCATCCCAAGGCGCTGCTCGAGTACGACACCTTGCCTGCCGATTTGCAGCAGGTGATCGATATGCGTACCGCAGGTTATGCCGACCCGGTCAGTTTTTACGTGGATAAACTGGTCGAAGGCATTTCCACCCTGGCGGCGGCCTTCCATCCTCAGCGGGTGATCGTGCGCCTATCCGACTTCAAGTCCAATGAATACGAAAACCTGATCGGCGGTAAACTCTACGAACCCGGTGAAGAAAACCCCATGCTGGGTTTCCGTGGCGCCTCGCGCTACATCTCCGATGCCTTCCGGCCGTGTTTTGAGCTGGAATGTCGTGCGCTCAAGCGCGTGCGTGAAGAGATGGGCCTGGATAACATCGAGATCATGGTGCCCTTCGTGCGCACCACTGATGAAGCCCGGGAAGTGGTGGAACTGCTGGCAGTCAATGGCCTTACCCGCGGCGAGAACGGACTCAAAGTCATCATGATGTGCGAATTGCCCGCCAATGCGTTGCTGGCGGATGAGTTTCTCGAATATTTCGACGGCTTCTCCATCGGTTCCAACGACCTGACGCAGCTCACCTTGGGGCTGGATCGAGATTCAGGCATCGTGGCGCATCTGTTCGATGAACGTAATCCTGCCGTCAAGAAACTGTTGGCGATGGCGATTCAAGCGTGCAAGGCGCAGGGCAAGTACGTAGGTATCTGCGGTCAGGGGCCTTCGGATCATCCGGATCTTGCCAAATGGTTGATGGAGCAGGGTATCGATTCGGTCTCCCTCAACCCGGATGCAGTACTCGAAACCTGGTTCATGCTGGCGGGTGAAACCATCGACTGACAGTTCAGTTGAAACGTTTCAGTTGAAGCTTTCGCTCAAGGCCCGACGTTTTCGTCGGGCTTTTCGTTGGGGTTGCCGAGACACCCAAAAAATTGACTATGCTGCATTGAAGCCGTTATTCATCTTTCCATTCATCCATCTATCCATTCAATCAACCAGGAGCCTGACCATGACACTGCGCCTATCCTCCGTGGCGGTTTCCTTGTCGCTGATCATTCCAGTGACCGCCTTGGGCTTCACTTATTCCACGCCTTCGATTAGCCCGGAAGTCGATTCCGGATACACGGAAAAGCCCGGCTGGGAAATGGAGAACTTCGCCGTGGCCGCGGCGAATCCCTTGGCTACCGATGCGGGCTATCAAGTGATAAAGGCGGGTGGAAGCGCAGTGGACGCCGCCATTGCCGTGCAAATGGTACTCATGCTGGTCGAGCCGCAGTCCAGTGGTATCGGGGGGGGTGCTTTTCTGATGCACTACGATGGTGACGAGGTGAAGGCTTACGATGGGCGTGAAACCGCTCCCGACGCCGTGGACGAAACGCTTTTTCTGGAAGATGGCGAACCCCTGGAATTCATGGAAGCCGTGGCCAGCGGCCTCTCGGTAGGCGTGCCGGGAACACTCAGGATGCTGGAAATCGCGCATGCCGAACATGGCGAGTTAGCCTGGGAAGCATTGTTCACACCGGCCATTACGCTGGCAAAACAAGGGTTTGTGGTAAG
The DNA here is from genome assembly GCF_003336665.1 of Vreelandella rituensis. GTDB lineage: Bacteria > Pseudomonadota > Gammaproteobacteria > Pseudomonadales > Halomonadaceae > Vreelandella > Vreelandella rituensis. The sequence goes on along the minus strand of NZ_QPIJ01000035.1, from coordinate 33,135 downwards.
CCCGCGATTACATACCAGTCTGGCCAACGATGATTACTTGCGCGAAGACTCCTTGGCGGGGCAGTTTTATTACACCGAAGAAGGCGAGGCATTGGAGGTGGGTGAAACGCTGCGCAATCCCGCCCTGGCGGAAATATTGGAGGCGATCGCCGAGAAAGGCAGTGATGCCCTGCACCAGGGGAGCATCGCCGAGGATCTGGTGGCGCGCGTCCAGTCGCATCCAAGTCGCCCGGGTGCCATGACCCTGGAGGATCTGGAGAATTATGCCGCCAGGGTGCGCGAGCCGCTCTGCACCGCATGGCAGCAATGGGAGGTATGCGGGTTTCCACCGCCGTCTTCCGGGCATCTGACCATCATGCAGATTCTCGGTATGCTGGATCATCTGCCGCTCGTCGAGGCTCCTCTGGAAGCCGGGGCCCCCAGCGAGGGCTGGTTGCATCAGTTTCTGGAAGCCTCGCGCTTGGCATTTGCTGATCGTGGACGTTATATCGCCGATCCAGCCTATGTGAGTGCCCCTGGCGAAGACTGGGCGCTAATGCTGCACCCGGATTATCTGGCCTTGCGAGCGGATCTGATCGAGCGCCAGACCATGGGCAGCGATGCCGAGCCGGGTAGGCCTGGAGAAGTGACCATGACCTGGGCCTCCCAGCCGCAACAGCCGGAATACGGTACCAGCCATATCAGTATCATCGATGCCGAGGGGCGGGCCGTGGCCATGACCACGACGATCGAACAGGCCTTCGGTTCGCGGATACTTGCCGATGGCGGCACCGGCTTGCCTGGGGGCTATTTGCTCAATAACGAGCTGACGGATTTTTCGTTTACCCCGGAAGTCGATGGTCTGCCGGTGGCTAACCGTGTCGAACCGGGTAAGCGACCGCGCTCGAGCATGAGCCCGACGTTGGTGTTCGAGCGTGATGGGGGCGAACTGGTGGCCAGCCTGGGTTCTCCCGGTGGCGCGGCGATTATTCATTACACTGCGCGCACCTTGATTGCCTTGCGCGATTGGGGCATGAATGCTCAGCAAGCGCTTGACCTACCGCATGCGATTACGCTGGGTGGCCCTGTTTATCTGGAGGAAGGCCGGTTCCCTGAAACCACCCGGATTTCGCTCAGCGAGCGCGGCCATGAGGTCAGCGAACGCGAATTGACCAGCGGCTTGCAAGTCATTGTTCGCCAGCCGGAAGGTAAGCTGTTCGGAGGCGCCGACCCGCGCCGCGAAGGCGTGGTAATGGGTGAATGAACTCAGTGGCGCAGCCAATTGCGCAGCTTTACCAGTAACAGCTCGCCGTCGCTCAGCTCACGGCGTTCGGCTATCAGATCAGCCAAGCGAGTCGGGTAATCGGTGATAATGGCATCTACGCCTAAATCAATCAGCTGTGACATGCGCGCGGAATCATTGACCGTCCAGGCGTGTATTTCATAACCGTACTGAGTGGCCAGCTTGATTTCGGTCTCGGTGATACGGTTATGGCGCAGTCCCAAGGCGTCGAACTGACTACGATCCAGCGTGCCAAGCAAGATTAGCTGTGCCAGTAGCGTCACGCGTAGTTCGGGCTCGCGGCGCTTGATTTCCTCAACTAGCCAGGGTGACATCACGGCAAGACGATTTTCCTCGATAACATCGGGGTTGCCGCAGCGTCTGCGCGTCATGGGTGGGGCTTGCGTATGGCAGGCCAGGCGAATGGCCGCCTCGCCGTGCAGCGTTTCGATCACAGCCTCCAACAAGGCTATTTCATTTCCCGGCTCGGCCTTCATGTCGATCATCAGAGCGCTTCTGCCGCGAACTGTGGCAAGCGTCTCGCTGAGGGTAGCAATCCGTTCACCGACGAAAGCATCCCCGAACCAGCTGCCCATGTCGAAAATGTTCAGTTGTTCCAGGCTGAGATCGCCTAGGTTGCGCGGGTCGCCGACAAGACGTTGCAGGCTGCGATCGTGATAGAGCACCACTTCGTTGTCGGCGGTCAGGCGCACATCAATTTCCACATGGGTGGCATTATCCTCGATGGCCTGTTCCACGGCGGCAAGAGTGTTTTCCGGTGCGACCATGGAGCTGCCACGATGAGCGATATTGGTTACCTCATCGTGAATGTCGAAACTATTGATGATCCACCAGGCTTGGGATACGGCAAATAGCAATACACCAAGTTCTACCAACCAGGCCAAGCGGCCGGGATGTGCATCGGCCGGTGGTGGGGTGGGGCGAGCTTTTTGGTGAGCCAGCTGCAAATAAAGGCTGGCCGAGAGCAGGGCGTTGGCGGCAATGCCGATGAAGGTGATTGCCAGGGTGATAAGCAGATAGCCGGTCAGGTAAACCAGCATGGCGGGAATCAACACTGCGTTGCGCTCGGGAAGCAGCCATAACAGGGGTGTGAAAAAGTGGTCGAACAGCAGCGTCGTCAGCAAGGGAAGGAGTATCACCAGGGCCAGGACGCCGAACACCGCTACGCCGATTGAGCGCTGCCAGCCACGTGTCAACCACACACTTCGCTTGAGCGCGGCTTGCGGTGAGAGATTTTCCAGGGTGACCAGGGGCAAGGCCAGAATCCAGCGCAGGTACAGCCAGCACGCCAGCCACACCCAAAGGCTGGCTAGGGGCAATGCCGTCGCCAGGAAATACCATAACGCGGCCGGGCGAATGCGCTGAACGTAATAGGGCTCCAGGTCGCCGAGCCAGACGCCGTAAAGCCAGGCAATGCCCAGCAAGAAGGGTACCGCCAGTAGAAGATGCGAACCAACCTGCATCACCACCAGCCCTGCCAGTGCCGGTAGCCGTCGCAGGCTCAGCCAGAGTGCCTCGAACGCCAGCCGAAAGTGATTGTCCCGAGGCCTTGCCGCAACCTGGATCATGCCTGCCTGTTGAAGGTAAAGCACCGTAAATGAAAGGCCCAGCGCCACCAATACGACGAGCACCCCCGCAGGGCTGAACAACAGCAATATCAGTTCATCCAGGGTGATCACGGTACGGTTGAACTGGGCCAGCACGAAGCGTACCGACCAGGCCACCGCTGGCAGCAGCAGGGCGGTTGAAAGCAGCGTGAAGAAAAGGTGATAAGCGATCAGCGGGCGCAGGTGATCGCGAAAGGTACGCAAAAGGTCAAAACCGAGACGTGAAAGCGGCTGCATGGATGCTTGTGGCCATTTTGAAGAAAAGTAATCTGCCAGGGTGGCATTGTCATGCTTCCCCGACAAACCGTATCTAGTCAGGTGGCAAGAGCCAAGTCAGGTGGAAAGCGTGAGCTCGTGCTGCGCGAGCACAATGCCGTTGTTGTCGGCATAAATCCATTGGCCCGGGGTAAGGGTGGCACCGGCGAATGTCACGGGAATATCACGCTGACCTTCGTTGCGCTTTTCACTCTTGCGCGGATGATTGCCTAGCGCCTGAACGCCAAGCTCGAGTTCGGCGAGTATGTCCACGTCTCTTACGCAGCCGTACATGATCACACCCGCCCAGCCATTTTCCACTGCCTGTTTGGCTATCATGTCACCGAGCATGGCGCAGCGATGCGAGCCGCCGGCATCCACTACCAGTACGGCGCCAGCACCGGTTTCGGCAAGAGCTTGTTTGACCAGTGAATTGTCTTCGAAGCATTTGATGGTGCGAATCGGGCCGGCAAAGGCATCTATCCCACCGTAGTTGACGAAGATAGGATCGAGTACCACCACGTCCGGGTGGGCGTCGCAAATATCCGGGGTGACGATCGGGGCCATGGGAATCTCCAGGAAAGGTAGTAGGGTGTGTACAAACGCTAAAAAAAACGCCCCACCCTGTCAAATAGGCAGGGTGGGGCGTTCAGTCATCGACTCGGAAGAACGCTAGAATCAGGCTTCTTGAGTGACCGGAATCACGTTCGAGGCAATTTTCTGGTACTCCTCGATTTCGTGGAAGTTCATGTAGCGATAGATTTCGCCGGCCATGGCGTCGAATTCACCCATGTAGCGCTGATATTCTTCAACGCTGGGCAAGCGACCTTCCACGGCTGCGACGGCGGCCAGTTCGGCTGATGCCAGATAGACGTTGGCGCCGTCGCCCAGGCGGTTGGGGAAGTTACGTGTGGAAGTGGAAACCACCGTGGACTTCGCGGCAACCCGTGCCTGGTTACCCATGCACAGCGAGCAGCCCGGCATTTCCATACGCGCTCCGGCACGGCCGTAGATGCCGTAGTAGCCTTCTTCGGTCAGCTGATGCTGGTCCATCTTGGTGGGCGGTGCCAGCCACAGACGGGTCTTCAGGCTGCCGGCCGGCTGCTTCTCGAGCAACTTACCTGCGGCACGGAAGTGGCCGATGTTGGTCATGCACGAGCCAATGAAGACTTCATCGATCTTCTCGCCGGCAACTTCAGACAGCAGACGGGCATCGTCCGGGTCGTTCGGCGCGCACAGAATCGGTTCCTTGATTTCGCTCAGGTCGATTTCGATGACTTCGGCATAGTCGGCATCTTTATCTGCGCGCATCAGGCTCGGGTCGGCCAACCAGGCTTCCATGGCTTCGATGCGACGGCTGATAGTGCGCTCGTCGCCATATCCGTTGCTGATCATCCACTTGAGTAGCGTGATGTTGGAATTCAGGTACTGGGCAACGCTTTCTTCACTGAGGGTGATGGTACAACCCGCGGCGGAGCGTTCGGCAGAGGCATCGGAAAGCTCGAAAGCCTGTTCGACGGTAAGGTCGTCGAGTCCTTCAATTTCCAGGACGCGGCCGGAGAAAGCGTTTTTCTTGCCGGATTTCGCGACGGTCAGCAGACCTGTCTTGATACCGTAAAGTGGAATAGCGTGAACCAGATCGCGCAATGTGACGCCCGGCTGACGCTCGCCCTTGAAGCGCACCAGCACGGATTCCGGCATATCCAGGGGCATGACGCCGGTGGCGGCGGCGAAGGCGACGAGGCCTGAGCCTGCCGGGAAGGAAATGCCCATCGGGAAGCGAGTATGTGAATCGCCACCGGTACCGACGGTATCCGGCAACAGCATGCGGTTGAGCCAGCTGTGAATGATGCCGTCGCCCGGACGCAGCGAAACACCGCCGCGGTTCATGATGAAATCAGGCAGGGTGTGGTGAGTGTCCACATCGATCGGCTTGGGGTAAGCCGCGGTGTGACAGAATGACTGCATCACCAGGTCGGCCTGGAAGCCCAGGCACGCCAGATCCTTAAGCTCATCGCGAGTCATCGGACCGGTGGTGTCCTGAGAACCCACGGTGGTCATCTTGGGTTCGCAGTACATACCTGGGCGAACGCCTTCCATGCCGCAGGCCTTGCCGACCATCTTCTGGGCCAGGGTGTAGCCCTTGCCGGTATCGTGAGGCTGTTCGGGCAGACGGAAGACGTCGGACGGGGCCAGGCCCAGTGACTCACGCGCCTTGCCGGTCAGGCCGCGACCGATGATTAGCGGGATGCGGCCGCCGGCGCGCACTTCATCAAGAATCAGCTGAGTCTTGAGTTCGAAGGTGGTGATGACCTCGTCGGTGCCGTGCTTGCAGACCTTGCCTTCATAAGGGTAGACGTCGATGACGTCTCCCATCGCCATCTTCTCGACATCCATCTCGATGGGCAGGGCACCGGAATCTTCCATGGTGTTGAAGAAGATCGGAGCGATCTTGCCACCAAAGCAGAAACCACCGGCGCGCTTGTTGGGTACATTCGGAATATCATCACCGAAGAACCACAGCACGGAGTTGGTAGCGGATTTGCGCGAGGAGCCGGTGCCGACCACATCGCCCACGTAGACGACCGGGAAGCCCTTGGCTTTAACGTCGGCGATCTGCTTGAGCGGGCCGGTGGTGCCGGGCACTTCCGGTTCGATACCTTCACGCTCGTTCTTGAGCATGGCGTTGGCATGCAGCGGCATATCCGGGCGAGACCAGGCATCCGGCGCGGGGGAGAGGTCATCGGTATTGGTTTCGCCGGGGACCTTGAACACCGTCAGGGTGATCTTTTCGGCCAGGGCCGGCTTGGACAGGAACCATTCGGCATCGGCCCAGGATTGAATGACGTCCTTGGCGACGGCATTGCCGTTCTTGGCACGCTCTTCCACATCGTGAAAGGCATCGAACATCAGTAATGTGTGCTTGAGCTGCTCACCGACTTCCTTGGCGAGTTCTTCATCGTCCAAAAGCTCGACCAGAGAAACGATGTTATAGCCGCCCTGCATGGTGCCTAGCAGTTTGACCGCATGAATCTTGTCGATCAGCGGAGAGCTGGTTTCGCCCTTGGCGATAGCGGTGAGGAAACCGGCCTTTACATAAGCGGCTTCATCGACACCCGGCGGGATGCGGTTAGTGAGTAGATCAAGAATGAATTCTTCTTCACCGGCCGGTGGTGCCTTGAGCAGTTCAATCAGAGCCGCGGCTTGGTCGACGTTCAAAGGCTTGGGGGGGATGCCCTCGGCGGCACGTTCTTCGACATGTTGACGGTAAGCTTCAAGCACGGTAGGAACCCTCTCATCTGTTATGCTGACCAAGGCGCCACTCATTGAACACTGCAATCAAATGAAGCGCTTGGCATGTGAAACGTTGTCGGTAACATCGTTAATTAACGAGTCGTTGTTAACAAAGCACTGTTGTTAAAAAAGTGCTGGAGAAACATCCTGCATCGGTATTGAATGACTCTTTCGAGCGCAAACTTGGCGTCAGTGGCTTGACAACAGCCTGTCTCTAGATGCGGCGATTCTACGGGAAACTGTCGACAATGTTAAGCTGATGAGCGGCTAACCCCCTTGTACTTTGGGTGGATGTGGGGAATTCTGGAAGCATCCAGAAGTCAGCAGAAAGCGAACAGGGGAAGAGGTTTATGACGGGAAGGGTGCGCTCGCCCTGCGTGGGGGTGTGTTCCACGACACTTGGCGATGAGTATTGCCGTGGTTGTCAGCGCAGCCATATGGAAATCACACTCTGGCCAGCGATGGATGATGCGCAACGCGAAGCTTGCATGCAGTCAGTCGATCAGTTGCGCGAGCAGGTGGCAAAGCGTTTCATGCATGTTTTCGACGCGGCGCTTCTGGAGCGACAGCTGCTTCGTCATGGCATCCGCTACCGGCCGGAACAGCCACCTTTGTCGCGTGCCATTGAACTGTTAAGAGTGGGAAGAGGGCGCATCCAGCAACTTGACCGCTATGGTGTGGCGTCTCTGTCAACAATGGCTGACCAGGACGTCAAAGCATTATATGCTTTACTCAATCAGGCTTTGCTCATGGCGGTAGAGCGCCGCTCGGATAGCCCTTGCTGAGATAGCCCTGTTGAACAAGGTTTTGCTTAGCCCAGCCTATTTACTGCGAATAACTTTAGTTAAATATCGTACAATATTATCGACCGCCTTGATGAGATTTCATGCCCTTACAAGACCCTTTCTTGAAAAGCGAAGTGGCCCCTTTGACAGATGAAGCGAGCACTTTGAAGCGCAAAGCATCCCCTTTGACGCCGGCTGAGCACAGCGTAAGTGCAAAGGAGCTGTTACCGGATACCCTGCTGGATTTTCTGGCTTGCCCCACGCCGCCTGCTTGGCTTGAATGGGCCATGGAAAACCCAGCTATCTTGCTGATCGACCATGCCCAATGTGAGAAAAAGGCGGCTTCGACGGCCATGAACCTTCTCTATCGTTACGTGGATCAGCCGCTCCTGTTGAGCAAGATGTCTCAACTGGCCCGGGAAGAGTTGCTGCATTTCGAGCAGGTCGTGGCATTGATGCGTGCCAGAGGGATTACCTATCGAAACTTGTCAGCTTCACGTTATGCCGGGGAATTACGCTCGCATGTGCGTACTCATGACCCTGAACGCTTGGTCGACATTCTGATTATCGGTGCCTTGATCGAGGCGCGAAGTTGCGAGCGGTTCGCCTGTCTGATTCCCTATCTTGACGAGGAGCTTGCCAAATTCTACCGAACTCTGGTTAAGTCGGAAGGTCGCCATTTCGAGGACTATCTAATGTTGGCGCGCGAGCAGTCCCGTGAGCCGATCGAGGAACGCATCGCATTTCTGGTTAATTGTGAAGCCGAACTGATTACGACGCCGGACACGGCATTTCGTTTCCATAGCGGCGTGCCCGCCTGAGGCCACCGCTTACGTCAGGCAGGATATGTATCATGCGCGACGCTAGTGAGTCTGATCAGCTGATTCTCTTCGGCCATTTTTCGCTGACCCAGGGCGATGATGTGCTGACGCATTTCAGTTACGACAAAGTCAAGGCACTGCTGGTTTATCTGTTGCTGCATCGGCAACCGGTCAATCGTGCGGCCCTGGCAGAGCTTTTGTGGCCCGACCAAGGGCTTTCCTCCGGGCGTACCAATTTACGCCATGCGTTGCATTGCCTGCGTCAGTCGTTGGGAGAAAACGCTGAGCAAGTGTTGAGTGTTTCTCGTCAGACAATTGCCTTCCAGCTGCCTTCGGGGTGGCATGTCGACTTGCATCAGTTGCAAACGCTATTGGAAGGCCCGCGTGACATCGATACGTTGCATTCCCTGCTCAGTTGTTATCAAGGTGATCTGATCGAAGAGCTGCAGTTGACCAATTGTGCTGAGTTTCAGCGTTGGTTGGTGCAGATGCGCAATGAATGGCGCCAACGCGTGATTCGTTTCGCCGAGCAGGTCCTGGAAGCGCATGCCGATGTGCCTGGCGAGTTGCTGGAAAAGCTGGTCAGTCGTTTTTCAGGCTACGGCCCATTTCATGAGCGTCTGGTACGGCAATTGGCTGACCAGGGTCAGATGGCAGCTGCTCACGAACAGTACAACAGTTACCTTCAGCTATTGGCACTTTCCGGTCAGCAGCCGGAGCCTAGTTTTCTGCAGTTAGCCAATTATTGGTCCGATGGCAATCACGACCACCGCGCCATGAGCCCTCAAGGAGCCTTTTCCCGTGCCCTGGCAGCCGACAGCAAACCTTTACGTGAAGATGAAATCGAGCTGCGCCAATTATCGGTGATGGCCATTCGCCTGCATTTGAAAGGCGAATGGCATGAGCGGGGGGCGACGCGTAGTTGTCTCGCGCTGCAGCTGGAGTTGCTGCGCTGGTTGGAGCAGCAATGTCATCATCTAGGTGGTTTCTGGCTGCCGGGAGCCACCGGTGGGTTGGGCCTGGCCTGTTTCGGAACCCACGGTCCCGCGCATCAGCTGGCGGAACTGGTAGCGCTTTATGAGCATTGTCGCCAGGCCCTTGACCACGAATGTGAGCGGCACTGGACGGGCAGTGGCGAGCCACCGCATTTCGAACTGGCGGCTGGGCTTCACAGCGGTCGGGTCGTGTATCTGCCGGAGCGGCAGTTGGCCGATCCTTTAGGCCAGGTGACCCAAGTCACGCTGGAATTGATGAGTGCCGCTGAAGGCAGTGAACTGGTCATTTCTCAAGAAGCTAGCCAGCACATGCCTCCGGCCCTGGATCTACAGCCGCGCCTGGTGTCACGCCTGGTGGCAAGCGATGGCCGTATCCGTCTGCGAGCCCTGGTGCTGGGGCAGAATGAAGGCGGCCCAGACGCCTTGCCACCCAGCCTGGTGGGGCGCGAAACCGCTTTACGCACCTTGCGTGACGCCCTGGCGCGGGCCGGCATCGGCCTGCGCCAGAGTGTGCTGGTACGCGGTGCGTCGGGAATGGGAAAGTCAGCGCTGATGGTGGGGTTTCGACAGCTTGAAATAAGCCGCGAAGCAGCGATTTGCTGGCAGCCGACCACTCGTCTGTCGGTGCTCGAGCCTTATGGCGTGGCCCGCACTCTGCTGCGCTGGCATCTGTCCGCCAAGCCTGCAACTGATGAAGTAAAGGCATTACAAACGCAGCTTGCGATGCCGGACCTGGATGAGGCTCGCCAGCAGTTGCTGGAAGAAGCCTTGGGAGTGCGTGAAGTCCAGGAAGTATCCCAGTTAGCCCAGAACGGCGAGGCCGTTGAGTTGGTGGTGGCATTGTTGCATCGCTTGATCGAGCATCGCGCCGAGATGCATACCCTGGTATTGATGATTGACGACCTGCAGTGGTTGGATGAATCCTCGTTCAAGGTACTGGCAGGTCTTCAGGCACGCTTACCGATCAATACCGCCTTCATGCTGGTGGCGAGCCATCACGGACGTGAACCGCTACCGGTCAAGCTGCACTGGGACCAGCAAGTCTGCTTGGGCAAACTGGATACCCTGCAATCTTCGCGGTTATTGTCCCAGCTGGCGCGACGTTACAGCATTCATCTCAGCCCGCGTTTGCGCAATCAGATCATCGAGCGCTGCGATGGCGTACCGCTTTATATGCAGGAAATCTGTCGCCGCTTGGACATGGACCGCCGCGAAGGGCGTAGCGTTAAGTTCGATGAGCTACCCAAAGGGTTGCTCGGGCTTCTGGCGAGCCGTATCGACCAGCTCGACGGCGATCGAGAGGTGGCCCATATCGCAGCGGTGCTGGGCAAGCGCTTTCGCCTCGATTTTTTGAAAGAATGCAGCAACTGGGAAATGCCACGCTTGAACCGGGCGCTGGAGCATATGCGGACCCTGGAAATTATCGAACCGGTCGAGAATGAAAGCGCTGAACATGAATATCAATTCAGCCATCAGCTACTGCAGGAAGCGGCTTATCTGTCCTGTCCGCGAGATGTGCGCGTCAAGCTTCACCAGCAAGTGGTAAGCCTCATCGAGGAACGTTTCCCGATGTGGATTAGCCGTCATCCGGGCGACTTCGCCACCCATCTGAGGCGCAGCGGACATTACGCCCGGGGCGCGCGATATTTCGAACTGGCGGCACGTGAAGCGCTCAAGGTCAGTGCCAATCGTACCGCGTTGCGCATGGCCGACGCCGGCCTGGCCAGTCTGCGTCATGTAGAAGGTCAGGCGGAGCGTCAGGTCAGCTTGTTGACCGTGCGTGGCCAGGCGGCGTTTGCCCTGGAGGGTCATGGGTCGCCTACCGCCCACGAAAGTTTCGTTTTGGCGCGTGACCTGCTTCATCAATCCAGAAATGAGTCGCTGGAAGAGTCGGAAGACCTGGAGCAGATTTTCCTGGTCAAGTGGGGGTTGTGGGTGGGGCGTAGCCAACGCTATGCCCATGCCGATGCGTTTTCCCTGGCGTCCACCCTGGCCGATATTGCCGCTCGCCTGGAAGACCCCCGCTACAAGCGCCTGGCGGATTATGCCCGGGCGCACTGCGAATATTGGGCGGGAAGTGTGCGGCAGGCCCATGACCACCTGGATGAGATCGACCCGCTTAACTCGCCCATGATGATCGAGTGGCTACCGTTCTCCGATCATCCTCAGGTGACGGCGGCTTGCTTTCAGGGGTGGACGCTTTGCCTGCGCGGTGACTACCAGCGTGCGGAACGCCATGTCGCTTCAGCGCTGCGCCTGGCGGAAAAGATCGGTCATCCGGGCACCTTGGCCATGGCGCTGATGTTCGCGGCCTCCCTGTACCGCCAGTTAGGCCATGTGCATTTGGCCGCACGCCAAGCTGAACGTGCCGCGGCAATGACGGGGACGCCGGATTTACAGCTATGGCAGATTTCCGCGCAGAGTGTGCTTGGCTGGCAGCGTGCGTTGTCGGGTGATACCGGCGGGCTTGCGCATGTATCGCAGAGCCTGGACCAAATGGCTGAGCTCAATGGCCGGGATCGCTTCCAGCGTCCGGTATGGTGGTATGCCGATGCCTGTATTGCGTTGGGAGAGTTGACCACCGCCGAAGACTATCTGGATCAATGTCTGGTGATTGCCCAGGAGCGAACTACGCTGTTCCTGCCAGAGCTGGCCATCCAGCTAGCCCGTGTCAGGCACTTGCTGGGACACTCTGTTCACGATGTAAGGGCGTTGGTGGAAATGGCCTTGAACCAGGCTCGAGAGCATGGCAATCGTCATCAAGAGCTTGCCGCGCTCGAGCTATGGTTGACTCACGTCGACCCGGAAGACGCCCAGGCGAGAGAAACGTTCCGACAGGTGCTAAGCAAGGTCAATCATAGCGATGCCCCGGTGCTGGTGCGCTGGGTCAGTTTGCTGGATCGGCGTTTGTCGCCTAAAGAAAGCCTGGAAACCTGATGAAGCCGGCCGCCGTTGGGCCGGCCCTCGCTCAAGTGAGTTGCTCGAGTTCAATGATGGCGCTGAGCGCCTCTTCACGATGGTTGCCGCACAGCGCAGGGTCGTAGCTGAACTGCTCGCAGACGGCCGGGCGCCGTGGGTCGCCGAACAACCGGCAAAGATTGTGCTCATCGAGTTGTACGCAACGCATACCCGCGGGCTTGCCTTCCGGCATGCCTGGAATAGACGATGAAATGGAAGGCGCGATGCAGCAGGCGCCGCATCCCGGGCGACAACCAGTCGAGACTTGCTGGCTTTCAGCGTCAGCTTGGCTCATGGCTTTACCTCGGCAATGGCCCCCTTGTCGATTCCTTCGAAGGCCTGAACTCGCGTTAATTGGCCGGTTCGTTCGGCAATAAGGCGCGCGAGCCAAGCCGCGATATTCTCTACGGTGGTGGGAGCCGCAAGCACTGCACTGCGTTGACGGGGAAGGCGAATGAAAAACTCTCCCTGTTGCGCATGGTAGCGGCTAGCTAACTGATCGGGATTTTCTTCATCGATAATATCGGCACTATCCACTAGATAACGATCCGCCAGCCAGGCGGCCCACTCGCTCTCGAGCAGGGGGGCACGTACGCCGTTCTGCCAGATATGCAGGCGCGAACGGTGTCCATGCGCAATGCGTTGACAGTTGCCGGCATGGCGCTTGAGCCCATGACTGTAGCCATAGGCCGGCCCCTCTATCACTTCTTCGTGCAACGCCAGACGAATAGCGTTGACGCGGGCCGGAGGGGAGCGCATCAGTTCTAGTGAAAGATGCTCGGCAAGGCGTTTTGGAGTGATTGTCGACCAAGGAAAAGCGGTCACTGCTTCAGGCGGCGCGCGCATCTCGAAATCGTAGGGTGCGGTGGCGCGCAAATAAACGTCTTGTTCGGATGACTCAAACGTCACGCCGGATGCTTGGGTGGGTACCAGTAGCGTGTGGTCGACGCCTGCATCAAGGTAACGCTTGAGCCAAGGCTTCACTTCGCCAAAGTCGAATAGCATGCCGTCTTCGCCCAAGTCACCGTCCAGTTCGACATCCACTTGCCAGCTGACGCCGGTCAGACCGCGCTGCGGACACCATAGGGAAGCATCGATATGGGTCAGGCGGTTAACGAATAATGTCATCAGTCAATTCCCGCAATCTTGTGGGTCTGCAGCGAAAGCCGCCACTGGGGGTGCGCCAAACAATAAGCCACGGTGTCGGCCATGCAATTGCCGGGCTCGCCCAACGGGCCGGTATCCATCGGCTGAAGAAAGAAATGCCTGAAATTGAAAGCGGCAAAACGCTCGGGTGGGGCGTCGGGCTGCGGGTAAACCAGCTTGAGCTCATCGCCAGAGGTTACCGTCAAGGCATTGTTGCCCTTGGGGCTGACACACAGCCAGTCGATGCCCGCTGGCACGGGCAGAGTGCCGTTGGTTTCCACGGCCACCTCGGACCCTTGCGCCCGCATGGCATTGATCAAGGCAGGGTCAAGTTGCAGCAGCGGCTCACCGCCGGTGAAGACCACATAAGGGATGGCGTAGCCATCCTGTTTTGGCCACAAAGCATGCAGATGTTCCGCCAGTGCTGCTGCCTGGGTAAAGCGTCCGCCATTCTGACCATCTGTGCCGATAAAGTCGGTGTCACAAAAGCGGCAGGCCGCCGTGGCGCGATCCTGTTCGCGTCCCGACCAGAGATTGCAACCGCTAAAGCGACAGAACACGCTGGCGCGCCCGGCTTGGCCACCTTCGCCCTGTAAGGTATAGAAGGCTTCCTTGATGTGATACATCAGGCACCTCCCGGGGCGAGGCTCGAGTGCCGTAAGTCAGCATATGCCAAGGGGTCGGTCACGCCGTTGGCGGCAAAGGCAGCTAGCCGCTCACGGCAGCTGCCGCAATGGCCACAGGCAAGTCGCTCGCCTAGGTAGCACGTCCAGGTGTCGCTATAATCAAGGCCCATGCGCAGGCCGTCAGCGAGAATATCGGCTTTGCTCGCATGCAGATAAGGCGTATGTATTTCCACTTCCTGGAAATTGGCGATTGCCGCCACGGCATTCATTTTTTCCACGAAGTCGGGGCGACAATCCGGATAGAGCACATGGTCGCCGCCATGGGCGCCATAATCGACGCGGGTGGCGCCGATATTCACTGCCTTGGCAATCGCCAGCGATAGCAAGATCATGTTGCGGTTGGGCACCACCGTCGCACTGAGGTTTTCCTCTTGGTAGTCGCCGGTGGGCAGCTTGCGGTCTGAATCGGTCAAGGCGGAATTGTCGATCAAACCATGTATCGCACGGATATCCACTACCTGGTGAGGCACCTTGAGTTTACGGCAAACTCGGGCGGCGACTTCAAGTTCACAGGCGTGGCGCTGGCCGTAATCAAAGGAAAGGGCATGCACCTGGCGACTCTCATGAAGAGCGCGGTGCAAGACGGTAAAGGAGTCCATGCCGCCGGAATAAATCACGACGCTGGAAGGCGCATTGGATTGGGTCATGTCAGGGCTCTATGTCGGAGAATTTTTCGCACCGCCTGAGCGGTTATCCGGGGTCCGGTCCGGAACGGCGGCTAGTGTACGCAATGGGCGGATATCTGGCCAGAATCAGTGGCAGTTGGTAGACTTCACCTCCTCTGATATTTCCTACCGCGTGGCTCGGGTATTACTTTGCCGAGCGCGCCGCTTCCCTTTAGTGGTGAACCTTGATGAATGCGCCTGAATTGCTGTCACCCGCCGGCACTTTCAAGAACATGCGCTACGCTTTCGCTTATGGTGCCGACGCGGTTTATGCCGGTCAGCCACGCTATTCGCTACGCGTACGCAACAATGATTTCAAGATCGGCAACCTGCACAAGGGCATTGCCTATGCCCATGAGCGGGGCAAGAAGTTTTATGTGGCATCCAACATCGCCCCGCACAATAGCAAGTTGAAGACCTACCTGCGCGACATGGAAGCGGTGATCGAAGCCGGCCCCGATGCACTGATCATGTCAGACCCCGGCTTGATCATGATGGTTCGCGAGCGTTGGCCTGACCAGGAGATTCACCTTTCGGTGCAATCCAATGTGGTCAACTACGCGGCGGCCAAGTTTTGGCAGAAGCAGGGCATCAGCCGAATCATCCTTTCCAGGGAGCTCTCGCTTGAAGAGATTGGCGAGATTCGTGCCGAATGTCCCGACCTTGAGATTGAAACCTTCGTCCACGGTGCGCTCTGCATTGCCTATTCGGGTCGCTGCCTGCTCTCTGGTTACTTCAATCATCGTGATCCCAATCAGGGCACCTGTACCAATGCGTGTCGCTGGAAATACAACACTGTAGCCGCAGCCACTGATGAAACCGGTGATCTGGTGCCGGCAAATTCTGCTCGGGCGCATGCCGCCAGTGGCATCTGGACGCCGGAACAAGGCGGTCTGATTGCCTCGGGCGGCGGCAGTGCGGAAATGCCGACGTCGGAAAGCACCGCCACAGCAGGCGGTGTGGAAGGGCAGGATGAACTTTCGGCACTCATCGAGGATCGCACCCGCCCGGGCGAATTGATGCCGGTGCATGAGGATGAGCACGGCACTTACATCATGAACTCCAAGGATTTGCGTGCCGTACAGCATGTGCCGCAATTGACGGAGATGGGTGTGACCTCACTCAAGATCGAAGGGCGCACCAAGTCGGCTTATTATGTGGCGCGCACCGCTCAGGTTTATCGCCGAGCCATTGATGACGCCGTAGCCGGTCGGCCGTTTGATATGCGCCTGATGGACGAGCTGGATAACCTGGCCAACCGAGGTTATACGGAAGGCTTCTATCGCCGCCATGTTCATGACCAATATCAGAACTACGAGCAAGGCAATTCCGTGGGCGTTCATCAGCAGTTCGTGGGCGAAGTGTTGAGCTATGATCCTGACCGGGGGATGCTGGAAATCAATGTCAAGAACCGCTTTGAAGTGGGCGATGGCATGGAACTGATGCTGCCTGGAGGCAATCGCCGCTTTGCTCTCGAGCATATCGAGAACAAGCGCGGTGAATCGGTAAGCGCGGCGCCGGGTTCCGGCCATGTGGTAGGCATTCCCGTACCGGGCGAGCCGATTGCCGCTGAACGTATTGAATTTGCGCTGTTGATGCGAGACCTGTAATTTTCGTAGCTAATGTCATGTAGTGCTATGCCTGGGTATGGACATGGCCTGGGTTGGACATGAACGTCATTAGCCGAGAGGCTGGGTGATGCATATCAATGGAATCAGATAGGCGATCCGAATGGCCACGATTGAACATAGCGAAATTATCAAGGCGTCTCCCGAGCGAGTGTTTTCCCTGTTGCGCCGGGTCGAGGATTTCGCGGAGTACTCGGACTGGGTCGAGGCGATCGAACCCTTGGGAGAAGAACGCTATCGCTGGCATATACGGGCAGTGGGCATGGATTGGACATTCGACGTGGAGGTCACCGAAACACGACCACCTGAGGTACTGGCGTGGAAATCGCTCGACGGGGTGAAAAACCAGGGGCGTTATCAGTTGCGATCAGTTACCGAAGGTACCGAAGTCTCCTTGACCTTGACCTACGAAATACGCAATCGCCTGATGGAAAAGGCGGTCAACAAAGCCGCCAAGCCGTTGGTGAGTAAGATCAGCCGGCAGATTCTCGAGCGTGTCGAGATTCGGCTGAATGCAGGCTGACCGTTGGCAAAAAGTCTCCACCATCATCAAGGATGCTCTCCCCCTCAAGGGGAGCACCGGCTTCCTCTGGCTGCCAATGTGAATGTCAATAGCCTCTAACTTTTCTTGCGCATGGAGGCATCAAGGTGATCAACCGTTTCTGCCCAGTCGGCATCTTCTTCTATGGCTTCACGCAGAAATTCAGCCTGACCTTCATTCCAGCAGGGCGCGTCGGCGAGGGGCATATTAGCTGGCAGGGGGGAGTTTCGTTCTATGAAGCGTTCAATGGAGGCACTATCCGAGGCAAGTCCCAGTTGCTCGAAAAGCTCGCTGAAATGATGAACGGGTTTTTCCATGAATGACGCTCCTTTAGGTTATTTCAAACGTTGATTAATACCTTTTAAACATAGACCTAGTTAGCATGTAATACGAGGCGAAAAATTAACGTTCTCCTACCAGCGGGGTTAGAAACCTGTGACGTTGATCAACGGTGGCAAGCGGTTGGGCAAGGAGGTGAACCAGCTTGGTGTAGGCGGCTTCGGGCGTCATGCCGTCGCCGGATAGAACGCCAGCCTCGACGAGCCCGTGCCCGGCAGCATAGTTTCCCAAATGCACGCTGCCCTGAGGGCATTGACTGATCGCCGCCACCAGTTTGCCTTCGCCACTGGCTGAGGCCAGGACATTCAGCAGTTCAGGTTCCGGCGGTAAGTTGCCGGCCCCCCAGAGTTGCAGTAACGCTCCCTTCACGCGGCTATCATCGAGCCAGGCGGAAAGCTGCCAGGCGGTAATGCCCGGCCATAGTGCCACCCGTATCACGGCGCCATGCGTCAGCGGAGTGTAGTCGGGCAGCTCGAAGCGCGGGGCACCACGCTGAGATGCCGCCAACCCGCGCCCCGGGTAATAGATGAAATCATCGCCTATGCGCTCACCCAGCAGCGGGTAATTGGGGCTGGCAAAGGCATTAGCCGCTTCACTGTGCCGTTTGCAGGCTCGTACCCCGCGCAACAGCTGGCCGGCGAAATAAATAGCCACTTCCTGAAGGGCTGGGTTGGCGGCGAAATGCAGAGCGCCCTGGATATTCTCCAAAGCATCGCCGTTGGCCACTTCGAGCGGTTCCATGGCGCCGGTGAGTATCACGGGGCGATCCAGCCCCTGAAGCTGATAGGCCAAACTGGCCGCGCTCCAGCTAAGCGTGTCGGTGCCATGCAAGATGACAAAACCGCTATAGGCCTGATGTTGCGCCACGATATCGCTAGCCAACTGTTGCCAGGTGCTGGCGTTGGCCGCACTGGAGTCGATCAGCGGCAAGTCGCTCAAGATATCAAACGACGGAAGTTGCTGACGGTGACGAGGTGAAAGTTGTGCCAAGGCATGGTCCAGGCGCTGCGCAAAGTTGCCGCTGGGCATCAGTCCATGTTCCGACATCTGCATACCTATGGTGCCGCCGGTGTAGATAACCAGGACACGAGCTTCTTGGGGGGCGTAAGAGGCAACGCTTGAGGTGTGGCTCATGATGGTCTGGGTCCTCCTCGACAAATGATGGCATCAGCAGGGAGGTCAATGCTTGCGCGTGACAAGCTTCCCGTCTTCGTTATCCAGCTGACGATTACGCCCGGCAAGCATGGCTAAACCGCAACATACCCCGATCAAGCCGATCAGTAACCAGGCAATATGCATAATGTCGGCACCTGCCTGCAAGAGTAAACCTACACTCAAGGGACCCAGTGAGGCTAGTGTATAACCACCGCCTTGCACCAGGCCGGAAAGCTGGCCGGAAAGCCGTGAATTGGCCGTGCGCAACACCAGCAGCGTCAAGGCAAGGCTGAAACTGCCCCCCTGGCCCAGGCCTAGCAGGATGGCTCCCGGCCAGCGCCAAGCCAGGGGTCCGATGAGTAGCAGCCATAATCCCGCAGCGGTGCACAGCAACATCAACAGCAGAGCAGGGCGCTGGTCAGGCCCCAGGCGAGCCAGCCAAGGCGCACCCAAGGCAGAAAAAACCTGGCACATGATCGAAATAGACATGAGCCAACCGGCATTTGCTTCGGCGTAGCCGCGATAGATCAAAAGCGTAGGCAGCCAGCCAAAGACGATGTAAGCCATCGAGGACTGCATCCCCATGTACAGCATGACCTGCCAGGTTAGCGCCTTTTTCAGTAGCTGAAGCAGGTTGTGTTGCTGTATCGAGGCCAAGGGAGTCGCCGCTGGGGCAGGCATGTAACCCAGCCATAGGATCAGCGCAAAAATGGCGAGCAGCGACCAACTCATCAGCCCCAATCGCCAGCTACCCCATAGTTCCGCCAAGGGAATACTTAACCCAGCTCCCAAGGCGCCGCCCAGACACAATGCCATCGTGTATATGCCGGTCACCAGGTCAGCATTGCCGGGAAGCTCGCGTTTGACCAGCGCCGGCAATAGTGTGCCACCCACGCCGATGGCGGCTCCGGCCATAGCAGTACCTAGAAACAGAACACCTGGTAAAGGCAGGCCCCGCACGATAAGCCCGATTGCTAGAGCGGCAAGCGAGAGAGCCAAGGCCCGCTCGCTACCCAGGCGATGGGCGAGCAAGGGCGCTAAAGGAGCCGCGAGCCCTAGGCACAAGACGGGTAAGGTGGTCAGGACACCGGCAGCAAAGGCCGACAAGCCTGCAGTTTCCTGCAAGCGTGCCAAAAGAGGGGCTATGGAGGAAAGTGCCGGGCGTAGATTAAGACCCACCACCACCATCAACAGGACAAAGACGAACGAACGCCGAGAAGACGCCATTGACCAAGCAACCACTAGTTGAGGTGGCGGCGCAAATCACCACGTACCGCATCAAGTAAGGTAATGAAGTGGTAATTGCCGGCACTGCCCACCTCATCTACCCGCACTGTCGTGGCCATGCCTTTATCGATTTGTATTTGGTCGAAAATCTCCAGCGTCACTTTACGTGCCGGCTGCGTGCCTACTTCAATGTTGCCCTGCTCCAAGGTAAAGGTTTCCAGCAGGGTGGCACGAACCCGTGTGGTATTGCCCTCGCTGAGGACCCGCCTGACAAACAACCAGCCTTCACAGGGCAGTGCTTTGCCGGTTTCGCCTTGGCGTAGAAACAGGGTGCGATAGCACGCGCCTTCCGTGGCCGCTTTTTCCGCCATGCTGCGATACGCTTGTACCACTTGATTGGCTGTGGCACGGGCATCAGTCAGGCGTTGAGCAATGCCTTGGTGTTCGCGGCTTAGTTGCTCTTGATGCTGAAACGTCAACCACTGCTGATATTCAGCCATCAATCGAGATGATGCCATAAACCCTCCAATGCTGGGTGTGTCGCCTAGCTGCGGGCGCTTCTGCTGCGTGAGCGCGGAGCCGGTTTGGTGCTACGTTCCGAACGTTTGCTGTCAGTGCCACGTCTCGCGGGCTTTTGGCCACGATTCTGACGCCCATTTTCGATCGGCTCGGCCTTGATGCTGGGGTCAGGAGCAAAACCTGCTTCCTCGCGTTTTACCAGATCGCGCTTGATCAAACGCTCGATGCCTTTCAAGAGATCCTTTTCATCGATACACACCAATGAAACGGCTTCGCCTTCACTGCCGGCACGACCGGTACGGCCGATACGATGCACATAATCCTCGGGTACATTGGGCAGGTCGAAGTTGACCACATGGGGAAGTTCGCTGATATCCAGGCCCCGTGCAGCTATATCCGTTGCCACCAATACCTGAAGCTCACCACCTTTGAAAGCGGTAAGGGCACGGGTTCGGGCGCTTTGGCTCTTATTGCCATGAATAGCCATCGCGGGAATCGATTCCTTTGAAAGCTGTTCGGCCAAACGATTGGCACCATGCTTGGTGCGGGTGAATACCAGCACTTGATGCCAGCCATATTGCTGAATCAAATGGGCCAGGAGTTCACGCTTGCGGACACGGTCCACGTGGTAAACCGCTTGTTCCACTGTTTCAGCGGTAGTATTGCGCCGCGCAACCTCAATGATTGCCGGGTTATCCATCAACTGGGTGGCCAGTCCTTGGATTTCGGTAGAAAACGTAGCGGAAAAAAGCAGGTTCTGGCGCTGCTTGGGCATTACGCGAAGAAGTCGCTTGATGTCATGGATGAAGCCCATGTCGAGCATGCGGTCGGCTTCGTCGAGCACCAGAATTTCAACGGCGGAAAGATCGACATGGCGTTGCTGGAGAAGGTCCAGCAGGCGACCGGGCGTGGCGATCAAAACGTCGAGCCCGGGTTTCAAAGCATCCACTTGAGGCTGCTGGCCCACGCCGCCAAAAATGACGTGAGAGCGCATCGAAAAATGCTGGCCATAAGTGGCCACGCTTTGGCCTACCTGAGCGGCAAGCTCGCGGGTAGGGGTCAAGACCAGTGCTCTTACTTGCCGCTTCCCCGGCCGCTTGCCTTCGCTCAGGCGTTGCAGCATGGGCAAGGTGAAACCTGCCGTTTTACCGGTGCCGGTCTGAGCCGTGGCCAGGAGGTCACGACCTGAAAGCACGGCCGGAATGGCTTGTTGCTGGATCGGGGTCGGGGTGGTATAGCCTTGTGCCGTTACGGCACGCAGCAAATCGGCATGGAGGCCGAGTTCAGAAAAGCTCATGCGTTCTCCGCAATCACCTGCCGGCAGCGGATAGCGCACCGGTCAGAGGTGTTCAGTTCAAAGAGCGATAGTAAGATGAATCCACATCGCGGTGGGGGATAATGCCAGATAACCGGGCACGCCGCGAGGGTAAACGCATTCTCGACACTGCTGGGGCGATGGCTCACGACTTGTTTTGTAGCTGACGGATGGTCTGGGCAATCTGCTCGGCAGCCTTGTCCCAGCTCACCGCCAAGGCGCGTACCAGGGCTGGGTAACCATCGCTTTGCAACTCGGTTTGAGTGTCGAAACTGTCCAGACGAAGCAGCTGACCTTGGGGGTCACGCAGCTGCCATTGGCCGCTGACCACGGCATAGCCATCGTGGCGGCCTTGAAAACGGTCGACTTCCAGGCGCAGTGTCAATGCTTGCGAATGGGAAGCTTCTTCCCTGAGTACCTGGGTGGAAGGCAGCTGTTGAGTCAGGCGCGCCCGCATGCCGCGTTCGAGTTGTCGGCCCAGGCTTTCCGCCCATTGATGTTCTCGGGCTTCATGCAGCGTGATGTCGTCAAGCTGCATGACGATACCCTCGACATCCAGATAGTGAGCCAGGCGCGGGGCACGAAGCAACAACGTATATTCCGGCGTTTGGTTGGGTTGGGCAACATCGTCTCCCGGTAGCATATAGCGTGAAGGCGGGGAAACGCTGGAAGCGCATGCCGCCAATCCAAGCATCGAGACAAGCAAGGCACTCAGGTAAATCAATTGATAACGCATAATTGGCTCCGGGTAACTGGTATCTCGATTCAAGGGCGCGGTGCTCGCGGCACGGGGTCCTGGGTGTCCAGGTTATCGAACAGCAGGGCGCGCGGGTTCTCATTCAGCGTTCGGGTCAAGGGTTGAAGGTCGCGCATCAGCCGGTCAAGGCGGCCAATAGCGTTGGTAAGTTCCTGGTAGGCCGGTGAAGTCGGTGAGAGGCCCTGCATCGTGCTGCGCAATTCCTCCAGGGTGGCATTGAGATTGCCGCCGACCGCTTGGGTTTCCGGGTTATCGAGCAAGCTGTTCAGCGAGCCGGCAACGTTTTGCATTTCGCCGAGCATGGTTTCGGAAGCTTGAAGATTACGATCCAGCCCCGCCAACAAGGGCTCGACTTCAAGGTCGTTGAGCTTTTCCAGCAAGGTGGTGATCTGCGATTGTATTTGTGCAAAGTCACCCGCCTCGGTGGGGAATACGTAGCGGTCGGCAAATTCTTCTTCGACGTATTCGTCGGCCAGTTCACGCTGGAAATTCAGGTCGACGAACAGCGCGCCTGTCAGTAAATTGCCGCTTTTCAGTGACGCCCGCAAGCCCAGATTGAACAGGCGCTTGAAGCGTGCATCCCATTCGTCGAGATCGATGGCGGCGTTTTCAATTCCAAGACGCTGTGGCTCTATGCGGATAAGCACGGGAATCGCGAAGCGTGCCCGAGAGTCCGGCTGAGGCGCGGTAAATTTCCAGGGCACCGCCGCCACGGTACCCACCCTGACGCCTCGGAATTCCACCGGCGCCCCACGAGATAGACCGCGTACGGTCTCGTCGACCAGCAGGACGTATTCCAGGTAGCGGTTGAAGGTCCCTTGGCGGGCACTGTCTTCGTCGGCATAAAGGCTGAAGGTGGTATCGGGCTCGACCATTTTGCCCATGGGCAAGTCTTCCGGAACACCAAAGGTGACGCCTCCGCCCAATAACGCTTCGAGGGATTCTACATTGACCCTGAACCCATCGGCATCCAGGCGTATATCCACACCGCTTGCCGACCAGAAACGGGTGCTGTCGGTGACCAGAGTGGTATAGGGTTCTTCGATGAAAATCTGATGATTCATCATCCGGCTTCCGGCGTTGAAGTTGACTTCTTCGACACGCCCTACCGTAAAGCCCTGATAGGAAACCGGGTCGCCTACGCGTAAGGAGTTCCCGACTTGGCTGATGAGGTTGAAACGCATCCCGCTGGCGCCAGCGGGTGCGACAGGTGCCGATTCGCTGACTTCAAACTCTCGTTGAGGTTCCTCCGAGGAGCCAGGTTCCAGCTGGATATAGGCACCCGAGAGCACCGTGCCCAACCCGCTGATTCCTTCTCTGCCGATGCGTGGTTTGACGACCCAGAAACGGCTATCCTCACGCAGCATGGCTTCCGCTGAGGGACTGATACGGGCGGTAATCACGGCATGTGATAGATCATCGGATAACCTGACTTCCTGGACGCGTCCTACCTCCACATTGCGGCTGCGTATCAAGGTACTGCCGGCTTCGATGCCTTCGGCGCTGTCCATGGTCAAGGTAATCAGCGTGCCCCGGCTGGTATAATTGTCATAAACCAGCCACAGGCCGATGAGCAGAGCCACCAGAGGTACGATCCAGATTGGTGACAGGCGCGTTTGAGGTGACAGCTTGGCACGATGCAAGCTGCTTTCATCGGTAGCGGAGGTAGAGGCTTCAGCCATCAATGTTTTCCTTGGAGCCTGAGAAAAGACGTTCTTGGCGCGGTAATGGAGAATCCCAGATCAAGCGCGGGTCGAAGGACATGGCGGCGAGCATGGTAAGGGCCACAACAGCACCAAATGCCAGCGCAGCCGGCCCTGGCGTGATCGACATCAACGAGCCGGCGCGAATCAGTGCCACTAATATTGCCACGACGAACACATCCACCATGGACCAGCGGCCGATGAATTCGGTAACGCGATAAAGTCGCGTGCGCCCCACTGCATTGAGCTCATCACTACGCTTTACCACCAGACACAACCAGACCAAGGCCACGAATTTGCTTACAGGCACAATAACACTGGCGATGAAGATGACCGCCGCTACCGGCCAAGAACCCATCTGCAATAATTCGACCACGCCGCCGATGATGGTGGAAGGGGTGGAATCGCCCAGGCTAGTGGTGGTCATGATAGGGTAAAGGTTCGCTGGAATGTACATCACCGCAGCAGCGCCGAGCAGTGCCCATGTACGTTGCAGGCTGTGAGGGAGGCGAGCATGTAAACGTTCATGACAGCGAGCACAATAACTCTTTTCATGCGAAGAAAGCCGGTTGATCAAGCCGCATGTTGCGCAACCGGTCAGACCCTGAAAAAAAGCGGTTTCACCGGTAATGGTGCCTTCAGGCGCCAAAGGCTCACCTTTCAGAGAAAACCACATCCAGTCTGCATCTAATGACTGAGTCGTCAACAATAGAAAAATGGCGAAGGCACAAAACGCCCAGAACGACATGCCCAATTCGATTTGAGCTATTCCGGCTACCTTGATCAAGCTCACCAAGGCGCCAATGATAAATACATCCGCCATCATCCAGGGGGTTAAATGGGAGAGTGAGCGGGCGATGTCTCTGCTGGCAGGCAGTGCCTGTTCTCGCAACAGACCATACTGAAGCCAGATCACTCCCAGCAGATAAAGCGCTGGAAGCACAACGATTGTGAGGATGACGACAACGGCAACGATGGGCTGGTGAAAGCCGATCAAGGTAGTAGCGGTTTGCGATAGCTCAATCTGGTTACCGATGCCGCCGACACTAAAGCTGACGAATGGAAACGCTACGGATAGGATCAGGGCGGTCAAGGCGGTAATCGATAATGCCATGCTACGTTGAGCAGGAAAATGGTGGCGGCGAACCAGTGTGTGGCCGCAGCGTGGGCATTCCGCCTTTTCTCCGCCCTTGAGTGCAGGTAACGCCACAACCCAATCACATTCGTGGCAGGCACGTAATCGGCGGCGGCGAGTGCGTGCTTCTGGAGGGGAGCGATCCACGAGTGGTGTTGTACCCGGCATGGCAGGCAAGGATCTGAGCTTTCTAGGCTGACGTGTCAACAAATTGCGAGTCTTTCCACTACGTGTGCCTTTCTGCAAAACATAGGTGCGCCTCTCTACGGTGAGTGACGATAAACGATCTATCGGCAATTTAATAGTTAGCCGCGTCATCGCTTGACCTGACCGCGCTCATGGACAACGATGCTCACGCAATAGTGCCCTGATTGAATAAATTGTTGAGGAAAAACGATGCTGCTCCCTTTGTTGTCGGTGATTGTTGGTTTGGTACTGCTGATCTGGAGTGCGGAGCGCTTCATTGATGGTGCTGCCTCGACGTCGCGCTGGCTGGGATTATCTCCCCTGCTGATCGGTATGCTAGTGATCGGCTTCGGGACCTCCGCGCCGGAAATGACGGTCTCGGTGTTGGCTGCCGCTCAAGGTAATCCCGGCTTGGCGCTAGGCAATGCTTATGGTTCGAATATCGCGAATATCGGTTTGGTATTGGGAACCGTGGCATTGATCACACCATTGGCGGTGCATTCAAGCGTTATCCGTAAGGAAATGCCGTTGTTGTTAGTGGTGACTCTGCTTTCTGCGTTAACGCTGCTCGATGGTGAAATTGAACGCTGGGAAGCGCTGTTGTTGATTGTGATACTGGTTGCTTTCATTACTTACAGTATTGTGCGCTCCAAATATCAGCAGGAAGAGGATCCACTTGTGCAGGAGGTGGCGACAAGTCTCGATAGCAAGCCGATGTCACTCAAGGTTTCCCTGCTTTGGACGCTGGTCGGGCTGGTGCTTTTGATTGCCAGTTCACGCCTGTTGGTGTGGGGGGCGGTGGAAATTGCCTTGAGTTTCGGGGTGAGCGATTTGATTATCGGCTTGACCGTCGTGGCGGTTGGTACCTCATTACCCGAGTTGGCGTCTTCGATAAGTGCCTTGCGTCGCCGTGAACATGACTTGGTATTGGGCAATGTGGTGGGGTCGAACCTCTTCAATACCTTGGGAGTGGTGGGTCTTGCTGGACTAATAGCGCCTATCGAAACCGGCCGAGAAGTGCTGATGCGCGACTGGAGCGTTATGACCGGTATGACGGTATTGATGATAGTGTTTGCCTTTGCTTGGCGTGGGCGTGAGCGTCGTATCAACCGGGTTGAGGGCGGCATACTGTTGGCCATGTTTATCGCTTACACGGGATATATGATCAGCTTGGTGGTGTTAGCCTGAAATTTCTCTCATCCAAAGCTATTGTCGCTAATAAAGCCGTAGTGCGGCGATCCGCCATGGATCGGCCGTATGGGGTTTTTTGCAAGCATGATTTTTGCAAACATGGCCCTTACAAATGCAGTATGTTCTGCCTACACTCGAAGGTTTTCAGCTAAGCTTAGATTGTAAACTTGTATTCAAGAACAATAAAATTGCCACATGGATTAGCTCATCTAAGCTTGTGTTGTCGTAGCTGCCTTCACAGGACTTAGGAGAGCGTCATGGAGCTCGATCCCCTATTGTTATCGCGAATACAATTCGCTTTTGTTGTGTCCTTTCACGCCATTTTTCCTGTGTTCACCATTGGGCTTGCTTCCTTCCTTGCCTTGCTTCATGCCCTTTTCTACAAGACGCAGAACCCGGCTTGGGAACGGCTGGCAATCCTCTGGACCAAGGTTTTTGCGGTTGTCTTCGGTATGGGGGTGGTGTCTGGTATCGTCATGTCCTTTCAGTTCGGCACCAACTGGAGCAATTTTTCCCAGTCCAGTGCCAATTTCATAGGGCCGTTGCTGAGCTACGAAGTAATTACAGCCTTCTTCCTCGAGGCGGCTTTTCTGGGTGTTTTATTGTTTGGCCGTGGCAAGGTGTCTCAGGGAGTCCATCTGTTCGCCGCTCTCATGGTTGCATTGGGCACGTTCATCTCGACGTTCTGGATACTCTCGGCCAATAGCTGGATGCACACACCGGCCGGCATCGAGATGATCGATGGCGTCGTACACGTTACCTCCTGGATGGATGCGATTTTCAATCCTTCTTTTCCTTTTCGCCTGACACATATGGTAATGGCGTCGTTTCTCACCGGCGGCTTCGTAGTAGCGGGGGTCAGTGCCTGGTATCTCTTGATCGAGCGCGATGTGAAAGCCAACTGCAAGGCTTTATCGATGTGCCTGTGGCTTCTGCTGGTGCTGACGCCGGCTCAGGCCGTGATTGGTGACTTTCATGGTCTCAATACACTCGAGTACCAACCCACCAAGCTGGCTGCCATGGAGGGTAACTGGGAGACGATGCAAGGCGCGCCCCTGCTATTGTTTGCCTTGCCGGATCGTGATCGTCAGGAGAACCTTTTTGAAATCGGCATTCCCTATGGGGCAAGCCTGATTCTGACGCATGAGCTGGATGGCGAGGTGCCGGGGATCAGTGAATCCCCGCCCGAAGAGCAGCCGCCGGTATGGATTGTATTCTGGGCGTTTCGAATCATGGTCGCTATCGGTTTCGTGATGATCGGGGTCGCCTTGGCAGGCCTGTATCTACGCCGTGGAGGAAACATATACCGTTCGCGGCGCTTCTTGCAGACCCTCAGAGTCATGTCGATCACACCCTTCATCGCTGTGCTGGCAGGGTGGGTCGTGACCGAGACGGGGCGCGCACCCTGGTTGATCTACGAAACGATGACCCACGCCGAAGGGGTGACGCCTTCGCTGACCGGTGGAATGGCGCTGTTTACCCTGGTGGGTTACATAGCGGTTTATGGCGTTATTTTCTACGCCGGTACTTATTATCTCACACGGGTGATCCGGTACGGCATGCAAGCGAAGGGTGAGGACGAGCTTGTCGATGATTTTGAAACGCCCAAGCGGCCTTTTTCAGCGACCCACACACCTTTCGATGACAATCCGGCCAAAGGAGAGGGATAAGCCATGGAAATGTTCGATCTATCAGTGATATGGGCGCTTATCATCGGTTTCGGCATCCTCATGTACGTACTCATGGATGGTTTTGATCTGGGCTTGGGAATCCTTTTTCCCTTTGCCCCGGATGAGGATGCCCGGGATGTGATGATGAATTCAGTCGCACCCATCTGGGATGGTAACGAGACGTGGCTGGTATTGGGCGGAGCCGGACTGTTAGGAGCCTTTCCTCTGGTCTATTCGGTTTTCCTGCCGGCGCTGTATATCGGTGTGTTCCTGATGCTGGCGGGGTTGGTTTTTCGCGGTGTGGCCTTTGAGCTGCGCTTCAAGTCTCGTCGTAACCGCCGTAATCGTCGCCTGTGGAACAGGGCGTTCAGCTGGGGGTCGGCAATTGCGGCCTTTGCTCAGGGAGCGGTGGTAGGCACCTATATACAGGGCTTCGAGACGCAAGAGGGTGTCTTTGTCGGGGGCGCTTTCGATTGGCTGACTCCGTTTACGGTATTGACGGGTATCGGCATCATGATTGGCTATGCATTGCTGGGAAGTACCTGGCTGATTCTGAAATCCGAAGGCTACATTCAGCAGTGGGCTTACAAATTGACCTTGCCGCTACTGCTGGCGGTATCGGCAATTTTCATGATCATCAGTATCTGGACGCCTATGGTGAACCCCGGCGTCTGGGAACGCTGGTTCGGCAATATCCGCTTGATCTGGATATTGCCGGCATTGACGTTAGTGTGCATGTTTGCCCTGTACTGGTCGGTTCGGCGTCGCCGTGAGTTGATGCCTTTCATGGCGACCCTGGGGATGTTCCTGTTTACTTATCTCGGGCTGGTGGTGAGTAAGTGGCCGATGATCGTGCCACCGAATTACACCCTATGGGATGCCGCCTCGGCACCGGAATCTCAGCTTTTCCTGTTGGTCGGCGTACTGTTCGTTCTTCCGTTCGTGCTTGGTTATACCTTCTGGTCGTATTGGGTATTTCGCGGCAAGGTGAAAGTGGGTGAGGGATACCATTAATCTCACTTCAGTCGCTGGGCGTGGTGATAGCGCCTGTGTCTTTTCAGCAACGGCGGAATACCGACTGAGGTGAGAGAGTCCGGAAACTTTCCGCCGGCCAAGCCAGGATGTGGTGTCGACTAACCGTGCCTGAGCGAAGAACTTGAGTTCGGAGTTAAAAGTGGGATGCCTGACTATGCAAGCGATCTTGAATATCCCAGAATAAAACAAGAAAAATAAGGAGCCTATTTCATGCATGAATTTCTCAAGCGTTTGCCCAAGGTAGAGCTGCATTTACATATTGAAGGAACGTTAGAACCCGAGTTGCTGTTTACCTTGGCCGAACGTAATGGCGTTATGCTTCCTTATGCATCGATAGAAGACGTATACGCCGCTTATGATTTTTCTGACTTACAGTCATTTCTGGATATTTATTATCAGGGGATGAGTGTGTTGCAGAAGCCTGAAGACTTCTATGCGCTGGCTATGGATTATTTTCGCCGGGCCAGTGATGAAGGCGTGGTTCATGTCGAGATGCACTTTGACCCCCAAGCACATATTTCCCGAGGCGTTGGATTATCCACTATCCTGGAAGGGTTGAGCCTGGCTCGGCAAGAAGCGGAGAGTGAGCTTGGGCTTTCCAGTGCATTGATCATGGCCTTTTTGCGGGACCGTCCCGCAGCAGAGGCAATGCAGGTGCTGGAAAGTGCTAAGCCCTATTGGGATATATTGGATGCGGTCGGGCTGGACAGTGCTGAAAAAGGCAACCCTCCAGAAAAATTTAGTGAAGTATTTGGTCGAGCCAAGCAAATCGGTATTCCACGGGTAGCCCATGCAGGAGAGGAGGGGCCGGTTGACTATATCTATCAAGCTCTGGATTTGCTCGACGTGTGTCGCATTGATCATGGCGTGCAGTGCTTGCAAGACCCTGCGTTGGTGGAGCGATTGCGTCACCAGGGCACAGTGCTGACCGTATGCCCACTTTCCAATGTGCGGTTGAAAGTGGTTGAAAGTATGCAGGCGCACCCACTGCCTCAGTTGTTAGACGCTGGGCTTGTAGTGACAATCAACTCGGATGACCCAGCGTATTTCGGCGGAGGTATGTTGGCAAACTTTATGGCCTGTCATCAGGCGTTCGGATGGCAGGAAGCGGTGTTTTGCAAGCTGGCAGCCAATGCTATTGATAACGCCTTCATGGGCGAGGTGCGCAAAGCGCAGCTATACAAGCAGTTGAAGAAAGTTGCTGGGTACTAAAGCAATTACCCCCGGATTTTTCCGGGGGTAAAACACTTGATCATATGGCGGGCAAGATGCTCTTACGTATGTTTACGGCAAGGCAGGAACTTCAAAGTGCGGCATTTCACCGGTGAGGGTATGCAGGAAGGCAGTGATATCAGCAATGCTCTGTTCTTCAAAATCACGGCCCAACATTTCTTGCCCCATGATAGCGACGGCTTCTTCCAGTGTTTCTGTTGCACCGTTATTCATGTAGGGGTAAGTAACCGCCACATTGCGTAGCGTCGGAGTGCGGAAGCGGTATTTATCGCTTTCTTCATCTGTGACTAGATAGCGGCCAAGATCAGTGGAACCGGGTACTTGAATGGCATGAAACTGACTGTCGGTAAGGGCGGGACCACGATGGCAGGCAATGCAGCCATTGTCCACAAAAGCGACCATGCCGTTTTTTTCCTGCTGGGTAAGGGCGTTCATGTCGCCACGTAGATAACGGTCAAAAGGTGAATTCGGCGTATTTAGCGTGCGCTGAAAGGAGGCTAGGGAGTACGCCAGATTATCAGCATTCAAAGGTTCTTCATCTTCGGGGAAGGCCTCGGCAAACTTACGCTGGTAAAGGTCGAAGCTAGTCAAACGCTCAAGAGCCATGTCCAGATCCATGGCCATTTCAACACTGGCTTCAATCGGGCCTAGCGCCTGGCCTTCAAGGTCAGGTTCGCGGCCATCCCAGAACTGAGCGTCAAGGAAGCCCGAATTGAGTACGGTGGGGGTATTGCGCTCACCTACCTGGCCGTCATGGCCGGTGGCGCGGGGAATGCGATCCGACCAACCCAGCGCTGGGTTGTGGCAAGTGGCGCAACTGATGACACCGCTTGAAGATATTCGCGGCTCGAAGAACATCATCTTGCCGAGCTCGACTTTTTCCTCTGTCAGGGAGTTATCTGCCGGGATGGGTGGCAGATAAGGCAATGCCTCGAAACGGTCTCGATAATTTTCCAGGCCATCGTCAGCGAGAGCAGCACCGCTAGCCATCAGAGCTGACACTGCCAGTGTTGACAGTAGTCGCATGGTGAGAGGGCGGGGTTGTACTTTCATGGTGATTCTCCCTTGCATGGATCCTGTTAGTCGGATCCTATTTTTCTAATCTAGCCTGAAGTAAGCTTAGTGGTATCTAATAGCTATGTTCAACCCAGTAAAATACTCAGGTAAGGGTGTTGTTATCTTTGGGGGTTCCATGACGTGCTACCGCTATCCAGCTATTTCTGAATCTGAAATCACACCGAAAGCCCTCTTCGACCAGCGTCGAAAATTCCTGCGTCAAGGTATCGGTCTCGGAGCGGCCGCAGCCTTTGCTCCAGGCATGTTGTTTTCGCCAACTGCACACGCCTGGTCAGAGGTTCTGTCGCGTCGTCTTGACAGTGACTTGCCTAGTGAGGGAATGGCAGGGGGAGAATCGCTTACCTCTTTCGAAGATATTACTACCTACAATAATTTTTACGAACTCGGCACGGGTAAACGTGACCCGGAAATCTACGCTCATAAGCTTGTTACTGAGCCTTGGGCGCTTAGCATCGAGGGGGAAGTGGAGAAGAGTGGGACGGTGGCGTTGGAAGATGTTATCAAGCGTTACCCTCTTGAAGAGCGTATCTACCGTTTGCGTTGTGTCGAAGCCTGGTCGATGGTCATTCCCTGGATCGGGTTTCCGTTGGCAGAACTATTGAAACATCACGGGCTTACGTCACGCTCCAAGTATGTAGTATTCGAAGCCATCTGCGATCCTAATAATCTACGCGGGCAACGACGCTCTATTCTCGACTGGCCTTATCAAGAGGCGCTACGTATCGATGAAGCGATGCATCCTCTAACCATGATGGCAGTGGGTCTGTACGGCGAAGCAATGCCAAATCAAAATGGCGCTCCTATCCGTCTGGTGGTGCCATGGAAATATGGCTTCAAGAGCATCAAGTCAGTCGTGAAAATAAAAGTGGTCGAAGAAAAGCCCACTACTTCCTGGCAGGAGACAAACCCCGAGGAGTACGGTTTTTATGCCAATGTAAACCCGGAAGTGGATCATCCTCGTTGGTCGCAAGCACGTGAGCGACGCATAGGTGAGCCAGGGCGGCGAAAAACCCTGATGTTTAATGGATACGCTACAGAAGTGGCTCATCTTTATGCGGACTTGGACCTGCAGCGCGACTACTGAGGTGAGGTGAGGTGAATCATAATTTCGAGGATACTGAATGGCTTCAAGGAGAACGTGGCCAGTCACTACATTTCGTCTTGTTGTGTTGGTCACAGGCATGGCACCGGCAATATGGCTTCTTTGGCGGTGGTTCGAAGGTAGCTTAGGTGCCAACCCTCCGGAAGCCGTGGTTCATTTTACCGGCTTAACAGGTCTTACCTTGTTATTGGTGACCATTGGCTTCAGTCCCGCATTCCGGCTAACCAAATGGCCGGGCATAATGATAGCGCGCCGACAAATGGGTCTTTGGGCCTTTTTCTGGTTGCTTGCGCATATGGTCGCGTGGATGGGGCTGGATCAGTATTGGGATTGGCCTTGGATAATGCGCGACATGATGGATTTAGCTTATGTCCGCTATGGGCTAGCGGCGTTGATCTTGTTGTTGCCGCTAGCTCTGACGTCTTTCAAACGGGTACAGCAGCGAATGGGGCCGAGGGCCTGGCATTGGTTGCACCGGCTTATCTATGTTTCGGCGGCCTTGGGCGTTACGCATTTCTGGATACTGACACGGGCTGATTACTTGCTGCCTACCTTATATGCCACGGCGCTTTGTGGATTGGTCTTGTTCCGTCTCATCGACGCCCTTATGCATCGACAATAGAAAATCTCGCGTAATGGTTGACCTCGGCTTTATATCGAGTATTATACGCACACCTCGAAGCAGCTGCGGCGCAGCAGCACGAGACGCTCTTTAACAATTGATCAGGTAATTCATGTGGGCGCTTGCCGATGAGGGTGACAATGTCACCGAAAATCAAGGCAAGCGACTCAAGCAATAAGGTTTTTCGAAACCTGTTTTGAATGAAC
>NZ_QPIJ01000034.1 GCF_003336665.1 Vreelandella rituensis | reverse complement strand
TGGAGGGTAGAATCGGTCATGGCGTATCCACTCTTGTTGGTTGAGATCTTGGTCGTGATCAATCAACAGGATACGCCACCCTTCCTACTTCCTCCCATACACCAGAAGTCACCATAGCTCGTTCAAGAATGATGTTGCCCTTCATTTATGAAGACATAGAGTTATAGAATCGTTCTGACCCAAATTGAGGTATCAATTCTTACTATTAGGAAGGTAGACGGGTGCTGCCGCGCAACATGGGAGTGGCCGGCAATATGAGATGCTCGGGCTGCATATCCTCTTGTATCATCTGCTTCATCAGCAGTTCAGTCGCTTTTTGGATCATCATGTCGACAGGTTGCCTAACAGTGGACAGAGAATTGCTAGGCCAAGCAGCCATGGGCACATCGTCGAAACCAATAATCGAGACATCGCTTGGCACCTTAAGAGTAAATTCATGTCGCAGAATCTCCATAGCGGCGAGTGCCAACAAGTCATTGGCTGCGAAGATGGCATCGGGACGCGTAGGTGAGCTAAACAGACGCCGGGTTGCCTGACATGCATCCTCGTAACGATAGTTTCCGATCTCAGTGGCTAGACAGTCTTGGTTCATGGAACGCAGCCCCTCAAGAAAGCCAGCTTCTCGTTGCTGATGCGTTGATGAATCCGGCAGGCCACCAATGAAGGCAATATGTTGATGCCCCAATGATGAGAGGTAGCGGCCGGCCCAGTATCCGCCCTGAATATTGTCGCTGCCGACCTGACTGATACCCGCATAATCCACCGTTCGGTTTATGATGACGACTGGTATGCCGAAGTCGTCTACCAACCCGGCTTGAGTCTGGGCCATAGTGATGGCTAGCATTCAAGCCGTTGGCGATCTTGAAATAGCATACCGTTGGCTTTTGCAAGAGCTCGCAGCATTTCAGCCTGATGTTCGACCTCAGAGACGACCGGGGCCGCCTCACAGTCCTCGGCAAGCTTTCGAACCCTATGCAGCATCTTCATCAGGTGGCGGGCTGCTTCGGGATCTTGGGAGGCCGGTCCTCGGAGGCGTTCCGCGCACAATCTCACAAGGTCGGCGGCGTTCCAGCCGACATCGTCGTAGATATAGCGGTCATCTTCGTCCTTGTCGTGCAGCTGTGGTAACCCCCGGTCAATGATTTCCTCGAGTACGCCCTCAAGGTGGACCATTACCTCGTAGGAAGTTGAAGTGTCGGCGCTTTGAAGCGCGAACGTCCCGACGTCCACCAGTTGAATTATGGTAAACGCGATGTCCATATCAGGGCTGCGGGTGCGGGCTAGTTTGAAAGCGCCGGCCACTGCGTCGAAGTTAACTTCGTCTTTGTTCTCTGTAGAGGATACGAGCGCGATAGTGCTGCGAGGGGTGACAAACTCGCCGACACGGTGACGCAGATGAATAACTCCGCCCGCCGGCAGCGCTTTACGCATCTGGTCGATGTCGATATTGGTCACCCAGCCGGCCCCCTGCGCCTGTACTGCCTGCGGTTCAGACAGTGGTGGCGGCACTTCTTTAAGTTTAAGCCGCTCCTCGGGGAGGCGATCAAGCGCTTTGAGAACATTTTCGGCAAGGCGGCTGATCAGTTCCGGTAGTGAAAGGCTCCGTGTAGCGTGCTGAATCGCCAGCAGCACGCCTGCCATCGCGGCGAGTGCGATTAACGCTACCAGCACGGTACTTACAAAGGGAGCAGAGGCCTGATCTTCGGTGGGCAATCGCAACAAAATGACCAGCACAGTCATAACGCCCGCCGACATGAACGCCAGCAGATTACGCTGGAAGTTGTCATCTAGAAAGATCAGTAGCGTTCGTGGCGAAAAGTGTGAAGCCATGAGACCGACCACAACGGTGCGCATCCACAGACCGAATACTGCGACCGTGATCAAGCCACTGAGCACCGATCCCATCAGAACCCGCGCGCCAGCGACGTTACCGAGCTCGACCGGCGGGGACGACAGCCAAATCGTATCCACGGCCATGACTGCCAGGCCTAAGCCGAGGCCGATTGCCAAGGCGACGC
Organism: Vreelandella rituensis; assembly: GCF_003336665.1. Lineage (GTDB taxonomy): Bacteria > Pseudomonadota > Gammaproteobacteria > Pseudomonadales > Halomonadaceae > Vreelandella > Vreelandella rituensis. The sequence goes on along the minus strand of NZ_QPIJ01000034.1, from coordinate 47,326 downwards.
CCATCGCTAACGTAATCTTGCCTAAATGCAGGGATGTTAAACGCGGCGGAGTCTTGCCAAAATGTCTCTTCTTCATGCAGTTACCTTGTGGTGGCGGCCGTATTGCGATCTGAAATCAAGCTATAAGTGCTTCAGCGCTGTTTGTCCCTAGCCCTTGGATCACCGTCAGCTGATCGTGTTTGTGCAGCACGACAACGCTCAATTTAAGATCAAATATTGGACTCATGCGCTTTTATGAAAGATTCATTAAGGCAAATCAAGCAAGTATTCCCTCTCCTCAACTTGAGGAAACGACTGAGCGGTCCTTCATCTAATATTGAGGGGCTCAAACAGTCCTTTCCGTGCGTTGCCGCACTTAACAAAAGCGGAATGTGGAGTACTGCACACCAACGAATAGCTCTGAGATTCGTATACAACTCCAGGTCTTATGCTTTAATTTGAGGAGGCTGCAAGAGCGGTTAATTTGGGTTCTGGGATAAGGGCTTTCACCTAATTATGCACCGTTATATCAGCTTTAACGTATTGACCGCTTTTGGCCGTTACCGGCAGGCATATAAAACGGTCGTTTTCTTTACACGCGTTGACCGCCCACCAGGAGGCACTGGAAGGGCGGTTTTGCGTAAAGAAATTGCGTAAATTTTTCTACGTGCAGAAAAGGGGCGCTTTCTTAGGTCTGGTCAGCCGTGAATGAGCCGTGCCCCGGGAGGAACCTGGTAGGGGAGTTCGTCACAGTCACCGGGCGGTGGCTGCTGACCTTCCGGCCGATCCGGATACCAGATCCGGCATTCGCCGGGAGGTGGCAGATGGCCGCTCGGCAACCCTTGGCTGCGTTCGTAGCCGGGATACCCGCTTCCATACCCGTAGCCATCTGCATGGACGGCACAGCCTGGTAGCGCGGTGACCGCCAGCAGTGAGGCGGCCGCTCGGTACAGGGACTTCATACATCTCTCCTCGTGACGTGCCTGTCGAGATCCTGACTCCCGACATGATGCGCGAAGTCTCCCTGGCTTGCCCATCATCAATTGTTTTCTTGGTTGGCAGGAGCTAGGCTTCTCATATCCCCCCCTGGGGGATATGAAGTTGACATGTCTGGTGGCCTCGGGCCACCCCCGCGTCAAGAGGGTTCGCATGGAGCTTTTTCGCGACCGGCGCTATCGCCACCTTTTCTCCGCGCAAGTCATCGCCCTGATCGGTACCGGCCTGACCACCGTTGGCCTGGCGCTGCTGGCCAGCGAGCTGGCCGGTGAGCGCGCCGGTGAGGTGCTGGGCACGGCGCTGGCCATCAAGATGATTGCTTACGTGGGCATCGCCCCGGTGGTAGGCGCCTATGCCACCCGGCTGCCGCGCCGCGCCCTGCTGGTCACCCTCGACCTGCTGCGCGCTGCAGTGGTGGTGAGCCTGCCGTTCGTCACTGCGGTATGGCAGATTTATCTGCTGATTTTCCTGCTCAATGCCTGCTCGGCGGGCTTTACGCCAGTCTTTCAGGCCACGATCCCCGATATCTTTGAAGACGAGCGTCGCTACACCCAGGCGCTCTCCCTGTCACGCCTGGCCTATGACCTGGAGAACCTGCTGAGCCCAATGCTCGCCGCGTTGCTGCTGGTGGTGATGTCCTTCAACCTGCTGTTCGTGCTGAATGCGGTGGCCTTCCTGCTCTCGGCATTGCTGGTGGTCAGCGTGTCGCTGCCTTCGCCGCATCCTCAGACCGTCGGCGGCGGGGTCTGGACCAAGCTGACCCAGGGCATGAGTCGCTATCTGGGCACCCAGCGGCTGCGTGGACTGCTGGCCCTCAACATGGCGGTGGCCGCGGCCGGTGCCATGCAGATCGTCAATACTGTGGTCTACGTGCGACACGTGCTGGGCATGGGGGAGACCCAGGTGGCCATCGCCTTCGCGGCGGCGGGCGGCGGCTCGATGGTCGTCGCCCTCAGTCTGCCCAAGATACTGGAGCGCCTGGATCAGCGGCCGGTGATGCTGGTGGGTGGCCTGCTGATGAGTGCCAGCCTGCTGGCGGGGTTGATGGCACCGGGCTTCGTGCTGTTGTTGTTGCTGTGGTTCGTGCTGGGTGCCGGGGCCTCAATGGTGATGACGCCCACCGGCCGTCTGCTCAAGCAGTCCTGCCGGGCCGAGGAGCGCCCGGCGCTGTTCGCCGCCCAGTTCGCGCTTTCCCATGCCTGCTGGCTGGTTGCCTATCCACTGGCCGGCTGGCTGGGGAGCGCCCTGGGCATGATGCCCGCCTTTGCGGCTTTGGCCACGCTGGCCCTGGCTGCCACCCTGCTGGCCACGCGTCTGTGGCCGGCGGAAATGACAAAAGCACGCGCCTGAGCGTGCCGTTCCAGAGAGGAGAGAGACCGATGACACCCCTTGTCAGAAAGGCATCGCTGATCGTTGGCACCCTGGCCCTGATGGTGGGCGGGGCACAGACCCAGGAGGGCACTGCCGAAGGTCTGGTGGCCGGCATGGAACGGGCCGATATGACCTATCGCGAGCTGATGGAGATCATGGGGCGCGCGTCCGGCATGATGCACGAGGGCATCCTGCGGCAGAACCCGCAGATGGTGAAGAGCGGGACCCATATCATCCTCACACACCCGGCGCCGAGCCACGACCCCTGGACCATCATGGCGGAAGAGGACCAAACCGGGTTCAAGTCCAGCCTGGTCGCCTTCGATAAGCTACTGGATCAGTCCGCACAGGCCACCACTGATGCGGCGCTACAGCGTGACTGGGCGGCTGCCAGCCGAGCGCTGCAGGAGCTCAACAACTCATGCGTCGGCTGCCACGCCATGTGGAAGGACAAGGTGAAGTAGGCGGAATCGATCACGCCACTACAGATAGCGAACGATGGCCTTGAATTCCTCGATATGGGCTTGCTGTGCCTCCGTCTTGGCGTCGATGGCCTCATCCAGGCAATGGTCGATGTGATCCTGCACCAGAGTCCGTTTGGCCTGTTGGATGGCCTTCTCCACAGCGTGCAGCTGTTGGGCGATGTCCAGGCAGGGGCGGCCGTCCTCGATCATTTGAGTGACACTCTGCAGATGGCCCCGGGCGCGGTTGAGCCGCTTGATGATATCGGGGTGACTCTCGTGGGGTTGTGATGGCATCTTCAGCTCCCTGTTGTGGTTCCTATGCCCCTGGAGAGGATGTTAAGCTCTTGCCGGCAGCGTGCCAATGCCGCGCGTTGCGGTCCTGGCACCTGCGTCCTCGATTTATCCTGTCATCCTGAGTGGTTTTCCATGCTCCACCGGCTGCGCCATCGCCTCGGTTACCTGATCCTGCTGCTGCTCATCGTCCCGGGCCTGGTCCTGACCAGTGCCGGCGAGGCGCGTGCCCATGGGCCGCTGAGCGCAGCAGCGATTGAGGCGGTGCACCAGGAGGCAAAAGCCGACCGGCATGGGCACTCTCATGCCCATGACCACGGGGATGGTCGCCACCTTCATCATGAAAGTGGCAGCCACTTCCACGAGACGGCGGATCGCTTGGCGACAGGTATGAGCTTGGCACCGCGCCTCCGTGACGCCCTACGCATCGGTGCCCGGCACGGCGTGCCGCTGCGCCGCGTCTATCGCCTGGAACGCCCCCCACGGCCGGCCATCGCTGGATGACCGGGGCCGTCCGCCGGACGGCCGATACCCATGACAGACCCGTGGAGGTTTCATGTTTCCATCCCCAATGGGGGAGGCGCTCGGCTTGCCTGACAAGGCCCGACGTCATGCCCTGACCCTGCTCACGCTGCTGGTGTTGCTCCTGGGAGCCAGCGGTGATGCCTTGGCCCATGCCGTTGCCGAAGGCGACAAGGGCTATATCCAGGAAATCTATGGCGCTCACCTGATCTCGTTCGTCTACCTGGGCGCCAAGCACATGGTGACCGGATACGACCACATCCTGTTTCTGCTGGGGGTGATCTTCTTCCTCTACCGGATGCAGCACATCGCCCTCTACGTCAGCCTCTTCGCTATCGGTCACTCCACGACCATGCTGCTGGGGGTGTACTTCAACATCGGCATCAATAGCTACCTGATCGATGCCATCATCGGGCTCTCCGTCGTCTACAAGGCGCTGGACAATATAGGCGCCTACCAGCGCTGGTTCGGCGTTCAGCCCAATACCAAGGCGGCAACGCTGGTCTTTGGGTTGTTTCACGGCTTTGGCCTGTCGAGCAAGATCCTCGAATATGAGATCGCGTCGGATGGTTTGCTGCCCAACCTGCTGGCGTTCAACGTCGGGGTAGAGGTCGGTCAACTGCTGGCCTTGAGTGCCATCCTCATCGTTATGGGCTTTTGGCGTCGTACCGCCGGATTCCTGCGTCACGCCTACACCGCCAACGTCGCCATGATGTGCGCCGGTTTCATGCTGGTCGGTTACCAGCTCACCGGCTATTTCGTCGCCTGATTTAGGGAGTCCATGATGTACAACACTAATCTACCCACCCGTGCCGAGCTTCCCTCTAACAGGAAGCTGATCCGTTCCACCCTGCTGGCGGCCGTGGTGGCCGCCGTCCTGCTGGTAACCGTGGTGCTGCCGGCGGAGTACGCCATCGATCCCACCGGCGCGGGACGCCTGCTGGGCCTGACCGAGATGGGGGAAATCAAGCAGCAGTTGGCCGAAGAGGCCGAACTCGACCAAGCGGCGACACAGGCTGCCCCGGACGAGGCTTCGCCAGCCGTCACGGAGCAGGAGGCTCCGGCCTCAGCAAAGAGCCAGGCCATCGCCGACACCGCCCCTGAAACAACATCCGAGCAGCCGGCAATCGGCTCAAGCGGCGAGGCTGACCCGCTGGCCTCTTCCGCGCCGGCCCAGAATGAGCCACAACCCGAGGCCAGCCAAGCGGTAGCGGATGCTTTCTCCTCCCAGGAACAGACCTCGGAAGCGAACGAGGCGGTGACTGCGTGGCGTGATGAGGTGAGCTTTACCCTGACCCCGGGCGAAGGCACCGAGTACAAGCTGACCATGGAGGAAGGCTCCGTCGCGACGTTCGCCTGGTCGTCTGACGGGGGGGCGATCAACTTCGACACCCACGGTGACGGCAACGGCAACTCGATCAGCTACGAGAAGGGCCGCGGTGTGCCCGAAGATGAAGGTGAATTGGAAGCCGCCTTCACCGGCAACCATGGTTGGTTCTTTCGCAATCGCAATGACAACGACGTAACCGTGTTGTTGCGTGTGGGGGGAGACTATGGGGAGTTGAATAAAGCTCTCTAAAGCATTGGCCCCTAGCGCTCTCCGAAGCGCTGGGGGCTTTACTCTTACCAGCATCGTTACAGTGATGTGAAATCGTCTACGAAAGAATTAGATGAGATAGTGATTAGTGGGTTATTTGATTTAATAAAAATATTTAGGCGTATACGCGAAAGATCTGAAAGTCTTCTATTGGCCGTTACCGGCAGGCATATAAAACGGTCGTTTTCTTTACACAAAACCGCCCCTCCAAGAGGCCCTGGAGGGGCGGTTTTGTGTAAAGAAATTGCGTAAAGTTTTCTACGTACAGAAAAGGTAGGTTTTCTTACGCGGCATCTAGTACGCGCATTTCGACATGTAGCCCCGCTGCTACCACCATGTTCACCAGCGTATCGAGACCAAACAGGTGGATTTTGCCACGCATCAGATCGGACACCCTGGGTTGAGTGACGCCCAGCCGCTTAGCGGCTTCGCCCTGGGTCCAGCCCTGACGGTTAATGTGCTGTTCAAGGGCCATCATCAGACCGGAGCGAAGCTTCATGTTTTCCGCTTCGGCGGCAGTGTCCTCGATGGCGTCCCACACGCTGTCGAACGTCTCATTACTCATCGTTTCACCTCGCTTAGCAAAGCACGGTACCTGGCTTCGACCAGGTCGAGATCGGCCTTACTCGTCTTCTGAGTTTTCTTCTGGAAGCAATGCAGGACATAGACAGTCTCAGCGAGCTTGGCCACATAAATCACCCGAAACGCCCCGTTAGCGTCTCTGATACGAATTTCCCGCACGCCTTGACCAACGTAGCCATTGGCTTCCAGTCTTTCGGCTCTAGCCCCCGTTGCACCTTGTCGAGCTGGTATCCCACTTACTGTCGGACTGTCGGACTGTCGCCGGGAAAGCTCGGAGATCGGTGAGGGCGCTACCTCGGAAATTTAGGGGGTTGTGTTCTGACATGCCGCAATTATATAAAATTTTGTATGATTTGCAATGTAGAGATGCTCCTTCCCTTCTGTAGAAATGCTTGGGTGCGGCTCTGGCATCGGCTACAAGATGCGGCCATTCTGTAAAGAAAACCAAGATTTCTTTTACATCAGGGCTCACTAAACGTCCGCTCTTGGCCGTTACCGGCAGGCATATAAAACGGTCGTTTTCTTTACACAAAACCGCCCCTCCAAGAGGCCCTGGAGGGGCGGTTTTGTGTAAAGAAATTGCGTAAAGTTTTCTACGTACAGGAAAGGTGCATATTCTGATCAGGATGGCGTCAGCTCATCCAGCACCGTAGCAAGCATACGTCGGTCCTCGTCCTCCAGCGCTTTGAGAGGTAATGGAAGACAGGGGGCATCGACGAGCCTCAGAAGCTCCGCAGCACTGGCTACCACGCGCAGGCTGCCTCCATGCTTGCTGAACAGTTCCCACAATGGCCGTAGCTGATCAGAGAGACGCTGAGCTTGGATTCCTTCTCCGGCCTGAGCGGCACGCGTGATAGCTAGGGCGGTCGCTGGAAACAATCCTCCAATCACCGAATACCAGGCGTCGCATCCGGCATTCAGTCCCGTTGCTGCCATGGCGTCACCGCTAACGCCGACAGTCACATGCGGCGGTATAACAGCCTTCAGGCGTTTGACACGCTCCTTTGCAGCGACGGGGGTCTCTGGAACACCTGGAATCTTGATAGAGGCAACCTTCGGTAGTGCAGCAATGCGCCCATGGAGATCATCGGTAAAAGTGAAATGGGTGGTCCCAGGGTTGTCGTAGACGCACAGTGGTACAGAAAGATGGGCAGAAACAGTTTCGTAGAGCCCGTAGACCTCATCTTCGGAGAGCGCCTGGTACGACATGGGTGCCAGCAAGACGCCGTGTGCCCCTGCTGCCTGAGCATCCTCGGCCAGAGTCAATATGTCCCTCGTGCGCAGCGCGCTGATGCCGATGATTACCGGTACAGTCCCGGCGTGATCCACAGCTAGCTGTGCAGCACGTGCACGCTCTGCACGCGAAAGATAGGCGTAATTCCCGGTCGATCCGAGGACACCGATAGAGTCGACCCCTGCGATTACCAGCCGCTCAACCAGGCGAATGAATGCGACCTCATCGATGCCATCTTGCTTGACTGGGGTTAGTGGGAAAGCACTGAGTCCTGTGAACATTATGGGGTCCCTGTTTTTTTTGGAAAGCTATCAGCATGAGCTGAATCCCGATGGGAGGGAAAGAAGGGCAGGATACGTTGCGCCCCTTATGCTTTCGGCTCTCACGTTTTGCCAGCGGCCCGTAGCTCCACCGTGGCCTCTGCGGAGTAACTTTCCACCCGACCTTGGCATGACTATCAGTTTGAAGCACCCTGTAAAGAAAACGAAGGTTTCTTTTACATCAGGGCTCACGAACGTCCGCTCTTGGCCGGATAACGACGGTCTATGCTAGGCCGTCGTTTTTCCACATCAAACTTCCGTCTGCTCTGCCATTTCCAAAGCATCGTCTACCTCTATCCCAAGATATCTGACGGTGCTCTCCAGCTTCGTGTGACCCAAGAGCAGTTGCACCGCTCTCAAGTTTTTCGTCCGATATGGCGTCGTTCTTCCACTTCAGCTGAGCGCTGTTCAATGCCCACCTGGTGCAGGATCTTGCCCAGTCCAGCATATTTGGCCAACTGACGCTGATAGCGCCGCTGGCGTGGTGTTTTTTCTCGGCATCAGTTTAAGGCTTGCCCGGCAGCCAAGTGTCTCCATGGGCTCGGAAGAGGCTGTAGCCAAAATAGAGGACGGCACCCAGCCAGGCCGCCAACAGTTGGGGTGCCCAATAGATACGGATCAGCTCACGGGTGTCGGCGTCGGCGCCAAGCCTTGTGAAGACCGGTGACTGAATCGCCCAGAGCATCAGCACCAGACAGGCGATGGCCAGGGTCCCGACCATCAAGACAAGACTCCCTAGCCGGCGAGCCCTTGAGGTCTCGCCGGCGCCGAGGGCACGGGAAATCAGCGCGGCGATGGCGATGCCTAAACCGACCTGGATACCGATAATTAGGAAGGACAGCGGAAAGGTGAATGACTGGGCGGCCATGGGTGCCGTTCCTAGGCGTGCGATAAAGGCACTGTCGACCAACTGAAAGCCCAGGAGGGACAGCACACCGATGGCCATGGGCAAGGTTTGGCGCAACAGGGTCAGTCCCAGCGATCGAGGGGCATCGGGGTCGTTCACAAGGTCTCCAGGGTATGGCAACCCCGGGGATAGTACGTCAAATCACTACGAGGCTCAGCTCGACAGCCCTTCGTGACTAGGCACGAAACCGCCCAGCAGGCGGTCGATTTCCTTGGCAGGCATCGGACGGTAGAAGAAGAACCCTTGGACGAGGTCGCAATGCATTTCGCGAAGCAATGACAACTGTTCGGCGTTCTCGACGCCCTCGGCCACCACCTCCAATCCCAACCGATGACCGATGAAGATGGCACCCTCCATGATGGCCCTATCCTTCGGCTGTGTGGGGGCGTCGTGGATGAAGGAGCGATCGATCTTCAGGGCGGTGACTGGAAAGTGCTTGAGATAGCTCAGGGAGGAATAACCGGTCCCGAAGTCGTCGATAGCAATGCGAATACCGCGATGATAGAGGCGCCGCAGATCCTCGAGGACGGTCTCGTCGGCTTCGATCAGGACATTCTCGGTCAATTCGATGCCGATATCCCGCGGACCTAAGCCGTGACGCTGCAGTGAGTCCTCGAAGCTCTTTAGGGCATCGGGACGCACCAGTTGACGACCCGAGACATTGATGTCGATGCGGTGCTCATGAAATCCCTTGGCACGCCATTCCACCTGCTGGCGGCAAGCCTCTTCGATGACCCAGTCGCCCAGACGATGGATCACACCGGAACGCTCGGCCAGAGGGATAAACTCGGCAGGCGAGATCGGCGGGCCCTCGGCAGGCTCCCAGCGTATCAAGGCCTCGAGATTCTCTATTCGCCCACTGGCCGCCGAGACCTGGGGCTGGTAGTGGAGGGAGAATTCACCGTTATCCAGTGCTTGCTCGAGTCGCGCCGAGAGATAGTGCTGGCGAACCAGCTCATCATGGAGCTTCTGTTGGAAGAAACGTACAGCACCCCGACCATCCAGTTTGGCACGATTCTTGGCAACATCGGCATTACGAATCAATTCGCGTGACGATTCACCATTCTCGGGAAAGAACGCCACACCCAGGCAGGCCGTGACCTGACGCTCCCGACCATCCAGGACGAAAGGTTCCCGAAAGACATTCTGGACATGACGAACGGCCCGTCTGACATCGGGGTCCAACTGGACGCCGGGAAAGGCCAGCACGAATTCATCGCTAGAGACACGGGACACCAGGTCAGTGACTCGCTGGCACTCTCTCAGTCGCCGAGTCAGCTCAATGAGCAGGCGATCGCCCTGATCATAGCCAAGGGCATCATTGATCTCGACGAAGTGATCGATGTCCAGGTAGATGGTTGCCAGGCCATTGCCCTGGCGTCGACAGGAATCCAACAGACTGTCTAGGTCGACCTCGAAGGTCTGGCGATTAGGGAGATGGGTGAGCCTGTCGAAACGGGTGGCGAATTCCAGGTCACGGTGGGCGCGCTTTTGGTCGGAAAGATCGACATCCACGCAGAACATCAAGGGTGAGTCGGTATGCTCATTGAGCATCAGATGCTGCGAAAAGACCGATACCAGTTCACCGGTTTTGTGCTTGAGCTCGAGTTCATCGGCGGGTATTTCGACCCCTTCTTTGATCCAGGCACCATGCGCCTGGATCACCCCGTCACGCATGAAGGCAGGAATGATCAGATCTTCCAGTAACTGTCCCTGGGCTTCCTCAGCGGTATAGCCATAGAGACGAGTGCTACACTCATTCCAGTAAATCACTCGTCGATCGCGATCATACCCCTGAACCGCCACCTTCGGCAGACTCTCCAGCAGGGCGCGGAATCGCTGCTCACTCTCCAGATACTGGCGGCGTACTAACTCGACTTCTTCCCTGCCGACATCATGCGAATCGATGCCATCAGTTGAAGGTGTCTTTGACACCTTCAACACGAGCGCACCGGAAAACTCCCTGCGGTTCTCCTTCAGGCGTTCCGGATCTCTGTGATGTCGGGAATCGCTGGCAGTCATGGGATCCACTTAAGAAAAAACACTGTCAAGAGCCATCATAATGGCAACAATATGCACTTTGTTGTGATTATCCTATACCTATTTGTAGGAGATAGCCTATACATATACGTCATCAACGGTCTGATCCTGTTTTCAAAAAAACCACTCTTTTTTAGTACATTTCTTTGACATATCCTTGCAAACCTTTTCATTTTCCTCCTGTTGACCGCGGTGTTTACACCGGCAACACCGGGCAATTCCGCCCAGTTAACAGGAGAATACCAACATGAAACTCGATACCCTCAAGCACGGTTTCGACCTCACCTCCATGCCTGCCGATTCACTCGCCGATTATTGGAATCCGGGAGTGACTGAGGCGCTGAGGCATCAGGATTGGGCGAAAACCGATATTCGGGAGCGAATCGATCTGACCGCCTGGCAGGAGTTTACCGCTGACCTGCCGCGCGATCCCTATGTTAACCAGCGATGGAAGCGGATGTCATGGCTCGCCCTGAATGATCAGGGAGATGTCGAGGATATGGGCCAATGCCCCATGGCCCAGGGGGGGGGCTTCAACGACGCGGAAAGCATGGCGGATCGCCTGCGGTACTATGATCCGCTGACTCGGGAATTCATGGTACGCCCCGATGTGAAGGCCTTCGTTCGCGCCTGGGCAAGGCTGTGGAGTATCGGTGCGCACGAACCCATTTTGATGCAGATCACCGGGGTTCGCGGAGAAGGCAACATCGACCCCCTTCAGGGACAGGGAATTCATGCCGATGGCTGCAAGGCCCTAAGCATTCTGGTCATCAATCGGGAAAACGTGGCGGGCGCCGAAAACCACCTCTACGCAGACAAGGCTGGCACGCAACCCTTGGTCGATATCACCCTGAATCCGGGTGATATCCTTCATCTGAGCGATGACCGGCTATTCCACAGTGTCGACGGGATCGAACAGCTCGACAGCGAGGCACCCTTCGAGCGGTTCATCATCATCATCAACAGCCGCTTCGTGGACGACTTCCAGAACCGGATGTTGCGTCGCCACTTCCTGGAAGCGGTCCTCAATGAGAGCTACTGACACTCTCGGTAAATTGAGAACCTAGCAACACCAACGCCCCCGGAACTCCGGGGGCGTTGGTGTTGTGCGCCAGGGATGACGCGCAGCGCCTGACTGGCGCTGTTCCCGAGGGTGGTGCTGTGGGTGAAAGTCCCCTGCACGCCCGGCAAGGGAAAGTGCTAGCCGACGGCAAGGGTGTCTCCTGCGAGGGGGAGTCTGAAGGAAGCCCGAGGCAAAACGCTGGCTCGACGGGGGCGCCTAGCCGAACAGAAAGCGGATACGAGGCGTCATGGCGGGGTGAGATGGCAACTATCATCAAAGCCCGCTACTTGCACGGAACGCCATGACGTATATCCGACAGGCATAAGCGGGAAGGTCGCACACCTTACCCTGGGAGGTCTGGTGGTCTGCCACCGTGCTACCGGCGTCGAGAGGCGACGGGATGGGCCACCAGACGTCAGCGAAGGCCATAGTAAGTGCCGGTTCACCGCGGCACCAAGGGCCGAACATGAAGAGCCGCGAGTAGGCGATGACGTCTCGAGGATCGATCATGAAGACAGACCTTGGCGCTAATACCGTCACTCACCCAGAGGGGCAGGGGCAGTACCCTGAGTCCCGGCCGGTGAGCGTCGAGACGATCCCGGCGTCGTCATCGAGGACGAAAGCCGAGCCTGCCCCGCTCATGGAGGCTGTCGTAGAGAAAGCCAACATGGCGCGGGCTTACCGAAGAGAACTGGTTCCGGTCCTGCGTGGCTGGGCCAGCTACTTCAGCCTCGTGGATGTGAAACGTCCCTTGGAAGCACTGGACGGCTGGGTCCGACCACCGCAGCGAGCGAATCTTCGATGACACCGTCTCCGGGGCCAAGGCGGAACGACCGGGCCTGACGGCCGCCCTGGAGTTCCTACGCGACGGGGATGTGCTGGTCGTGTGGCGACTGGATCGGCTGGGACGCTCGCTGCCGCATCTGATCGAGGTAGTCAGCACCTTGGAGGCGCGTGGTGTCGGATTCCGGTCGCTGACCGAGAACATCGATACCACCACGCCGGGTGGGCGGCTGATCTTCCACGTGTTCGGCGCCCTGGGGCAGTTCGAGCGCGACCTGATCCGTGATCGCACCAAGGCGGGGCTGGCCGCTGCTGCGGCTCGTGGGCGTAAAGGGGGCCGTAAGCCCGTCGTCACCGACGACAAGCTGAAGCGGGCAAGGGAGCACCTGGCGAATGGGCTGAATGTCCGCGAGGCCGCCGCGCGCATCAAGGTCAGCAAGACAGCGCTCTACGCCGCCCTGAAGGCCAGCCAGTTTGATGCCTCAGACCACAGTGCAACCGACTCCTGACACGCCGTGCGGTCACCTTTAGACACCGGCGCTCGTGCTCTGGTCGGGGAGAAGGTCAGCTCATGCCTCGGTATAGCCTTCCAACGCAAACGGGTTCAGAAACTGCCTGCCCCACAGGAAGTTGCGGTCGACCGGGCTCAAGTCGGCCTCATCGCAGACAGCGCCCCAGTGCTCATGGATGGTCGCCCTCTGGTGATTGATGATGTCACGGGCCTGAGTCTGGCTCAGGCCAAGCCGCTCCGCGGCTGCCAGGCAGTGGACCAGTTGACTGCGGCGCTCCTGGCCATGTAGCAGCATGGCCTGGGTGGTTTCGCCACCGGTACGTGACTGCGGGCAGATGTCGTAGGCCGGCGTCAGTCGATAGCTCCCGCCATCCCAGAAGGCCGCATGGTTACGTGCATGATCGTCGGTGTTGCCGCAGAGCACGTTGAAGACGATGCGGCCGAACAGCTCGTGCAGCGTTTTCCCTGGCTGGTCGAACTCGGCTCGGACCCGATGGGCGAGATCCTCATAGCTGGCATAGCGGGCCATCATCTCGTCCAGACTGAGCAGCGTGAGGGCCGAGAGCACAATGTGCCTACCCCAGCCGTCAGGGGTCTTCACTCTGTCGAAGCGTTCCACCAGCAGGACATCCTTGCCCAGTGAGCGGGCCATCTCGACGGGCGCAACATCGAGACCTGCCTGCCTAGCCAGCCGCATGGCGACGAACTCTGCCTTCACCACGCTGTAGTGGTCAGTGCTGGAAGAAAACTTGGCCACCAGCTTGCGATCCCTATCGTCCAGTAGGGCCTTGGGTCGGGCGCCACCGATACTGCTGCCGTGCTGAATGGCCTGGTTCAGGACCGGAGGCAGCGGTTCTCCTGCCTCCACATACGTGGAGGCTTCCTGCAGCTCATCCAGGGAGGCAGCCTGGCTCTCGCGTGGCCGGTAATCGGTGGCAGATTCTTGGAAGTCCAGCGCACCGATCCTGTCCGAGCCAGTTTCGAGCAGGTAGACCAGCTCGTTGAAGTCGACACCATCAGCCGCATCGCCTTTCTTCCCTGTCAGACGGTTGATGGTGACGCGACGCCCCCAGGCATCCGGGGAGGCGTCACGCAGGCAGGAGGGTAGGGCACTGTCGGCCTGCTCCTGGGTTCCGGGCCGAAGGGGAAGCTCCCCCGGGAAGAGGCTGATCGCATCAGGTCGCTCAAGGTAGCGACGACCATAGATGAAGCGATAGCGATCTTGGTCATCGCGGTCGACGCGACCAGCGACCACGGGGGATGTCTGTTCGGGAAGCCAGATCCAGACGTAGGCGCGTCGACTAGAAGTCATCATCGATGGGCTCTTGGGGCTGACGGCGGACTCGCTTGGGGAGCAGTGTCAGCCGCTCCCGCTGGGTCGCCTGTTCGCGTTTCAGTGTGTCCGGGTTATCGGTGAACAGCGACACGCCGACCAGTGCCGCGGCTTCGAAGTATGTTCCGATGGCGACTCGGGGGGAACCCTTGGCGACCTGGCGGATCGTGACCACGCCGACACCAACCCGCTCGGCGAACTCGTCGCGGGTCCACCCCTTACGTCGCCTTCCCTCTTCGATCAGTCCGGCGAACAGGCGCAGGGAGAGGGAGGCCTTAGGGCTGAGGGTGACGTGTCGCGTTTTCATACCGACAATATAGCATCGGCAATGTGCTTTATCGATATAATAATGTCGTTTTCTTTACGTTCGCCGCCCTGGTAAGCAGGGCGGCATTTTTCCCCTGTTTCGTGTAAAGAAACTGCGTATAATTTTCTAACTTTATAAAAGGGGCGTTTTCTTTTCACGCGGCGAACCACCAAGGCTTCCTTAGTAGTTGCCGCCTCATGGTCTGGAGCGAGGAGGGCTAAGCGGTGACAGAATCTCCATGGAGATTCTGGGCAACCCCCAGGGCCACCGACAGAGCAGGGTGGCTGGCTCACGGCTCGGCAAAATATCCATAGATATTCCGGGATGGGAAGGGAGGCGACGCACAGGGATACTGGACAAAGCGTAGGAGACCTGGCGAGGGTTAAGGTCAAGCGGGAGAAGGGCTACAGCATTACCCGGCCTTCATCACCGATGATCGTCGGGCGCTCCATGTTCACGCGCAGCCACGCACGTCTCACGTAGTGTGCCAATGTCGCCGCAGGCGATGACTTCCAGTGCTGACCGGCCATCGAAGCCTTCGTTGTAATTAGCCATACTCATGAAGCCATACAGATTGTCGGGGTTGTCAAAAACTACCCGAAGTGCGGCATGGATGTCCAGCACGTAGCTGATGCGAGTGAGCTGATCATCATCCAGACTGACCCGCCATTCCGGATCATGGCGCTTCGCTTGAATATAAGTGCCGGGTGAGACGTTCAGTATCGCTGTACACTGTTAAGTGGTGGCGCCCCACTTCCCCAGGATCGTCACGGCTGTCTTTAGCCCCGTGGTGGCCTTGCCTTGGTTCGGCATAGTCGCTCCTCTATCTGTCCATATGCTGCGCAAGCGCTGGAGGCTGTAATGAAGGTCCATCGCAACATACCACTGGAGCCCGCACGGGAGGATAGCGCAATCGTAGTTTGGCGGGCAGCAATCGATCTGTTCGGGGGTGATCGAAGCGCCGCCGACCGCTGGCTGCATCATGAGGCAATGGGGCTTGGGTGGAAGCGCCCCATCGATGTCATGCAAGACGATCCTCAGCAGGTGCTGGATCTGATAGGCCGTATCGATCATGGGGTTTACACATGATCTCGAAGCACTAAGAAATCCTTAGGGGTTGCCAAGCATCGGCTCTCATGACGCGAAGCCATGGCGTAGCTGTTCCAACAACTCCACGGCAGCAGCGTAGCCCTGCGTCATTGTGCTGGCCTCCAGCGCACTGATACCCCCTAGTACCCGGCGCGGCTTGCTCAACCATCTGGCGGCCTTTTCCTGGCTACCAAATACCTCCTCGGTAAGCCGGATGATCTGTCGTTGCGCAATCAAGGTGCCTTGCCTCCTGCACCGTTGCCGTACTTTTCCCTAAGCCGCTCGATGAGCGTCTTTTCTTCCTTGCTCAGCCAGTTTTGATACACATAGCGCCAATTCCGCTCATAGATTTCCCAGGCCACTCGTTCCTCGATTGGTTCATCCGTGAGGATGGACCAGCATATCAGGCGTAACTCCGGGTAGTTCTCGGGAATAATGCGGTCGCCCATAGTGCCCTCAGCCAAGAAAGCCAGCTTCAAGCGAACGGAGATAGCGAAGAAGAGCCTCTTTGCGCCCCGACTCGACCAGTTGCTCTGGCGTCTTGTGATCAAAGAGAGGCAGCGGATCGCGATACCATGCCAATGCTTTCTGTCGGTCGCCGCTGATCTGTTCGGCGGTGCGCAGCACCTCGAAATCGATGACGCTCATGACATTCTCCATTGCGTAGCATCGCATCATGCTGGCCCGCCCCACTCCAGCGCATATAGCACGCGTCGTACTTGCTTCGTACCTGCTTCTGTTTCACAAAGCAGTATCGGGACTTGGCCGCCTAGCGCTTCATTTGGGCGCGAGAGCCAAGCGACAGCGGCGTCCTTGTTCTCTAGCACCTCTGCAGCCAACATGTTGACGGAAGCGACTCTATCAAGTTGCTCGCTTTGGTGATCCTGTAGGGCAATCCGGTCGAAGTTATCCGGTACGTTGAACTGCCCCGACAAAAAGCCCAGGCGTTGCTTTTTACACGACTCTTGGTCTTCAGCACCCACGATCTCTGGATGCTTTTGAAGATATTTGGCATTGGCCTTTGGCAACTCAAGAAAGGGCGCCCAAGATGAGCGAACAGGGCGCAGAGTTATCACGTCTCCATTCCGAGAGATTTCCAATTCCGTCACGCCTTCATAGGCCATGTCAGCGGGCAAGTAAACGATCTGCCTCTTACTGTTTTCGTAAAGGGGGACGGTTCGCATCTGATGAGCCTCCAGGGTATGTATGCCACCCAGTTTTTATCAGGTTATCCAACCCTGCCATCATGTAAAGGAAACGAAGGTTTTTTACGGCGAGGATACCAAGGTGACGCAAGAAAACGGGCAGCAGAAACCTGATGTCGGGGGAGGTTTCACCGAGAGTGCACTGGAGCGGTTGAAGGGCTCTGTTCGTGAGTACGTCAGGCCGTTTGAGCCAGTGGGTGTAGAAGACTGGGAAGCGCTGTATTTTGAAGATGGCAGCGCCACGCCGAGAGGTGATGCATAATCATCGGCTATGCATGGGTCAATACCCATAGCTTCAGCGCGATGCCCTCGAGTAGACAGGTTGTGCGCAGATTTTCGAATAACGGGCTAACAGCACAAGGGAGCGCCCCAAGCTGCAGGCGTGCCTACGGACGCTGCGTTCGAGTGATACCTTGGTGTTGTGGAAGCTCGACCGCCTTGATCGCCGATCGTTCGCTCAAAGACCTAGTTGTGCTCATCCACGAATTCGCGTCCAAGATGTAAAAATGAAGTGGGGTAATATCATGGTTCAACCATCAAAAAAAACCGCCAAAACGTTACAGCTACCTTTTTCCGAGTCAGCGCTGCTGGACGGCCTCACACCACACAGCGCACATGCTGAAGAGGTGGCAGTACCCTTTCTTACCGAGCTAGCCCCCGGTGAATCCTGTCGATCAACAACGATCTCTGTTCGATCGAAAGAGGCCGAAAAGACGTAATTCGTCGATTATGTCTTTTCTTACGGTTCCCCAACACGTAGCAAGCATGTCTTACAATAGCTTTAAGCGAGACATGTGACGTCTCTGTGCTCGTTAGCTTATGCCATCATATTTCTTATGAAAACTATATGGTTAGCGGATTTTGGCTATAAAAGGGAACGTCTATGTACGATTTGATCGGCGATATTCACGGCCACGCCGATGCACTTGAGCATCTGTTAAAAACACTTGATTACCGCTGCCAAGAGGGTGTCTGGTCGCACCCCGAGCGCCAGGTCATTTTTCTCGGGGACTTTGTCGATCGTGGGCCGAGGCAGGTGGATACGGTATGCATCGCACGCAAGATGGTTGAGGCTGGCAGTGCATTGGCGGTGATGGGCAATCATGAATTTAATGCGGTTGCCTGGGCAACCCCTGACCCTGACCAGCCCGGTGAACACTTGCGCGCTCACACGCAGAAAAACCGAGATCAGCACCAGGCCTACCTGAAGCAGGTGGGGGAAGGCAGTGCATTGCACCAGGAGCATATCGCCTGGTTCCGACAACTGCCGCTTTTCCTTGAGTTCGACGGGTTTCGTGTCGTGCATGCTTGCTGGCATCCCGCTTCCATGGCGGCCTTGCAGCCTTACCTGGATGACCAAAACTGCATTCTAGCGTCCGCTTGGCCAGCCCTGACTCGTTCGCAAGGGGCAGGGTTCGAGGCGCTGGAGACCTTGTTGAAAGGCCTGGAAATAGCGCTGCCCGCCGGGTACGACTTTCTCGACAAGGACGGCCACCCACGCCAGCGTATTCGCACCCGTTGGTGGGAGATGGAAGGCCTGACGTACCGGGATCTGGCGATGGTGCCAGCGGAAGCCATTGAGACAATTCCGCATACACCCATACCGGATGATGTGCTGCCGGGGTACGATAGTGATAAGCCGTTGTTTGTCGGCCACTATTGGTTGACCGGCACGCCGGCACCACTCAATCAGCAGATTGCCTGCCTGGATTACAGCATTGCGGCAGAGCGTCTCTCAGGCCATGAAGCACCCAAGCTCTGCGCCTATCGCTGGCAAGGAGAAACAGTGCTTACCTCAGAGCACATGGTCTGGGTGGATGCGCCTTTTGCCTAAAGAGAGAATAGAATGTGGCACCAGCAAACGATCACCCTGCGTGCACGATCACGCGGTTTTCATCTTGTCACTGACGAGATTGAGCAGGCGTTGCCCGATATGCGCTCTGTGCAGGTAGGGCTCTTGCATCTGTTGTTGCAGCATACGTCTGCCAGCCTGACGTTGAATGAGAACACCGATCCTGATGTGAGAGTGGATTTTGAAACCTTTTTTCATCGGCTGGCGCCGGAGAACGCGCAGGGCTATCGCCATACTTTAGAAGGCCCGGATGACTTGCCTGCCCATTTTAAAAGCAGCCTGCTGGGGGTCAGCTTGATGCTTCCTGTGCGTCACGGGCGACTAGCGCTGGGTACGTGGCAGGGCATCTACCTCGGGGAACACCGGCATCAGGGCGGGCCGCGCCGGATCATTGCGACGCTGCAAGGAGAAGCGGGTTAAGCGGGGCACCCTGGGATATTTTGCACTTAGGATAACGCCTCGATGGCGCGGGCCTTGCGAAGCTAGAAAAGCGACCGGATGCCTTCACTCGGATACCGCTCGATTCCTGAACACCTCACCCACTTGAATAAAGAGGTTACATGGCGTTTCGCTTTCAGCGTCGAATCACTCTCGCCCCCGGCATTCGCTTAAATCTGAGTAAGCGCGGTGTCGGCTTTTCCGTTGGGCCGCGTGGTGCAAGTGTCAGCATCGGCCCCAGCGGTGCGCATGCACATGCAGGGATTCCCGGTAGCGGGCTTGCCTATCGCACCAAGTTAAGCGCAAAGCGGGGTCGCTCCGACTCACGAGGTTCGACGGCCAGTCTTGCTACCTCAGCGCTTGCGGAGCGTATAGGGCAGGGCGAGACACTGGCACTCACACTTAAGGTAAATAGTGACGGCGAGCTTCGTTATCTATTTGAGAGCGGCACACCGCTCACCGATAGCGAAGTGCGGTTAATCCACCGTCATGCTGCAGAGAGCATACGCGAGCGGCTGGAAGTGCTGTGCGAGCAGCAAAATGCTGACTTGGTGCACCTGGGCCAACTGCATCGAGAAACGCCTTGCCCCGAAACGCGCGGCTACACGCCAAGATCGTTTCCCGAAGCGCCCCCAGCATCGCCGAAACCAACGCCCGTGCTCTGGTGGCATCGACTGTGGCCACCGGCCAAGCATCGTGTCGAGCAGAAGAACAGCCGGTGTCAGGCTGCCTTTGAAGAGGCCTATCGACAATGGGAGCGGCGCAGTGCCGAATTTGATGCCGCTGAGTTTGCTCGCCAACAGCGAGAGGAAGAGGGCGTGTTTGAAGACATGGCCGCCATGGAGCAGACCTTGCGGGAGCGCCTGGAGGAGATCGACTGGCCGCGGGAAACGGCGATTGATTTTGATTTGGGGTCGGATGAGCGAACCATCGCCGTGGACATCGACCTGCCGGAAGAAGACGAGATGCCTGATCGTGAGTGGACGATGCCCGTTAGGCAGCTCAAGCTAACGCCTAAAGCATTGAGCGCAACCCGCCAGCGCAAGCTTTATCGGGATCACGTTCACGGTATCGCCTTTCGGGTACTGGGGGCCGTGTTTGCCCGACTGCCTAACGTGCAGGAGGCCCGCGTGTCTGGCTATCGTCGTGTTATCGATCCGGCCACCGGCAGTCGCCGTGACCAATACCTTTACAGCATCAAAGCGACGCGTGACCAGTGGTGTCGCATTCACTTCGACAACCTGGATCACGTCGATCCGGTGGCCGCGGTGGACGCCTTTACCTTGCGTCGCGACATGACCAAAACGGGTATCTTCCGTGATATCGAGCCGTTCAAACTGGTTTGAAGCGCTTCCCGCCAATGCTGAACTGACGTCTTGGGAATCAAGCGCCTCTGCATCCGCCTATTGATCATGACAAGCTGACGTTAGCTCGACGCGGACGCTTGGGTTGTCTCTAACCATGCTTGGATGTTCTGTTGTGCCTCGGCTGAAGGCATGGTGTTGCGGGCACCCCTGGTCTGACTGAGTACCCAGCGTTTGCCTTGCGGCGCAATGGCAATGGTGACCGCTTGAGGGTCATGCATGTGGTAGAGCGCCAAGTGCCCCAGGGCAACGGCGCGATCATAGCTGCCGACGCAGTGCACCATGCGTTGCCCTTCACCGAGCAGCGATTGCCAGGAGGTAATCGGCGTGATGGCGTCGTTGCCAGGCAGCGGTGGCGCGGGGTAATCGCCGTGGCAGTGCTGCAGATTAATCGCACTTTTCCGACCGTTATCGCCTCTCATTCGAGCATTGAAACGTTGCACCAGCCGGTCATGTAGGGCCTGGAGTCCAGCGAGCGAGCGTACGCGATAGAGGGCTTGCGGGTGCATGGGCAGCATGCGTGAGGTATCGGTCAGCATGCGCTGCAACCAGGCGCTCGCTCCCGGGCGCGGGCGATGCCCTTCTACGATGCCATCGATCAGCACGAGCAAACCGGGCCAGCGCCCGCCCTCGTAGCGGGCCAGAAAAACCAGGTGGGTCAGGTTCAGTGAGGGATGATGGCGCAGCAGCGCCACATCGTCGGCACGGTGCAAGGTGCGCATGAGTTCCAGCAGATCGCGTCGAATCATCGGCCAAAGCTGACAACGGCGAAGCAGCTTGGCATAGGACTTTGCCTCGGGGAGCCCGGCGGCCGCGCACTGGACGGCCTGTCGCTCGCCCAACAATTGCGCAAGCATCGCGGGCGTCCACGCCGCTTGGATGCCACGGTCCACCAGCAGAATCAATAGCAATGGCGCCGACACGGCGAGCTCCCGTGCGGCTTCGAGTTGGCCACACACCTGTGCCAGTTCCATACCGAGAAAAGGTGCGACACGAATGACCGAGCGTACGCTTTCCGGCATGCCAGTCATTAGTTGCTCGCTGTGGGTGGTTGATAGCATCTCCCAGCCAATGCCCAGCGGGGCCAGAAATGTCCCGTTTGCCACGGGCTCACCATCTACCCGGCTCTCCCAGGAGAACGGTGCCGCTGACTGCCACGGTGACAGGTGCAGGGTTAACTGATACCCAACGGCTGCTTGAAAATCGAACACGACATGAGTGCCCGGATCGTTTACGGGCGCACCTGGGCACGATGTGGGCGAGGGAAGAGCAAGTGCCTTCATGGGCATGGCAAGTTCCTTTTGGCGTTATATCAGGTGTATAGCATTACCAACATGACGGTAAAGCGCATGAGTCGTTGTCTGCTCAAGCTTCCAGGTGAATCAAGCCGACATCCCGGACCCTCACCCACGCTGACGGCGAGTGCGAAGGGTATGCGGGCGATTGAGGCGCAATAATGGCCATGTGCTTTTCAGTTAAAGAAATAGTTTGGCATAGGGGTGCGACATTCAACGTCGCATTGTAGGAGTAGGCTCTTGCTAGACCGTATGCCGTTAGAATGTAAAGAAACCAACGACGTCATGCCAATCAAGGTGAAACAGTGGCTGTATGCTTAATTCAAGGGCAAGCTAATGAAGGTCTTGGTCACATGATAATTGAATCGGAAAGGAGTGCGGCATGATCGATTTCGACAACAAGGGCATTTTCAAGCTCAAGCAAGATAGCGAGTATGCCGAGAAGGTAACGGCGTTGCTGCTGGACGACGAGGAAGTGATCGACGCCTATAAGTCGATGCGCGACGGCGTGGTGTTCACCAACAAGCGGATCATCGCCGTTAATGTCCAGGGATTGACCGGTAGCAAGCGCGATTTCACCTCGCTGCCGTATAAAAACATTGTTGCCTATTCCATCGAAACCTCGGGCACCTTCGATATTGATGCGGAGCTGGAAGTCTACTTCTCTTCGTTGGGACGGGTGCGTTTCGAGTTCACCGGTGGCACCGAGATTACCGAGATATCGCGTCATATCGCAGCCTATGCCCTCTGACGAAGTGCATTAACGATTCAATGGAAGGAGCGAGCACATTGCGTATTTTTCATGGTCATTGGCGGTTTCCCTTGCTGTGTACACTGTTTTTGTCATTCCAGGTGCAAGCGCAGGAAACGGCAGAAGAGGTCGACCTCGGTGTTGACCAGGCTGAAGCCTTCGATCTGCTGGGAGAAGCCGTTGAGTATTTTGACGAACTGAAGACGTTGCCTGAAAGCCACTGGCTCAAACGCGACCAGGAAAGCGCCGAGGGCGATATCAATGCCCTGATCGAAGATGCCATTGAAGTACTGGATGTGCCCGGGCTGGCCGAGCTGCGGGAGCGCTACCGTGCAGTAGAAGACAATATTCAACAGGAGAAACGTGCCATTGCCGAGCTGCGGGAGAGGCGCATTCTCGCCCCTGACATGGAGGCGGGGGTGTTGACCCAATACACGCCCACCGAAACGCTTAAAAGCTTTACGGCTGAAACCCGTGGCGATTTTGACCTCTTGATTGAAGTCCACGAAGCGAATCTCGCCGCCTTCCAGTACGAGCTTGAACAGATGCGCCAGACGATGTCCGCTGCCCTCGCCAAGCTGGATGTCGATATGCCACCCGATCAGCTGGAGCTGTGGCTAAGCTCCGCTATCGGGGAAGATGTCGTCTCGATGGGCGTCGTATTCGATAGCATTCGCCGGCTAACGCTGCGCCTGGAGGCGCTCACCCAGGAAAGCGGTGAAAATCTGGATTTTGCCAAACGGTACTACGGCATGCTGGTGATTCTGCACAAGTTGGTGGTGCATATGCAGGAGGGTTTCATCACCAAGGTAAATGAGGAGGTGTTACCAAAGCTGCAGGGGTTTCGTGACGAGGCGGACGCCCTGATCGCGGAATCGCGGCGCCTGATTGGTGAGGGCAACAATCGGGCCGCGTTGCAACAGAATATCGATGCCAACGAACTGACCAAGCGCGCGATTGTACTGTACGAGCGCATCGTCGAAAGCCAACGGCACAAAGTGAATCAAGCGCTGGAGGTGAGCCGCAGAGAGGAGGCAGTGGCGGCGAACACCTACCGTACCGTCGCGTTGAGCGCCAGCGTCACCACGCTGATACGCGATGGTATCAATACCTTCGAGACGCTCTCCAACTTGCAGGTTCCCGACGCCGCCGAGTTCCAGAATGCCGAGATCCGCGAGGAGTTCCGCAAATTGACCGCGCGCCTGGAAGCCAGCGACTGATGGGTGATAGTCACAGGGCTTAACCTCAGACAAGGTAAGCGACTTCCAACGCTATGCCTCGAAATTGGGTCGATAAGAGTTAACGAATCTGTGACCCAATGCTCAGGCGCACTGGATATTGCCGGGGAGCTACACCTATTACTTGAATCCAGAACTCAAAACTCAAAACATAAGCCTTAAGTTGTAAGACATTTCTTACGCTGTGTAAGTAATTCGCCCGGAAGGGCGTTTTTTTTTGTAATTTATTAATTAATTAGGTCTACTGAAGTATTAGTTGATTGTATAGAAAAAAAACCAAAAAAGAAAACATGAGAATACTTGTCGCAGGGAAGCGATGTGATCCCCGAGCGGTAGCGTGTCTGTTAGGCAGGGCTCCTATTGCTGAGCAAAAGACTTCGAGCATTTTTCCTAATTGGTTCTCGTCGTCGCGAAAAGGATTGGACTTGAGCCGCTCTGCATCGGCTGCATATTACAAGCTAGTGTTTTGGTCCTGAAGAGGTGCTAGCAAGCACAGGTCGATGCATACCATTGTTTTAAAGCTACTTACCAGCTTTTCATAGCGTGTGGCGATGCGGCGTAATTCTTTAAGCCAGCCAAAGCAGCGTTCTATCGCATTCCGTTGCCGATATTTGTGCTTATCGAACCGCCTGGGTAGGCCCCGGCCGGATTCTTCGGTGCATGTTGCGCTGAGCAATCACGGGTTTCATGCCGTGCCTGTCGCAATAATGACGCAACTCATCGCTGTCATATCCTTTATCAGCCACCATATAGCGACTACGTTTGCGAGGACGCCCAACGCTACCAGGTAGATGGATTTTCACTAATGTAGAAGCGAAGTGCCGAGAAACGGCCTCTTGACCAGGAGACAGCGTGAACGCCAGCGGCCGGCCATGGCGATCACAAACCAAATGAATTTTGGTTGTTAAACCCCCGCGACTACGGCCAAGTGCATGATCTAGCGATTCTTTCGAGCCCCTTTTTACCGCCTCCAGCAGCAGCGCGTGTGGCTCGCACGGAAGTGGCATCAATCATCCACGTGTACAGGTCCATAAGCCCATCTTCACGTAACTTGAGCTGCAAGCGAGAAAGTACCGCTTCAAAGGTGCCGTCATCACGCCACTTGCGGAACCGGTCATACACCGTCGACCAAGGCCCATATCGCTCGGGTAAATCTCGCCATTTGTCGCCAGAGCACAACACCCAGAAGATACCATTGAGCATTTTTTGGTCATCCCGCCTGGGTCTGCCCATGGTTTGAGGGGGTGACATGATATCTTCAATCTGTGCCCAGCCGTCATCAGAAATCACGTAACGTCCGACCATTGCTTTCCTCTATGCTGCTGTTGCATAAGGGAAATTATCAGATAAGGCTTTTCGTACAAAACACCTAGTACTAATTGGAAATCTGTCACGTCCAGCCATGACAGTTCCTCCAAAACTGACGGAGAGAAAGCTAGCAGGTTTAGCTCCATACAAAATTTATGTCGCAATGCAGCAGCAAGTAGAGAACCCCGTAAATTTCGTTAAAGGACAAGAAGGTTACCTATGCCAGTACGCAATGAACTCGTATTGAAGCCTATCAGTGAACTGTTGCAGAAGTCTTTTTTCATCCCGGCTTATCAGCGAGGGTACCGCTGGACACGTCGGCAGGTCAGTGAGCTGCTGGACGATATTGGCGAATTTCAGAAGCAGAGCGAAGAAAGCCCTAAGAGTGTGTTTTATTGTCTTCAGCCCGTAGTTGTAAAGCAGCGCGATGGAGAATGGGAGTTGGTTGATGGCCAGCAGCGGCTGACGACGATTTATATCATCCTTAATTACTTGAAGGATATTGCAGCACTACTTGGTAAAGAGTCATACCGCCTGCGCTATGAGACCCGCCCAAATAGCGCCGCTTTTCTTGAAGATATCAGCGAAATCCGGCACCAGGAAAATATTGACTTCTTTTATATGTACGAGGCTAAGCAGGCCATTCATGAGTGGTTTGAAGCGAGGGACGGCACCTATAAGCTTAAGTTCCTGCAAACTCTGCTGAACGATGACGAGGCTGGAAAAAATGTTAAAGTGATCTGGTATCAGATCAATGAAAGGATTGACACGACAACTGTATTTACTCGGCTTAATTTGGGGAAAATCCCTCTTACCAATGCAGAGCTGGTTAAAGCACTTTTTTTAAAGGGTCTAAAATTCAATGAGAACGAGCACTACTTCGGTCAGCTCAAGATTGCAAAAGAGTGGGATGAGATAGAGCGAGCACTACAGTCAGATGATTTCTGGTTTTTTATGAGCAACGAGGAAACTGAGGCAAACCGCATTGAGTTCGTGTTGGAAATTGTGACTAAGCAACTTCCTTCTGCTGTACAGTCCATTCCCATGCATGACCCCTACTATATTTTTCTAACATTTTCGCGTTGGCTCTCGGAAAGCAGTGAGCCAATCGATCGCGACTGGGAGCATGTCAAACGCTGTTTTATGACTCTGAGAGAGTGGTACGAAGATCATACAATCTTTCATCTGGTAGGTTTTCTCGTTGCAAGGGATGTGTGTGTAAAAAATATAAAGAGCCTCTTTCAGGATTGTTCGACCAAGCGAGAGTTTCGTCAAGCCTTGGTAGGTATGGTATTTAAAAAGGCATTTCCTGATCTAGTACGTGGTGATTACGAAAGCCGAGGGTCGCTTGCGAAAGCGATTGAGGGAGAGCTTACCCAGTTCTCCTATGATTCGGGTTCTTCGAAGCAATCCCTGGTTTCCGTACTCTTGCTGTTCAACATTGCTACGCTGCTGGCCAATCCAAAAACCAATGCGCGCTTCCAGTTTGATCGCTTCAGAAAAGAATCTTGGGATATTGAGCATATTCGCTCAGTGGCAAGTGAGATGCCAGAAAGTAAGGAGCGTCAGAAAGCTTGGCTTGGGGGCGTAGTTAATTATATTGAGAACGAATTTGAAGAAGTACCTGATACCCTATCAGAGGACTTGAATAATATCCTTGCAGATGCCAAAGAGGTGCAGGCTGGCGAAACATTCGATACATCTGCTTTTGAGACCCTCTTTAGCCGCGTGCTTGACGTGTATGCGCCAAATAATAATGCAGATTTGGATCATTCTATTGGTAATCTGACGTTATTAGACAGTTTTACTAACCGAAGTTATAAGAATGCTATTTTTCCTATTAAGCGTAACCGAGTGATTGCTCTAGATAAGACGGCTACGTTTGTTCCTTTGTGTACCAAAAATGCCTTTCTCAAGTACTACAGTGATCGGGTTGGCAACATGATGTTCTGGGATTCACAAGATAGTAAGAATCATCAGCAAGCAATGACCGAGTTATTAACCAAGCTATTCTGCACGGAGGATCTAATCGCATGAAAGAGGGGAGCACGCTGACATTCGTTGAATTGATCAATAAGGTTGACTCCATACAAATACCCATACTTCAGCGCGATTATGCACAAGGGCGTGAAGAGGTAACGGAGGTTCGCCGACAATTCTTGAACTCGATTAAGCGAACGCTACTGGATGAGTATTCCAGTCAGCCACTTGATCTTGATTTCATTTATGGAAATTTTGAAGGTTCAGGTCCATTCTTTTTCTCTGTGCTTGATGGGCAGCAGAGGCTAACGACTCTGTTTCTGCTGCACTGGTATCTGGCAGTTAAGGAAGGTCATTTGAGAAATTTTCAGGAATCATTTCTTTCTGACTCAGGATCGAAGTTTACTTATAAAGTGCGCGTGAGTGCTTCTGAGTTCTTTAATGCTTTGGCAGCCGCAGATGATATCGTTTTAAGCAAAGGGCAGAATTCTATCTCTGACCTCATTGTCGATAGGCAATGGTTTTTTCTTTCTTGGCAGTCTGATCCTACCGTTAAAGCCTGCCTGACAATGCTGGATGCGATACATCAGCATTTGTTTGATTGTGAAGTGAGTATGTATGAGCGTCTGACCGATACGGAACAGCCTCGCATAATTTTTCAATACCTGAACCTGGAGTCTTTCGGCCTTTCTGACGATCTTTATATCAAGATGAACGCTCGCGGAAAACCACTTTCTGACTTCGAAAACTTTAAGGCCTGGCTCTGCAGTCATCTTGAGAAAATATCTGCCGGGAAGAGAATTGAACGAAAACTTGATCAGCAGTGGACAGATCTTTTCTGGAAAATTAGCCAAGAATTGGATGTCGAATTCGACCGACTGTATCTTCGTCTATTCAATTTAATGGCGTTCTACCAAGCCTGTGAGACGGTTGAGGGTGGGTATGAGGCCTTAGATCAGACATGGAAAACATGGCTGCAGCGTTTGAGGACGACGTCTGGCTACATTCCCGCAGATGATTTTGAGATGTTTGCCTCTTTTGACGAAGAGAACCTGCATAGAGTCGAGCTCGTACTTGACTACTTTTTCATGAACTCGGCAAATGATGATGCTCTTCAGGTTTTTAAGGATGCAGTCACCAGCGATGATTATGTGAGCCAAACGAAGTTCTATTCATGCGTCAGGTTTATTCAGACTATCGGATCTTTGGAGAATTGGACAGAGGAGGTCGAAGAACATTTTTCTCGTTGGAATCGCGTGACAGGCAACTTGATTAATAATCATCGTATCGATGAGCTTTCTCCGTTTATTTCTTCAATTCGTGGCCTTGTAGAGCTTTCAAAGCATCATCAGGGATTGTATGAATTTCTTGCTGAGAATGTCCTAGAGTTTGGATTTTCGAAAGAACAGCGGGAGGAAGAATCACGAAAAGCTAAATTAATTATTAGCGACCAGAGCTGGGAATCCCTGCTGGCTAACTACGAAAAACACTGTTACTTGCAGGGTAAAGTCGGCTTCCTTCTTGATATGGCCATTGATGCTGAGGAGATGGTTGCTGATCAGATTAATTTTAAGAAAATGGCGAGCAAAGTAGCGATATTATTAAGCGACAAAATTCTTCGCTCGAATGATTTTCTACTTGAGCGCGCATTACTTACTCTGGATGATTACTTGGTTCAGGATAGAGGTAATCGCTACAGTTTCTGTATTCCTAATAGAAGTACCTATAGGGAGCGGTCAGAAAATTGGCTCAGGGTCGTTAAGAAAAAGGCCTTTAAAAGGCTAGTGCGTAAGGTCGGGAAGGATGTTGAGACGTCGTTGAGAAAGATTGTCGCCAATGCGAATTGTGGCGGTTGGCGGCAGTTAGTGATTGAGCATCCTGAGGCAATTCGCTATTGCAGTCGACGCCTAATACACAAGAAAGGGAACCAAATCTACCTTCTAAGCAAGTCTACATTCCGAGGTTATCATGCTGAATTGAGGACTTTTATCCTTGAGAGACATCTGCGTGAGATGGACAAGGAAGAAGAGCTGTCGGCTGAAATCTCGGATTTTGGTTACATTGAGGTTTACGGTGACGAGTCTGCGTATCTTTGGATCGAATGGGAAGATGAAGATTTCTACATTTATTATGACATTGAGGGCTTTACTCTATGGGACGATGAAGAAGATCCAAACCAAGTGGAGATGCCGGTTATTCTAGAAAATTTGATTGATGAAGTTTTTCCAGAAGAGGCATTGGCGTGAGTTAATTTTGATAGTTAAAGTGCGCTATTAAAAAGCTTGAAGGTACTGCGGGGCTTTTTTCCCCTGCACCGTATTTTTTGTTGTTTTTGTGATAAAACTTGCTGCCTACCCACTGCTTGTAAGAACAATACGGCTATTGTCGCCACTGACAGCTAGTTGTCCGGTTGGGTAAATCCTTTGATGTTCAGATATCCAACGTTGTTTAATGGAATCGCCTCTTGACCAAGTGCCCCATTCAACGCGTTAGCCAACAGGACGGGTGAATATTGGTATTCATGAAGGCCTAATTTGATGATCCTACTCGACTACGAAAAGCATTTCTCCTCGCTACGCCTGCATGCGGTGAGGGGAAATAGCAGCCCGCATAAGGTAGCCATGCTGCTGGCGGTAATCGAGCTGATCGGCAGCGGCGAGATAACGCAAAACCGGATTGTCTTTGATGATGCGCTCAAGCAATGTTACTTAGCGTGCTTTGTACCACTGGCATCGGCTGCCAATAAGCCCAATTCGCATCATCCTTTTTTCCATTTGCGTAGTGAAGGGTTTTGGCATCATAAAGTGCGACCGGGGCAGCGTGAAAGCTATCAGCGCTTATCCACGGCGTCATCGCCAAGTGTGCTCAACACGCATATCGCTTATGCCTACCTGGATGACGCGCTGTTTGAGCTGCTTGGCAACCGGGTGGCGAGAGAGCTGTTGAAAACCTCACTTTTGCAAAATCTGGATGAAGAGGCCAGGCGTAACATATTGCGCCCTGAGCGCGGTGGCTGGGACTGGTTGGAGTGTGAGTTTCTGGTTGGCGACTACATAGCCATGTTGGAAAGAGAGCTAGTGGGTGCAGCGTACACCAAGGCTGAGCATCGTCGGGTGCTGCAGCCCAAACTCAATAACCGCTCTGAAGGCTCGATTGAGTTCAAGCATCAAAACGTTAGCGCGGTGTTGTTAGAGTTGGGATTGCCTTATATCCCCGGCTACAAACCGGCGTTTAATTATCAGCGGCAGTTAAAGCAAGTCGTCCTGTCTTATCTTGCTGGGCATCAGCCGTTGCTGGACGACGTTAACCGTGCGGCGGATACCGCTTCTGCGGTAACAGATAGCCAAGTAACGTGGGATAGCGTCTTTGACCCGGAGCCCCCAGAGCGGGTGCCAAGCGTGGCAGAGACGCGGCCGAGTTATCTGGCTAGACACATCAACTTTTCCGAGCGTGAGCGCCGCAACCGCGAGCTGGGCCAGCTCGCGGAAGCGTTTGTTCTCGACTTGGAAAAGCAGAGGCTCACGACAGTAGGACGCGAGGATTTGGCCAAAGAAGTGGAGTGGTCAAGCCAAAAGCGTGGTGACGGGCTCGGTTTTGATATCCGCTCGTTCGATGCTCAGCGTGACGAGGAGCGGTTTCTAGAGGTGAAGGCAACGCATTCCGGCAAGTATCAGCCATTTTTTATTAGCGAAAACGAGCGGTCGTTTTCCAATGAGTACGCAGCAGCCTTCCGGCTATATCGCGTTTATACCTTTGGTACGTCACCAAGGCTGTTCATTTTGCCTGGCGCGGTCGAGCGCCACGTACAGCTGTTACCACAAAGTTACCAAGCGCGTTTCAGTGGATAGCAGTGTGCCCTGTCCAACAACATAGGCGATCATTTGTCAGCCAACTACGCGGTATATTTCGGTAGAATACGGCAGCAGAAAAGGTGCTGCCAGACATTGAATAGGGAAATTAGATCGATGATTCTCAAGGAAAAAGACACTTTTACCGGTAGCGACAAGCGCCTTCAATACGGCCATCAGCAAGAAAAAGATGTGGCTTTTCACCTGCGCCGCGAGTTTGGCGACAAACAGCAAGTTCTGATCTTTAACGATCTACGCCTGACGCATAACGGCGAGAATGCTCAGATAGACCACCTGGTTGTCTATCCCTTCGGCTTTATCGTTATCGAATCCAAGAGTATCAACGGTGAGGTGAACGTCAACACAGAAGGTGAGTGGTCGCGTAGTTATCGCGGTGAATGGCGCGGGATGCCATCGCCAGTACGCCAGGCAGAAATGCAGCAGACACTGCTCAAAGAACTGCTGCGCGCCAACGTCGAAAAGTTCGTGCGCAAGCTGCTTGGTGTTCAAGGCCAGGTCGGTGGACGCGAATGGCGTGTGCTCTGTGCCGTATCAAGTTCGGCCATTCTGGACAGGGAAAACATGCCGTCGAAAATTTCGGATGTGACGGTGAAATCCGAGTTTGTGGCTGAACGTGTAAAGAAGTGGGTCGGCTCACTGGGTACATTCTCTTCACTTAAAGGGCGAGCCCGTTTCAACGAACGGGAGCTTGCTGACCTTGGTGATTTTCTTCTGACGCAAGATGCCCAAGCGAGACAAACGGTCCCGCCGCCCGAGATCAAGGCACCCGTCGTGGTGCCGGAAACATCAGTACAGGAAACTGCTGTTCCTCTATTGGTGTGCAAGCATTGCGGTGAAGATCATGCACTCGAGGATCGCTATGGCAAGTATGGCTATTTCGTTAAGTGCGGCAGCTGCGGCAAGAATACACCGATGAAACCGCCTTGCCCCGCATGCGATTCACGCTCGGTTGTCGTTAACAAACGCGGTCCAACCTATGCGGCCACTTGCAAGGCGTGTCAGCATCAATTTGTACTCTTTCAAGCCGCAGTAGCCGAGCCTGTGCAGTGCATTGAAACGTCAAAGTGAAGGAGATTTCTTCTGTCAAGTTGGAGACAGCAGGGGAATGCCCATCCATTCCGCCAGCTGTTGATTTGCTTTCAACCGCTGGCGCTGCAGTAGCGCACTTTCAAACAGCTCATCCAGCGATGAGGTCCGTGTGGCGAGTGGCAGTGCTACGCTCGCTTCGTCGCGGAATTGCTGTTGGATTCCTTGCTGATGGTCCAAGTAGTCCCACCAGTGCAGGATATTCTGTCTCGATTGCTGCATGACGTGAGCGGCAGGCAGTCGGTCGGACTTTGCCCGGTTGGCTTTCTCTGTAGCGGGCAACAGGTTCCAGAGGTCGTTGTTGTTCCAGCGTGCCCAGGGAAAGCAGTGATCCACTGCGTAGGCACGGCGGTGCAAATCCTGGTGCGACCAAACGCAGGGCAGGGGCGCTGTGTCTTGCAAGCGCGTTTTCACGAGCTGGCGCACCTGTTGTGTATCGCGTCGGCTTTCCTGCCACTGCAGTGCCTGGTGCAATTGGCCAATCTCATAGTCTGCGTCATAGCGCTGCATCAACTGCACCCACTCATGCACAATCGCAGGCTCTAGCCAGCAAGCATACCGACTCATGCAGTCCCATAGGGGTGTAGGAATACGGAAGGTGCCGAAAGCGGAAAGTGTGTGGCTATCGAGTCGTACAGGCTGCTCGCGGATGCGCATTCCCTGGGCGGTACCGTCAAAGATAGGGCGCTGGCTACCCGGCCAGGTGATGTAGTGGGCAGGCATCTTGAGGATCGTCTTGCTTGCATCGCGAATTGCCCGCATCACAGTCGCTGCTGCACGGGGGTCGAAAAACGGCGCTCCAATGCGCAAGTCGTGCGGTGAAAAGTACTTCAAGGCATAAAAGTCGTCTTTGGCGAATCCGTAGGCTTTGCTTCCCGGCGCCTGACGGAGTTGGTGTTCCAGCAACAACGGACGATAGAGCTTGATCCAGTAAAGCCCCACGGCACCCAGCGGCACGGTCACCCATTCGTCTGTCCGTGAAATCACGATACCCGGTGCACTGTCCGCCAAGCGTGTTAATGCACGCAGCAACCCCAGTTTGTAGGACGAGGACTTACCGTCATTGACGATGATATGTCGCAGGGTGGGCAGTGCCCCGGTACCATCATCGGGAAGCTTGAACACCCGCAAATGCCAGGCCACGCCCTCTCGGCCTAGCTGGTCCTTATTCTGACTAGCGTGTAACGGCAACAAGGCCAGGTTCTGTGCCCATTGATCCAGCGCAGGGAGGTTGACCGGCTGAAAATAACGCTCATCACCGCTTCTCCCTTCACGGCAGGTAATGACCAGAAGGCCGCCGGGCGCAAGCAGGGATGACAACACTCTTAATGCCCGCTGCTGGTCGTCAGGGACCAGGTGCATCCAGACCGCTGATACCAATATCAGCTGAAAACGCTGTGAGAGCTGGCGGACACGTGAAAGAGCCGGCAAGGTATCATTTAGCCAATTCACGTCACTGCCTTGCGTGTGCGCCAGCCCTAGTACGCGCATTTGCTCGGCTGGTTCGACGGCAATAACCTGCCAGCCACGCTCAGTGAGTGCCTTGGCATCGCGCCCGCTGCCCGCACCGACATCCAGTGCCAGACCTGGCTGCTCTGGAAGATGATGCAGCCATTCCCCGTGAACACGCTCAAAGCTCACCGAGTGATACTGGTCAAATAGCTGTGGAGCATGATCGTCGTAGTAGTGATGGGCGGAGGAAGCTGTGCGGTGAATGGCCATACCAGGTCCTTGGTGTGTGCGTCGGATTTTTGACTTGGCATTTCCAGCCGTGCAGCCGAGAGAGCCGCTTGCTAGCGGCATTCTGCTTCGTACAGTTTATATACCTTTGAATCGGGTGCGGGCCGTCTGAGGTTCATAATGTGCCTGCTCCGCTCCCCGGGCGTAGGTGGCATTCAGGAAGGACTGCTCTTCCTCGACGGCATTGGCATCCACTTCGGTCCACCAGCTTTTATTCGGTCCTCTGTCACCCGAGTGCCAGCGGTAGCCCCTGGCTTTCAAGGCCTCCTTCACATCAAAGGGAGCGCCAAAGGCGCGTATGATCACGGTGCGTTGGCGCGCACTGACCAGTAGCTGGGTAAACGCCGCCGGGTTGATGTGCATCAGCCATGCAGTGGCCAAGCAATCCACTTCTGCGCGGTGGCCGCCATAGAAAAAGCCGTGCTTGAGCAGCAGGTATTCCAGCTTGCGTCCTTCATAGCCCAATTCCTTCCATGGAATACCGTTGGCCGTACAGGCCCAGCCGCGCTCAGCAATAAAGGCAAAACGTCGCTCCATCATCGGGCGATCAAAAGAGGCATTATGCGCGATGACCAAGGGGTCTCCCTCAAACCACGTGGCGATCTCACCGTCGTCTATGCGCTGACCGGCCACATCGGCATCCGTGATGCCAGTGATTCGAGTGATCTCCTCGGGGATCGGCTTGCCGGGGTCTTCGAAATGGCTGAGTGCGCCAGAGATAGATGTGATACGCCCCGCGCTTGGACTGTAGTCACCGCGTACCAAACCCAGCTCGATAATGCTGTCCGCCTCGGTATCCAGCCCGGTGGTTTCCACGTCGGCTACGACAAAGGGACGTTCGTCACCCACGGGCGGGTGTAATGCCAGCGGAAAGGTGACAGCGGCTTTGGTTAACGGAACGCGTTCCAGAAGCCGGTAGTCGTCGGGACTGGCCTCGATGTGGGGAATTTCACTCAGCGCAAACGCCTCTGACTGTGACATACCGACCTCGTTTGTAGGGTGAATGGCGATGAAATTATTACAATCCATCTAGGCTATCACTGTCGCTCAGTATTTTCCGTACGCTGTTAACGAAGGTACGCCGCTTTCGACGCGCAAACGGGCAGATCCGTAGCCGCGGGGTGAGTTCCAGCTGCACGCCGCCCTGCTGGCCGCGGTTGCAGATATTGTCACGCCCGCGGCCATGAAAAACAGGATGGGGGCGGCTCTCGATGCCGTCATTGTTGAGCTGGCGTTCGAGCTGCTGGCAGAGTTCGAGGTGATCGCCACCGGTATAGGCGATGGCACCTCTGTCCATACAGCCGTGAAGCGTCAACACCACGGAGGATCGTCGGGCTAATGCCATGGCAACCGGCTCATCGAAGGCCGTGCTGGTAATGTGCAAATCCCAGTTATGACGGGCCTTCTGCCCATTGAAACAATAATAATTGAACGTATCGCCCGCAATTTGCTTGGCCAGTGACGAAGTGCCGGGTTCAATCTTGCCACCGTGAATCGCCATGATGGTGATGGGCGAGCCACGGTCAGCATACGCAATCGAAAAGGCACCGTCGGGCTCGTGGCGCTCAAGCGAAGCAAAACTGCCATAGCGGTCGCCACGCTGGCGAATCCAGCCTTTTTGGCGTAGCCAGGCCGTGAGCCGCTGGCGCATGGGTTGAAAACGACGATTCACCGCTCGACATCCTCACTATATGAGGCACTGCCGATCTCGGCATTGTAGTAGCAGCGCCAGGCATTACCTTGGCGGATGGAAAACTCGCCGCGGATATAGATCTCCTCGCGCGGGGCATGAGCGAAGCAGCCCTCTAGCTGGTCTAGGCGTACCCGTTGGTCGGGGACGATGGAATTGACCTCGACCACGGCGCTTGGGCATGGACAGCGCTGAATATCGCGTTGCAATACATTCATCACAGCCTTCTCCTTCATTGGCGTAATGGCGGGCCGCGCATGGCTGAAGGCGCCTGGGTTCAACAAGCGCCCAAACGCAGCAGTTGGCTGGCGGTGATCGGCGTCGCTGAGCGGCCAGGTACGGCTGCCCTTGGGTGTAACGTGAATTCCACGCCGAGCAGCTGCCGATACCCGATCCTATGGATCACGCAAACAGCTGACTGTGGCGCTGGATGCGCCGTTCGATGGCGCGTGCCAGCAAGCCCTGCTCGGTTTCGTCGCCGGGACTGAGCAGCGTAAAGGTCTTCTTCGCCCGGGTAACCGCGGTGTAGATCAGCTCCCGGGTGAGAATCGGTGACAGCGTATCGGGCATGACCAGTGCCGTGTGGTCAAATTCCGACCCCTGGGATTTATGCACCGTCATGGCGTAGACCGTCTCGATCCGCTGAAGTCGGCTGGGCAGCACCCAGCGAATGCCGCCCTTGCCATCGGGAAAGGCGACACGCAGGGTGACGCTGCTGTCGTCAGTGGCTGAGTCAAACTGCTGTGGCGCATAGAGCGTGATGCCGATATCGCCGTTCATGAGTTTCAGTCCGTAATCATTCCCCGTCACCAGCACCGGACGGCCTTCGTACCAGCGGGTAGTGTCGTCAGGTTTTTGAACCAGCCCCTCATGGGTCAGCGCCTGCTCGATACGTTCGTTGAGTGCGTTGACGCCGTAAGGACCCTGGCGCAGCGGCGTCAGCAGCTGAAAGGCCGTGTGTGCCTTGAGGATCGCTTTTGCCCAGGCATCCCACGTGTCTTTACCAGCAGTGGCCGCGGGTCGTTGCTCCTGGCGGCGGACCTCCGTCAGGTAGTGGCGCAGCCCCCGAGCATCCTCGCTATCCTTGCGTCCTTCTATCGCGAGTGATGTGAGTGCCTTGTAGGGCGCGCTGGCCGACAGCTTGATGCGTGCCAAGTCGGTGTACTGCTTGCCGGTGATAATCGCCAGCGCTTCGGGTGCATTGCCGGCGTTGATTGCCTCTGCCAGCTGACCGATGCCGCTGTTGCCCTCAAAGCGAAAGCTATGGCGCAGCTTGGCCACGGTCTGATCCAGGGGGCGTCCTGCCTCGTCCAGGTAATCGCTTGCCAGCGAATAAGCCGTGGTGGCTTCGACCCAGCGCGCCGTGGCGTCCCGGTAATGGCCCGCATCGGCACGCTGACACAGGTTGCCGAGCACAGCACCCGCCTCGACGGACGCCAGCTGATCCTTGTCACCGAGCAGTACCAGGCGTGCGTGAGGCGGCAAGGCATCCAGCAGGGCAGCCATCATCTCGATATCCACCATCGAAGCTTCGTCGACCACAACCATGTCGAACGGCAGCGGACGCCGCGCATGGTAGTAGAAATGGCGTGTCGTCGGTCTTGCACCCAGCAACCGGTGCAATGTCTTGACCTCCTTGGGGATCGCCGCCTGAGCGCCTTCGGGGAGCGCGATCTTGCTCAGCGCATCGACCTGTTCTGCGATGGATTCATTCAGGCGAGCGGCGGCCTTGCCGGTAGGAGCAGCCAAGGCAATGCGCAGGGTCGCTTGGCCCGTTTGAAGCGAGAGACTCTGCAGCAGCGCCAAAAGACGAATCACTGTGGTGGTCTTGCCCGTGCCGGGCCCCCCGGTGATCACCGCAAAGGGCGTGCGTGCGCCCAGGGCGCAGGCAATTTTTTGCCAGCGGGCGTTAACGGCATTTTTCTCGTCGGGTGAAAACAAACAATCAAGCAGCGCCCGGGCATCGGCGGGTGGCCAGTCGGTAGTCTGCGCCACCCGGGCGTCGACGGCAGCAGCAATGCGCTGCTCGTGGCGCCAGTAACGGCGCAGATACAGCCGCGTGCCCACCAGTACCAGGGGCTCGCTGCCCGCGCCAGTGCCCACGGCAGACCAGCGGCTTAGCGCGGTCTCCCAGGAGGAGGCGAGGTTGCTAGAAGCAAGGGCGGTAATGACGCGTTCGGGCGTAACGAGTTCGGCCTGGGTGTCCTGCGGCTGTACGGCAATCAAGGCGCGCGGTGTCGTCTGCAATTGCTGGAGATCCAGCAGCAGGTGACCCTGACCGGCCAGGTGGCTGACGAGCGCTGCTGCGAGCAGGCAGGCGCTATCCGCCTCGGGGCTCAGCTGGGCGAGCTGATCGGCGAAGGCGGCATCCAAATCGCGTATCCAGCCGGCTCGAGCCCAGTCAAAAAGCAGGGTGAGCAGCGCTTCGCGGTCGCTGGCCAGATGTTCAATATCCGGTGCGGGAATGGCGATCATCGTCATCAGCAAACCTCCGTGTTTTTGGCGTCATTCTTGGAATCGTTAGCGACCGTGGCCGTGTCCTGGCCGGCCATCATGGCGTCAAACCGCTCGATAAAGACGCGCGGTGGCTTGATTTTCAGCACACCGCGGGTCGGGGCATGAATGCCGCGCAGAAACACCAGCATCGCCCCACCCACATGACGGTCATAGTCGTAATCGGGCAAGGTCTGGCGCAGGTGACGGTGCAGCGCCAGCAGGTAGACCGCCAGTTGCATGTCGTAGCGCTTATCTAGCGCAGCGTGGGTGAGCGCCTCGTCGGTATAAGCGCTGTCGCTGGGCCCCAGCCAATTGGATTTCCAATCGATGACGTAATACTGCCCGTTGTATTCGGCCAGCAAATCGATAAAGCCCTTCATCAGGCCGTTAAGCCGTTGGAAGCCCAGTGTGGGGCGTGCTTCGTTGGGAAAAAGCGTTTCCCTTACCAGCTTGTCGAGCACCGGGGTCTTCGCATTGGCAGTGGCGAACCAGAAGTCCGGCTCAGCGCGGTAGTGGGACAACGCTGACAGCATGGGGCCATCGTGGCCTTTCGCGGCGAGCGGCGTATTGAGCCAGGCGGTGATGCCGTCTTCCAGCACCGAGGCGTGCGCCTCCCGTCCACGCAGGGTGCAGCGCTGCTTCATGCGGGCGATCAAACGCGGATCATGCTGGGGGCGGGCAAAGCCTTCGTTGGCGAGCGTTTCCAGCACGCCATGCAAGAAGGTGCCGGGGTTCGGCCCGCGGGGGAAGGCGTGCAGAGTACCCGCTTCTTCGGGCGAGCCGCTAACCAGTGTCTGGCGTACCGGCTGATGTTCTTCGTTCTCGACTTCCGCCTTAGGGGTTTCCGGGGCGTTGGCGCCTTTTTGTTGCAGCGACGAGTAGCTTGCAATCCACCACGGCGTGAAAGCGCGGTGGCTGGGGGTACGCGCGGATTTGAGTGCCTGACTGGCCGCCGGAGGTTGGTAGGTGACGTTGTCGCTGACGGCCGGGCTGTGGGTAATGCCGCTGCATGCCTTGCGGTGTGTCTCCCAGGTAGCTTTTAGGCTCTCCAGGTCCGGGAGTTTTTGTCCGCCGGCCAGCAGGTAGCCGATCCCCGATTTCTCTAGCTGCGCGGTCTTGCTATTGCCATGCTTGAGCGGTGCGAGACCCACGAAAGTCGCGTGCCGGGCGCGAGTGAGCGCCACGTACAGCAGCCGCATCTCTTCGGACAGGCGCTCGTCGTTGGCGGCGTCGAAACTGGCTTTGGCCTGATCCTTTTTCGCCGCCAGTTCCAGCAACGGCCGGTCGTTGTCGTCATGGAACAGTGGGGTGCCCCATTTACCGTTGATCTCGTTGAACGAGCAGATAAACGGCAGTATCACGACCGGGTACTCAAGCCCCTTGGCCTTGAAGATGGTCACGACCTGAATCAACCGGGCATCGCTTTCCAGACGAAGGATCTGCTCGTCCGCGCTGGGCTGTTCGATATGTTCGCCCAGCACACGAATCAGCGCATGGTCCCCATCCAGGGCGTCGCTGGCGTTCTGCGCCCACTCGGCCAGATGCAGCAAGTTGGTGAGGCGGCGCTCACCTTGCTCGGTAGCCAGCAATCGCTCAGGCACCTTGTAGTCGTGCATGAGCTGGCGCAGCGCCGGGAGCACGCCACGCTGTTGCCAGCGGGCGCGGTAGCCGGCGAATCGTTCCTGGGTGGCTTCCCAGTCCAGCTCATTCTGCTGGAGGGCATCAAGCTGGTGAAGCGAAAGCCCTAAGGTGGTGGTCACCAGGGCGGTGCGCAGGGTCGCGACGGCATCCGGCTCGGCCATCGCCTTGAGCCAGCGCCACATATCCTGGGCCTCCGCGGTGGCAAAGACGCTATTGCGATCCGACAGGTAGACGCTCGCCAGATTGCGCGCGCTCAAGGCCTCGCGAATGGCTGCGGCCTCCTTGCGATCGCGCACCAGAATGGCGATGTCGCTGGCTTTGAGAGGTTCAAAGGGCTTGTCGGCGTGCTGAAACCCCGCCTCGCCGTGCTGGGCCTGATTCAGCCAGGTGGCGATCTGATTGGCGCAGTGACGGGCCGCCTCGTTGAGATAGCGGTCTTTATTGATGGGTTCGTCTTCGTCGCCCACCAGCCAGGCGGTCAGCACGGAAGCGGGTTCACCGCCGAGCCTGAGTGATTCCGCACGGCCGTTGGCGTCAACACAATGAAACGGCATGGGGTTGTCACTCGCAGCCCCCTCCACGGCAAAGCGGAAAGCGCCGCGTGGGAAGTCCTTTTCTGCCTGCTGGAACAGCTGATTGACCGAGTCGACAACGGCCTCGCTGGAGCGAAAATTGGTGTCGAGGGTGTGGTGGCGTGGGGCTGTCGCAAGGCGGGCTTTTAGATAGGTGTAGATATCCCCGCCACGAAAACCGTAGATCGCCTGCTTGGGGTCACCGATCAGGATCAAGCTCGACGCCGGGTCGTTATCGGCGACGCGATAGATGGCGTCAAAAATTCGGTACTGCGCCGGGTCGGTGTCCTGAAACTCGTCGATCATGGCCACCGGGAACTGTTCTCGTAGCCGCAGGGCGAGAACCTCACCGCCATCACCGCTCAGGGCATTGGCCAGTCCCTGGATCATGTCGTCAAAGCCCATCTGCGCGCGCAGGGCGAGCTGCTCGGCAAGCCGTGCTGACACCCATGCGCGGGCATCGGCCAGCACCTGAGGCTTGAGGTCTTGTACTTGCTCGTCGAGGGCCGCCTCGACCTCATGCCAGTGATCCAGGGCTGTGTGAAGATCAAAGTCGGGCAGGGTGGCACCCTTGTTGAGCTTGAACTTGCTCGCCGCGAGCTTAGGGACAAAGCTTGCGTCCTCAAGGCTTCGTTCACCACGGCCCCAGGCCGCCAGCTCTTCCAGCCAGCTTTCAAACGTAGCGTCATCGTTTTTACCGCGAAACGTGCTGCCATTGAGTTGGCCACGCAGGTCACGCAGCGCCTGATGTATGGCATCGGCATCGTTTGAGTAGGCGTCACGCGCCCGGGCCTCGGCAGGCGCGCGCTTCTCGCGAAGAGAGGTCAACGAAGCCAGTTGCTCGCGCAGATCACCCGGCTGCAGCGGCTCGCCGTTCAGGCACAGGATGGCATCCCGGCGTTGCAGCAGGGTACGCAGCGCACTGTGTAGCTGAAAGGGCGAGTCAAACAGCGCCATCATGGCGGCGGCCAGCGCTTCGCTGAGTGGGTAGACACGGGTGCGCCAGTAATCGAATACCGCTTGCTGTGTCATCTCGGCAAGGTCTTTGACCACTTCCTGCTGGAACAACTTGCCGCTATCAAAGGCGTGTTCCTTGAGCATGCGTTGTGCCCAACTGTGGATGGTGGAGATCGCGGCATCATCCATCCACTCCGCCGCAACTTCCAAGCGTCGGGCGCAGTGGGGCCAGGTCTTCCGAGGGTAGTCATCGCGCAGCGCGGCAAGCAGGGGGTCGCTTTGGGCCAGGCCGTCATCAGGCTCGGTTTGGCGGAACGCATCGGCCGCCTGCACGAGCCGGGCGCGAATGCGGTTGCGCAACTCTTGGCTGGCCGCTTCGGTGAAGGTCACCACCAGGATATCCGGCGGGACCAGCGGCACGTGAAAGCCGTTATCTTGCGGGTGGCTGTCGTCGTCGGGCTGGCCGTGACCCAACACCAGACGCACATAGAGCAGCGCAATGGTGAAGGTCTTGCCGGTGCCGGCGCTGGCTTCGATCAGTTGGCTTCCGCGTAGCGGCAGCTCCAGTGCCAGCGGGCGTGAAGACGGCTGAGTGGGCGTTTGTGACAGCGACATCAGGCAGTCTCCTCGGTATTGGTCGTCTTGGTGGTGGCAGCAGTGGCGTTGGTGATTCAGTGGTGAAGGTCGCCGTAAAGCGCTCGGCAGGTGGGCAAGAAGTCATCGCAGGCGAAAAAGGCCTCCAGCGTGGGCAGCTCGCGCAGGGTGAGCGGGCTACGCTGCGACAGGGTGCCAAAGGCCTTCTCCCAGGCCTCCATGAGTTTTATGTCTTCCTGCAGGGTGTCGATATCCGGCCACGGCGTATCCGGCGCCGGAGTCAGGTGATCCAGCACAGCAAAGGCGAACGTCGGGTAAACCGGTAGCGGTGCCTGCATGGCGCTGAGCCATTGCTGGATGAGGCCGTCAAGCCATGTCGTGGCCTTCTCGGCGGGTATGCCTGGGATCTCCAGCGTGCCGTTGGGTGAGACCAGCAGTGTCGGGGTGTCGGGGTGGGCAAGCTGAAGTGCCAGATGAGCGGGCCAGTGGCGGGTGATCTGGGTCCAGTGCCAGCTATCCCCCTGATGGATCTGGCTGGTAAGCAGCACCAGGCGGGCCGCCCCCGCGTCGCCCTGGTAGATGTTATCGAGAGTGTCTTCCAGGGTGATCGCGATGGGATCGGTGTGGTTCGGCAAGACCACCTGGCAGACATGCTTTATCGACGGTGCCGGCTGCATGGGCTGAGGAAAACGCATCAGCTGCTGGCGATAGTCTCCAAGAGTCTCCGGCAGTCGCTCCAGCAGCTGCTGTCTCATGATCGGGCCGACCGGGGCGGGGGGTAGTCTCCGGCACGCTGACGCTGATCTTCCACCTGGGCAAACAGCGTTTCGAGATCCACCTCGCGTTCGCTTGCGGCACGTTGGCCGAGAGGTTGCAGCATCGCTTCACGCTGCTGCCATTTGGCCAGTCCCTCGAAGTGAAACGGCTCGTCGTCTTCATTATCGGCGTGTTCGTCACGCATCGTGGTCGAGAGGCGTTGCTGAAACAGGGCACTGACGGGGTCGCTCAGCAGGGCCATGAGCGCAGTGAGTTTGATGCTGTTTCCCTCGGGTGCCCACAACGGTAGCGACAGGTGGCTAGCTGCGGGGGAAGCGCTGTCATCATCGCGATCACGACGCACTTCCTGCCATTCCCGTGCGTAGGTGAATAGCGTCGAGTCGGCGTCAAAGTACCCATGCCCGAAAGGCTGTAGCGGGTGTGCCGTGGTCAGCGTGGCCAGCAGCGCTTGCTTGTGCTTTTCGCGCTCGCTAAAGGTCAGGGCCACCGAGCCAGCTTGATCGGGCAACCGCCACCCGGCGGCCAGATGGTCGCGCAGTTGGCCGACCAGCACACTGGTCGGCTGCTCGCGATTATCCTGGGCGCTGAAACCGCACCAGCTGATCACCAGCCGTTCCCGGGCAGAGAGCAAGGCTTCCAGAAAGAGGTAGCGGTCATCGTCGCTCCGTGAACGATCCCCGGGGCGATAGTGACCGCGAATGGCCATGAGGTCGAAGTCAGGCGCCTCGCTATTGCGCGGGTAGGCACCGTCCTGCATGCCGAGCATGTACACCTGACGAAAGGGAATGGCGCGCATCGGCATCAAGGTGGCGAAGGTGATACGGCCCACGATGAAGTTTTGGGCCAGCTGCGGCTCGTCGGTGCGCGAGAGCCAGCTCTCCCGCACGATGGCAAGGTTCAGCGGTAGCGTCACGTCGGCGTCCTGGATTTCCTGCTGCCAGCTTTCCAACGCCGTGTGTACCTGCCCCAGGAGTTGCTCTTCACGTGGCGTCGTAGGGGAGAGCGTGTCGCTGAGCAGGCGGGCAAGGGTGGTGGCCCACTCATGGACGTCTTGCGTCACGTCCAGGCGTTCACGGTAGCTGTCCAGGGTGCGGACCAAACGATAGAGCGAACCGACTAGCCGCACATCCAGTCCTGCCACTTCATCAAAGGGCACAATGCCTTCCCAGTCGTCACCGTCTGCGGCGGGTTCACCCACTGCATAGCCCATCAGCATGCGCTCCAGGCCGATTGGCGGCCGGCCCCGCGCCTGCCGAATTCGGAAAGTAGGACGGCGACAGTGCGTCGATCAGGCGTTGCCATGGCACCAGAGCATTCATCTGGGCCAGGAACCGTTCTCGGCGGGTAACCTTCTTCTTGTTCTGGTGCTCAGCCTGGGCAAACGAGATCTGCTTCATCGGGTGGCTCTGTCAGACGGTGGCAGGAAGGTCAGATTATACCCCGCCGATACCCATCAGGCAGCTGCGGCGGGATTTGTGCAGCGTTTCCCTAGGTTGCTCGCTGATCTGCTTCAAGCAATTCAAAAGACAGTTTTGAAAGGAGCTCTAAGTACATTGTCAATGCAGTTAGATTCTTTCAAGGTATGACTTTCGAAGCCAAAACAGGACTCTAGCAAAGTTTTTTAAACTTTATTATAGGAGCAAGGGAATGAAGCATCAATGGATTACCGCTGCAGCGTTGGCAAGCGTTGCACTCTTCATAACACCCGCAGTAGTGGCCGCCGAAGATGACACGCGGCTATTCAAGCACTGGCACTACGGCCAGCACATAGATGACTTCCCGCTCTAACGCAGCATTTTCCAGTCCTGCTAACTTTACTTCAATGGGCAATTTTGGATGTGCAATGATGGTTATAAACGCACTGGCAATAAATGCAGAAAAAACACAAGCAGAAATTGATAGATTTAATGCGGATTTAGCTGAAATAGCTAAGCAAAAAAATCTCAGGGTTAAAGGAGTAAGTGGAGAGGCTTGCGATATAGAGCACCATGAGCAAATGTACGCTTTTAAATACATTATGTTGATTTTAATTGTGATTAAAGCTACGCGGGCGGTTATTTTTATTCATGCGAAACCGAAATTTCTTATAGTTTGGAAACTGATTACCGTGGGGGAGGGAATATAAATGTAGAAGTGGAGTGTGAGATAAGTGTTTCTTATAAGCACGCCTCAGGAATGGTAGGTGGAGATAGCGAAAGCGAATACTACAGTTCTAGCTTAAGTTCTTTTGGTAGTAGCTCCGAATATATGGATATA
Organism: Vreelandella rituensis; assembly: GCF_003336665.1. Lineage (GTDB taxonomy): Bacteria > Pseudomonadota > Gammaproteobacteria > Pseudomonadales > Halomonadaceae > Vreelandella > Vreelandella rituensis. Next base: position 2,828 of record NZ_QPIJ01000034.1, on the reverse strand, counting down.
GACTTTTCATTTTATTCTTTTGATGAGGTCTATAGCCGGTAGAACAGCGGCCCACGAACAAGTGATGACGACAATTTCTCTCTATTGAACGCAAGCGCAATGATGCTACTTGCCTCCAGACAACCGAATTCCTTGTACGTTATTTCGTCATCAAGGCCTTCGAACGACCAAGATAGATCACAAACCAACTCTTCTATAGTTTTTTTCACGATACCTCCCTACGAGTATCATACCGCTGCACGAGTATCATACCGCTGCACGAGTACGATACCCGTCTACGATGATCCAGCCATATTGACACGATCCGACAACAGTGTGTTTTTGCTAGAAAGAGCACGCACAAATGCCAGAACAACGAACCGGAGCAAGTCGAGCGACCATCAAGCGCCTCAGGAGCCGCCAGAGGCCTTCGCCCGCACCCTGACCCCGCCGAACAGCCCGAAAAGCCGCCAAAAGGCCCCTGAGGGGCCTCAGAGCGGTGCTGACCGAACCCGCCACTAGCCTTCATCGTGATCACCCCACCCGGCCTTGAGTTCGCGTCTTGCTAGCCGAAGGTTTCTCCGGGCTTCAGACATATAGATGAACGCTTTTCTGTTAATTTGATGATGATCTTCGAAACCGAAAGCTAATTCAGACTCCCACGCCGCCGCAAACTTAAAATCTCTCTTTTGATAACGGAACTTGCCTGATCGTTTGACGTGATCGGCAAAATAACTGCCTTTTTTCTGCTGAAAGATATTTCGAAGATACGCAATTTCCAACGTTCCATTTTTAACCCTGACGCGATGCCCTAGAGATACCTGCTCACCATCCGCAATCTTCTCCTCGACTTCACGCCAGAAAATATCGGCAACAATGCGCGAATCCAAACCAACGAGATTAACCAGCTTTTCGATTTCGTTAAATACCAGGTCGAACGACGACTCGCTTGCGAGCCGGATATCATCCTCATCGAGCGCGTCCCTCGCTGCCACCGCATCCGGCTCGATTAACTCCTGAATACGCTCCAGCGTGAACACACCATCCTGCGCAGAATTCTCATGGGCCATAAAGGTCTCTCCCCCCAGTTAATAACTAACTGGGCCATAACATTGATGTAAGCCAGATTTCCGAGTGAAAAGTACGACAAAACCAGGCTGAGGGCAACCCGCACGCTATATTTTAGGTCAATGTTCCCGCCCAGTTAGTTAACTGGGTGGAGGGGGGTCTTGCGCCCAAAACGGGCCATTTTTGGAAAATGGCGCAGGTCAATGTTCCCGCCCAGTTAGTTAACTGGGTGGAGGGGGGTCTTGCGCCCAAAACGGGCCATTTTTGGAAAATGGCGCAGGTCAATGTTCCCGCCCAGTTAGTTAACTGGGTGGAGGGGGGTCTTGCGCCCAAAACGGGCCATTTTTGGAAAATGGCACAGGTCAATGTTCCCGCCCAGTTAGTTAACTGGGTGGAGGGAGGTCTTGCGCCCAAAACGGGCCATTTTTGGAAAATGGCGCTGGTCAATGTTCCCGCCCAGTTAGTTAACTGGGTGGAGAGAGGCTTTCCGCCCGAAAGCTTGCTAACCGCTTGCCGCGAGCAGGATACTCGTGCAGAGGTATCTTGAAACTTACTTACTTACGGTGTGACTTTAGAAACGTAGGTGCCCACAACTAAATATTGAGTAAAATATAAGTCTTCAATACCAATTTTTATAGTGATAATTGTTGGTTATTTGAATGTGTTTATATGTTTTTTCAGCTTTTTTGTGGAAGCTTTTTTATATAAAAAATGAAGATTTTATATATAGATATTTTTAAAAAGAGAAAGCCGTATATACAATAGTTAGGACAGTTTCATGACGCAATAGCGCCCTAGTTTTACTGTGTCATAAATAGACTTTGCTACAATGTAGGAATGATATTTGATGTGGCAACAGTTTTTTCGAGTTCGTCGTTGCCTTGAACTTGCGCCTTGTTTTGCACACCAAGCCTTCCTCCTGCATTAATCGGCCAATGCGACGCCGACTGACTGATTCATTATCTTCAGACAGCTTCTGCTGGAGACGGCGCGTCCCATACGTCGCTCGGCTGGCTTGATGGTGTTTATGAATGTTGGCCTTCAACGCTTCATCTCGCTGGTTTCTCAAGCTGGGTGACCGTAATTGCCACTCGTAATAACCGCTTCGAGAAACGTCAAACACCCGACACATCAGAGCGATGCTGAATTCGCTCTGATGGTGCATGATAAAGATGTATTTCAGCGTGATTCTTTGGCGAAGAAGGCTGGCCTTTTTTAACAGTCCCGCTCCTCCTTGAGTCGGGCATTTTCACGACGCAGTTGTTTTAGCTCCTCATACAGATGCACGTCATTTACCTGCTTACCGGAGCCTGGCGGTGGTTCGCCGTGAAATTTATTGATCCAGGTGTGCAGTGTATTAACGTTCACCCCCAGTTCTCGGGCGGACTGGGCAACTGGCTGATTCGATTCTATCGCCAGTTTGACGGCACCTTCTCTGAATTCGTCGGTATAAGAATTGGTTTTCTTCTGAGTCATGACACACCTCTATAAGCAGGAGATATTACCTGCGTCTGTGTGTCCGGGAAACTATAGCCACTTCAGTCGTTTAATGGATAACGGGCATTGCTGCCTCTGGGATCAGGAAGGTTATCAACCCGCTTTATTCATCACGCCCGCGGTAGCGTCATTATTTAGCGCTTTACGACTACGTAATCCGAGTTTTGTGGCTATCTGACGTCTTCTTGACGGGGTAACGATGCAATATTGTTTTTTAGCGCTCCTTTTTTATCGCGCCTTGGCATAGATAGCCGCCTCTTACCCACGACGTGTTCTCGGCCGTT
>NZ_QPIJ01000033.1 GCF_003336665.1 Vreelandella rituensis | reverse complement strand
AGCATTTCCAGAAACTGGAACTGGTCATCAACAACGTCAAGTTCCAGGACGGAGAGCAAGTAATCGATCAGTCAGACAGGAACGCCGCCTGACCGTCGTACACCAGATTTGACAATAACTCCTATAAAAGTGAGACTTAGTGTAATAAAGAAGGGGGAAAATCATGTTAGACAGGGTTAATCGGAATAAATTATTTAATCTTTAAAAATCTTCATATTTAAAATCAACTGCTTATAAAATAATAAAATATATTTAACAATTTAATATGCGCATTAGAAAGTTACCTTGTCATGACTCAAAAAAAGCCTGTCACCAAAGAACACTCCGCAACAGAAATATTACTTACATATAGTAAAGTCAACGTTGGAATACTTACTTGAGAAAATACTTACAATAAGAAATAGTCTCGAGACTGACATGCCGAATCGGCAATATTGCAGGAAAGTCCAGCAGGGGTAGGAAGAAGGAGCAAAGCGTAGGCATATGGAGCATAAGCCCATCCGTACCCACCGTACCTGCTATGCTCCTTATGAAGCGTTAAAGGAAGTTATGCAAAACAAGCGTGAGCATGACGTGGTATAAGTCAAAAATAACTTATTTCACATGCCATTTAATGGGGCCACTCCCCTACCGATACCGCCAAGGTGCATCATGGCTACACTAGACAGGAAGACTTTGCTGGAAGGGTTGCGGACAGAACTCCAGGAGCGCATACAGTGCTACGAAGATCATCAACATCGTACCAGTGGCGCTCTGGACAAAGACATCGAGGACCAGGCGCTGGAAGTCCAGAACGACGAAGTGGTCGAACGGCTGGATGATGAAGCCAGGACAGAGCTTGCTCAGGTCGAACGGGCGCTGGCACGTATCGATGCCCAAGTCGGAGATCGTTGCGAAGAATGCGGCGATCCGATCGCACCTGGGCGCCTGGAGGTTCTTCCCTACACGACTCACTGTAAGGACTGTGCTGACTTGCAGTAGTGGCAAAGTCTCCTACGCACTCACGCAGGGATCACCTACTGCTTTTACTTGTGACGCCTTTATCATTGGAGCTAAACCCTACCGGACACCTCATTAAGGTGGCAGAAGATAGTCAGCCTGATGGTCAAGAAGCGGCTCATGGCCGTCGTTCAGATGGGGGTGGCAGGAGGTGAGTACCTCACGACGTTATCTAAAATCCGACAGACTGCTAAAGTTTTTCAGCCCAGCCGAGAGTGGCATCTTTCAGCAGCGTATGAACATGCTCGAAGATTTCGACGTTCTTGCGGTAAGGGTCGGGGATATCCTGCCCTTTGCCCCCGTCCAGCCAACGGCCGAGCAAGAGTGTCTTGCCCAAGGCTTGCGGTGCTTGTTGTCCCACGGCACGACGCTGGCCTTCGGACATCACCAGAATCAGATCGGCTTCCTGGATCATTGTCGCTGTCAGTTGGCGCGCCTGGTGGTGAGAAACATCCAGGCCATCGGCCTCGGCCAATTCACGCGCAAGCGGTGAAACGGGCTTACCTACCAATGCGCCCAGGCCAGCGGAACCGATCTGACGCTCGGGCAGTTGTTGTCTAAGAAATGCCTCAGCCACAGGGCTACGGCAGATGTTGCCGGTACAGACCACCAGAATACGCTTGAACATGGCTTACTTATCTCCCGGTAAGCAAAGGTGCAGGTGTTTAAATGTCACGTTCAATGCTCCCACTGAATGGCAAGCAGTCCAAGTGCTTCGTAAAGGGCGCGCTCGGTCTTGCGCAACTCAGGTGCGGAGGGCACCCAATAGGCTAGCCCGAAGCCCTCGGCCCGATTCGCCAGATAATGCGTAGGGGCAGCCACGGGAACCAAACCGGCTACCTCGAAATGACGTACTGCGCGTGGCATATGTGACGCTGAGGTCACCAGCAACACTTGAGCGCCTCCACCGAGTAACGCCTGTACCGCCTTGGCCTCGGCGGCCGTATCGTTGGGCGATGCCAGCTCCACGATCCGCTCTGGGGGCACTCCCAGTGCCTCGGCGGCTTCGGCATAGCCATGGGCCATGGTCATTTCCGGACCCGGACCACCCCCTGAGACCAACAACGGCAAATCTGGACGCTGATGCCAGAGCCGCAGCCCTTCCATCAGGCGTATCCCCGAACTTTCGCTGAGTCGCCCGGTTATCGACCAGGACCGCTCCGGCTGCCAACCACCGCCCAGCACCACCACCGCCTCGATTTGCCGCTCTTGCGGCCATACCGTCAAGGCGGCATATTTCGACTCCATCGGCTCCAGCAGGGCATCCGCCACCGGCGCCCAGGCAGCCAGCAATAACAATAACATGGCCGTTATCATCAGGCTGTCACCCAGACGATAGCGGCCCAGCCGGCGGATCATCCACCCGGTAGCAAAGGTTACCGCCATCAGAGGCATCGGCATCAGCAAGAGGGCCGTCAGGCTTTTGATTAGAGAATACATGGTGCCTATCTTGTGGGACTTTCCCCGGGACTTGAACCCAAAGGAAAATCAGCCAGCCGGAATACACCGCAATTCCTGCGGGATACGCGAAAAAAGAATAACTCAAGCCAAAGCCCATAAAAGCGACCGGTAGCAACACGCCGGCCACGGCAAAGGACCGCTGGACGGGGTTTTTGGTGCGCAAACCCGGTAGAAAACGCCATAAGGGAACCAGATACAGCGCCAGCACCATCAAAAAGCCCGGCAAACCTCGGCGTACCCAGGCATCCAGAAGGTCGTTGTGGGCATGCCAGTAATTGCCTAACCCGGGGCTTAGAACGCCCTTTTCCTCGAGTGCTTGCATGGCGGGTTGATAGCCTTGGTGGCCGTAGCCCACCAAGGGACGCTCACGGATCAACACCAATGCGCCACGGTACATTTCCAGACGAGCCCCAACGGAGCCATAGTCGGTGCCTTCGATGTAGCGATGCACCTCGGCCACCGCCTTGTCCACTCGTTTCTCCACACCACTTTGCGGGATCACGTACATTGCCATGATGAGCGCCAGCACCGCACTCAGTGCCAGCCAGCGCCACGCCGCCGGCCATCGGCGAGCATAGCCGCCATAGAACACCCCTATTACCAGCGGCAAGGCTAGCCACCCACCCCGCGTGCCGGAAAGCGCCGAGGCCAGCCCGCCTCCCGCGGCGCCACTCAGTAACAGCGCCACCCAGAAAAATCTTGTGGTTCGCTGTTGCCAGGCCCAACCCAGTCCAGCCAGACATAACAGGGCACTCAATAACGCAAGATTGCCGAAGAAGATGGAATGTAGCGGTGGATGCCCTGTGGCACGGGTCAACCCCTCCACCAGCTTTTGCCACGCAGCCCAGCCACCCACGCCCAAGCCACTCACAGCCAGCCCTGCCCACCATGCCAAAGGCCGTGGCGGAACTGCGCGAAGCATTACCAACACCAGAGCCGCGAGCCAGGCCGCGCCCGCCAATGGCAAGGCTTGCCGCAAGCTATCATGCCAAGCGCCTGCCGCAAGCTCGACCATGCCCACCCCTAACAGCAACGCCAGCAGGAGACCATCGCCGTGTCCTATTGCTTGCTTTAAACAGCACTGCCCTCGCCGCTTATTCCAGGCAAGCAGCCCCCACACCAAGGTGATCGCCAACCCCAGCCAATAGCCCAAGGGCACCAATAGCGGTAATGCGGTGATTGCTACAGCCTGCATGCATTGTTTGCCTTGTAGGTCATAGGAGTGCGTGTGCTTTAATATTCCACCCGATCCTCGCCTACAGAAACTCGCTGGACGACCTTGTCTAACGGGGAACGAAACGAAATGCTATGACTGGAGGCCAAAGGTAACACCGGCGGCAACCCAGTGCGGTGCCAAAACCTCATCATGGTCTGGGGATTTTTCTCAGGCTTTAGGCACGCCGAGCCTCCTACTTAACCATCAGCTGAGGCAGGAGTTACTTGATCGGTTAAATAATCAGCGGGCTTGAATCAAAACCAGCCCTTGCGGCGAAACAGCCATATCAAGCTGATGCCAATTCCCAGCATCACGCCCCATACCACGAAATAGGCGTAGCGAAAGGTCAGCTCAGGCATATATTCGAAGTTCATCCCATAGATGCCGGCGACGAAGGTCAGTGGCACGAAAATCGCGGTAATCACCGTCAAGACCCGCATGGTGATATTGAGCTGGTGAGACGCAATCGAGATATAGCCGTTCACCAGGTCGCCGCAGATGTCGTAATACATCTGGGTCAGGCTATAGAGACGCTCGAAGCGTTCATAAACATCATTGATCGCGTGCAGCGTTTCGGCAACATCGCGCGGAAGGTGGCGATAATCATAGGCGATCAATTCCTGGGTAATCCCCTGGTGATAACTGAAGATGCGCCGCATCTTGACCAGCCGCGAACGGTACAGGGTGATGCGACGCATCAATTCATCGTTACCCGCTTCCAGCAACTCATCTTCAAGGTCACTCAGCTCGGCTTCAAATTCCAGCAGCCCATCAATGTAAAACCCGGCCGAGATATACATCACCTTCAGCGCCACCTGTTCCGGCGACTGCAGCAGCAGTGCCTTACCCTGGTCGTTATATAGCCGCTCGACGCTTAGCGCCATGCCCGGGTGAAGGCTGATCAAGAAGCGCTCGCCAATAAAGAAGCACAGCTGTTGCGGCACGTAATTGAGTTTGCCGTCGAAGGAGGAAATTCCCCGATAGATGACCAATGTATGCGTCTCGAATTCTTCGATCTTGGGCGGATGGCGCGCCCGATGCGCATCATTGATTGCCATGGGGTGGCAGTCGAAGGCTTCCAGCAAGGTACGCTCGCTGTCCTGCGTTTCCCCCTGCATATCGATCCAGATATGCGCATCCGTCGACTCCCGCCAGGTAGCGATCAGTTCCTCGCCGCCCTGGCGGGACTCGCCATCAGGGAAAACCAGCATTGTGCGTAACATACCACCTCCGGGGTTCAACGAATCATCACTTGGCTACTGCTTTCGCGGCATGAGCCAGGCAAGCAACAGGCTGATCAGGGTAGAGGCGACAAGCGCGCCCAGAAAAGGCGCCAGGGTGGGGATGCTGTGGGGGAAACTTGCCGCCAGTATTCCCTCGATCAAGCTTCCCTGGGTCACCCAGCCGGGCAACACAGCGCCGAGCATACCCGCCACACCGCCAGCCACGGCGGAGAAGGCGCTCATCCGCTGCCACAGACCCAATAACACAGGCACCACGATAGCCGCGCACAACAAATCGGCAATCAGGAACAGCCGCAGTACCGAAAGCCCCTGCAAGGCCACGATGACCACCGGCACCATCAGCGCCACCGTCACCAGCCGAGCGGCACCGATCGACAACCCGCGCTTGCCGGAATCCGCCACCACCAGGGAAGCAATCCCGTTTTGCAGGGTGTCCACACTCGAGGCGACCAAGGTCACCGCCAGCACCAAGGCAGGTAGCGCCAACCAGGCCGGGGCCTGGCTGAGCAAGGCAAAAAATGGAATCGGCGGTTCGCCCAGTGCTACACCGCTCATCGCCGCCAGCATCCCCAAGCCACCGACCACCATCACCACAATGACGGTAATACCGCCGCCCAGCCAAGCGCCTTGCCCCAAGGCTCTATCATCACGCGCCGCCCACACCCGCTGCCAATACCCCTGGTGAAAGAGATTGGCCGCGGTGACCGCGATCACCAGAGTCAGGGCAACGCTCAAGGCCCCGGCGACCGGGATGGCAGGCATCACCGCATCCACCGGCATCTCGGGCAAGCGCAACCAAGCGACGCCTCCCACCAGCGCCAGCAAGGCAATCAACAACCACGCTTGCCAGCGGTCGGTAGCCAGACTCGCCCGCAACCCTCCCAGGGCCGTGTAAAGCAGTGTGGTCAGCGCCACCCCTATCACCACCAAGGCCGGCGGCACGTCGGAAAGCAAGGCGGTAATCGCACCGATCGCGGTCAACTCCGCGGCAAGAAAGCAGGCCATGTAAAGCACCGAGACCAGCGACACCCAGCGGCGCACCCCGGCCCCGTAACAAGCTTCGGCAAACTCGCCGATACTGCGCCCTTGCGGTAAATGACGGCGAATTTTCGGCCCATAAAGCCCCAGCACAATGAACGGCAGCGCCGAACCGATGGCATAGCCCGCCAGGGCCAGCGGGCCGACAAAGGCACCGATTTCCGGCGGCGCGAACAGTATCCACGCCCCCATTCCCGATGCCAGAAACGAGAGCCCCAGAGTCGAGGCATTTTGTGAGTTACGTGCCGTGACGTAATCATCCAGGGGACCGTCGACACGGCGCGCGCGCAGCCCGAGAAACGCAAAACACATGAGTGCCGCGACGAGCACGGCAGACGTCAGGTAAGGCATGTCGCACTTCCTCCGCCGGTATCAACCGGATCAGGTTCCAGGGTCAGCGCCTTGCGCTATCTCAGTCCCGCCTCGCAATGCAGCGGGACTCCCCTGGCGACAGTGAGTGGAATGTAAAATCAGCCGAAGCCGAGAGCGGCATGATCCTTTAGCCGTGCTGGATTTGCAAAGTTGTCCCAAGTTCAGTCGACAGAGCGTGGCATCTCTTACATGGCCGGCTTGTCTCTCGGCACACGTCCCATCAGATAGAACTCTTCATTGGGCGGTGTTCCAGCAAGTGTGACCAGGCGATTGGACAAGCTGAAAAACGCCGCCACCGCGCCGATGTCCCAGATATCGTCCTGGGTGAAACCGGCCGCCATCAGGCGCGCCTCCCAATCGCTGCTCAGCTCGCCCACGTTCAGGCTGCAGTGCATGGCGAAGTCCAGCATTGTCTGCTGGCGCTGGTTGATCGATGCCAGCTGATAGTTGATCGCCACCTGGTCGGCAAGGAGCGGATTCTTGCTGTAGATGCGCAACAGGGCGCCATGGGCCACCACACAATACAGGCAAGCATTACGCGCGCTGGTGGCCACCACGATCATCTCTTTTTCAGCCTTGGTGAGAGTATCGGACTCGCGCTCCATCAAGGCATCGTGATAAGCGAAGAAAGCCCGAAATTCCGCCGGGCGATGTGCCAGCATCAAGAAGACATTGGGCACGAAACCGGCCTTCTCCTGTACCGCCAAGATGGTGGAATGAATATCTTCTGGCAACTCTTCCAGGGTTTCCGGAAGAGGAAAACGACTGATCGGAATACTCATGATGCTTCCTTTTTTTATGAAACAGCGTTTTTATGGAACAGGCTTTTTATGGAGTAGCGTTTTTGTGAAGCAGGCGTCAGCATGACAGCCTGGCTCTTCCAATTCTCGACCCCTCTCGCCATACTGCGTGTCATTATAAACAATCATAAATCTGCGCATTTATCGCGCAATACCCGATAAGAACAAGGGAAGCAGTTATGCGTTACACCGAAGCCAAGGAACATACCCCGGGTCGTCTGCATGAACTGTTTGCCGATCCTTATCATGCGTTCGGCAATGATGCCGACGAGCGACAACTGCATATTCGTATCATGTTGCACTTGTTGGTAGCACGCCCTTTAAAGCGCGGACACCTCACTCTCAGGGTGATTCATGGCTGGGAAAACGGCGGCTTCGAGCCGCAAGCGCTGCTCAATGCCGATTATCATCTAAACAGCATCAGCGATTTTCAAAAAGCGGTGGACGAATTCACCCTCGCCACGCAGAAAGGTAGCGCTTTTCCCAGCGACGATCTCTCGCTGCTGGCCAAACCGCTGGATGCCGCTATCACCAAGGCTCACGCCAAGGGCCAGGTGCTGGATACCGAAACACGTACCATTCCCGCCCGCTGGCCAGCTTTTGAAGAGGGACTGGCGCTGTACACCTTCTTCAAGATTTATCATCGCCTGGTTTACAGTGAAGACGACTCCTACCGTTGCGCTCACTGTGAAACGCCTCAAGGGCTACGCGAGATACACGAATTCCATCTGGAAGAAGGTGAGTTTGCCGTGGTGATCCCTCCCGGCCCGGACTACCGCACCGAAGAAAGCCTGTTGATTCTTCACGAAAGCCAGCTGGTTCCCATGGAAAGATTGCTCACGCAATCGATTCCCCTGTTCGAGAATTTCTGACACCGCTCAGCATACCGACTCATGCACGGACGAACGGCCCCGCCTTTGCAGACGGGGCCGTTCTTATAACGCTACCTCCAACACAATTCTAACCTAACGAAATGGTGCTGTTGATGCCGCTGGAGACGTTTTCCGGCTCGAACCAACGCGCGGTAACGGTCTTGGTCTGGGTCCAGAAAGCGATGGCCTGCTTGCCGTTGGGACCCATGTCTCCCAGCTTCGAGGCCCGTGAGCCGGTAAAGCTGAAGTAGGCCACCGGCACCGGGATAGGCACGTTGATACCCACCTGACCGACATCGATATCGCTTTCATAGCGACGCGCCACCCAGCCGGAATTGGTGAAGATCGAGGTGCCGTTGCCATTGGGGTTGGCATTGACGAAGGCAATGGCGTCATCCAGCGTTTCGACGTTGACCACACAGAGTACCGGGCCGAACACTTCTTCACGATAGATGGTCATGTCGGCGGTCACATCGGCGAACAGGGTCGGGCCGACGAAGTTACCCTTGGGATAGCCTTCCACCTCGCAGCCACGCCCATCAATCATCAGCCTGGCGCCTTCCTTCTCACCCACCCCGATCAAGCGTTCGACACGCTCCTTGGCGGCGGGCGATACCAGCGGGCCGAGGTCGGCGTCACGCTGGGTACCGGGGCCGACTTTCATGTTACGCGCGCCTTCGACAATATCTTCGAGCCACTCACGTGCATCCCCAACCAGCACCACGACGGAGTTGGCCATGCAGCGCTGACCGGCGGCGCCGAAGGCGGAACCCAGCAGATTGTTGATGGCCTGGCTACGGTTGGCATCCGGCATCACCACACAGTGGTTCTTGGCGCCCATCATGGATTGCACACGCTTGCCCGCGTCACTGGCGCGGCGATAGATGTGCGTACCCACATGGGTGGAGCCGATGAACGAGAGGGCCTTGATGTCCGTGTGGTCGCAGATCTGATTGGCGACATCCGGGCCGCCATGCACCACATTGAGCACCCCTGCCGGAATGCCCGCTTCGTGAGCCAGTTCGACCAGACGCATGGTAGAGCTGGGGTCCTGTTCGGAAGGCTTCAGAATGAAGGTGTTGCCGGTGGCAATGGCCAGCGGGAACATGAAGCACGGCAGCATGATCGGGAAGTTGAAGGCGGTAATACCCGCCCCCACGCCCAGCGGCTGGTGCATGGTGTAGACGTCGATCTCGCTACCGGCGTTCTCGGCCAATTCGCCAAGCTGCAGGGAAGTGATCGAACAGGCGTGCTCGATCACTTCCAGGCCACGGCCCACCTCGCCTTCGGCATCCGGCAACGTCTTGCCGTGCTCTTCGGTGATCAGTGCGGCCAGCTCGGAAACGTTATCGCGTACCAGCGCCTGGAACTTGAGCATGATACGCATGCGCTTGCCCAGCGACGTCTTGCGCCAAGTCTTGAAGGCTTCCTTGGCGCTGGCAACCGCCTGATCGACTTCTTCAGGCGTACAAAATGGCACTCGGGCGACCACTTCCTGGGTAGCCGGGTTGACCACCTCGCGCCATTCCTGGCTTTTTGATTGAACCGGCTGGCCATCGATAATCATGGGGATTTCGCGGACGGTCATGGCGTTGCTCCTATAAATTATTGTTTGCCTATCAATTTTTCGTTTGTTAGACGTTATGTGTACAAACACACGAATAGTAGTAACGAGGAGTCTATCCGCAGGTCGGATTGCCTGACAACGGGCACTCAGGCACATTGTTTGTGCATAATTGCACAAACAGCTACCCAAAACAGACCCCTTACGTTGCAAGCGGAGCCCCCATGCTCGACTGGCATGACATTCAAATCTTTCTCGAAGTGGCGCGCAGCCGTCGGCTCACCGATGCCGCTCGGCGCCTGGGGCTGGATCATTCCACCTTGTCGCGGCGTACAAGGCGTTTCGAACAACAACTCAACACCCAACTGTTCGAGCGCAGCACCCACGGCTATCACCTGACGGAAGCCGGCCAGCAGCTGTTGGCCTATGCCGAGGAAATGGCCCGCCATGCCGAGGAAGCCGGGGAAAACCTGTCCAACAAGAATCATCAGGTCAGCGGCCAGATACGCTTGGGAGTGACGGAAGGTTTCGGCACCTGGGTGATCGCTCCACTGCTTTCCGCCTTCTGCCGCAGACACCCGGGCATTACCCTGGATATTCTCGCCCTGCCCCGAGTGGTCAACTTGAGCCGCCACGAAGCGGACCTTGCGATTACCATCGAACGCCCGGTAAGCCCGGGCCTGGTAATTTCAAGGCTATGCGACTATCGGCTGCGCCTTTACGCGAGCCAGGATTACCTGGCGGGCCACGGCGCCCCCACAACCCTGGCTGCGCTGGCCCGCCACCCGCTGGTCGGCTATGTGGACGATCTTATCTTCAGCGACCAGCTGAGTTATCTCGACCCCTTGTTACCCGCCAGCAGCCTCAGCGAAGAGGCGCATTTCAGTATTCGCAGCACCAGCGTCACCACTCAGTACAGTGCCACCCTGCATGGTGCCGGGCTTGCGGTGCTGCCTTGTTTCATGGCCGAACCCACGGCCTCATTGGTGCGCGTACTGGAAGACGAGGTGACGGTGACTCGTCAGTTCTGGATCACCGCCCGCCAGGAACAACGCCGCCTGGCGCGGGTGCGCTTGTTGTGGGATTTTCTGCGTGAAGCGCTGAAGCTCAATCGGGACTTCCTGATGGGTGACAGCGCCACCCTGGTGATACCCGAGCATGTCTCGGCAGCCGAATTTTCAGCGCCCGATCAGCCCGGTAGTCAACCAGGGCTGCCAGGCCAATAGCACCAGCGTCACCAGGGTGGCGAGCAGGAAAGGCAGCAGAGAGCGGAAAATTTTCAACGGCGGCGCCCCGGTCATCGAGGAGGCAATGAACAGCCCCGCCCCCACCGGCGGGGTCAAAAGCCCCATCACCAACGTCAGACAGACCACCACGCCGAACTGATAGGGGCTTATGCCGAACTGCTCCTGAGCGATAGGCAGCAGTATGGGCACCACCAGGATCAGGGCGGCAATGCCGTCGATAATCATCCCCACCAGCAACAGCACCCCGATCAGCAGCAACAAGAACAGGAATGGGTCGGTGGTCAGGGCGGCGATCCAGGCCGCCGCCATTTGCGGCAAACGCTCGTAAACCACCACCCAGCCGAACACCCCGGCGGCGGCGATCAGCATGATCACCAGCCCCGCATTGACTGCCGTGCGCCGCAGCACCAGGGGGAGGTGACCGAATCGCAAATCGCCATACACGAAGCGCCCGATCAAAAGCGCAGCCAGTGACGCCAGGGCGGCGGACTCCGTGGGAGTGGCCAAGCCCAGCAATATGCCGCCGATAATGATCAGGGGAATACTCAACGCCGGCAGGCCCATGAGCAGATCGTGAAGCGCCTGGCGGCGGCTGGGCCATTCTCCACGCGGATACTGCTGTACCAGGCCCACCACCGCGATGGTGACGAAAAAGGTAAAGCCGAGCAGCAACCCCGGCAGAATGCCGGCAATGAACATTTCAGCAATCGGCACCTGGGCCATCACCCCGAACAGCACGAACAACATCGAGGGCGGAATGATCGGCGAGAGCAAGCCGCCGGCCGCGGTAATCGCGGCACTGTAGGACTTGCTGTAGCCCTCCTGTTGCATGGCCGGCACCATGGCTCGGGACATGATCGCGATCTGCGAGGCGGCCGAGCCGATGATCGCCGCCATCATCATGTTGGCGACCAGATTGATGTAGGCCAGACCACCACGAAAGCCACCCACGAAAATACGCGCCAAGGCGATCAAACGCTTGGTCAGTCCGCCTTCGTTCATCAATTCACCGGCCAGCATGAACAGCGGAATCGCCAAGAGGCCATAGCTTTCCACCGCACTGAAAAGCTGTTGGGGATAGGAGTCGAACAACACCGTATTACCGGAGGCCTGGATGTACCACAGGGCGGTCAACGCCAGTACCAGGGCGATCGGCACCGCCCCCAGCAGCAATACGCTGAATATCACGATTGTCATGGCGGCGGCTCCGTGGAAGGGTCACTCGCCGGGTCGCCCAAGCCTGTCAGCGACTGCCAAAGGTTGGTCGCCCCATGCAGGCTCAGTGAAAAGGCAAACCAGGGCAGGATCAGCCACAGCCAGAACTTCCTCATGCCCAACGTCGAGGTGTTTTCGGCATAGATGAAGTTGAACGTCTCGCCTTGAAAAGTACGCGTATCGAACCCCGCCTGCATCAAGGCCCAGGGTTGATACCAGCGCCAGCACAGCCACAGCAGTATCAAGGCGAACCCGAGCACCATGGTATCCACGAATACCCCGATCAGCTTGCGCCCGAAGCTCGGCAGGGCATCACTTAACAAGGTAACTGCGATACCCTGGCGACGCTTGAGCACCGCCCCGCCAATCAGGAAAGTCATCCAGATCATGGCGTAAATCGCCAGTTCACTGATCCAGTAGAGCGGGTTGCCCAGGGCGCGAAAGGCGACATTGGTCAGAATCAACAAGGTAATCGCCGCCGCCAGAAAGGCGGCGGCGATTTCTTCCAGGTGCGCCAGGCATGTCGAAAAACGTGACAGCATCAAGCTCCGCCCTTATCGGCCCGCCTGTTCATCCACGCCTTCACTGCTGCTGCGGTTCACGCAGACGTTCGGCTTCTTCGCGAAGGGTATCCAGCATCGGCGCCTTGGGTTCCCAGATGGCTTCCCACTCGGCGATGGCCTCACTGAAGAAGTCGGCATCGGCTTCAACGATATTGATATCCAGCGCACGGATCTGCTCTTCCTGAGCGGCATCCATTGACTCGAAACCACTCAGGACGTTTTCCAGATGCTCGGCCATGGTGGTATCGATCAGTTCGCGGTCCTGTTCGGAAAGCTCGCGCCATACCCGCCCGGAAACCACGCCCACCATCGGGAACATCATGTGGTTGGAAATCAGCAGATTATCCGCTTGCTCGTAAAACTTGAGGATCAGAATGGAATCGAAGTCCATGTCGATGGCATCGACCTGGCCGTTGGCCAGCGCATCGTAGACTTCCAGCAGCGGCATCGGCGCCGGGGCCGCGCCCGTGGCGGTATAGAAGTCGCGAATCGGTTCGAAGGGGGTGATACGGATACGCTGGCCGTTCATGTCCTCGGCGCTTTGGATGGGATCGCGGCTGAGCACCTGGCGCATGCCCACCATGCCGTAACCCACCCCGATCATCCCTACCTCGACAGGCATGAGCTCGAGCAACTCCCCGGCGGCATCGGAGCGCAACAACCGAGCGGCGTGATTGACGTCGTCCACCAGGTAGGGCGCATACAGGGCGCCGAAATCCGGAATGCGATTGGAAATCTCGGCGATGGTCAGAAACGCCATGTCCAGCGCGCCGGTTTGCAGCTGCTGGACCATTTGCGCTTCGTTACCCAACTGCTGAGCCGGGTAAACCGTCACGCTATGCTCACCCTCGGAACGCTCCTCCAGGGTACCGGCAAATGCCTCGGCTTCGGTTGACCACAGATGCTGAGCCGGGGTGATCAGACCCAAGCGGAAATCGCGCGCCTGAGCGCTCAGGCTGGTGGAGACCAGAGCGGCGGCGGCCACCGCCAGCGTCAATGACTTGCGTAGGTTCATGTAAAGCCTCTTGTCGTTAGAATTAATCGATAACGCGAGAATACCCCAGCCACCCGCCGGATGGCACCCGCCGAGCGAATGCCGTAAGACAAGACGCTGCGCCTCGTCTGCGCTAGGCTGTCGGGCATTCAACCTTCAAGGAGTCTTGCCCGATGAGTGAGCATGTCTCGCTGGTAATCGCCCCTGTCGATGGCTCACCCGAAGCCGCCGCCGCCGCGCATCACGCCGGCCTGCTGTCGCAGTTGCTCGACGCCCAGTTGCAACTGGTACACGTGATGCCGCTGAACCCACCCGAGCTCAGCGACCTGCCGGCCAACCGCAAAGCCGAACTCGACCACGACCGCGCCCAGCGCAAACAGGCCGCCGCCGCCGCCTTCGCCGAGGCGCGCAAGGCCCTCCACGACGAGGCGCCGACGCCGGAGGAGGTAGTGCTCGAGGAGAGCAGCTTCGTTCGCCACCCCGAGCGCGTCATCATTGACCACGCTCGCGATCAGTCTCGCGCCTTGCTGGTCATGGGGGCGCGTCAGCTCAGCGACATGGGCAAGTGGGTCCGTGGCAGCGTCAGCAACGCCGTGGTGCACCAGGCCCGGGGGCCGGTCACCATCCTGCATACCGATGCCGATGTGCTCAACAAGGCCCGCATCAAGCGCATTCTGGTGCCGGTGGATGGCTCGAGCCACAGCGACATGGCGGCACGCCTGGCCGGTGATATGGCACGCAGCGGCAGGCTTCCCGTCGAGCTGCTGTTTTGCCGGCCTCCCCGTGAGGTGCCGCTTCGGGATGACGGCGAACCCGAAGAGATGCGCGTCTTCGCTCGCTCACGCAAGGCACTCGGCGAGGTGCCGGCGGGCGTCACCCAGACACTGCTGGAAAATGAGCACTATGCTCGAGCCATCGTCGCGCATGCCCGGCACTGCAATGACTCCCCGGTCATCATCATGGGGCGCCGCGGCCTGGGCAAGTGGCGCGAGTCCCTGCTCGGCAGCGTCAGTCACGATGTCATCGATGACGCCCCCTGCGCGGTCACCGTGGTGAGTTGCGACAAGGGGGTCGTCAGGCGTCCTCGTAGGCGGCCTTGAGACGATAGAACTCCGCCACGATAGCCTCCATGGCCACGGCATCGTAATCACACAGCCCACTGACCACCAGCTTCTTAGAACCGATACCCACAGGGATGCCATTGGAATGGATGGAAAATTCGAGCAAGGCATCCGCCCGCTTGCCATTGACCTCAAGCGATGAGTGATTCAGCGTCAGATCGGGAGAAAAGCCGTCCAGGCGTTCCAACGAAAAGCCCATGCTGTCATAAATTACCAACGGGCGTTTGGGGTTGAACATCACCCCATGCTCTTCCATCAACGGCTTGAGATAGTGCGGAAAGTTCTTGCCGGAAAACGCCACATAACACCGCGAAAACGCATCGACCGCCGCGTTGTCGCGTGTGGTTTCACCTGAGCGGGTTACCGTCAGGTAGCATTTGCCGTTATCGTCGGTCACATGAATATCGCCGTTTTCCACTTCGCTGAAGTTCAGGGGGGTGTCCGCCCCCACCATCGCCAGGAAGTGAAACTGCATGTGCCGCGACAGGCCAAAACGTTCCAGCACCAGCGTGAACAGCAAATCTCCCGGCACGCAGAAACGCCGCGCATCGGGGTTGTGGATCGGGTTGTAGTCGCCGGCCACACCCTTGGCGAATCGACTGGCCTGCTCTGCGGAAATCATGACTTGCTCTCCGCGCTGCGAGTAAAATTCCTTGAACATGGCGTTTGCTGCCTGCCTCTGCCTTGCGTTGAAAACGAGATCCAAAATGATCCAATGCCGCGCATAATGCCATAAAAACAACGCTTACAGGAGCCGCAGCACAAGGATGCTCAATTTACTTGTGCCAGCGTACATCCACGGATGTTCCAGATATCAGACGTTTTCCGGAACGTTTTTCAAACAAAAGGAAGACGCCATGCCAGAGCTTTCAACGCCAGCGCGCCATCGCCTGTCCAGGCGTATCGTCCTTTGGTTAGGCGGCATAGGGCTGATACTTGGCGCCCTCGGCGTGTCCTGGCTAGCGGCCAGCCATTGGTTGCTCAATAGCCAATGGCTGGCTCAGCGGCTTTCCCAGGCGGAAGGTATCGAGATCAGCTGGGAAAGCGGCACCAGCCGTCACCCCGGCCGCTGGGAACTCACCGGCCTCTACCTGGCTCGCGAAGATAGTCGACTCGCCCTTTCGCTAGCCACCGAGCAGGCGACACTCGAGCTTTCATTGCTGGCACTGCTGCGGGGTGAGCTGCATATTACCTCCCTGGACGCCCAAGGGATTCGCCGCCTCACCCTGAATGAGTACCGTCTGGAAGGCGATGGCAGCCTTCAGCTCGAAGATACCCGCCTAACACCGGATTACCTGGAAATCCCACTGTTTGTTGTCTCGCTGCAAGAAGCCCGTATCGATCGTGGCTCAACCAACCTGAGCCGGGATATCGCCTTGAACGCCGACCTTTCACTTGAACGTATCATCCCCTCTCAAGCCGGCCCGGAAACCCTGGGTGCGCTTTCCGGCGCGCTCGATCTTCAAGCCTATGCGGATGCCTGGGATGTGTTTAACCCCTACTTGCAAGCGTTGCCCTGGCTGAGCCTTTCCGGTCACGGCAGACTGCAGGGCGAGCTTTCACTGTCCAAGGGCGTGCTTCAATCGGGTAGCCGCCTGCGGCTTGACTCGCCACGCTTGCGTGTCGAGGTCGATGAGTCACGCTTGAATGAAGCCGACGATACAGCCGACAGCGCCCGGCGATGGTTGATTCCCGGGCAAATGCCGCCCACCCACTATGCCCAGGGCCAAGGCAACGTCACCTTGGAGGTACCCCGCAAGACCCCCGATATTTTGAGTTTTTCCGCCCAATGGAACGACGTTGCGCTGTC
Source organism: Vreelandella rituensis (assembly GCF_003336665.1). Taxonomy (GTDB): domain Bacteria; phylum Pseudomonadota; class Gammaproteobacteria; order Pseudomonadales; family Halomonadaceae; genus Vreelandella; species Vreelandella rituensis. The sequence continues at coordinate 33,082 of NZ_QPIJ01000033.1, read as the reverse complement.
GGATGGCGAGCCTTACGCCGAACGCATCCACCTGACGCTACTCACCCGGCTGCCCAACAAGCCTCTCAATCAACTCGAAGCGCCCACCCATGCCCAAGCCACACTCAAAGGGGATATCACGCGCCTGGATATGCTGGACCGTTATCTGGCCTCTACTCTTGATGGCCAGGGAATCGAACTGCGTGGCCATGGTTCGCTTGACGCCAGCGTCTCCATTGTTGAGGCACGCCCCGACCAGGCTGAGCTCAGGGTGGAATCCCCGCGCCTGGAGGCACGTGCATTGGGGTTTACCGCCAGAGGCCGTGGCTTGCTGAGTGCTGATTTGCAAGAGAGTCGGCAATTGAGTGCGGACATCACCTTGAATGAGGCCGAGTTCGACCACCATGGGCGTCGCCTGTTAAAGGACGCCGACCTCGCGCTGCACCTCGAAAGCTCGCTGGACGCTGACACCGCCCTGGCCCAGGCCGAAGGCTACGTAGAATGGAAAGCGGCGCGACTGCCCGACATTGCCGTCTTGCAGCCTTACCTTTCACCCTACCTCCCTTCCCCCTCGCCGCTGCTCCTGGAGGGAGGCAGTGCGCAAAGTGACGGGCGCTTGAACGTCACCCAGGAAGGCATCCAGGGAAAAGCTACCCTGACCGGCCGAGAGCTGCGTACTCGCTTTCGCGACCACACCCTGACCAGCGAGATGCGGCTTGACCTGGCATTGAACCAGGCGACCCTGGACGCTACACAGCTGGACATCAGCGGCAGCCGCCTGAACTGGCAGGCTGGTAGCGAGGCCGACACCGAGCGACTGGAAAGTTCTGAAGGTCTTGAAAGTCTTGAAGGTCTTGAAAGCTTGATAGTGCTGCGAAAAGGCCAGTTTCAGCGCAACGAGGACATTCCCAGCGGCCAGGTGGTTGTCGAGGGCATGGTGCAGCATCTAGGGTTTCTCAATACTTTTTTGCCCGACGCCCATGGCTTGGCGGTGGATGGCAACGGCCAACTGCGCCTACAACTTGATTTCGAAGGCAACCGCCCGTTGCCCGGCAGCCGGTTACGAATCAATGCCGACGACCTTTGCGTGGGGTTTCTCGACCATCAGGCACGCGGACGTGGCGAATTGACCGCACGGATTGACCCGGATGATCACGCCCAACTGTCGCTGGCCCTGCCTCGTTTCGAGCTACGCCGCACAGATGACCCGCGTCCTCATCTGGAAGGGCGGCATTTCGCTTTGTCCACCCAAACCAGGCAATTTTCTCAGCTGTTGAACGCGCCGGACCCACGCGATTTCGTTACGCGAATTTCCCTACCGATTACCCAGGTGCCCGATCTGAGGCGCTATAACGCCTACTTGCCGAAAGAAGCGGGGATCACCTTGCTCGGCGGACAGGCAAGCCTGAGCAGTGAGATGACGCTCACAGGGCTAAAAGCCCAAGGAAATCTGGAACTGCAGGCGTTCGGCGCCGAACTATCGCTGCTCGATCAACACCTGCGCGGAGATTTGACACTGGCGCTCACCCTTTCCGAAGGCGACTTGGAAGCACGCCGTTTTCAAGCCGATGGCTCGCGCCTGCGCCTGGATAGCGTCCAGCGGCTTTCTACTGAGCGACAAGGCGCCGGTGAGCCACAAGGCGATGCCGGTTGGTGGGTACAGCTCGATTTGCAACAAGCGCGTCTGCATTGGGCGCAACCGCTGACGCTGGAAAGCCATTTGCGGTTGAGCATGCGCGATAGTGGCTTGCTGGCGCGTCTGTTCCTGCAACGCGCCCGCGACAACCAATGGCTGGGGAGACTGCTCAACGTGCGCGATATCGAAGGGACGGCTCAACTCACCCTGGATGAAACCCAGGTCGAATTGAGCGATATCCAGCTGTACGGCGGGGAAAATCTGTCGTTACTCGCCGACCTGATGCTACGGGACGACACCGCTAGTGGCGCCCTCTATGCGCGGCTGGGCGCTCTGGCCCTAGGGGTCGGGTTAAAAGAAAACTCACCGGAACTGCATCTAATCAGCCCCAGGCGCTGGTTCGATGCCTGGCGCGAACGGCGGCCATGAACACCCAGCTATCAGCGGCTTTCTTGGTCACGATCACGACGAATTATGCGGACACGTTCCTTGGCGACCTGTGCCGACTGTCGTGACGCATCGGCCGCCGACTCAGGTGGCGGCTCCTTGGGAGGCAGCGTCACCCAGGCGAACACCGGCAACGAAAGCTTCCAGTGAATCGCCGCCAGGCGCAAGCCCAGCGTCACCGCGAGCGAGCCGCCAATAATGGCCGTGAACGGCGCGCCCAGACCGTCAAGCGTCACGTAAGTGATACCTCCGGCGATGGAAGCCGTGGCGTAAACTTCCTCGCGCAACACCATGGGTATGCGCCGGGCGAGAATATCACGCACCATACCCCCCGCCACCCCGGTCAATAGCCCCATCAGCACCGCCACCTCAGCCGGGCTTCCCAACAGCAGCGCCTTGTGAGTGCCGATAACCGTGAACAACGCCAGACCGAAGGCATCCGCCACCGGCAGGAAACCTCGCGAAAGACGGTGAATGTAATGAAACCCCACCAGCGACAGCCCGACGGTGGCCAGAATCACCCACAGGTAGGTCGGGTCGGTCACCCAGAAGACCGGTCGCACCCCCAGCACCAAATCGCGCAGCGTGCCGCCGCCAATTCCCGTCACCGCCGCTAGAACCAACATGCCAAAGGGGTCCATACGTGTGCGACACGCCAGAATCACTCCGGAAAGTGCAAATACCACCACGCCGGCCAAATCCAGCCAATAGACCCACTCCGTCACAGTTGTCTCCTTGATTTCGACTGACCCATTACCCGGAAGGCGGCAGGATAGCACTGCTTGATCCAGCTCGCCGAGTTGATCGCTGGCTCATGCCATGGCCGGTATGACTTCGATGAGTGGAGTAAACCCCAGGCTAAAAATGACTCTTGTAAAGTAAGCACTTACTTCTACACTGATTTTGGCTGAACATTCAGCTTGGCAGTACAGGACAGTACGCTTCATGTCATTCATGAAAACTGCAAGGGGGTTCTAATGAAACATCATAACACCACTGTTATCAGTACGTTATTCGTTTCAGCTTTTGCGCTTTCCATCGCAACAGCCCATGCTCAGCAGCAAAGTGAGCCAACCGAAGGGCAGGCGGGCAGTATTACGGGCGATACTCAGATGCACGGCTCCCCAACAGATAAAGAAGCAATGTACGTTACCCGTAAGGAACAAAATGAGTTCCTTGCTGATGACTTGATGGACACGGAAATACACAGCACCACCGAAGACGATGAAGGCATTGGTTCCATTGAAGACCTCATTATTAATGAAGACGGTGAAATAACCGCCGTCATTGTCAACGTGGGCGGTTTTCTCGGGATGGGAGAAAAACAGGTCGCCATCGAGTGGGATTCCCTGGAGTTGACCCAGGAAGGTGACGACTATGTGATCAAGACCAATGCGAGCCAGGATGCTCTCGAAAATGCCGAAGAGTTCGAAAGCGAATGACTTCCCTGGTGTGACCTAGCGTTGACAGTTTCCCCAACGCCCGGACAAGCGTCCGGGCATTTTTAATGACCTTCACCAAACCTCATGCAGCCGGCCGCCATCCGCCGCTGTTATCCTGTAGGCTAGCCTGATCAAAGGTTGTCATTACAGGAGTTTCGATGGAGTGGAATCCCGCTTATACCTGGCTGATCATCGCCTTACTGCTTAGTCTGGCGGAGCTTTCTTCCGGTGGTATGGTACTTCTTGCCCTGGGCATGGCTGCCGCCCTCACCGCCCTGCTTGCCTGGTTGGGCCTTTCGCTTGCCTGGCAATTGGTCGGCCTGGGTATCCTCGCCGGCGTTCTGGTACCAATCGCCATCAAGTTCATCCGCCCCTGGTTCTCGCCACGCGGCGTGGCCTATGGCACTACCGGCACCGGTGTCGAAAAGGGACGTACCTACCACACCCTCAAACGCGATTTCGATGGCGCGACCGGTATCAAGGTCAATGGCGATTTTTACCGCATCCGAATAAGTGAAAACGGTGCCACCGAACTTCCGGAAGGCACGGCCGTCACTTTCAAGACATTCGATGGCACCACCGCCATCGTCACCCTCGATTCACCCAAGGAACATTGAACATGGATTTACCTGTTAGCCCGGGATTGATCATCAGCCTGATCATCGTACTGCTCGGCACTTTGATCGTCGTCAAAGGGCTGGTCATCGTTCGCCAGTCGGAAGTCATGGTCATCGAACGGCTCGGCTCGTTCAGCCGCGTGCTCGAAAGCGGCATCAATATCATCGTTCCGTTCATCGACCAGCCGCGGGCCATCAAAATGCTTCGTTACCGCAAGATGGGTGACGAATATCAAGCGATCACCAGTGACGAGATCCGAATCGACCGCCGGGAAACAGTGATGGATTTCCCCGGTCAGCCGGTGGTAACCACGGACAATGTCACGGTGCGAATCAATGGTGCCCTTTACTACCAGATAATCGACCCTAGACGCGCTGTCTATGAAGTGGAGAACATGAGCCAGGCGGTGGAAGTGCTGGCCAAGACGACGCTGCGCTCGGTGGTGGGTAAAATGGAGCTCGACAAGCTGTTCGAGTCGCGTGCCGAGGTCAACAATGAAATTCAGGCCGCCATGGAAGAACCCGCGTCCAAATGGGGGGTAAAGCTTTCCCGTGTCGAGGTTCAAGATATCGCCATGCCGGAAGAAGTGGAAACCGCCATGCGTTTACAGATGGCCGCTGAGCGTAAACGTCGCGCCACGGTGACCGAAGCCGAAGGCGAGAAATCCGCCGCCATCGCCAAGGCCCAAGGCCAGCGCGAATCGTCGATCCTGAATGCTCAGGGCGACAAGGAATCGGCCATTCTACGCGCCCAGGGTGAGCAGGAGTCGATCAAACTGGTACTCAACGCCATCGGCGACAGCGAAGAAAACAAGCGTACCGTCGTGGGTTACCTGCTCGGCCAGAGCTATATCAAATCCTTACCCAACATGGCCAAGGATGGCGAGCGGGTCTTCGTACCCTACGAATCCTCCGCCCTGCTCGGTTCCATGGGGATGTTCCGTGAAATGGCCGGATCACCGGAAAATGCGGTGGGCAAGCACCTTGGAGCGAGCAGTAGCGCAAGCGATCTGCGTAGCGGCATGGTAGGTGGCGCCGGCAGCAGCGCTGGCTAAACTGCATTTCTTACTATTCAGGGGCCTGGTCCCGCATCAGGTGCCTGATCCCGCAAAAGAAGTGCTCGGTCTTATCTTGAGTTTCCAAGCGGTGGCACACGCCCGGCCACCGTTTTCCTACTCTTTTCACCGACTGTTTTTTACCGACTATGTAAGGCCCCAGAAATGCGCTATACGACGGGTCGAAGAAATACCGACTTCCAGCATAAACCTGTCCTCTTCCCCGAGGCCCTCGTCCCCCTCGGCCATGATCGGCGTGCCGTGGCCCATTCCCTTGATGATGTATTCCTCGATCACCTCCCGCCCCTCGTCGTTGCACCAGACCTGTCGGGGAAAACCGTCGACCTCCTCCACCCGTGTCGGTGGTCCTTCGACTTTGTGGATTTTCTGCCACTGCCGGACGATGGAATCGGCGTTGGCATTGTTGACGGTCGTATCGCTGCCGCCATGCCAGACCGAGATCGTTGGCCAAGGGCCGTCGAAGGTCGAGGCATCGCGCACCAGCGAGTCGAGCTTGCTATCCGAGGGGCCGCCATAGCCTTTCATGCGAACCATCGCTTCCATCATGTTGTCCGCGCTGCCGTAGGGGAGTCCGGCGATGATCGCGCCTCCCGCGAACACCTCTGGATAGGTCGCCAGCATCACGGATGTCATGGCGCCACCCGAGGACAACCCCGTGATGAAGACACGCGACGGGTCGATGGCGTGATCCTCAACGACCTGCTTGATCATATGCCGAATAGAGAGGGGTTCACCGCCGCCACGTTCGGTGTCGCCGGACTTGAACCAGTTGAAACTGCTAAGGGGGTTGTTAGTTTTTCGTTGCTCCGGATACAGGAGCGCTATCCCGCATTCGTCGGCGAGAGTAGACCAGCCTGAACCATGGTCATAGCTCTCCGCCGACTGGGTGCTGCCGTGTAGCACGACGACGAGCGGCCCGTTCTTCGCGAAGTTTTTCGGAATATAGATGTCCGCATGCAACGACCCGGGGTCAGTTCCGAATTTTTTCAACACGGTCAGACGATCATTGCTATCTGAAAATGTCGGCATAGGACCTCCTTTACCAGTACCAGTTTAGTTCCGTTATGGACAGCATCACTCAGGATAGTTCTTTCAGAACTTTAAGCTACTTTCTTTGGGATCGATCACTGAATTCGCCCATCTTTGCTTCGCTCGGCTTACGGGGCGAGAATACCTTCAGTTCACCCCGAGAGGACCCCGGGCTCAGCGCCACCGCGTATAACGCAAGGCCCACCGTAGCAAGGAAGAGTCGCACGCTAAGGGAATCCTGAGCGGTGACTGCCAGCAGTAAGGCTACCGTTCCAAGCATTAGGACAAAGATGGTTTTCATAACATTTTCCTTACAACGGATCGATTTAATGCTGAGTCTTCACGACCTGCACCCCTCTCGCTCGAACCTTTGCTCGTAAATACCCTTCGCGGCACTCTAGGCACGGTTCCCCGCCATCGGTAATGAAAATTGATGGAGCATGATGTCGGCAATTGCCAGCGATTATTCGAGGAGGAACAGCGTCAGGCGGCGAACCCCGCCGCCAAGGACAAAGCGCGGGACGAAGAATGAGATGCTATCGAACCATTGATCTACTATGAGAAAGAAGCGCTGCATCCTCCGCAGTGCATAGCGCAACATCCTTGTTTAGGCATTTCCTTTGCCACGTCCAGACGCAGGATGAACCCTTAAAGCACACACTCACCGTGCGCTAGCGAACGTAGCGTTGCGGAATTACCAGAAGTGCAGGCTACCTTCTGTCTTATCTTTGAGCAATTTAAGCCGCGCATCCTACGCATCGACGCGCAGCGTGATGCGCTAGTTAAACGGCTGGCCATGATGTATATCATGGCTCGCTATGGCTGGATATAAATCAGGGTTTGGGGGTATGGTGTCGTTATGCCAAGCAAGATGATTCGTACCGACAAATGGCCACTGCAAGCCACGTTGCAACAACGACAGTTGATGCAGAATACGCGGGATGAATACCGTGCCTTTTGTCGTGCGCTATCGGTGGTGGTGCTCAATAATTGGGCAACGTTACAGCAGGCGCCCAGCTTTTCGGCAGCGGTCGAGCGGTTAATCCACCCAACGAAAAAGAACCCGTCACCTCGCCATCACTATTTTGCTCAGCGGTTCTACAAGTTCCCGTCTTACCTACGCCGTGCCGCTATCGAGTTCGTCAAAGGCCAGGTGTCCAGTTACCTCACCCGCTACCGCGAGTGGCAATCGGGCTACCGCTCACGGCGTGACGCCAAACCGCCACGCTTTAACGCCGTCGCGGGCTACTATCCGGTGATGTATCGCGGGCAACTGGTCAAGTTTGATGCTGACTTCACCACGGCCAGCCTGAAGTTATGGAACGGTAAAGAATGACTATGGCATAACGTCGCTATTAAAGCGGTGCGCCAGCGCCACCTACTTGGCACCGTGAAATCACCACATTGGTACTCAATCGGCACTGCCATCTGGCGGTGCCGGTGGAAATACAACCTGAAAAACTCCCCGATCAGCAGAGCGTCTGCGCGGTGGATGTGGGGATTAATACGCTGGTCACGGCCAGCATCGTTTCATCCAACGGCACTGTCGCCGCGAGGCGGTTTTTCCACCCCGCAGCGGACATGGACCGTCGCGATAAACGTGCCGCGATGATTCGTGGCAAGGCGCGTAAGACCGGCAAGCTGTCAAAAGGCTTTGGCCGAACGTGGTACCGCAAAGTGCAGCGCATTAACGAGAACATGGCGCAACAGACGTCACGCCAACTGGTCGATTTTGCCTTGGCCGAAGGTGCTGACATGATCGGGTTGGAAGAGCTGAAGGGCTGGCGTCCCAAGGCGGGCAAAAAACGCTCTAGCTTACGCCAGCGTTTTCACCAATGGCTGCATCGGCGGCTCGCCACGCTGATCGAGCACAAGATGAAAGAAGCTGGCGGGAAGGTGGTTTATGTCTATGCGCGAGGCACGTCATACTGGGCGTTTGATGGCTCTGGCCGCGTGAAGCGGCACAAGACGCAATACGAACTGGCCACCTTCCAGAGCGGGAAGCAGTACAACGCCGATCTTAGCGCCAGCTACAACATGGGTGCCCGTTACTGGGCATGGAAACGCAAACTGACCCGCCGAAAGGACGGGCAGGCGTCAGGCGGCAAACGTTCCCCTGGCTCACCGAGGATGCCGGTCACGCTCTCCACGTTGTGGCGGAGCGATGAAGCCCCGAATCAATGCGCAGCATGATTCGCGGGAGCATTCACTTAAAGGCGCTTAAACTACCCCCGCTGAAAGGGATAGACTGAGCCGATCTTGAGCATTTGAGTCAACTCATCCAGTGCGGTCAGGGTTTCTTCGGTGAGCCGTGGGTCGGCGAGGTCATCCGGCGTGAGGCGGTCGCGGTAGTGGCGATTCACCCAGGCGATCAAGTCGCCGTATAACGCTTCATTCAACAACACACGCCCGGAAAGCGCTGTGCGTTCGGCTTCATTGAGCACCACACGCAAACGCAGGCAGGCCGGGCCACCGCCATTGCGCATGCTCTGCTTCACATCCTTGACGATCACCTCACCGATCGGATTATTGCCCGCGAGCAGGTAATTTTGAATCGTGCGCCAGACGTTTTCGTGTTCCTGACATTCGCCGGGCACCACCAGGGTCATGCCGCCATCGGGATTGGAAAGCAGCTGGGAGTTGAACAGATACGAGGCCACGGCATCTTCCAGGCTTACGGCTTCCAACGGAACCCGTATCGGTATCAAGGGCGTGGCCAGTTTGGCGCGCAGTTCGTCCAGCGTTTTTTGCTCATCGAGAAATGCCATTTCGTGGTAAAGCAATACCGGTCCGTTGCCTACCGCGATCACATCGTTGTGAAACACGCCGGCATCGATGGCGTCCGGATGCTGCTGGGCGAAAACCGTCTGGGCCGACGAAAGCCCATGCTGGCGCGCCACTGCCTGGCTGGCTTCGAGCGTCTGGCGGGCCGGGTAATGTCTCGGCTCTCGCTTGGGGTTGCCGCCGAACGCCTGGCGCCCATAGACGAAGAGATGCACCGCCGGTTCAGCGTAATCGCCACATAGCCGGGTATGGTTGGCCGCCCCCTCGTCGGCAAACGCAGGCGTCGCCGGAAGCACGGGGTGATGCGCGAAATGCCCCTCGTTGCGAAAAATTGCTGCCAGCACGCGCCCGGTGGTTTCGGGTTCGAGAAAGCGGTGAAAGCTTGACTGCAAGTTGGCCGGGGTCATGTGCATTCGGCTGTCAGGCGCATCCACGCTCGGCGTCACGGTGGCGGCGTTGGCCGTCCACATGCTCGATGCCGAGCACACCGCCCGTAGCAGTTGCGGCGCTTCCCTTGCCGCCCGCGACAACACCTCCACGGGCGAGCCGCTAAAGCCGAGGTCCCGCAAGGCACCGATATCGGGGCGCTGTTGGGGCGGCAGTACGCCCTGAGCGTAGCCGGCATCCATCAGCGATTTCATCTTGGCCAGGCCCTGCAAGGCGCCTTCCCTGGGGTTGGCCACTCGACCTTCGTGACTCATCGAGGCCAGGTTGCCCACCGCCAGCCCGGCGTAGTTGTGCGTGGGGCCGACCAGTCCATCGAAGTTGACTTCCCGATAATCCATCGCGCTCACAGGCTGACTCCCGGTGGCAGGGTATCGGGCATTTCCAGCGAATCGGACTCCATGGAAGCCACCGGATAAGCACAGTAATCGGCGGCATAATAAGCACTGGGCCGGTGGTTGCCGCTTTCACCCACCCCGCCGAAGGGAGCATCACCGGCAGCCCCGGTGGTCTGGCGGTTCCAGTTGACGATGCCCGCACGAATTCGCAGCAGAAAGTCATCCCAATCTCTGCGTTCGCCACCGATCAACCCGGCGGAAAGCCCGTAACGGGTATCGTTGGCAAGTGCTACGGCCTCGTCCCAGTCGCGATAACGATGCACCTTGAGCAAGGGGCCGAAATGCTCTTCATCTGGAACATCCAGACCGGTGACATCGATCAACGCCGGGCTTAGCAGACTAGTATTGTCTTCGAGCCGCTGCATGCGTGCGATAACGGTGCCGCCCATGGCTTCCAGATCATCCTGAGCCTTGAGCAGACCATCGGCCGCTGCCACGCTCACCAGGCCACTGTAGAAAGGCTGCCGTGTTTCCTCGAACTGAGCGGCGACATGCAGCTTGGCGATAGCCTCGGCCAGCGCATCGAGCAAACGGTCGCCAACCTCACCCTCCGGTACGATCAAGCGGCGCGCGCAGGTGCAACGCTGCCCGCCGGACAGAAAGGCCGACTGCAGGATGGTCAGCACTGCGGCGCGCTGGTCCGGCACATCCTTGATGACCAAGGGGTTGTTGCCACCAAGCTCCAGCGCCAGAATCTTTTCCACCTGGCCAGCAAATTGTCGATGCAAGATGCCACCCACCTTGGCGCTACCGGTGAACAGCAGGCCATCGATAGCCGGGTTACCCGCCAGGGCCTGGCCGACTTCCACGCCACCTTGCACCAGGTTGAGCACCCCTTTCGGCAGCCCGGCTTCCTCCCAGCATTGCAACGTAAGGTCGGCGGTCAGCGGTGTCTGTTCACTGGGCTTGAAAACCACGGTATTGCCCGCCAGCAACGCCGGGACTATGTGGCCGTTAGGCAAATGGCCGGGGAAATTGTAAGGGCCGAATACCGCCATTACGCCGTGCGGGCGGTGGCGCAGCACCGCTTTCGCCCCGCTGCCGTTACCGCCTACAGGCTTTTCGCGCTTTCCAGTACGTTCATGGTAAGCATCCAGCGAAAACGTCACCTTGCCGACCATGGCACCGACTTCCGTGCGCGCCTCCCAGAGAGGCTTTCCGGTTTCCCCGGCAATCGCCACGGCCAAGGCTTCTCCACGGGTCCTGAGCACTTCAGCAAAACGCTGGACCAAGGCCTGGCGCTCATCGAAAGCAAGGCGCGCCCAGCTCGAAAATGCCTCTCGGGCACTAGCGATTGCCTGGTCGACCTGCGCCGGACTTGCCGCCTTGGCCTCCCAAAGAGCGTGCCCGGCCACAGGATCGAGCTTGGTGAAAGCGTCACCCCCGCCATCGACCCAGTCGCCATTGATGAATAATTGTTGTTTGGCGTGCATAACGTCTCCTAAGTCTCGAGTAAGCGAAGGGTATCACCCGTGCTGACCTGCAATTGCTGCGCTTCCGCCTCGCTCACCACAATAATCTGGTCATCCGAAGGCCCGCGTCCTACCCAAGCGGCGTAAAAGTTTTTCATGTCCGTGGTCGCTGCCAACCAGCGGCGTTCCTCGCTTGCCACCAGCTGTTTGCTCACTTCTACCTGACACAGCCGCGAGTGACATACCGCCTGCACTTCATCGATATAAGCTTCCACGGTGGGGCCGCCATCGAAAATATCGATATAGCCTTCCCAACGCAGCCCCTCTTTCTTGAGCATTTCCAGTGCCGGTCGCGTATCGCGATGAACCTGCCCGATACAGGCGCGGGCATCGGCACTCATAAAGGTAGTGTAGAGGGGAAACTTGGGCATCAATTCGCCGATGAAGCTTTTGCGGCCCAAACCGGTCAGCCGGTCGGCTTCGCTGAAGTCCATGGGGAAAAAATGCTTGCCCAGGCTTTCCCAGAACGGGCTTTTATTGTCCTCGTCGAACACCCCGCGCATTTCAGCCAGCACCTTTTCCGGGAATCGGTCACGGAACTGGGCGATGAACAACCAGCGAGCCTTGGACAGCAGCGCGCCGTTGCGCAGATGGCGCAGTTCCCGGCCACGATATTCCGGGCGCAGAAACAACGAACAGACCTCGGCGTCGCCGGTGTGATCGGAGCTCAGAAACAGCGTCTCGAACGTGCGATGTAGCTCCAGCTGTACCGAGGAGTGAGCCAGTTTTCCCAGGCGGTAATTGTAGAACGGCACGCCCTTTCCCACTTGCCCTTCGATGGCGCAACAACCGGCCAACTCACCGTTGCTTTCGTCTTCAAGCACGAAAAAATACAGCCGATCATCCACCGGCACCCGTTCTTCGAAGGCACATGCGGCTGCTTCGATCTTGCCGGCAAGAAATTCACGGTTATCGGGTAACGAGGTAAAGCCGACACCGGTCTGGCGTGCGAGTACCTGCAAGCCATCCAGATCATCACGTGCGATGGGTCGAATGCGCATCACATCTCTCCTTCATCGAGCACATTCGGTGCGGATGGCAGCGCCAAGGGCGCCGCCAGCACAGCACGGCCCTCTTCCACGCCGAGCCTTTCGGCATGTTCCGCGGTAAGCATCAACTGGCCGGTCAGCGACAGGGCATAGCTTGCCATGATGCAGCGAAAACCTTCACGCTTCTGGTTGGCGATCATCACCGGTTCGGCCTTGGGCAAGGTCGATGCCGGACGCAGCCGCACCGGATGCCAGGCAGCTTTCCGGCAAGTTTCCAGGCGTTCGCGCTGGGCCTCGACCAACGGCCCGGCATCGAAGATGTCCACATGACGCGAACGGGTGAAGCCTTCCGCCAGCATTTCCTGAAGTGCCGTTTCATGCGCTGGGTGTTCATGGCCGATGACCGCCCGCGCCTCATCGGTGAGCAGCGGCAGATAAAGCGGAAATTGCGGCATCACCTCGGCGATAAAGCTTTTCGAGCGCACCCCGGCAATATGATTGATCGCCTCATAGCCACAGGCGAAAAAGTGCTGCCCGACGCTGGCCCAGAACGGCGATTCGCCTTTCTCGTCCAGGTAGCCCGGAAACGCCACCGCCAGGGTGGTTGAAAAGCGCTCCGGGTACTGGGCGATGAACATCAGCCGTGCCCGACGCAGCAGGCTTTCCGCGGGCGTGCCCTTGTAGCGCGCATCCAGGGTGAACGCACATAGCAGGCTGGCCTCGGACACTTCATGGGAAAGCGCCAGGGTTTCGACTTCACGGCGCACGTTGAGCTGCTGGGAGGCGTGAATAAGGGTTTCCCGGCGGTAGGTGTAATAGGCATCCTGCGCCCCGGCATGGGCCCGAATGCTTGCCGTTCCCAGCACGTCTCCCCCCTTAATGTCTTCCAGCACGAAGGTGTACTGTTCATCGCCGGGGGCGTCGATATCGCGACTGAACGCCTCTTGCGAGCGCGCAATACGCTCCACCAGCCGTTCACGATGGGCCGGAAGGTTGGTCAAGGGCGGTACCGCGCGAGCCGCCAGGCGTTCAAGGGCGGGCAGGTCATCGGTTTTGACGGGGCGTATCAACAGCATGTGTTTATGCCTTGACCAGGAGTTTCTCGATGGCTCGCTCCAGACGTGCCATGCCTTCGGCAATATCTTCCTCTGGAATCACCAGCGAGGGCGCCAGCCGCAAGACGTTGGGTCCGGCAATCAACGCCATCAAGCCTTCTTCAATCGCCAACGCCAGAATGTCCTTGGCCCTGCCTTCGTATTCGGGGGCCATCTGGGCGCCCATCAGCAAGCCCATCCCGCGAATTTCCTTGAATACCCCATGCTTGGCATTGATGGCTTCAAGGTGCTCACGAAACAGCGCATGACGCTTCTTGACGCCGTCCAGCACTTGCGGCGTATCGATGAATTCAATGGCTGCCAGCGCGACCGCAGAGGCCAGGGCATTCCCGCCGTATGTCGAGCCATGAGTACCGATGGCAAGCGAAGGGGCGATCATATCGGTGGTCAACATGGCCGCCACGGGAAAGCCGCCCCCGAGGGATTTGGCGGTGGTCAGAATGTCCGGCGTCACGCCGTAGTTCTTGTAGGCGTAAAGCTCTCCGCTTCTGCCCACACCGGTCTGGACTTCATCGAAGATCAACAAGGCATTGTGGTCGTCGCACAGCTGGCGCAACCCTTTCAGAAAGTCAGGCGTGGCCGGAACGATGCCGCCTTCGCCCTGCATCGGTTCGACCATGATGGCGCAGGTATCGTCACCGACCAGTTGCATCACGCTTTCCAGGTCGTTGTAAGTCGCATGCACAATACCACCGGGTATCGGCCCGAAACCTTGCGAATATTTCGGTTGGCCGCCCACGCTCACGGTGAAGAAGGTACGACCATGGAAAGACTGGCGAAACGAGATGATCTTGTCCTTGTGCTCGCCGTGGTGCTCCACCGCCCAGCGACGAGCCAGCTTCAAGGCGGCTTCATTGGCCTCGCCACCGGAAGAGCACAAGAACACCTTGTCGGCAAAGGTGCGTTCGACCAGCGCCTTGGCCAGCTTGAGTGCCGGCTCATTGGTAAACACATTAGACAGGTGCCAGAGCGTTTCACCCTGGACCTTCAATGCCTCCACCAGCACCGGATGGCAGTGTCCCAGGGCATTCACCGCGATCCCCCCAGCGAAATCGATGTATTCATGCCCCTGCTGGTCCCATAGACGGCTGCCTTTGCCACGCACCGGAATCACTTCCTGGGGGGCATAGTTGGGGGTCATGTAACGATCGAAATCGTGACGATTCGGGGTGTAGTCCATGAGAGGCTCCCTGCTGGGATAAGAAAATGGGATAAACAGAACAGGATAAACAGTATCAGTGGCAAGACAAAGGTCGTGCGAACGTCCATCTTACCCAGTTGGTATAACAACACAATTGCCGGGCACGAAGGCCCGGCAATCATTGCCTCATGGCTAAGGTTTCACTGGTGACTTTTTATGAAGGGCGCGGTCAGTCGGTAGCCCCGGAAAACAGCAACAGACCCACCAATAGAATCCCGACCACCACGATGATGATAGGTAACAGCTTATGCATCCCCTTGGGCGATTTCTGGGCCTCCGGTTGAAGATGCGGCTCTACCTCATCCTCCTGCGGATAGCGTTCGTTCATTACGTGCTGCTTTTCTTCTTCAGGTGTCTTGCTTTCTCTGGTGTCCATTTTCATCTCCTTGCTATTCGGTCAAGCCAAGGCATTCATTCAGACAATACGATGTTTCAAGTTCAGTGTTACAGGTTCTCCACGTCGAATTCCACCATGGGGTTTACATCGGCTTCGTAATCCACATCGTCGCGCTCGAATCCGAACAGCTTCAAGAATTCATGCTTATACCCAGCATAGTCGGTAATCTTGAAGAGGTTGTCCGTGGTGACCTTCGGCCACAGGTCCTTGCACGCTTGCTGGACATCATCACGCAACTCCCAATCATCCAGGCGCAAACGCCCTTTTTCATCGGTAGCAGGCGCTCCGTCGTACAAATAGTCAGCGAACAAGCGGTTGAGCTGATCGATGGTGCCTTCGTGCAGGCCTTTTTCCTTCATCACCTTGTAGACCATGGCGATATACAGCGGCATCACCGGAATGGCGGCGCTAGCCTGGGTCACCACCGACTTGAGCACCGCCACATTGGCACCACCCTGGGTTTTCGCCAGGCGCTGGTCGATTTCATGGGCGGCGCGGTCCAGGTCTTCTTTGGCCTTGCCCAGAGCACCATGCCAGTAGATCGGCCAGGTGATTTCGGTACCGATATAGCTGAACGCCACACTGCGCGCGCCTGGCGCCAATACGCTGGCCTTGTCCAGGGCATCGATCCATAATTCCCAGTCTTCGCCCCCCATCACCGCCTTGGTGTCTTCGATTTCCTGCTGGGTGGCGGGTTCGACTTCGGCTTCGATAATACTGTCTTTGTTGGTATCGATTGCTGTGGCGCGATAGGTCTCACCGATAGGCTTGAGCGCCGAACGCTTGAGCTCGCCACTGTCCGGGAGTTTGCGCACCGGGGAAGCCAGCGAATACACCACCAGATCAATCTGGCCCATGTCCTGCCTGATTATCTCGATGGCCTTCGCGCGCGCCTCATGGGAGAACGCATCGCCATTGATCGATTTGCTGTAGAGTCCTTCAGCCTTGGCGAACTTGTCGAAAGACGCACTGTTGTACCAACCGGCGGTACCCGGTTTTTTCTCGCTGGCCGGTTTTTCAAAAAATACCCCCAATGTATCGGCGCCATACCCGAAAGCGGCGGTGATGCGCGCCGCCAGGCCGTAGCCGCTGGAAGCGCCGATCACCAAGACCTTCTTGGGTCCGGCACTTTTGTCCAGACCACGCGAACGCGTCGCTTCGATCTGTTCCAGAACGTTCTTTTCACAACCCACCGGGTGGGTGGTAGTACAGATAAAACCGCGGACCTTGGGTTTGATAATCACGCAAAACCTCTCAATAGTAAGTAGTCGGTAGAAGACGCTAATTGGACAATAACGGTTGGACAATAGTAAGCAGACAGTGGAATAGGCACCATTCTAGCGAGCCTTGGCCGTGGTGTCCGCCCTTGAGCCAAATCGACTTTCGCGGCACGATGGCGCCTTGGCTCCCAAAGCCAGGTCCGGTGAACAACAGAGGCGACGATGAACGCACAGCAACTGGTAGATGAGCGTGGTGAGCTATGGCTGGCGCTGGCACCGCTTTGGCTGGACAAGGAGCCCGGTGAACGCGGTTACGCCCATATGGTGGCGGTCATCGAGGCTCACGAAATGACGCTGCAAGAACTGGAATGGATGTTCCGCCTGGAAATGGCCCCTGTCATGTCGCGTCATCAGATGTCGGTGGCCAGCGAATGGCGAAAATTCGATGACCGTAAACTGATGCAGCAGTTGGTCACTCACAACATCAAGTTGACCGGCTGGCGGCGCAAGAGCTGGGCGCTGTTTTCAGGATTGACCACCATGATGGTGCGTCACCGCTGGAACGAGTTGATGGGGCGAGTGATGGTGGCTCGCGGAGAACTTCCACACTAAGAAGCGGGTCGGTCAAGCATCTTCAAGCGTCAATGTTCTTCCAAGGCCTTTTCCAAGGCTTCTCGCAGGGGCAGGCCATGGTCGCGAGGGCTGAAGCGCGCAATTACCCGGCCATCGCGAGCCACCAGAAATTTGGTGAAATTCCATTTGATGGCCTTGCTACCCAGTACGCCCGGGGCGGCGTTCTTGAGCTCGGCAAACAACGGATGCGTCTCCCGGCCATTGACCTTGACCTTTTCCATCAATGGAAAGGTCACCCCGTACTTTGTTTCTCCGAAGGCACAGAACTCTTCCGCACTTTCCGGTGACTGATGGCCGAACTGGTTGCAGGGAAACCCCAGCACGGTAAAACCGTGATCGCGATACTGTAGATAAAGTTTCTCGAGCTCTTTTAACTGGGGAGTGAAACCGCATTTACTGGCGACATTGACCACCAACAGTACCTGCCCGCGCAAGGCATGCAAATTGAAGGGTTCTCCCTGGTGGGTGTAGCAAACGTGATCATGAATCGCCATGGTTACTCCCACTACAGGCCGCGGTACAACGAGGTGGCTCTTTATCCACTTCAACATCAATATCGATCTACTGTTATCAACCTTGCCATGAGTGCCGACCAAGCGCCAGCGCAACGCTTAAACCAAGGGGCCGGCGATTACCCGTAGCGCCAGGGCGATCAATAGCACGCCGGTGATACGGTTGATCCAGTGCGCCCGTTGCTGCAGCCAGGGCAGCACCCGCGAATGCGACAGAGCCACCGCCACCAGCACATACCAGCCTCCGTCGATGATCATGGCTGTCGATACGATAATTACCTTGGCCGTCATGCTCATGTCCGGCGTGACGAACTGACTCAACAAGGCGACGAAAAACAGAATCAGTTTAGGATTACCCAGCGCTACCAGCACGCCTTCCCGAGCCGCCTGGCCATTGGTGCTGATGACTTGGCCGGGATGCATCGCCCCGCCTTTTCCGGCACGCAACGCCTTGACCCCGAGCCATGCCAGATACGCCGCGCCACCCCAAGTGATCAACTGAAATAATAGCGGAAATTGCACGATCAACTTGCCCAATCCCCAGACGGTGAGTAGCGCGTAAAACCCGACACCCAAGGCATGAAACAATGCAGCCACCACACCGGGCACGCGGCCGCCGCCAAGCGTATGGCGAAGCACCAGCGCCAGGCTAGGTCCTGGCGACATCGCCCCCATCATGCAGATCGCGACTAACGACAACCAAAGTGAAAATGCCATTCAAGCCCTCCTGTTGATGCGCCCAAGGCGCGATATAGACGCTCGACCATTGCCGCCAAAAAACGCCACCCAGTGTAAGCGATAAGCCGCATAAGGGTCGCCATGACAGGTAAATAACGCTGTTAGCATGGTATTGTGTTGGGTAATATTTGTCTTTTTCTCGACGAGCGTGAGGCCCTCATAGGGGCAGGCACGACCAGCACAGGACAGTAACATGGGTAGGGCATTTCAGAACCGCAAGGAATCCATGGCCAAGACGGCCGACGCCAAAACCAAGGTGTACAGCAAGTACGGCCGTGAGATTTACGTTACCGCCAAAGCCGGCGGCAGCGATCCCAATGGCAATTTGGCCCTGCGCGGCCTGATCGAGCGTGCCAAGAAAGACCAAGTACCTTCGCACGTGATCGATAAAGCGCTGGACAAGGCCAGCGGCGCCGGCGGCGAAGACTTCTCACCGGCGCGGTACGAAGGTTTCGGGCCGGGCAATGCCATGGTGATCGTCGAATGTCTGACCGATAACCCCAACCGTACCTTCGGTGACGTGCGCGGCTGCTTTACCAAGACCAAGAGCAAAATCGGCACGCCCGGTACCGTCAGCCACATGTTCGATCACTGCGCCATCTTCTCGTTTGCCGGAAGTGATGAAGAAGCCGTGCTCGAAGCGTTGATGGAAGCGGATGTGGACGTCACCGATATCGAACAGGAAGACGGGCGTATCACCGTCTTCGCCCCGCATACCGACTACGCCAAAGCCAAGCAGGCGCTGCTGGAAACCTTCGGTGATATCGATTTCGAGGTCGACGAGATTCAGTTCCTGCCCCAGACCACCACCGCCCTGGAAGGCGATGATGTCGCGGTTTTTGAAAAGCTGCTGGGCATGCTCAACGAGCTCGACGATGTCCAGAATGTCTATCACAGCGCGGAACTACCGACGACAATCAATGAACGTTGCGCTACGCTTAGATTGGACGGGTAACTAAATGTATATATCTTGCATCGGTGTGCAGTGTTTATAGAACTCCGCTGATTTCTCGATAAATAACATACCGTCGCTGATTAATGCAGGAGGGAACTCATGAGTATCGTCCATGTCACCGAGAAAGAACTTCATGCCAAGCTGGAAAAATGTTTTGCCGGAGAGCGTGTACTGGTGGAGCATGACGGCAACCGGCTCAGTGCCCGAATACAGCATGTGGGGTTCATGGGAGTGAAAGTGATTCCAGAAACCGACCTGAAACATAGCCACGGCGAACCCGGGGATGTGGAGGGAATCACCGTGCCTTACAAGGATATCTATGAAGTGGAAATCAAGGGCGTGGTTTACAGCCGTCTTCAGGACTGATACGCCCTCGTAGTGTGAGATAGCGTGAGATCAGAACTCCAGGCAGATCTTGCCGAAGTGTCGCCCGGCTTCTTCATAGCGAAATGCATCCGCAATATCTTCCAACGAGAAACGCCGGTCGATAACCGGATGCATGTCGGTGGCGTCAATCGCCCGAATCATTTCCTGCTGGTTACGCCGGCTACCCACGATCAGGCCCTGCAAGCGCGCCTGCTTGGCCATCAGCTTGGCAGTGGGAATCTCGCCCTCACGCCCGGTGAGAATGCCAATCAAGGCAATATGTCCGCCGATCCGCACTGCATCGATAGATTGCGGCAAGGTGCCCGGGCCGCCAACTTCAATCACATGGTCCACCCCACGTCCATTGGTCAGCTCCTTGACCTTCTTGCCCCACTCAGGCTCGTTTTTATAGTTGAGCGTATGCTCGGCACCCAGCTCCTTCAGCCGCTCGATCTTGGCATCTGAAGAGGAAGTGGCAATTACCCGCGCACCCATCATTCGAGCGAATTGCAGGGCGAATATCGACACACCGCCGGTGCCCAATACCAGCACGCTATCCCCTGCTTTCAGGCCACCGTCCACTACCAGCGCACGCCAGGCGGTCAGGCCCGCCGTGGTCAGGGTGGCGGATTCAGCATGGCTGTAGCCCTTGGGCTGATGAGTAAACCACTCGACCGGATGAATCACCTGCTCGCGAGCGTAGCCGTCTACGCCGTCACCCGGGGTGGTGGCAAAGTTACCCACCCGGGCGGGGCCTTCCAGCCAGTGCGGGAAGAAGGTCGACACCACCGCATCGCCTACCGCGAATTCTTCCACGCCCTCGCCCACGGCCTCCACCACACCGGCACCATCGGACATCGGAATGCGGCCTTCTTCGGTAGGGATCATCCCCGCCACCACCGCGTAATCATGAAAGTTGAGCGAACTGGCGTGAATACGCACACGTATCTCGCCAGGGCCGGGTTCGCCCGGCGCCGGGGTATCCTGAAGCTGAAGGTTATCCAGCCCACCGGGTTGTTTCAGGGTTACCGCTTTCATCGCAAGCTCCTTGGTTGTGCACGTTGGCTTGATGCATCGGCGAATTGGCAAATTGGCCAATTGCTGTCAAGACATTAGCAGACGAATAAGCCCTTCGCCCATCAAGGCGCCGCTTCAGTGGCGACATCCACCCCCAGAAAACCGCCGGACTGCCGCCACCATAATGCGGCGTAGATGCCATCCCGGGCCAACAATTGCTGATGCGTGCCGGTTTCCACGATGCGCCCTTCATCCACCACCACCAGGCGGTCAAGCATGGCGATCGTCGAAAGCCGGTGAGCAATGGCGATCACCGTCTTGCCTTCCATCAAGGTATCCAGCTGTTCCTGAATGGCAGCTTCGACTTCGGAATCGAGAGCCGAGGTCGCTTCGTCCAGCACCAGTATCGGAGCGTTCTTGAGCAGCACCCTGGCGATAGCGATACGTTGACGCTGGCCCCCGGAGAGCTTCACCCCACGCTCGCCCACATGCGCATCCAGGCCACGCCGCCCCTTGGGGTCGACCAGCTCATTGATGAAGCTGTCGGCATGCGCACGACAAACAGCTTCCCAGACGGCCTCATCATCGGCATGGGGGCTGCCATAGCGGATATTGTCACGCAGCGAGCGGTGCAACAGCGAGGTATCCTGGGTGACCATGCCAATCTGATGACGCAGAGATGTCTGCGTCACCTTGGCGATATCCTGGCCGTCGATCAGAATCCGCCCGCCCTGAAGATCGTAAAAACGCAGCAGCAGGTTGGCCAGGGTCGATTTGCCCGCCCCGGAACGCCCGATCAAACCGACTTTCTCTCCCGGTGAGATAGTCAGGTCCAGTCCGTCGAAGACACGCCGGGTTTCCCCTTTCGCCTGGGCATATTCGAAGCATAGCGACTCGAAGCGAATCTCGCCCTGTGTGACACGCAGCGTATCGGCGTCAGGAACGTCTTTTACCTCGGGGTCTCGGGCAATGGTATTCATGCCGTCCTGCACCGTGCCGATGTTCTCGAATAGTCCAGCCACTTCCCACAGAATCCAGTCGGACATAAAACGTATACGCATCACCAGGGCAATGGAAACGGCCAGCACCCCAAGCGAGATCGCCTCGAAATACCAGGCACCGATGGCCATGGCGGCGGTGCCAGTCAGGAGTAAGGAGTTGAGCAGGGTCAAACTCACCGACATGCGGGTCACCAGGCGCATCTGGCGATGCACGGTTTGCATGAAACCTTCCATGGCATCCCGGGCATAGGCCTGTTCGCGCTGGGTATCGGCGAACAGCTTGAGCGTCTGGATATTGCTGTAGCTGTCGACCACCCGCCCGGTCATCTGGGCGCGGGCGTCGGCCTGGGCCATGGAGATATCGCGCAGACGCGGCACGAATACCCGCATGATCAGCAGATATCCCACCAGCCAAAGTACCAGCGGCAACACCAGCCACATGTCCGCTCGCCCCAGCAGGATCATCGCGCCACTGAAATAGACCAGGGCATACACCATCAGATCCATCAGCTTGGTCACGGTTTCGCGGATCGCAAGCGCGGTCTGCATGACCTTCTGTGACACCCGCCCGGCAAACTCGTCCTGATAGAATGCCAGGCTCTGCCCCAGCATGTGCCGGTGTGACAGCCAACGGCCGATCATGGGGTAATTGCCGAAAATGCTCTGGTGAGTGACCAGCGACTGCAAGAGTACCAATAGCGGCAAGCCGACGATCACCAGCGCCGCCATGCCTGCCAGGCGCCAGCCGTAGTCGGCAAAAAAGCCTTCGCGTTCGGCGGTCGAAAGCCAATCCACCAAATCGCCCATGTAACTGAAAAACACCACCTCGGCGGCGGAAACCAGTGCCGTCAGCAACGACATCGCCACCAGTAGCGGCAACACCGGGCGGGAAAAATGCAGGATGAAGGCAAACAACCCCGATGGCGGTGTCTTGACCTCGCCTTCGGGGTAGGGATTGACCAATCTTTCAAAGTAATGAAATACGCGCGCCAGCATAGAAGCTCTCAGTAGACGATTCGACGGTACCGCTTGACGATACCGTTCAGTCGTCGTCGTCCTCGTCGCCGTGAATGCGCGCCTGTCGATCCAGCTCTTCTTCCTCGGCGTCGTCGATCACCGCCAGCACTTCATCCACGTCGGCGATATGGGTATCGAGGACGAATTGACCGGTCAGTTCGCTATCCGGATGCAGCTGGCCGGATTCGTAAAGTGCCCAGATCTCCTTGGCGTATTGCGTTTCCAGCAACTCCGGGGCGTAGCGAGCGAAATAATCGCGCATATTATCGACATCGCGCTCCAGCATTTCCTGGGCGGCGTTGTTACCGGCGGCATCCACTGCCTGAGGCAGGTCGATGATCACCGGGACCCGGCCATCGAACAGAACGTTGAATTCGGAAAGATCGCCGTGAATCAAACCGGCGCACAGCATCCGAACCACTTCCTGCAGTACCGTGGCGTAATGCTCACGGGCCTGTTCCGGGGTAAAGGTGACGTCATCCAGCCGCGGCGCCGTGTAGCCGTCGGCGTCGTTGATCAACTCCATCAACAAGACGCCATCGACGAAACCGAACGGCTCGGGCACGCGCACTCCGGCGGCGGCCAGGCGATACAGGGCATCCACTTCCGAGTTCAGCCAGGCTTTTTCCTGCTCTTTCTGGCCGTAGCGCGTCTTTTTCGCCATTGCCCGCGAACGTCGGCTGTTGCGCTCCTTGCGTCCCTCCTGGTACTGCACCGCCTGCTTGAAACTGCGCTGCTTGGCTTCCTTGAACACCTTGGCGCAGCGTACCTGTTCGCCACAACGCACCACGTAAACCTGCGCTTCCTTACCGCTCATCAACTGCACCAGCACTTCGTCTATCATGCCGTCGTCAACCAGCGGCTGTAATCGTTTAGGTATTTTCATGACTGGCTGTCTTGGTTCCTCTTGGTTCTTGGAGAATGACGGTGTGGGAGCGGCCTTTCAAAGCCTTGTAAATAAGCGGCAATCAGCGGCTCACGCGACGCACACGAAATGAACGTCCTTTGAGTTTATCCTGAGCGAGTTTGTTCAACGCGGCGTTCACCGCATCCTGTTTGACCGCCACGAAGGCACTACGCTGCAGCACTTTTATCCTGCCCACCTGATCGCCACGAATGCCTTGTTCACCGGTCAAGGCGCCCAGAATATCGCCGGGGCGAAGTTTATCCTTCTTGCCGCCGTCCAGTTGCAATGTCGCCATCGGCGGAAAGAACGGCTCACGATTCTTGACCGGCGGCAACGGCTCGCAGGTCAGGCGCTGCTCCAGAAATGTACCCAGCAGCCCCAGACGATAATCTTCCTTTTCACTGACCAGGGTACAGGCCACGCCGCTGGCACCCGCACGCCCGGTGCGTCCGACCCGGTGCACATGCACTTCCAGGTCGCGGGCGATCTGGTAATTGATGACCGCATCCAGCTCGGCGATATCCAGCCCTCGGGCGGCGACATCGGTGGCCACCAGAATAGAAGCGCTCTGGTTGGAAAATAGCACCAAGGTGCGGTCACGGTCACGTTGTTCCAGGTCACCATGCAAGGCCAGCGCACTGAAACCCGCCTCATTCAGGGCATCGGCCACTTCCTGGGTTTCACGCTTGGTATTACAGAACACCACCGTCGAGACCGGCCGATAATGCAGCAGCACCTGGCGCAGTGCCGCAAAACGCGCCGCCTCGCTTTCGATCAAGTAAAAATGCTGGCGAATCGTGGTGCTGTCGTGGGTCTCCTCCACTTTCACCCGTAGAGGATCACGCATCAGCCCTGCGGCGATCGCTCGGATACTGCCTTTCTGCTCGTCTTCGGGAAAGGTGGCGCTGAACATCAAGGTCTGCCGCGAGGCCGGTGTCTGGCCGATGATCGCTTCAAGCGAGGCTTGAAAGCCCATATCCAGCATGCGATCCGCTTCATCGAGCACCAGCATCGTCAAGCGCGAAAGGTCCAGTGAGCCTTTGCGCAAATGCTCCTCCACGCGTCCCGGCGTGCCCACCACGATATGCGCACCGTGTTCCAGTGACCCCAGCTGCGGGCCGAACGGCGCTCCGCCGCACAGGGTCAACACTTTGACGTTGGGCATGGCCCGCGCCAGGCGGCGAATTTCTTCGGCTACCTGGTCGGCAAGCTCTCGGGTGGGACACAGCACCAGGCCTTGCACGGCAAAGCTTTCGGGATTCAGGGCTGCAAGCAGCCCCAGGCCGAAGGCCGCCGTCTTGCCTGAACCGGTCTTGGCCTGGGCAATCACATCGCGTTTATCCAGAATTGCGGGCAGCGCGGCGGCCTGAACCGGGGTCATCGCTAGATAGCCTAACGAATCCAGGTTGCTCAGCAATGCCGAAGGCAACACTAACGTGGTAAAACGGGGGGAATCAGCATCGGACACAACGACAACCTGCAAAAGCCATAAGATAAAAAAACAAACGCCGGCAGCGCCAGCGACCCAGGACGGCAACCCGCGCCTGTCAACTTCCGGCACCATACCAGAAACCGCTCTACGCTGCCCTTTCTAGCGGTATAAGTCAGCCCATCCTGATGCTCGCCATCACGCCTGGGTCAGGGGCGCGAATCGCCCTTGGGTCAGGCCGGCCAGGCCTTCCGGGCTCAGTTCGATTTCCAATCCACGACGCCCCGCACTCACATAGATGCTTGCCTGGGCCTGGGCCGAGGTATCGATGAAGGTGGCCAAGCGCTTTTTCTGACCCAACGGGCTGACCCCGCCCAGTACGTAGCCGGTGGCGCGCTCCACCTCGTCCGGTTCGGCCATGGCCGCCTTTTTCGCTCCCGCCGCCTTGGCGATTCGTTTCATGCCAAGCTGCGCGGTCACCGGCACAACCCCAATGGCGAGCACCTTGCCATCGAGCTTCACCACCAGGGTCTTGAACACGCGCTCCGGTAATACGCCGAGTTTCTGGGCCGCTTCAAAGCCATACGACAGCGTGGCGCCCGGCTCGTGACTATATTCATGCACCTGGTACGCCATTCCGGCCTGTCTGGCGCTGTAAATCGCAGGGGTCATCCGATTTCCTTGTCAAAGAGACGTCCCGCGGTTCTCTCAAGGGTTATGACCCGGATAAGAAAATCACGAGACGTCGGGATCTACGAATCTATTTTTCAGCTAACTATCATGCGGACATCATGTTTGCCTTGGAATCGCGTGTCCAGACCCGGTGCTTGCCCAACACTTCACAAAAATCAGCGAAGACGTCCTGCAGCGTAGCGCCACTTATCACCCCCTCTTCCGGCACGGGTATTTCGGCGGTCTCCAGAAGACGTTTTCCTTCCCCGATGGCGACAATCACTTTCAGGTGCTTGTAAGCCTCCTGGAGGTAATAGCGCCCTTGGCCGGATTGCGCCAGGGTATCGATGCTCTGTTGCCCATCGGCCACGATAACCGCATCCATGGTTACCGAAGGCTGACCGTTAAGCATGGCGTCGGGGGACACCATTCGGCCATCGTTTGCCTTGACGGGCGCCATGCTTGGCGCGATGAGCATCGCTTGAGCTCCTTCGCCCTCAAGCCGGGTCTTGATCTCGTCCAGCTGGGCGGCATCCACGCCATCGGCCACCAGCACCGCGACCTTGCGCATGGCGATGTGGCCCGGCAGGCGCGCCATCAGGCTCAGCGCCTCGGAATAGGTCTGCGCGCTATGGCCCAGCTCATCCGCCGAAGCAGGTTTCTGGGCCGGGGCTTCGATGCCGTGCATCTCCCCGACACGACGCGCCAGCTCCAAGTCGATGTTGGGCAGGATCTCCTTGATCACTCGCTCACAAATCCAGGGCCGCTGCACCTTGGAAAGCTCGAAGGCATAAGCGGCGATGATGTGCTCCTTCTCCACGTCCGACTGGCTGTTCCAGAACAGCGTGGCCTGAGAATAATGGTCACCGAAGGAATCGCTGCGACCCCGCACCTTATGGGCGTCTATACGCTCGTAATGGGTTTCAAAACCGCCACTTTCCTCGGCCGGTGGGGTTTCACTCGGCCAGCCGCCATCGATGGAGTTCGGCTCGTAGGACGCCTGACCTTTGTTGATGGTCTGACGGTGCATCGAATCGCGCTGATTGTTGTGGAACGGACATACCGGCTGGTTAATCGGAATTTCGTGAAAATTCGGCCCGCCCAGGCGCAGCATCTGTGTATCGGTGTACGAAAACAACCGCCCTTGCAGCAAGGGGTCGTTACTGAAGTCGATTCCCGGTACCACATGAGCGGGATTGAACGCCACCTGCTCGGTCTCGGCAAAGAAGTTGTCCGGGTTGCGGTTGAGTACCATCTTGCCGATCAGCGTCACCGGCACCTGCTCTTCGGGAATGATCTTGGTGGGATCGAGAATATCGAAGTCGAAGCGATGCTCGTCCTCCTCTTCCACTACCTGGATGCCCAGCTCGTATTCGAGAAAATCGCCGTTCTCGATGTCATCCCACATCATACGGCGGTTGAAGTCCGGGTCACGTCCCCAGAGTTTCTGGGCTTCGTCCCAGATCAACGAGCAGATGCCGGCCACCGGTTTCCAGTGGAACTTGACGAAACGCGACTTGCCTTGCCTATCGATCAGCCGGAAGGTGTGCACACCGAAGCCTTCCATGTTGCGGTAGTGCCGTGGAAAGGCCCGATCCGACATGGTCCACAGCACCATATGGGTGGCTTCCGGCATCAAGGACACGAAATCCCAGAAGGTATCGTGGGCCGACTGTCCCATGGGAATCTCGTTATGCGGCTCGGGCTTTACCGCATGCACGAAATCCGGAAACTTGATCGCATCCTGGATGAAGAACACCGGCATGTTGTTACCGACCAGGTCCCAGTTGCCCTCGTCGGTGTAGAACTTGGTGGCAAAGCCGCGTACATCGCGCACGGTGTCGTTGGAGCCGCGTGAGCCTTGCACCGTGGAAAAACGCACGAATACCGGGGTTTTCTTGTCGGGGTCCTTGAACAGCCCCGCCTTGGAGTACTGGGTAGCATTTTCATACGGCTGGAAATAGCCATGTGCCGCCGCCCCACGCGCATGCACGATGCGCTCGGGAATACGTTCATTGTCGAAATGGTTGAGCTTTTCGCGGAAGACGAAATCTTCGAGCAAGGTGGGACCACGCTCTCCAGCTTTCAGCGAGTTGTGGTTGTCCGAGATTCGCATCCCCTGGTTGGTGCGCAGATCGTGCCCTTCGGCATCGCTGCGGTAATGTTCCAGGTTATCCGATTTGCTCGATTCGTCGGTGGTGAAGTCTGTATCGTGCGGCCCGTCACTGTTCGGGTTGGTATGCGGATTCTTTGCCATGACCCACGCCTCCTGTGTCACGTCTCCTGTAATTGCTCCTGTTTCCACGACAGTGGTTAAACCGTTACCAGCATCGCCGTCACTTCAACGTAGACAGCCACTCTCGCAGATACAAGGCGGACTATTGGGTCAATCCAGATGGGTCAATCCAGGCGTTCCTCCAGCTGCCAGCCATTATCGGTAAGCGGCACGGCACCGTGCGGGGTCACTTGCACGGTATCGCTTAAACCGATGCCCCATTGTCCCGGCCAGCGCAGGCATAACGGCAGGTGAAAGACCATATCGGGTTCGAATTCGCGCATCTGGTTCCGGGCGATAAAGCCTGTGCCTTCCACCCAGCTGGGCGGAAATTGCGCGCCGACCGCATAACCGTAGACCCCGGAGAAAAACAGCTTGTCACTCCATAGCGCCAGAACGGCATCCGCCGCCCGGGCCGCGTCATCGAAGGTATTGCCGGGGCGCATCGCATCGCACAGTACTTCGAATAAACGCAGACACACATCGCGCACCGCCTGCATGTCCGGGGTTGCCCGGCCCGCCACCACGGTACGCATCATCGGCGCGGTGTAACGCTGATAGGCCGAGCCGAACTCCAGAAACACCGGGTCATTGGGCTCGATCACCCGGCGCTTGTGGTTGACGTGAATAATGCTGATACGCCACCCAACGGTGACAATCGGCTGCAGGCTCATGAACTCGCTCCCGGCTTCCAGCAGTGCACGCGAGCCTTCCGCCGCCACGTCGTTATCCGTCACCCCGGGTCGAATCACCTGGATCGCCGCCTTGAGCCCGGCCGAGGTAATGCGTGCACTTTCCCGTAGACATTCGATCTCCGCCGATGTCTTAACGACGCGAACCCCATCCAGCACCTTGCCGCCTTCCCGGAAGCGCCCACTGCCCAGGCGCTGTTGCAACTGACTGATCACCCCATGGCGTAGCCCGGCACTCCAGCCGTCCATGCCGATGGAATGGTACTGGGCCAGCACGTCGTAAAGCGGCTCGACCACCTCGTCGATGCCTTCCCAGCGATACCCGAGGATTTCATCCACCTTGGCCGTGACCACGGCCGGGCCAGTCTCGATAGAGGGCACCTGAAGCACACAACGCTTGGCGGAGAACACCAGACAGGTATGCACCGAAACCTCGAAGGTGTGATAACCGGTCAAGTAATAGATATCCGCCGGGTCGGTCACTAACAGCGCCTCCAGCCCAGCGGCCTGCATGGCGCTTATTACCTTGGCACGGCGCTGGTCGAATTCCACTTCTGGAAACGGCAATTCCGAGGCTTTTAGCTGAACTTCAAGGGCATGACGATAGGCAAGATAGTTCATGGGCGCGACGCTCCGGCAATTCAGGGTTCTTGGGGATTGAGGATTGAGGAATAACGGTTGCCTGCTGAAGTGTAGTCAGAATGGCGTGGCCAAGCGTTTGATCAGCCAACGCCTCAGCTAACCTTTCAGTGAGCGAGCAACTGAAACAGCGGAAACAACCCGAACCACAGGACGTAGCCCAGCGAGACACCCATCAACCCATCGATGCGGGAGGAGACGCTGCTATTTTCCGAAAGCTCGGTCTTTCCCCTCTGGCGATATAACCAGAAGGCCAGCAAGGCGGCATGGGGAACCACCACATAGGCAATACCGCCGTAAGCTCCCTCGGCGATGCCCAGCAGATGCCAGACGAGCGCCACGCTCGCGGAAGCCAGGGTAAAGCCCAAGGCAAGCCCCAGCGCACCGCGACGCCCTAGACGTACCGCCAGGGTGCGCTTGGCAACCGCCGCATCAGCCTCAAGGTCAGGTATTCCCGCGAGCGTGATGGCAGGCATGATCGCCAGGAGCAGAGGCAGGCTTAAAAGCCACGGTAAGGCGTCGTACCAGTCACCTGCGAAAATCACATAGCCGCTCAATAGCACGCCGATACTGTGAGTGACCGCCACATCCAATTCGCCCAGGCCGCGATAGCTGAGTTTCAAGGGCGCCGCCGTATATCCCAGGGTCAATATCGTCAGCACCACCAATACCAGGGTGATGCTCCCCGCGGATCCCGGCGTCTGGCTCAAGAGCCACGCCGAGGCAGCCACGAATCCCAGTAGCGACACGAGGATGCCGGTCCTGAGTTCACGTTGGCTCAAAAGCCCTTCCACCAACACCCGCGAGCCGCCCGTGAAGGTGCTGTAAAAGCGGTTCTGTCGGTCGCTGGGCAAGTCGATGACGTCATTGGTGAGTACCGTCGCCACCTCCAGCAGGAACAGACAAAGATACCCCAGCCAGAAGATACCGGTGCTGAACACATCGCCACTGGGGGAAGCCGCCAGGGCACCGATGGCATAAGCCACCCAGGTCATGGGATAGAACTGCAGCCGCAGCGCTCTAAGCCAGGCTCCGGCTTTATCAAAAAGCGCGTAATACCTCTTCCTGAGTCGCGTAGCGCGAAGGGAGGGGATACAAGCGCGGCACCCGCGAGGGTGCCTTGTTGGCACTGGTACTTGAAAACTTACAGGACACGGACTACGCATGTAACTCATGCAAACCGAACGCGCCTACAAGTACCGATTTTACCCGACGCCCGAGCAGGAAATCCTGCTGGCGCGGACGTTTGGGTGCGTGCGGTTTGTCTGGAACGCGGTGCTGCGACATCGCACCGATGCGTTTTACGAGCGCAAAGAGAAAGTCGGCTACAACGATGCCAGCGCCTTCCTGACGCAACTGAAAAAACAGCCTGACACCGCGTTCCTGGCCGAGGTCAGTTCGGTGCCCTTGCAGCAATGCCTGCGCCATCAGCAAACCGCGTTCAAGCACTTCTTTGCCAAGCGCGCTCGGTACCCGCGTTTCAAGTCAAAGAAGCAGCGACAGTCCGCCACCTTTGCCAGTTCGGCGTTTGTGTATCGTAACGGCCAGGTCACGCTGGCCAAGTGCAAGGAACCCCTCAATATCCGCTGGAGCCGCGAGCTTCCGTCAGCCCCCAGCACCGTCACGGTATCCAGAGATCGCGCCGGTCGCTACTTCATTAGCTGCCTGTGCCAGGTCGACACCCTATCGCTCGGCGTGGTGCCGAAGATGGTGGGTATCGATCTTGGCTTGAAAGACCTGTTTGTCACCAGCGATGAAAGGCGCGTCAACAACCCCCGCCATACGGCGCGTCACGCACGTAAGCTGGCGCGGGCACAGCGCCAGCTATCGCGGAAGAAAAAAGGCTCCAATAACCGCGCCAAGGCGCGGCGTATCGTGGCCAGGCGCCACGCAAAAATCGCCGATGCCCGGCTTGACCACCTTCATAAACTCACCCGGCAGATCGTCAACGAGAACCAAGTGATCTGTGCTGAAAGCCTCGCGGTGAAAAACATGGTCAAGAATCGGTCGCTGTCGAAAGCCATCAGCGATGTGGGCTGGGGCGAGCTGGTGCGCCAGCTTGAGTACAAGTCTGCCTGGGCGGGGCGTCAGTTCGTCCAGATTGGCCGCTGGTATCCCAGCTCGAAGCGCTGCCATGGCTGCGGCTTTGTACTGGAATCCCTGTCGCTCGATGTTCGCACCTGGGACTGTCCCGGCTGCGGCACCCAAGGCATTGATCGAGACCTCAATGCAGCACGTAACATCCTGCAAGCCGGCACCGCGCTGTTAGCCGGTACTGAGCGTTGAAGTAATACCGAGGGGCACTCGGGAATGTACGCCTGTGGAGTTTGTGTAAGACCGGCAATGCCAAGGCATTGAGGCGACGGACAGCGAAGCAGGAACCAGGAAGGCGACGACCTGGGAATCCCCTTCCGCAAGCGCGTCAGCGCTGAAGGTGGGGGAGGATGTCAAGTTGCAGCCACTCGAAAGAGGAAATACGGCCACGTTCCAATTGGCGCCCCTGGAACTTGGCCCGTGCCAGCCATGCCTGACGCTGTCGGGCTGTGGAATCCTTGACCGGCCCGCAGGCTAGGTAGCGCACCGGACGAATCCCGCAAAAACCCAAGGTCGCCTTCGCCAAGGCATTTCTTCCCGGCTGGCGATAAAGCAGCTTGTAGATCAAGGGAGGCGTATCCATGGTGGTGATCAGCTGCGCTGAACGCCCTTTCAGCAGCCCTTCGTAACCGATCCCGCCTTCACAGGGAATGAACGCGAACCCAGGCAGCATGATGCGTTCCAGAAAGCCCTTGAGCAGCGCGGGAGCCCCGCCCCACCAAGTGGGATAGACGAACACCAGATGCTCCGCCTACTCCACCAGCTCCCGCGCCCGGCTCAGGTCGGTTTCCAACGGTTGCTGGTTGGGTGAGGGCGTATGCACATTCGGGTCGAAATCAAGTTCGGCAAGGTCCAGGCGGCGCAACTCCACCCCCGCCGCCCGAGCGCCTTCACTGTAAGCATCCGCCAGGGCGCCGCACAGACTCTCGACACGCGGGTGGCCCAAGATAAGCAGTACGTTCATGCGCAAACCCCACTCAAGCATGATGTCGTAGCGTGCAAGCGCCGAGTGGTTTTGCAAATTTCCGCCTTCATGCCATCCTTCCTGAACCCTTTTGAACAAAATCCTGCCGCATTCTGCGATTCGATTCATTCAAAGAATCGACAGTTAAGGCAGGGCAAGGTGTCAGCCTTGCTTGTTCTTATCACTGGTTGGATATATAGTTTTCTTATGCCGATCATCCGTTCCGACTCCCTGGCGCTACATGTCACCAGTGCCGACCAACAGACCGCTCTGACGGATACGCTGGTGCTGTATCGGCGATTGGTGCGCGATCTCATGACCGTGGCGTATACGCACTGGCCGCAGGTCGGCGTCTGCTAAGGGAACGCGGTGGTCGAGGTAATAGAACGGCTGATACATCCCACCCAAAAACGACCACAGGTACGCTACACGTACTTTGCTAAACGCGACTACAAGTTTCCATCGTACCTTCGCCGTGTCGCTATCATGGATGCGGTTGGTCAAGTCCGCTCCTTCGTGACACGGTTTGAGGCGTGACGCAGCGGTGATCGTAAACACCTGCACGCCAAACCACCGCGCCTGACATCCAGCACCAAGACCTTTCCGAGCCTTTACGGGAGCCAGTGCGCCAGGATCAATGCCGATGCCAGCCATGCCTTTATCAAGGTGCGACAGCATAATGATTGGGCCTGGATGGGATTTCGGCTCAAGGGAACATGCCGGTTCCGGGGGAAAGGCAAGGCCAAATCCCCGCTACTGACCACTAACGGTCGACAATGGCTACTCTCGTTGCCCGAACAGTTTGATCCACCCAAGCCCGCCAAAGGCGCCCCTGACCGGGTGCTGGCGGTGGATGTTGGCATTAACACGGCGGCGACCTGGGCGGTCGTCGATGCTCAAGGCACTGTCCACGCACGCGGGTTTC
>NZ_QPIJ01000032.1 GCF_003336665.1 Vreelandella rituensis | reverse complement strand
ACCCACTACCCACAATCCAATCATAAAGGAGACGCGTACAGGGAACCCCGAGTCGTGCTGCGCACGACGCGCTATCCCTCCCGGCGCTAAAGCAACCGGGTTTCCCGCGCAAAACGATGAAGAAGATATTCAGTGCTTGCTTATGTGGTTTTTTCAGCTCCATGGCTCAGGCGGAGCCTGCCAGCGATAGCGACCTACCCGAATGGGCAGAACGCCATATTACCCCTGCCCATGCAAACGTGGCGCGATGGGTGGATACCACGTCACGAAATATAGATAAATTTTTCGGCACCGACGACTATCAAGAGGTCGATAACGAGTCTTACCTGCGTATCGGTCAAGAAGTCGATTGGCGAGAGGGTGAAGGCACTGATGTCGAGCTCAACCTACGTTATCGGATTGATCTGCCTACCTCGGAAGAGCGCCTCAGGCTGCTCATCGAAAGCGACCCGGAAGAAGCCCAGGGCACTCTGGAAGAACAAGGTTCTGGACGCTTGGCAAGGGATCAGCGTGACCGGAGCACCTCTACCCTAGGCCTCGCCTGGCTGGAAAAGCGCGATAAACGCAAAACATGGAACAATCGTGTAGATGCCGGGGTACGTTTGCGGTTGCCTCTCGACCCTTACGTTCGTTTTACCAACGAACGGCTCTGGACCTTGAATGAAAGTCCTTGGCAACTGGAATCCAACAACCGGCTCTCCTGGTTCAACCATGATGGTTACTCGGCGAGAACCCGCTGGGACATCGGACGGCCGCTCAGCAGCAACCGGCATCTACGCTTTATCACCAATGTTCAGTGGCGCGAAGAACACGACACCCTGGAATATAGCGAAACTGCCGAACTCAATCATCGAATCAATCGCCGCAGTGCACTGCGTTACTCGGCAATTGCCCTGGGGGAAAGCGCCTCCGACCCGCGATTGAACGATTACTATCTCCAGACCCGTTATCGTCGCAACCTTCACAAAGGAATTCTTTACGCCGACGTAATCCCCGAACTGCACTTTGCTCGGGAAGAGGATTATGAACCACGCTGGGCCATGACCCTGCGTCTGGAGATGTATTTTCACCGTGAATTCGACCGAGACTTTTTCTAAAAATTATTATTTTAAATCGCCAACCGCACCAAAGAGGTGAAAGCCGGCCTGGGCAGACCGACTTCAAGCATTGCGGTTACCTCTTGACACAAGCTGTGACGGCGCAAGGCATTAGAGGCGCAAACCTCCATCACATTCGAGAATACGACCGGTGTAATAATCGTTTGTAAAAATAAACTCAACGCTTTGGGCAATATCATCAGGCTCACCTAAACGCCTCAGAGGTACATTCGACGTGATTCGGTCCAGCATGTCCGAACGCATTGATTCGGTCATTTCCGTCTTCATGAAGCCTGGAGCCACTCCCCCTACGCGGATACCGTAGCGCGCCAGCTCATTCGCCCAAGTGACGGTAAGTGACGAAATGCCGGCTTTGGATGCTGCGTAGTTGCTCTGGCCCATGTTACCAGCTTGGGAAATACTGGAAATATTGACGATTACCCCTTCATGGCCCGCTTCGATCATCTGGGTAGCGGCTTCACGACCACACAGAAAAACGCCGGTCAGATTGATATCGATAACCTGTTGCCACTGCTTCAACGACATCCGTTTGTCCACCTCGCCTTCCTTGGCTTTAACCAGCAAGGCATCTTGAGTGATCCCGGCGTTATTGACCAAGCCGTTGATAGGTCCCATCCGCTGGGCAATATCGGCAAATCCTTGTATGACCGAATTTTCATCACTTACATCGACAACAAAGCACTCGGCCTCGATACCTTCTTCACGTAATTGCGAAACGGCGTTGTCCAGCGTCTCGGCACTGATGTCCAAAAGCGCCAATTTTGCTTTTTGCTTTCCCAGCCGTCTCGCCATGGCCAGACCTAATCCTTGAGCGCCACCGGTAATTGCAATGACCGTGTTTGCCAATTCCATTTTGCATCTCCTTTCACTTCAATAATTTAACATCGACTCTATGCTTATCGTTCGCCAATTCCAGCACTTATTCATTGTGCATTGCAGCATAGTGCAGACCCAATAAAAAATCGAGCCCCCTCCTCGCCCTTGTTTTTTTTTGGAATGCCACCACATTGACCACGCACGTTATATTTGGAGCCAGCATGCCCATCTTGTTATTTATTTCATTATTTACCCTTGTTGATTTTGTCATCCTATTTTCAGTGGGTAGTCAGATCGGTCTCCTGACTACTTTGATTCTGGTATTACTCACCGGCGTTGCCGGTTTGCACCTGATTCGCAAGGAAGGCGTGGCCACCTTGGCCCGAGCCAAACAACGCATGAATGCAGGAGAACTCCCATCAGGTGAATTGTTGACCGGGGCAGCATTGATTTTTGGAGGCGCCCTGCTGATGGCACCCGGGTTTCTTTCCGACGCCTTGGGATTCGCCTGCCTGATTCCTACTGCACGTCAGCTATTGCTCAGGGCACTCACGTGGTTGGGGCTGCGTGCCGGGGTCAAGCCGCAAGCACCCCATAACGACCAGGAGACCAATTTCACGCAACAGGACCGTTGGTCAGGCCGTGACCAGAAGCCTCATGATCAGGCCTCTTCATCGAATAGCCAGCCTCTTGAAGGCGATTTCATCAGCCGTGACGAACCTTTTAATCGGCGCTGACGGGTGCCCTTCATCGATGCTGATGAATGCCTTGGTCATTTCAGCGAAAAGGGATTTTTTTTGTACCAACCCCTTGAAAGGCTACGTCCAGCCCCCACTTTTGTGGCAGCACACAGTTCAGGTGATAACGCAGCTATCCGCGGTATCACCATCGACAAGGAAGGTGCCCATGGCACTTTCACTTCCCGACAGGTACTCCCTGCGGGAATGACACTCAGATAACCGCCCAATGTAATGGGTTTTGACACTAATTAGGAGAACGTGAGCATGAACATCCGTCCTTTGCACGATCGCGTCGTTATCCGTCGCATGGAAGAAGAACAGAAAACCGCTGGCGGCATCGTGCTTCCGGGCAATGCACAGGAAAAACCTACCCGCGGTGAGATTCTTGCAGTGGGTAACGGACGCATTCTGGAAAATGGTGAAGTTCGCCCGCTAGATGTCAAGGTCGGCGACAACGTGATTTTCAAGGATGGTTACGGGGTCGATAAGCAAAAGATCGATGGCGAAGAAGTCCTGATCATGAGCGAATCCGACATTCTTGCGGTTGTTGAAGGTTAAGCGACTGCTTTTCTTCCCCATCACGTTCCACGAACTCGATTTTAGGAAATAATCACCATGGCAGCTAAGCAAATTAAGTTTTCCGATGATGCTCGCAAGCGTATGGCGCGTGGCGTCGACATCCTTGCCAATGCGGTCAAGGTCACCCTCGGCCCGAAAGGCCGTAATGTCGTCATCGAAAAATCCTTCGGCTCACCCACTGTCACCAAGGACGGTGTTTCCGTTGCCAAGGAAATCGAACTGAAGGACAAGTTCGAGAACATGGGCGCGCAGATGGTCAAGGAAGTCGCCTCACAGACTTCCGATGTTGCCGGCGACGGCACCACCACCGCCACCGTTCTGGCCCACGCTATCGTGACCGAAGGCCTCAAGGGCGTGACCGCGGGCATGAACCCGATGGACCTCAAGCGTGGCATTGACCAAGCCGTCGCCGCAGCGGTCAAGGAAATCAAGGCGATGTCCGTTCCTTGCACCGACACAAAGGCAATCGCTCAGGTCGGCACCATTTCCGCCAACGGCGACAAGCGCATCGGTGAAATCATTGCCGAAGCGATGGAGAAGGTCGGCAAGGAAGGCGTCATCACGGTCGATGAAGGTCGCGGCTTTGAAGACGAACTGGAAGTCGTCGAAGGCATGCAGTTCGATCGTGGCTACCTGTCACCGTACTTCGTGACCAACCAGGACACCATGACGGTAGAACTGGAAGATCCTTACCTGCTGCTGGTCGACAAGAAGATCTCCAACATCCGCGAATTGTTGCCGGTGCTGGAAGCCGTGGCCAAGGCAGGCAAGCCGCTGGCCATCATCGCCGAGGATATCGAAGGTGAAGCCCTCGCAACGCTGGTGGTCAACACCATGCGCGGTATCGTCAAGGTAGCCGCCGCCAAGGCACCCGGCTTCGGCGACCGTCGCAAGTCCATGCTGCAGGATATCGCCATCCTGACCAACGGCACCGTGATTTCCGAAGAAGTCGGCCTGACGCTGGAACAGACCACACTGGATCACCTGGGCACTGCCAAGCGCATGACCATGTCCAAGGAAAACACCACCATCATCGATGGTGCCGGCGGCGAAAACGACATCGAAGCTCGCGTCAACCAGATTCGCGCCCAGATCGAAGATACCTCGTCTGATTACGACAAAGAGAAGCTTCAGGAACGCGTTGCCAAGCTGGCCGGCGGCGTTGCGGTCATCCGTGTGGGTGCCGCCACTGAAGTGGAAATGAAAGAGAAGAAAGCACGCGTCGAAGATGCGCTGCACTCGACTCGCGCCGCCGTTGAAGAAGGCGTCGTGCCTGGTGGTGGTACCGCTCTGGTTCGCGTCATGGCCAAGCTCACTGGTCTGACCGGTGACAACGAAGACCAGAACCACGGTATCAATATGGCATTGCGTGCCTTCCAGGCACCGCTGCGTCAGATTGTTACCAATGCCGGTGAAGAAGGGGCAGTGGTCATCAACCGGGTCAAGGATGGCGAAGGCAACTTCGGCTACAATGCTCAAACGGGTGAGTACGGCGACCTGTTCGAAATGGGTGTTCTCGACCCGGCCAAGGTAACGCGCAGCGCCTTGCAGTCGGCAGGTTCCGTGGCTGGTCTGATGATCACCACCGAAGCCATGATCGCCGATGATCCCGAAGAGAAAGAAGCTGGCCCGGATATGGGCGGCATGGGTGGAATGGGAGGCATGGGCGGCATGATGTAATGCCGGCCTAAGCGCCTTCCACCCCCGACGTTTCGTCGACTCAAGCCCCGCACATGCGGGGCTTGTTTTTTTTGTGGCTTCCTATTTTTTGCTGCTCCCGGTTTTTTGTTACTATCGGCGTTTTCAATCTGGCGCCGTCCATGCTCTCCTCCCCTATACTCAGCCGCATACGCATTGTCCTGGTTCAGACGTTTCATCCCGGTAACATCGGCGCTTCAGCGCGGGCGATGAAAACCATGGGATTGACCGATCTGGTGCTGGTGAATCCGCGCGCCTTCCCTGACGAAGAAGCGACACGCCTGGCAGCCGGAGCCGAAGATCTGGTAGCCCAGGCGCGTGTCGTTACCTCCCTGGAAGAGGCGGTGAACGACTGCGTCCAGGTGGTCGGCGCCAGCGCCCGACTGCGTAGCCTGCCGCTGCCGCATTTCGATGAACCCGACGACATGGCTCAGGCGGTGGTCCGGAATGCTCATCAGGCGCCGATTGCTCTGGTATTCGGCCGTGAGCGCTCGGGGTTGACCAATGACGAAATCCGCCATTGCACCCATCAAGTCAGCATTCCCGCCAACCCCGAGTACGGCATTCTCAACCTTTCCCAGGCGGTGCAGATTCTCGCCTATGAAGTACATCGTGCCTGGCGCAAGTCTGCCGAGAGTGACTTCACTTACCAGCGCCCTCTGGACGACATCCCCCCCAGCCGTGAGCAGTTCATGCATTTTCAGGCGCACCTGGCACGCGTGATGCAACAAAGTGGCTTTCTTACCCAACCCCATGCGCGTACCGAACAACAGCTTCAAGCGCTGTTTACCCGTGCCCAACCCAGTCGCAAGGAGCTTTCCTTGCTACGCGGCCTGCTCAACGCTCTGGCCCCGGAGGAAGACAAGCACTGAAACGCATGCCATAGTAGAGACAATCAATTAGTCTGCGAACCAATGAGATAACCATCATGCCTGCCATACCGACCATGGCCGTCACGCGCCATCATGTGCTTTTGCTGATCATCCTGGGGAGCATGGTGATCGCCACCGCCATGGGGCTGCGCCATGGTTTCGGGCTTTTCATGGCGCCCATGAGCAACGATTTCGGCTGGGGGCGTGAAGTTTTCGCCTTTGCCCTGGCCCTGCAAAACCTGATATGGGGGCTGACCCAGCCGTTTACCGGCGCCTTGGCGGATCGCTTCGGCGCGGCTCGGGTCATTGTGATCTGTGGCGCACTCTATGCCCTGGGCCTGGTGATGATGGGGCTTTCAGGCTCAGCCTTGAGCATGACCCTGAGCGCAGGGATGTTGATTGGCCTGGGCCTTTCGGGTACCACTTTTTCGGTGATCCTGGGGGCAGTCGGACGTGCGGTGGCGCCGGAAAAGCGCAGCATGGCCATGGGCATCGTGAGCGCGGCGGGCTCCTTCGGCCAGTTTGCCGTGCTGCCCGGCACCCTGGGCCTGCTCGAATGGCTGGGCTGGTCAGCGGCACTATTGGCCATGGGTTGCATGGCGGCCTTGATGGTACCGCTGGGCGCCATGCTGCGGGATAGACCTATGGCGCACCAAGCCGGGGATCTCAGCCTGAAAGCCGCGCTGAATGAAGCCGCGGGCCAGCGAGGCTTCTGGATGCTGTGCCTGGGGTTTTTCGTATGCGGCTTTCAAGTAGTGTTTATCGCCGTTCATTTACCGAGTTACTTGTTTGATAACGGCCTGGCGATACAGGTGGGCACTACCGTCCTGGCACTGGTAGGGCTGTTCAATGTTTTTGGCACTTACCTGGCGGGCTGGCTGGGAGGGCATTTTTCCAAGCCGCATCTGCTGAGTTGGTTGTATTTGATTCGGGGAGGTGTGATTGCCGCCTTTGTCTTTCTGCCGTTGAGTCCCACCAGCGCCTACCTGTTCGGTATCGCCATCGGGCTCTTGTGGCTTTCCACCGTGCCCTTGACCAATGGCATCGTGGCCTCGGTATTCGGCGTACGCCACCTTTCCATGCTCGGCGGCATCGTGTTTCTTTTCCATCAGTTAGGATCGTTCATGGGCGTCTGGATGGGCGGCTATCTCTACGACCTGACCGGTCATTACGACCTGGTCTGGCAGATCGCCATCCTGCTTTCGGTACTGGCCGCCGCCCTGCACTGGTTCATCAGCGAGGCCCCCTTGCAGCGCCCCATTACCCAAGTGGCTTCTTGATGAACCAGACAACACTGCTCGGCTGCCTGGCGGCAGCCTTGATGGTCGCCGGCATGGCCCTGGCTTGGTGGGGCTGGCACAGCCTGGATGCCGGCATGCTGTTACTTGGCGTTCGCCTCTGCTGATTCGGCTTGCAGATGCTTCGCACTGTGCCAGGCGATCATGCGTTCTTCATCGGTGGGTATCACCCAGACGCCGACGCGGCTCTCAGGATGGCTGATGCGTTGGGCATTTTCCTGGTTGGCCTCGGCATCCAGCGTAACGCCCAACCATTCACATCCACGACACACCCCTTCTCGCACCGCCGCCGCTTTCTCACCGATACCGGCGGTGAACACCAGCTGGTCCAGCCCCCCCATGGCAGCCGCCAGACTACCGATTTCCCGCACGATACGATAAATGAACAGGTCGATAGCTTCCTGCGCCTCGGGGGCATCGCTTGCCAGAAGCTCACGCATATCGCTGCTGATTCCCCCCGATACCCCGAGCAAGCCGGAGCGCTTGTAGAGCAGCTCACTGACTTCTTCGAGACTCATTTTTTCTTCTTCCAGCAGATGCAGCACCAGGCCCGGATCAATATTGCCGCAACGCGTCCCCATGGGCAGCCCATCCACTGCGGTAAAGCCCATGGTGGAAGTCACACTCTTGCCATTGTGAATGGCGCACATGCTTGCCCCATTTCCCAAGTGAGCCACGATCACGCGTTCAGTTGAGGCGCCGTTCAGATGGTTTTCTGGCTGGCTTTCCAAGTAGCTCGGCAAGACGCGATTGATAT
The DNA here is from genome assembly GCF_003336665.1 of Vreelandella rituensis. Classification (GTDB taxonomy): domain Bacteria; phylum Pseudomonadota; class Gammaproteobacteria; order Pseudomonadales; family Halomonadaceae; genus Vreelandella; species Vreelandella rituensis. Next base: position 41,778 of record NZ_QPIJ01000032.1, on the reverse strand, counting down.
AGTCGTAGGAAAGCCCGTGAAAGCCATAACGCACCAGACCTTTTTCGGTCAACTCCCGCGGGATGGCAAAGTGTTGGGACTCCTTGGGTTGCGTGGTATGAAAGGCGGTATCGAAGCACGCAACCTGCACCAGGTCCGGACGCCGCTCGGCAAGCATCTTGACCGGCGCCAGACAAAACGGCTGATGCAGCGGCGCCAGAGGAATCAGCGTTTCCAGTGCCTGGGTATTTTTTTCGTCCAGCACCACCGGCGCATGATAGTCACGCCCGCCATGCACCACCCGATGACCGACCACGGCGATATCGTCAAGGTCGGGTTGTTGCTCGATCCATGTCAGCAAACGCTCAAGGGCGGCATGATGTTCCATGCCTTCCGGCAGCTCGCGCGCCTGCTCGGTTTCCACCGGCTCGCCCTGGCCATTCTTGAGAGAAAAGCGCGGCGTCTGCCCGAGGCCGGAAAAGTGGCCTTGATAACGCATGCGAAAACGCGCCAGGCTTTCGTCGTCGTCATCGCCAGGGGCATACAGCGCGAACTTGATGCTGGAAGAACCACTATTGATGACCAGAATATCCTTCATGAAACAGCTCCTTATGATGACGCTCGCGTATTTTTCTTACGATAATCGGCCAACAATAGCGCCAAAGCGCAAGAGGCCATGCGCGTTATTGCGTCATCGGCCCGGCTGGTGAGCACGATCGGCACCCTGGCACCCACAACCAGACCCGCTCCGGTGGCATCGGCCAGATAGGTCAACTGCTTCATCAGCATGTTGGCCGCCTCCAGATCGGGCGCGATCAGAATGTCGGCTTTGCCCGCCACCGGCGAGACGATCTTCTTGGTTTCGGCGGCCGCTTCAGAGACGGCGTTGTCGAATGCCAGGGGGCCATCCAGGGTTCCGCCGGTGATCTGGCCACGTTCCGCCATCTTGCACAGCGCCGCCGCATCCAGAGTCGAGGTGATCTTGGAATTGACCGTTTCCACCGCCGAAAGAATCGCTACCTTGGGATCGGTATTGCCCAGGGCATGGGCAAGCTCGATCGCGTTTTGCACGATATCGCGCTTGGTTTCGAGATTGGGGTAGATATTGATCGCCGCATCGGTGATGAACAGCGGCCGGGGATAGGTGGGTACATCGAATGCCATGACATGGCTGATGCAGCGCCCGGTACGCAGGCCGCCTTCCCGCCTGAGCACTTCACGCAATAGCTCATCGGTATGCAGCGCCCCTTTCATCAAGGCGTCGACATGGCCTTCACGCGTCATGGCGACCGCTTTTTCCGCTGCCGCATGGCTGTGAGGCACATCGACCAGCTCGAAGTTGGAAATGTCCACTTCAGCGGCGTCGGCGGCCGCCTCGATCTTGGCTCTCGGTCCCACCAGCACCGGTATGATCAACCCCTGCTCGGCGGACTCGCACGCTCCCATGATGGAAACTTCATCCACCGGATGAACCACCGCCATGCGCACGGCATCCGGATGATCGGCAGCGGTGAGTATTTCATGCAGTCGTCCACGCTCGGCCAGGCGCACCTGGGGCATGACGGTGCGCGGGCGCTTGATCTTTTGCGTAGGCGCCAATACCCAGGCCTCGCCTTCGATAACCACCTTGCCTTTCTGGTTCTCACACCGGCAATCAAAGCGAATATGGTGCTTTGCATCGTTCTTTTCGACGGCCTTGACACTTACCTTGAGTACGTCACCCAGATTCACCGGTGCCTTGAAGGCCAACGTCTGGCCGATATAAATCGTTCCCGGCCCGGGTAACTGAGTCCCCAGCACGGTGGAAATCAGCGCCCCACCCCACATCCCATGAGCAATCACTTCCTGAAAGGTGCTGCTCTTGGCAAAGTCATCATCCACATGGGCAGGGTTGATGTCCCCCGACATGATCGCAAAGAGCTTGATGTCCTCCATGGTCAGACGCTTTTCCAAATGCGCCTGATCCCCCACTTGAATTTCATCGAAGGTGCGATTCTCAATGAAACTATTTTCCTTTGTCTGTGACATATACTGACTCCTAAAAGTAGTGGCAAGGGTGAATCAAGCGCAAATGTGATAACCCGCATCGACGTAATGCGTCATGCCGGTCAGGGCCGCCCCGGAGCGCGCCGTTAGATACACCACAGCATTACCAACATCTTCTATCGTAGCTAAGCGCTTGAGGGGGGCGCGAGCTTCGGTGTCTTTTGCCAACGCTTCGAACTCTTTCAACCCCGACGCCGCCCGGGTACGAATCACACCCGGGGATACTGCGTGTACGCGGATACCTTTCGGCCCCAGCTCCGCCGCCATGTAACGAGTCGCGGCTTCCAGCGCCGCCTTGACCGGCCCCATCAGGTTATAGCTATCCACCACCTTGTCGGCACCATGGTAGGTCATGCAGATCAAACTGCCTCCGTCTTTCATCAGGGGTTCGGCTCGTTTGCTCATCCGCATGAAGGAATGACAGGAAATGTCCATCGCTTGCAAGAAGCCATCGCGCGAACAATCCACTACGCGCCCATGCAGGTCGTCAAGCGGGGCAAAGGCAATGGAATGGATAACGAAATCGACCCTTCCCCAGCGTTGATCGGCACGCTCGAACAGAGCGTTTAGCTGTTCATCTTGCTGAACGTCGCAAACCACAAGCTCGGGATCGCCCATATCGGATAGCAGTGGCGTAACGAAGCGTTCCGCTTTGGAGGAAGCGCAGGTAACCAGCATTTCCGCTCCCGCTGCATGGAGTGCCTTGGCACAACCGAAAGCGATACTGTCTTCATTGGCCAGGCCGGCGACGATGCCCACCTTTCCTTGCATGGAAAATGGATGAGAACTCAAAATGGTGACTCCTTTCATTGTTTGCAACGGGCAGCTTACGCTGCAATGCAACAAATCCTAGCAAAATCTGTGGGAAAACACATGAAATCATCAACACTTGGTTTATTGGTCTCACAGTATTAAGTGCTAGACACGTCATCTGCCAAGCAGAGGTGAAGCCAAATTTTATTGCGGCACACAAAGGCCTAGCAAAATAAATTTCCTTGCTCCTTGATCTTGCGCAGGATCAAACTTATAAAGCTTTTATTAGGGTATGCTAGTACTTTGATTACACGCTATTTTTCAAACAAGATTATTTAGGAACCACTAGCTGATGGAATTGGTTTTCTCTTTGTTACGCCAGCTACGCGATAGCATTCGTGACTTGGCCCCTGTGGTGCTGGTAATAGGTTTCTTCCAGTTGGTGGTCATTCGCCAGCCCTTGCCTGATGCATTGGCACTAGGTGACCTGATACTTGGGCTGGTGTTTGTCGTTATAGGGCTGACATTGTTCATCAAGGGACTTGAACTGGGCTTATTTCCCTTGGGAGAGGGCTTGGCAAAGGCATTCGTTCAAAAAGGCTCCCTCAGCTGGTTGCTACTTTTCGCGTTTGCCTTGGGGTTCGGCTCCACCGTGGCGGAACCCGCTCTGATCGCCGTGGCCGCGCGCGCCAGCGAAGTCGTCTCACAAGGAGGGCTCATACCGTCTTCGCTAGCCGCCCAACAGGCGTTCGCCACGACATTGCGCATGGTGGTCGCCCTTTCGGTGGGAACCGCCGTGGTCGTGGGTGTGATTCGTATTTTCAACGGGTGGCCACTCCACTTGATGATTATCAGCGGCTATATTCTGGTATTGGTACTGACGTTTATCGCTCCCAGTGAAATCATTGGCATTGCCTATGATTCCGGTGGTGTCACGACCTCCACCATTACGGTACCTCTGGTCACCGCGCTGGGTGTCGGGCTTGCCTCCGCCATCAAGGGCCGTAACCCCATGCTGGACGGCTTTGGGTTGATCGCCTTCGCCTCGGTGATGCCGATCATCTTCGTGCTGCTATTCGGCATTTTCGGGCTTGGCTTGGTAACAGGAGATCACTGATGGGATTGGCTGAAATTTTTTGGAATACCCTGCGCGACATATTGCCCATCATAGCCATCATCTTCGGCTTTCAATATCTTGTCATTCGCAAAAAAATCAAACACCTACTCCAAGTGCTCACGGGATTTTTCATGGTTTGGGTGGGCCTCTCCTTCTTCTTGGTAGGACTGGAGAATGCGCTTTTCCCTATGGGGGAGTTGATGGCTACGCAACTTACGGACGGAGCCTTTCTACCCGCCATGGCTGAGGGCGCACAGCGGCATTGGAGCGATTATTACTGGGTGTATTTCTTTGCTTTCACCATCGGGGCAAGCACGACCATAGCCGAGCCTTCCTTGATAGCCGTCTCGATCAAGGCCGGAGAAATTTCCGGGGGAACCATCGACCCCTTGATGCTGCGAATTTCCGTCGCCCTGGGCATGGCCTTCGGCATTACCTTGGGCGCTTGGCGTATCGTGATGGGCTGGCCATTGCAGTGGTTCGTGCTGGGTGCTTACATCCTGGTGATCGTGCAGACATTACGCTCTCCCCGCGCCATCATCCCGCTGGCTTTCGATTCCGGCGGGGTTACCACCTCCACCATTACGGTACCCATCATTGCCGCTCTGGGGCTAGGTTTAGCCAGCACCATTCCCGGGCGTAGCCCCTTGATGGACGGCTTCGGCATGATCGCTCTGGCCTGCCTGTTTCCCATTATTACAGTGATGGGGTATGCCCAGCTGGCCCAATGGCGTGCTAATCGCCAGCGTAGTGAAGTAAACGGCACCTCTGCGGTGTCGGAAGAGTAGCGTTTCGCCTTTTCATAGGAGACTTGTCATGCGTTTCAAACTCATCGTAACGCTGGTGGACGATGAACATACCGATGTGATTCTTAAAGCGGCGCGTGATGCCGGAGCCACCGGCGCTACCATTATCAACAACGCCCGCGGTGAAGGATTGAAAAAGGCACGTGGCATTTTCGGCATGGAGATCACCGCTCAGCGTGACGTCTTACTTTTTCTTGTGGAAGAACACCATAGCAGCCGGATTCTGGAAGCGATTGCTCAGGAAGGACAATTCGACGACACCCCGGGTACCGGAATTGCGTTTCAACTGGATGTGGAAGATGCCTTGGGCGTGCAACATCAAATCAATTCTTTATCGGAAACAGTGCAGGATAAACTTTAGGAACCGGCCATGTCAGCGACTCATATCATTCGTGTAAGCGACATCATGCACAATCATTTCTGCCTAGTGGACGGCTTTACTACCGTCTCTGATGCCACCCATTTGATGCGCCAGGAAAAAGCCAGGGCATTACTTATTCGCAAGCGCCACGATGATGATGAATACGGCATCGTATTACCTTCGGATATTGCTAAGGCCGTGCTAGCTACCGGGCGTTCATCGCAACGCATCAATGTTTACGAAATCATGAGCAAGCCGGTCATCGGGGTCCGTCCCGATATGCAAGTCCGCTATTGCGCCCGGCTGTTCGAGCAATTCGGCCTTGCCGTGGCACCGGTTATCGATAGTGCCCAGCAAGTGATCGGCCTGATCGACTACGATCACCTCGTTCTCCAGGGGCTCGATCCCTAAGCCATCCCGTAGTAACCACCCTTATAGGATGCGTAAGCCATTGCCGCCGCATCAGGGCTTTTTAACCCGTATTGCGCAGGCCTGCAGCAATGCCCGCCATGGTCACCATCAGCGCCCGGGAAAGGTCGGCGCTGATAACGCCATCGGCATCGCGGTTGCGCTGTAGCAACTCCGCCTGCAAGCCGTGCAGGGGATCGATATAGGGGTTGCGTACATCGATGGCCTGACGGATCAAGGGGGTATTTTCCAGCAACCTTTCCTGCTGCAGCACATCCAATACCGCCACTTCCAGTTGCGCGAAGCGTTCACGCAGTTTGCCGCCCAGCGTCTTCAGGCTGGGCTCGTCAACCAGACGATGCTCGTAGTAAGCGGCGATACTCACGTCCGCCTTGGCCAAGAGCATTTCCAGCATATCCAGGTAAGTGCCGAAGAACGGCCAGTGGTTACGCATTTCCTGGAGCACTTCACGCCCGCCGGGCTGTTCCAGTCGGCGAGTAAAGGCTTCGCCACTGCCCAGCCAGGCGGGCAACATCAAGCGAATCTGGGTCCAGGCGAAAATCCATGGAATCGCCCGCAAGGTTTCCACTCCGCCCTCCTGGCGACGCTTGGTGGGACGCGAACCCAACGGCAAACGGCCCAGCACGCCTTCAGGGGTGACCGCCCGGAAATAAGGCACAAAGTCCGGATCTTCGCGTACCACACCCACATAAGCCCGATGCGCCACCTTGGCCAACTGATCCATTTCCTCGCGCCATTGAGGTTCGGGCGCGGGCGGGGGCAATAATGTGGCTTCCAGTACCGCGCAGGCATAGATTTCCATGGAGCGCAGGGCGATTTCAGGCTGGCCGAACTTGAAGCGGATCATCTCACCCTGCTCGGTCACCCTCAGGCTGCCGTTCACCGACCCCGGTGGCTGGGAAAGTATCGCCGCGTGAGCCGGACCGCCGCCACGCCCCACGGTGCCCCCCCGGCCATGGAACAGGGTAAGGTCCACGCTATGCGATTCGCACACATTTACCAGGGATTCCTGAGCACGATATTGCGCCCAGGCGGCCGCTAGCTGACCGGCATCCTTGGCCGAGTCCGAATAGCCGATCATCACTTCCTGACGGTCGTCTATCAGGGCACGATACCCCGGCAGCGCCAGCAATCTATCGATGACCGCTCCCGCATGATCCAGGTCGTTGAGGGTCTCGAACAAGGGCGCAATCGGCAGGCTGACCTCTCCCCCGACTTCCTTCATCAGTAGTGCTACCGTAAGCACATCCGAAGGCTGGGCCGCCATCGAGATGATATAGGTGCCCAAGGCTTCACTATGCTCCTGGGCGATGACCTTGAAGGTATCCAACACCTCGCGGGACTCCGCCGAACACTCCCAACGCCGCGGGATCAACGGCCGACGTGATGCCAGCTCATCCAGCAAAAACGCCTGACGCCGCTCTTCATCCCAATCGCGGTAATGCCCCAGCGCCAACGCTTCGGTCAGCTCTTCCAGCACTTGGGCATGCCGGCTGGCTTCCTGACGCAGGTCGAGCTTGGTCAGGGTAACGCCGAACACCGCGACACGGCGCAGCGTATCCAGAAGCGCACCGTTGGCGATGGTGTCCAGGCCTACATCGCACAGCGAGCGGTAACAGGCGAGAAGCGGTGCATACAGCTGATCACGGGTTTCAATGATGGGGCCGCCATTGTGGTTGGCGCCGTCCAGCTTGGCCTTGGCCCAGTCACGCGTGGCCTCCATGCGCGTCAACAGACGCTTGAGGAGTTCGCGGTAAGGCTCGGCCACCTCTCCCGCTTCCGCCTTCAACGCACTGTTGGCCTTCCACATGGAGAGCTCGGTCTTGAGCTTTTCCAGGTCGCGCAGATACAGATCCGCCGCCATCCAGCGTCCCAGCAACAGGACTTCGCGGGTGACTCGCGCCGTGACGTTGGGGTTTCCGTCACGGTCGCCGCCCATCCAGGAGGCATAGCGCAGTGGCGCGGCATCCAGCGGCAACCGCTCACCGGCCGTCTCGAGCAGGAGATTGTCCAGATCGCGATGAAAGTCCGGCACCGCCTGCCACAAGGAGTTTTCGATCACGGCGAAGCCCCACTTGGCTTCGTCCACCGGGGTGGGCCTTTCGTGACGAATCTCGTCGGTGTGCCAGGCCTGGCTTATCAGCTCTTCCAAGCGACCCTGGGCGCGGGTTCCACGCTCGGGGTAATCCTCCGAGCCCTCGATAGCCGAGAGACATTCATCTATCGCATCGTATTTCTGGATCAAGGTACGGCGAATGACTTCGGTTGGATGAGCGGTCAGCACCAGCTCGACCCGCATGGTGGCCAAGGTTTCGACTAACTTACGCGGGGAATTGCCCGCCTCGCGAGCCCGCGCCAAAAGCTCGCCTAATACCGGCTGCGAGCCAGGCTTGTAATCCTCTACCCGGCGAAAACGTGCCCGATAGTGCTGTTCGGCGATATTCGCCAGGTTCAAGAACTGGTTGAAAGCGCGGGTAACCGGCAACAGGTCCTTTTCGGGTAACTGGCGCAGATAGTCGATCAACTCACGTTGATACAAGACGTCGCCCTGGCGCCCTTTCTTGGCATGGGCGCGAATGGCTTCGATCTTGTCGACAAACCCCTGACCCAGGTCGTCGGCAATGGTGCGTCCCAGGCTGTCACCCAGAATACGGACGTTATCACGCAGTGATTCGTGCAGGTCGTGACTCATGGCCAGCGTCCTCCTTGAAAAAAGTCAGATAAATCAGTTTCCATCGACCTCGTCGACCTTGGCGGCTTGCCAGTGCTGTTCCATGCCCGCAAGCCCGGCTTGCTGGGGCGTTTTTCCTGTTTCGTGCAGGCGCTTTTCCACATAGCGAAAGCGTCTTTCGAACTTGGCATTCGTGGCTCGCAGGCACTGTTCCGGGTCGGCCTTCAAGGCGCGCGCTAAATTGGTCACGGCAAACAACAAGTCTCCCACTTCTTCCTGAGCATGGAGGTGATTCCCTGCGGCCAAGGCGTCCTCGACTTCCGCCAATTCTTCACGGATCTTGGCGATCACGCCCTGGCTGTCGGGCCAGTCGAACCCAATCCGGGCGGCACGCTTGGAAAGCTTTGACGCCCGAGCGAGCGCGGGCAATGCCAGCGGTACGTCATCCAGCACCGAATGGTGCTGATCCTCGACTACGCCACGTTCAGCACGCTCTTCGGCCTTCAATGACTCCCAGCGGGTAGTTACCTGGCGCGTTTCGACATCCGCCGCGCTTACCCCTGCCGGGCGCCGAGAGTTCAAGGTGCCATCGGGAAACACATGCGGGTGGCGGCGCAGCATCTTGGCGGTCAGGGTATGGACCACGTCATGAAAATCAAACCGCTGCTGCTCAGCCCCGAACTGGCTGTAGTACACCACCTGAAACAGCAAGTCACCGAGCTCGGACGGCAGCTCTTCAAAAGCACGTCGCTCTATGGCATCAGCCACTTCATAGGCTTCTTCCAGGGTATGCGGCACGATCGAGTCCCAGTCCTGGGCGACATCCCAAGGGCAGCCCTGGTGAGGATCACGCAGTGCCGCCATCAGGCTCAGAAGGTCATCCAGAGTATAGCGGGGGTGAGACATCATGAGAGTCCTTTGCGGGCTTGCTTGTCGGGTTCGGTGGTATTGCGCAAGCGACGCACTTCGGTCACGTTGGGTAACTGCTGTATACGCGAGAACAGCCGTCCCAAGGTTTCCAGGCCGTCCACTTCCAAGGTGATCCCCACCCTAGCGATACCTTCGTTGGTATCAGTCAAGGTATTCACCGCCAGTACATTGACCTTGTCGCTGCTCAGTACACCGGTAACATCACGCAACAGCCCGGAACGATCCCAAGCCTGTATCTCGATATTGACCGGGTAGCGGGTATGCGCCCGCTCCCCCCACTCGACTTCGATGATGCGTTGCGGTTCATCCATACGCAATTGCAGAATATTGGGGCAATCCTGACGATGGATGGTCACCCCACGCCCCTGGGTGATGAAACCAACAATCGAATCGCCCGGTACCGGACGGCAGCAATTCGCCATGCTGGTCTTGAGGTTCCCCACCCCCAGCACGGTAATGTCACTCTTGCCGGTCTGGCTCTTTCGATGTTTGGGCTTGGCCAGCAAGCGGTCCAGCTGCTCCTGGTCATCGGTTTCCCCGAACAGGTGCTGGGCCTGATTGAGCACCTGGCCGATACGCAGATCCCCCGCCCCCAGGGCGGCGTACATGTCATCGGCACTCACGTAGTTGACCGCTTTGGCCAAGCGTTTTAAATCCAGACCGTCGACGTCCAGACGTTTCATTTCCCGTTCGAACAGCGCCCGGCCTTCTTCCAGGTTCTGGTCGCGGGCCTGATGCTTGAACCAGGCCTGAATCTTGGCCCGCGCCCGGGAGGTACAGACGTAGCCCAGGCTGGGATTGAGCCAGTCACGGCTGGGGCCGCCTCGTGTGGCATTGAGGATTTCCACCTGCTGGCCAGTCTTGAGCTTGTAGGTCAAGGGTACGATGCGCCCATTGACCTTGGCACCCCGACAACGGTGGCCGATTTCGGTATGCACCCGGTAGGCAAAATCAATCGGCGTCGCGACATGCGGCAGGTCGATCACATGGCCGTCAGGGGTGAAGACATAGATACGGTCCGAGGTCACATCGCTGGACAGTCCTTCGCGCAAGTCACCGTAATCGCCGATTTCATCCTGCCATTCCAGCACTTGACGCAGCCAGGCGATCTTTTCCTCATAGCCACGGCTCTTGGTGTTGGTGTCATGGCCCTTGTAACGCCAGTGCGCGCACACCCCGAGCTCAGCCTCATCGTGCATGGCAAAGGTGCGAATCTGGATTTCCAGCACCTTGTTTTCCGGCCCCATCACCGCCGTGTGCAAGGACTGATAGCCATTTTTCTTGGGGTTGGCGATGTAGTCGTCGAACTCGTTGGGCACGTGGTGCCAGCGCGAATGCACGATCCCCAGCACCGTATAACAATCGGTCACTTCCGGCACCAGGATACGTACCGCACGAATATCGTGAACCTGGGAGAAATCGATGCCCTTACGCTTCATCTTGCGCCAGATCGAATAGATATGCTTGGCGCGGCCGTCGATGTCGTAGTCATGAATGTGCTGAGCTTCCATCAGCTGCTTGAGCGTTTCCACGACATCGTTGATGTAGTGGTCACGATCGAGACGCTTTTCCGCCAACAGCTTGGCAATCGTCTTGTATTCGGCTTCATGCAGATAGCGAAACGAAAGGTCTTCCAGCTCCCATTTGATTTGCCCGATTCCCAGGCGATGCGCCAGGGGGGCGTAGATATCGAAGACTTCCCGGGCCACTTGCAGAGATTTCTCCCGGGGAGCATCCTTAACCTGACGCAGCGCGCAGGTACGCTCGGCAATCTTGATCAGCGCCACCCGCACATCGCTGATCATGTTGACCAGCATCTTGCGCAGATTTTCCTGCTGATTATGCTGGCTCATGCCATGATTGGAGGTTTGCGGATAGCTGATGGCGGCCATCTGCAGCACCCCCTCGATCAGGCTCGCCACTTCGTCTCCGAAGCGCTTGCCGACCACTTCCAAGGTGGTTCTCCCCTCGCGCACGGCTCGATAGAGCATGGCCGCTTCCAGCGTCGGCTGATCCAGCTTCAACCCCGCCAGTATATCGACCATTTCCAGGCCCATGCGGAAGCTCGACCCCGGCGATAACCAGGTGCGATGCGTTTGAGGCGCTTCCAATTCAAGCTGTTGCGCCCATTCACAGGCTTGCGCCAGCCGATCAGGCTCCTTCAGGCGTACCTCTTCCTGAACGCGCACCAACCATTGCTGGACGTCTACCTTACCGCCTGCTGTCAGCGGCTGTTCGTCACGCACTTTAACCATATTGGCTGTCAACCATGTCGATGCTCGAATAACACCAGCGTTTCCATGTGCGCGGTATGCAAGAACATATCCGCCACGGCTATCTGAACGATACGATAGCCTGCATGCACGAGTTGTGCCGCATCACGTGCCAGGGTGGCCGGGTCACAGGAAACATACACCACTCGCTTGACCGGGTGGCGGCCTAGTGCTTGGCAAACGGTCTCCGCACCGCTGCGTGGCGGGTCCAGCACCACGGCATCCAATCGGCGCTCGGCAAGCAAGGCCGCCACCGCCTCCGGCTGGTTCAAGTCCGCTTGCATCGCGGCTACCGTCAAATGGTTAGTGTGGGCATTGGCGGTGATTCTCGCCACCATGGTGGCACTCCCTTCCACCGCCTGTACGGCGGCACCGGCAGCGGCCAAGGGCAAACTGAAGTTACCGATGCCGGCGAATAGATCCAATACCTGCTGACCGGGCGTAATCGCCAGCCATGCCAACACCTGGGCAATGACCTTCTGATTGACCTCGGCATTGACCTGAAGAAAATCACCCGGTGCGAAGGTCAGCGTCAGGTCATCGTGGATATCCTGCAGAACCGGGGGTGCACCATACCAGTTCAGTTCAGGCGCTTCCCGCCCCAACAAGGTGCCCAGGGCCACCGCCTGGCTGTCGGCGAAGGCCTGCCAACGCGCTTTATCCGCCGCATGTTCGCGCAGTTGCCTGACCAACACCACACAGCTGTCTCGGGTGGCGATAAGCTCGATATGGCCCACGTGTCGAGGCGCTTCAAGCTGCTCCAGCAGTTCATGCAACGGAGCCAGTAACGCCTGTAATGACGGCACCAACACCATACAGGTATGAATATTCACCAGGCGGTGCGTGTCCTTGGCCCGAAATCCCAGCAGAACCTTGCCATGGGAGTCGACCTTCACTCCCAGGCGCGCTCGGCGCCGGTAGGCTTGCGTCTGGGTATCCAGTGCCTGGATGGGGCTCTCCAGTGCCACGCCTTGGCGGGCGAACAGTTCGCCGACCACCTGCCGCTTGTGGGCACGCTGGGCATCGATGCTCAGGTGCTGCAAGTCACAACCACCGCAATGGCCGAAATGCGGGCACGGGGGCTCTATTCGTTGGGGCGATGCCACCTCGATCGCCTTGAGGTGAGCTTCATCGAAACGCTTGCGCGTGCGATGTATCGCTACCTTGACGGTTTCTCCAGGCAAGGCTTGATCCACGAACAGCGTCTTTCCGGAAGCCAGATGCGCCACGCCCCGCCCATCGTGGGCCAGGCGTTCGATAGTGACGTGATTGTCTTCCCCGGTGGGAGACGCCTGCGCAGTTGCTGCGGCGGGCGAACGAGCCAGGCCCGAATGTCCTGAATGACGCCGTGGTGGGCGTCGTTTGCCAAGCATGGCCATTAAACCTCCGGGGCGAAAAGCCCGGTTGAAAGGTAGCGGTCGCCGCGGTCGCAAACGATGAACGCAATGACGGCATTTTCACATTGCTCGGCAATACGCAGTGCACCGGCCAGACTGCCTCCAGACGAGACCCCGGCCAAAATACCTTCTTCACGCGCCAGGCGGCGCATGTGCTCTTCGGCTTCCTGCTGGCCGATATCCAGGGTGACATCCACCCGAGGGGCTTCAAAAATCGCCGGGAGGTAGGCTTGCGGCCAACGGCGAATACCGGGAATGCTCGCGCCATCGGCGGGCTGCAACCCGACGATCTGAATGGCGGGATTCTTTTCCTTGAGATAGCGGGAGACCCCCATGATAGTGCCTGTGGTGCCCATGGAGCTTACGAAGTGCGTCACCCGCCCCTCGGTTTGCCGCCAGATTTCCGGGCCGGTGGTGCGATAATGCGCCAAGGGGTTATCGGGGTTGGCGAACTGATCCAGCGGTTTGCCTTCACCTCGCGCAATCATCGCATTTGCCACGTCACGTGCTTCCTCCATGCCACCTTCCTTGCTCACGCCAATCAGTTCGGCACCAAAGGCAGCCATCGCTTGCTTGCGCTCGCTCGAAGCGTTTTCCGGCATGATCAATACCATACGGTAGCCCTTGATCGCCGCCGCCATGGCCAGAGCGATGCCGGTATTGCCCGAGGTCGCTTCGATCAAGGTGTCTCCAGGCGCGATGTCACCTCTCGCCTCGGCTTCGGTCAGCATCGAAAGTGCCGGACGGTCCTTGACCGACCCCGCCGGGTTATTGCCTTCCAGCTTGGCTAACAGGGTATTGTTACGCCCTGCACAGATGCGCTTCAAGCGCACCAGCGGCGTATTGCCGACCACATCTTCCAGAGTGGGAAAATCCATAACGCATTCCTTCTAGGGACCATTGTGCTGCATTATATCGACGCCGGTGCAGACTGGACAGGCACACTATGTCAATTACCCACGCATCATCAGCGTCGCTGATGGATGCGGGCTTGCAGGACGATGTGCAAGTCCTGGTTGACTAGGCCAAGGGTGCCTTCTGGGCACACTACGTTAATCGGGTCATGACACCCTGGGATGTTTCGCTAGTCCCTTGCTCTGTCGCCTTGTTGTAACCAGTCCTGAGGGGAAGGGGCCGTCAACCTGGCACGACAAGCCCGATTAACCTGGCCGAAGCGAACCTTACCCCTGTGGTGTCACAGTGCGTTCTTACCAACCGACCGACAGAGGGACATGCATGAAGGTCTATGTCAAAAGTCAGCAAGGCGATTGGCTGATGCCCACTCACTCGGCGAAGGCCCGATGGATGCTCAGGGCAGGCAAGGCCCAGGTGATCCAGCGGACGCCCTTTGCCATCCAGTTGACCTATGCCGCCACCGAGCACGGTCAGCCGGTCGTCATCGGTATCGACGATGGCGGTGTCGTGGTGGGGATCGCTGCCGTGGCCAACGATGAGGTGGTCTACCAGGAAGAAATTCATCTTCGCACGGACATCAAGAGCAAGATGGACACACGGCGCAGCTACCGCCAGGGGCGTCGGCATCGCAAGACCCGCTATCGTACGCCGCGTTTTGATAACCGCAGTGCCTCTCATAAGAAAGGCCGCCTGCCCCCGTCCATCCGCTCGTTGCACGAGGCCACGCCCCGCCGAGGTCGTAAACAGCCCAACCGCGAGCAAAAGCGCAACGGCAAGAACGTTGTCAGTCTCAAGGGTTTTAATCGGCTGGATACGGTGCGTTTCCAGGGCCAGGTGGGCTATCTCAGCGGGTTCAACGGCACGTCGATGGCGTTTATTCGTGGCGAAGATGGTCGCTACATTGCCACGCCCGGCAAGCGCTACAAGCAAGTACCCTTGTCGAAGATACAGCGCCTGCACCACAACCAGACCGACGTCAGGTTTCTGGTCAAGCAGCCTGTAACCCCCTCGTGGCCTTCCTCCCGCGCATCACTGGCTGACGCCCGTTGATACGGGGAATCCGGCCGTATGATTGTTTAATATTGAAGGCGCAACCATGTCACTCAACACTCGACTCCTGCTTGCCTTGCTGGGCATTCCGCTGCTGGTCTACGTCTTGATGGCGACATTCTTGGTGATCAACGAGCATCACCAGTCACGCCAAGCCTTGCAACACCGGTTGGAGAGCGCAGGCAAGTTACTGGCTCCGGAACTGGGCAATGCCATCCTGGCGCAAGACAACCAGCGCATGAACGCCACGGCACGCCATCTTCTCGAACGTGAAGGGTTGCTTGCCGTGACCCTCTACGATGCTGGGCACGAGCGCTTGCTGTCGTTGGGCCGACCCACGTTACCCGCTCCCGAGCAGGCCTCTTCGGTGGCCCCGGGATTAGCCACCGAACAGAATGTATGGCGCCTGCAGGTACCCCTTGAACCGGCTCAGTCAATATTGACCGATGACGGTTCACCTGCTGCGGCCCAGGGCTGGCTGGAAGCACAATTCGATACCCGTAACCTGACGCTTCAACGCTACCGATTGATCGCCAGCCTGAGCTTGGGCGGCCTGCTGTTGGGGCTATTCCTGTTCCTGGTGGCCTTCACCCTCAGCCGCTACGTGACACGTCCCCTGGAAGAGGCCAACGCGATGCTCTATCGCCTCAACAAGGGCGATTATCGCCATCGACTGACGCCACCAGCTCCACCTGAGCAACAGCGATTGGCTAGCAGGATCAATGCCTTGGCCACTCATCTCCACCAGGCGCAAGTGGATATGCAGTCCCAGATAGAACAGACCACCAGCGAGCTGGAAGAGTCCATGGAAACCATCGAAGAACAGAATATAAAACTGGACTTCGCGCATCGTACAGCGGTACAGGCCAATGCGGTCAAGTCAGAGTTTCTCGCCAACATGAGCCATGAAATTCGCACTCCCTTGAATGGCATTATCGGTTTCTGTCGTCTTTTGGGGCGCTCTTCCCTGGACGCGCGCCAACGTGAATGGCTGCAACACGTGCATCGCGCCTGTGACAATCTTTTGATGCTGGTCAACGATGTTCTGGATTTTTCCAAGCTTGAAGCCAACCAGCTCACACTCGAGCAGGTCGATGTGGATATTGTCGCCCTGGTGGATGAAGTGCTGGGTTTACATGCCCCGGAGGCCCAGCGCAAGCAGCTCAATCTGCTGGCCTTGGTGTATGACGATATTCCCACCCCGCTCAGTGGCGACCCTCTACGCATTCATCAGGTCCTCAGCAACCTGATAAGCAACGCCATCAAGTTTACCTCCCAAGGCGACGTGGTTGTCCGGGTGATGCTCGAAGCCCAGGAAGCCCAGCGTCTGATGCTGCGCATCAATGTCAGCGACACCGGCATCGGTCTGAGCGATACCCACCAGAAACAGCTGTTCAAGGCATTTTGCCAAGCCAAACCCAGCCACAGTCGTCATTTTGGAGGCAGCGGGCTGGGACTGAGCATTTGCCGCCAATTGGTAGAGCGAATGGGGGGAGAGATCAGCGTGATGAGCCAACCTGACCAAGGCTCGACCTTCTCGTTCACCTTGCCGCTGCTAGCTCGTGCCGCCCTGGAGCGTCCGCCCGAGCTGATGTTAAGCGGTCAACGGATATGCCTGCACGAAGCGCACACCCTCACCCACCATGTCTATGAACACCTACTGAGACGCTGGGGTGCGAAGGTCTCAAGCCTGGCGGCTGTGGAATCGGCATCCCTCATAGTGCTGGGATTAGGTAACGAGACACTCTCCCGAGAGCAGCAACAACGCTGGCAAGAAGCCATCAATAGCGCTGCCTGTCCCGCCCTGGTACTGGTCAACCTGCCCTCCTTTGAACTGCCTTCCTTCACGCTGCCGCATGGCGGCGAGATCATGTGCAAACCACTTCCCCGAGCCAAGCTGGCCGCTGCCGTCAAACGCCACCTGGCTGCCACTCCGCTAGCGCCATCCAAGCAAAATGCTGCATTGACCACGGCTCATCAAGCACAGCCCTTGCAGCTGCTGGTCGTGGATGACAATGCGCCCAACCGCCAGCTGCTCAAGGCACTGCTGGCAAGTGATGGCATAACGGTAAGCTTGGCGGAAAGTGGCGAACAGGCATTAGCGTTTGCCCGTAAAGGATTATTTGACATGGTGCTGATGGATATTCGTATGCCGGGCATGAACGGCGTGCAAACCACCCAGGCCATGCGGCGACTGGGCAATGGCTGGGCCAGCTGCCCGATTGTCGCCGTCACCGCCCACGCCATGCTGCCCGAACGTCAGCAATGGCTGGCCGATGGCCTGGATGAGGTATTGATCAAGCCCATTGACGAAGCCCAATTGCACCAATTGCTCCAACGCTTTCTAGGCGTCGCCCTGCCCAACCTCTTGCCCTCGCCTTCTACACGGCCCCAGGCCGGGTTGCCCACCCCTCTCCCATCACGCCTGGCGGTGGTTGATCTGGCACTCGGCACCCGTCTGGCGGGCGGCCTTGAAAGCGTGGCTCGGGAGCAACTCCGCGCTTTGATTGACAGCCTCGATGATACGGAAACCGTCATTCGAGACGCCTATGCCGCCTCTGATGCGGAGGCACTGCTGGATGCCGTGCATGCACTCAACGGGGCAGGGCGTTATTGTGGCGCGCCGGAATTGGCTCTTTTGGTAGAAACCCTGGAAACGCGCTTGCGGGCAGGTGGCATCGAAAGTGCCGCGACGTTACTCGACGATCTTTATTCAGCCATGGGACGGCTACGCACTCAGGGGGCCGACCTATAGCCCCGACAGCCGTGATATCGGAGCAAGCGAAACGCTCAGGGCGCGCATTCCAGCACCACGAATGCCAGGGCGTAGGCATCTTCATCACTCAAGGAAAGGTGGCAGCCGGTAATACCGGCTGCCTGATAAAGCACCTCGGCCTGGCCACTCAACTGAAGACCAGGCTTGCCCCGGTCGTCATTGACCACCTGAATATCACTCCAGCACATACCATGGCGCAAGCCGGTACCCAGCGCCTTGACGAACGCCTCCTTGGCTGCAAAGCGTTTGGCCAGAAAAGCTGCCGGTGGCGCCCCATCAGGATAGCGCGCCTGTTCGAGAGGCCCCAGAATTCGCTTGGCGAAACGTGGGCCGTGGCGTTCAAGGGCCTGGGAAAAGCGTTCTATCCGGGCAATGTCGGAGCCGATACCACTAATCATCGTCGTGCTCAGTGATCATGATCGTGTTCATGCTCGTGTTCGTGTTCGTGGTCATGAACCTCAAGCGAGGCCACCAGCCCCGCTTCCTGGCCGGCGATGATCAAGCGTTTCATCTCGCGTACAGCTTCTTTCAATCCCACAAACATCGCACGCGCGATGATCGCATGACCGATATTCAACTCATTGATACCGGGAATCGCGGCAATCGCCTCCACGTTGTGGTAATTCAGCCCGTGGCCGGCATTGACTACCAGGCCCACCGCTACCGCATGAATGGCGGCATCGCTCAGGCGATGAAACTCCCGGATTGCGTCTTTACTGCCCACCGCAGCGTCGGCATAGGCGCCGGTATGCAATTCAATGGTCGGCACCCCGAGGCGGACGGCGGCATCGATCTGTTCAATGTCAGGGTCGATGAACAGGGACACATCACAGCCGGCGGCCTTCAAACGCTCACAGGCAGAGGCCAGGGAATCGAACCCGCCGACGACATCCAGCCCGCCCTCGGTGGTCAGTTCTTCACGTTTTTCCGGCACTAGGCACACATGCGCCGGGCGCAAGGTTTCAGCCAGCGACAGCATCTCTTCAGTCACCGCCATTTCCAGATTCATGCGCGTGGCCAACACCTCGGCCAGCAAGTGCACATCGCGCGGCTGGATGTGGCGCCGGTCTTCGCGCAGATGCACCGTGATCCCATCGGCACCCGCCTCTTCGGCCAACAACGCCGCCTGAACAGGGTCTGGATAACGCGTACCACGTGCCTGACGCAGCGTGGCGATATGGTCGATATTGACACCTAGAAGAATACGCGGGGGATGCATACAAAACTCCTTTTCAAGTGGATGGATGACGGCGTTGGGCCAGCGCAATCATCAGCTCGCGAGAACGCAGCGGGCGCGCGCCTAACAAGGGCGCCAATGCCGCCCGCATCACAGCCTTGACCGGCCCTGCCAGGCCCGGCGCTTGCCAGTCTCCCTGGGCGACCAGCCGCAAGGTGCGGCCATCGATGCCACGAGGCCCGGGAATAAACGCCCGGCTGCCAGGCTCGAATCGGTAACGCACCGGCATATCCAGAGCGCCGCCGTCAGGTGTCGTGAAACGGGGTGCGGCGTCTAGGGCGTCAAGCAAGGCAAATTCATAGCGGCGCAAGGCCGGTGCCCGTTCGGCGGGTACCGGCAATGCTTCGAGTAACGCTGAATAAAATGCGAACACTTCGGGAACCGGTAGCTCGTTGGGCAGTAATCGGGTGGCTAGTTCGTTGGCATAAAACCCGCAAAGCAAGCCTTCGCCCACCAGCAACGCCGTCTGCCCCCGTGACTCCATCACCACCAGACGTTTGAGTTCATGCTTGCCCTGCCAGCTCACATACAGCGGCGTGAATGGCTGCAAACGCTGACGACTACGCGAGCTCGGACGTTGAGCCCCTCGGGCTACGGCGCGTATGCGCCCCTGGCCGAGGGTAAGAAGGTCCACCAGGGCGCTGGTCTCCCGATAGGGTTTGCGATGAAGCAGAAAAGCGGGCTCCGGCTGCATGCGATACCTCGGTCTTGAGCCATACCTCAGTCGAGGTCGTAGCCCAGACTCTTGAGAGCACGTTCATCATCCGACCAGCCACGTTTGACCTTGACCCAGAGATTCAGCATCACCTTGGTATCCAGCGCGCGCTCCATGTCCAGACGCGCTTCACGTCCGATACTCTTGATCCGCTCACCGTTCTCGCCTATCAGAATTATCTTCTGTCCTTGGCGTTCGACCAGAATCAAGGCACTGATATGCGTGACACGCTCGGTTTCCCGAAACTCCTCGATTTCCACGGTCATCTGGTAAGGCAGTTCATCGCCTAACTGACGCATGACTTTTTCACGCACCAGTTCCGCGGCCAGAAAGCGCATGCTCTTGTCGGTGATCTGGTCTTCCGGAAAGAAATGCTCGCTTTGCGGCAGATGCTTGGCCACTTCCGTTTCAAGCTCATCGACATTGGTGCCGTGCTTGGCGGAAATCGGCACGATGGCGGCGAAATCACGTCGCGCCCCCACCTCGGCCAGCCATGGCATGAGACCGCTTTTATCGGTCAGGCGATCCACCTTGTTGACCGCCAGGATCACCGGTGCCTTGACGTGTTCAAGACGCGTGAGAACGGCCTGATCCTCCTCCGACCAGCGGGTGCGGTCGATGATGAAAACCACGCAGTCCACATCACGCAATGCCTGGGTGGCTGCCTGGTTCATGAACCGATTGATCGCCTTGTTGCGATCCTTCGACATGATGTGCATGCCCGGCGTATCGACGTAAATGAACTGGGCGTCTTCCTGGGTCTTGATCCCTCTGACCTGGTGCCGAGTCGTCTGGGGGCGGCGTGTGGTGATCGACACCTTCTGCCCCAGAATACGGTTCATCAACGTCGATTTACCCACATTAGGCCGTCCGACGATCGCCACGAATCCACAGGTTTGCGTCATTGCTTGTCTCCCTTGCTGGTTTCCAGGTGCGAGAGGGCATCCTCGGCAGCCTGTTGTTCAGCATGGCGGCGGCTTGGCCCCTTGCCGGTGGTGTGCTCGTCGAGCAGGTCAATGTAGCATTCCACTGTAAACATCTGGGCGTGTGCCTCACCTTTCACTAGAACCACGTCGTAACGCGGCAAACCGGCTTGACGCGACTGCAGAAATTCCTGCAACCGGGTCTTGGGATCTTTCTGGGTATCCTGCAGGGAAATGTTTTCCAGACGCTCGGCATACCAGGCCAGTACGCGCTCTCGCACGCTGTCCATGCCCGCATCCAGATAGATCGCCCCGATGATTGCTTCGACGGCATCGGCCAGAATCGATTCTCGCCGATGCCCACCGCTTTTCATTTCGCCGGAACCCAGGCGCAAGCATTCACCAAAGGCCATTTCACGCGCCAGCTCCGCCAGCGTCTGGCCTTTCACCAGGCGGGCACGCAAGCGCGACAACTGACCTTCGCGCGCTTGCGGGAAACGCTCGTAAAGTGCTTCGGCAATCACGAAATTGACAATGGAATCGCCGAGAAACTCTAGGCGCTCATTATTACGCCCCCCAAAGCTACGGTGGGTCATGGCCAGTTCCAATAGCGCATCATCGCTAAAGGTATAGCCGATTCGTCGGCAAAAAGGGGTCAGGGAGTTACTCACGGGGCTCCTGGGTCATACTCGACAATAAAAAAATGTGAAAAACATAAGCGATCATTGTATGCGCCGCACGCTGGTAAAACTGGGCAAACCATCATCCCAGTGCATCCAGACGGCAAAGGCACGGCCGACAATGTTGGCTTCCGGAACGACGCCCCAGTAGCGACTATCGTTGGAATGGTCACGATTGTCACCCATGGTGAAATAATGCCCTTCGGGCACTACGATCTCACGCATTTGCGGGCCGGGATCGCGCGGGTTGTTATAAATATTGTGAGGGGTTTCATCGAGAAACTCTTCAAGCAATAACTCACGTGGTGCCAGCGGCGGACCTTCTTCCAACAACTGCTTGGGGACCGGTTCGCCGTTGATATATAGCTGTTTGCCTTCGTAGCGAACCCGGTCTCCCGGCATGCCGATAACGCGCTTGATGAAGTTGACCGAAGGCTGGTCGGGGAAACGAAACACCATCACGTCGCCCCGTTCGGGGTCGCCGACTTCCAGGATGCGAGTATGCACTACCGGCAAACGCAAGCCGTAGGCATACTTGTTGACCAGGATGAAGTCGCCTATCTCCAGCGTGGGGCGCATCGAGCCGGAGGGTATCTGAAAGGGTTCCACGATAAAACTGCGCACCACGAGCACGACCAACAGCACCGGAAAGAACGAGCGCGAGTAATCGACCGGCCACGGTTCCTTCAGCAGCTTTTCCCGCGTGGGCTCGTCCAGGCCTTCCGTGGTGGCCGTCTCGGCGATGGCAAGCTGCCGACGACGCTTGGGGCGCCACCACACGGCATCGAGTAGATAAACAATCCCCGAAACGGCCACTGCCAGAACCAGAAGAAGTGAAAAATCCATGGTTGATGAGATTCCCTAGTCGTTGACCCTGAGTACGGCCAGAAAGGCGTCCTGGGGAATTTCCACCCGGCCGACCTGCTTCATGCGTTTCTTGCCGGCTTTCTGTTTTTCCAGCAGCTTTTTCTTGCGCGAGACATCGCCCCCATAGCATTTCGCGGTGACGTTCTTGCGCAGCGCCTTGACCGTGGAACGTGATACCACCTGACCGCCGATGGCGGCTTGAATCGCCACATCGAACATCTGGCGCGGGATCAACTCCTTCATCTTCTCGACCAGCAGGCGGCCACGCCCGTGCGCATGGTCCCGGTGAATGATGACCGCCAGGGCGTCCACCTTGTCACCGTTGATCAGCACATCCAGACGCACCAATTTGGCCGCTTCGAAGCGCTCGAAATTATACTCCAGTGAGGCGTAGCCCTTGGAAATCGATTTCAACCGATCGAAAAAGTCCATGACCACTTCGCTCATGGGCAATTCATAGGTCAGTTGAATCTGGTTACCCAGAAACTGCATGTCGAGCTGGGTGCCACGACGTTGTTCGCACTCGGTAATCACGTTGCCGACGTATTCCTGGGGTACCAGGATGCCCGCTCGCACCACCGGTTCACGCATTTCGTCCACATCCGCCATATCCGGCAGCTTGGACGGATTGGAAATGTAGACCACCTCGCCATTTTTCATAGCCAGTTCGTAAACCACGGTGGGTGCGGTGGTCAGTAGATCGAGGTTGTATTCGCGCTCGAGCCGCTCCTGAACGATCTCCATGTGCAAGGTGCCCAGAAACCCGACCCGGAAGCCGAAGCCCAGGGCGTCGGAATTTTCCGGTTCATACTGCAACGAAGCATCGTTGAGGGCGAGTTTTTCCAAGGCATCGCGGAAGTCTTCGTAGTCATCGGCACTAACCGGGAACATCCCCGCGTAGACTTGCGGCTTGATCTTCTTGAAACCCGGCAGGCGCTTGACGTCGGGCGTCTTGGTATGGGTGATGGTATCGCCCACCGGCGCGCCGTGGATTTCCTTGATACCGGCGACCAGAAACCCGACTTCTCCCGCCCGCAGAATGTCGGTCTGCTTGCGCAGGGGGGTGAAGATGCCCACTTCGGTTGCCCCCCAGTCGCGCCCGGTGGAAACGATGCGAATCTTCTCGCCCTTGCGCAAGGTACCGTCGAATACCCGTACCAGAGACACCACACCCAGATAGTTATCGAACCAGGAGTCGATGATCAGCGCCTGAAGCGGCGCTTCGGGGTCGCCCTGGGGCGGTGGAATATCACGTACCAGGCGTTCCAGCAGTGCATCGATACCAATGCCGCTCTTGGCTGAGACCTGACAGGCATCGACGGCGTCCAGACCGATAATTTCCTCGATTTCCTGAGCTACCCGATCCGGATCCGCCTGGGGCAGATCGATCTTGTTGAGCACGGGTAACACTTCAAGCCCCTGCTCGACGGCGGTATAGCAGTTCGCCACCGACTGGGCTTCCACACCCTGGGCGGCATCGACCACCAGCAACGCCCCTTCGCAGGCATACAGCGAACGTGACACTTCGTAGGAAAAATCCACGTGCCCAGGCGTATCGATGAAGTTCAGCTGATAGGTAAGCCCATCGAGCGCCGTGTAATCAAGGGTGACCGACTGCGCCTTGATGGTGATGCCTCGCTCACGCTCGATATCCATGGAATCAAGCACTTGCTCTTTCAGCTCGCGATTGGTCAAACCACCGCAGGTCTGGATCAAACGATCCGAGAGGGTCGATTTACCATGGTCGATGTGGGCAATGATCGAAAAATTGCGAATGTGGCTAAGTTTGCCTTTGGATGCGTCATGGGACATCGAATCTGTTCTACCTTGTCAGTTCACCACCGGCCAAATCCGACGGCTGGGGGAAATAGGTTCGAAGCTCGGAAAGGCTACCAGGGATGGTGTCACATTACCGGCGAAAGAATGGGGCTATTGTAGCGATATGCACGTGATAGGGACAGCAGTCCGGCGGCACAAGGCCGCCGGATCTCGTCATCCAGGTAAGTAAATGCCGGTTCATCGGCGTCTTTGGCACCGGCTATCAGCCATTCAGGCGCAGTGCCACGAACAGCGAACGGCCGTCACGGTATAGGCGAACCGGTACCGCTCTGTCGGTGGGCAAGTTCTCAGACACGTCAGCAAGCTCTTGAGGGGTCGATACCGGACGGTTATCGATACTCACCAGAATATCACCCGCACTGACTCCAGCCTGTGCCGCGGCACCTTGCGGTTCCACCTGACGCACCAGCACGCCACCGGGAATCCCCAGACGCTCACGCAGGGCGTCATCCAGTTCGGCCACGACAATTCCGAGCCGCGCCGGGCTATCTTCCCCTTCGCCGGTAGTCGCAGTTTCCTCGTCACGCGGCCATTCGCCCAGTGTCACCTCTTGCATCATCTGTTCACCATCACGCATCAATGTCAGGGTGACCTCTTCACCTGGGTCGACACGTCCGATCAGGCGCGGCAAGCTACTGGAACGTTCCACTTCCTCACCGTCGACTTCAAGGATCACATCGCCCGCTTGCAGGCCACCCCGAGCTGCCGGTCCTTCAGGGTCAAGATCGGCAATCAAGGCACCGCTGGCACTTTCCATACCGAAGGATTCGGCCAGATCACGTGATACCGGCTGAATCATTACCCCGAGCCAGCCACGCTCGACGCGGCCTTCCTCGCGCAATTGCTCGGCCACGTCCATGGCGACATTGATGGGAATAGCGAACGACAGCCCCATGAACCCACCGCTGCGAGTCAATATCTGGGAGTTGATACCAATCACTTCGCCATCTAGATTGAACAGCGGCCCACCGGAATTACCCGGGTTAATCGCCACGTCGGTCTGAATGAAGGGCACGTAGGCATCGCGCGGCAAGGTGCGATTGATGGCGCTGATGATGCCTGCGGTAACCGAGTGATCGAAACCAAACGGAGAACCGATCGCCGCCACCCACTCACCGACTTGCATTTTTTCGGAGTCCCCCATGGGGAGTACTGGAAGCTGGGTCGCATCTACTTTCACCAATGCCACGTCAGTCTGGGGATCGCTCCCCACCAGCGTCGCCTCCAGCTCACGATGATCGTCCAAGCGCACCAGTATTTCATCCGCCCCTTCCACCACATGGGCGTTGGTCATGATGTAACCGTCTTCGCTGATGATGAAGCCGGACCCCAAGGATTGGCGCTCATAGCCACGCCCTTGGCCACCTCCTTCTCCACCCGGCGGCATTGGAAAGCGATCACCAAAAAAATGTCGGAAGATCTCAGGAATTTCCTGCTCTCCAAAGCCATGGAATGCGGGACCGCCCTGGCGTTGCACCGTACGGCTGGTGGAAATATTCACCACAGCCGGCGCGGCTTTTTCGACCAGCTCGACAAAGTCAGGCAGGCCGCGCGTTTCTTGTGCCTGGGCGGCTTGCCCCATCAGTAGCAGCGCGACGAGACAGACCCAAAAAGTGGAGTAGGAAATCAAACGATTTATGCTCATGCAAAGCTCCTTTTCATCATTAGATCTACTTTTTCGGCGAACAATCTCAAAAAAACAATCGCGGCCGGAAGCGTTCCCTTTGTTCCTTCAGGAAATAGTGTAGCCCCAAGACACCACCCAGCAAACCGACAAAGAAACCGACGGGCGCCACCCAGGGAGCGTCGAACAGGCCCTGCCCCAATCCAGCGATAAACAAGGCGAATACCAGTGGTAGTGCATAGATGGTGGCTGCCAGCAGAGAAAGCGTCTTGCGTGGCAAGGCTAGGGTTACCACCTCACCGATTGCGAGCTGTTTTGGCGCGACCACTTCCAGACGAAAGCGTTGCGAGCGAATGAACAAACCCGCTCCGCAGCCGCCACCTTGCTTGCAACGCTCGCATCCATCCTGTCCCATCACCTCGACGATCACCGTCTTTCGCTTGCATTCCACCACCTGAGCCGCTCGCATCAGGTGTGAGTCATGGCAGTGAGTAATGCCCACGGAAGGTTCAAGGCTTTCCTGGACGGGTTGGTTAGGGGACGTGCAGTTCATCTCTTTTGCGCGGGAAACCCGGTTGCTTTAGCGCCGGGAGGGATAGCACGTCGCCCGAAGGGCGACTAGGCTACCTGTTTCCCTTCTCCTTTCGGTTGGATGGTGGCTGTTTGGTGATAACGATAGCCATCACCGCGCTGAACGAGTGTGCAGTGACGGTGGGAAATTCCCTGGATCGCCCCGTTGGTTGTTTGGATATTAAAGTTTCCAGTCTTGCGTATGGCCACGCGACCTTGGTGCCTGCCGGTCTTTTCCCCCGTAGGAACAAGGGCGCTCACCATGTCACCTGTCTGGAAGCCATAGGCGCGTTTTTCGCGCATTAAATACCCCCGTGGAAAACCGTATTTGTTCAGGCGCGTGCGCTGGTAGCTCCCACGCCCCATGGCCTTGATGACCAGGGTGGGCACATTCCAATCATGCTGCGCTTTTAGACTGCCGACGCAGGCGGCGTCCAACGCATGGGTCTTGGGGATGCCTAGCGTCATACGGTTAAACTTGGTTTGTCCGCCCGTACCCACTTCCACCGGCAGGCCCGTGACGTTAAGGTCGCGATGCAATGCCCAGCGCGTGGCGTTGACCGCCGCTGCGTCACGGAGTGAGCGTTTCTGTTCACGGATCACGCGCTGGTAGCGCGTTTCCGCCGACAATTTGTTCTGTCTTAATCGCTTCTTAAGTCCCTTATCCCGAGTAAAGAACGCCTCTAACGTGTCATTGCCCTTGGCCTGGTTGCAGGGATGGCAAGCCAGCGTCAGATTCGTGACCCGATTGGAGCCGCCGTTGCTCTTGGCAATAACATGCTCGATCTCCAACGGCGTGTCTTTATCGCCGCAATACGCGCACTCACGGCCCCATTTTTCCAGCAGGTATTCGCGTATTTCGTAGCCGAGTAGCGTGCCTCGCTGGTATTCGATGCCGGAAATTTCGGGATTTTCCAGCTTCTGAGTATCGAAGCGCACCAGCTCCTGACTCAGCGAGGTGATCGGCGCTAATTGGCACAGACGGTCAACCCAAGCCAGCGTCGTATCGACACGATGTTGCAGGCTGGGCGCGAGCCAGCCCTTACACTTTGTCCGATTGTTAAAGCGAGGCTGGCGATGGCGTAACTGACCACGACGACGGCGGCGGAAGGCACGGCGCTGCTCCAAAGCCTCACGAATCTGGAAACCCCGATGCACTAGCTCGAACAGCGACAGGACATGGCGCTTGTTGCCTACTTCACGGGTGATAGCCAGACCTGTTTCCCGGCTGCCAGGATCGATACTTAACCGTAGCGACTGAAGTTCACCATCAGTACGGTCTTTCAGGCGTATCGTGAACGGGTAGCGCTTATGCACCACCGCCCGCCCACGGTCTAGCAGTAATCTTGCCCGCTTTTCCGTGCAGGGCATTAGCCGCTGCTTGTGTTTACCCACGACAAATACCGACATTCGGTATCTCCTTGAATAATACCCTTACGGGTCTGGTAACGCGGATCTTGCGATCCGTCTCCCCTCGGGAAGGTGTCACACCGGATTGGCTTAGTGCCGTCTTGCCACCTTCGACGCTTACTCCTACGCCAGCATGATGGGTCGTTCCAGTGTCCGGCGCTGAGGAAGCACGCCGGAGTGGGTTTTTACCCTATGTGACACGTAGCGGGTTGGTTACCGCTTCCCCTGGTCAACCTAGCGAACTTGTGGTGTCACAAGCTCGGAGGCTTTAGCCCCGAGTAGTTGACGGGGCAGTCACTGATTCGGATAATTCGATGGATTGCGCCACACGCTCCAGCACAGGAGCCGGCACCTCTCCTAACACCACCAACTGCCAGACATCACCTTGAAATTCGCGCTGATGCACGATGGCAATGGAAACCCCCAGACGATGACGCCCAGGTGCGAGAGCACTCTGCTCGGCAAGCGGTTCAACGAAGATGCTTATAGCTGCCAAGCCATCGCTGAATACCTGGTGCCTTAGCAGGGCGTCAGGATCAGAGTGCGTATTCACCGGCTGAGCGACGAAACCCGGGGGCAACCACTGAGGGCGCCATGAACGCTCCGACTTCGTTCGCGGTTTATCCAGTTTCACCTTCCCTTCATAAAGGCGAGGGGACTGAAGCTGGGTTATTTGAAAGGTTTCCAGTAAGCGGTTCTGGCGATCCACCAGCACTTGCTTCAACACAAGGCCACTCTTCTTATCCAGCCACCAACGATGCGCGAAGCGCAAATCATCCTGAGGCGTGATATCCAGACGGACGGCCTGACGCCCGGCAATGCGCTCCTCTCCCATCAGGGAGAGCCGGTAGTGATCGTTGATATGATGGACAAGACCCGTGGGAGAAGCGTTGACACTATCATCCGAATCATTGGCCCAGCGGACGAGGCCCACGCGTCCCTGGCGTTCGAAATTGACCGAGGGACCATCCAGAAACTGCACGACCTGCTGCTGCAATCCGTCTTGGATCTGATGTGAAAGCGCTAGTGTTCTCACTCCTATATCGCTGATATTGACCGCTCGCGCCTGGAAGACATAGCAATGACTCGCCCATAAAGTACGTTCAAGCCACTGCTCTTCAGTTGTCGCTTTTTCCATCTCGCGTAGCGTTTCGCAATCAAATTCTTGCTCGGCCTCTTGGGCAGCGACCCCCTGAGATACCATGACAAAGGCGGCAATTCCCGCCAGCACGGTTCTCACCAAGCGCGTTCTCATCCGGCTTTCTCCTTTCTTTCTGGTGCGGCTTTTATTGTGGCCAAACAAGAGAAGCACGGTTTGCCATAAAAATCATCAACGCTGACTCTGTGGCTCGATGCTTGACGAGGAAGCACGCAGCAGGGGCATCCAGCTGTCACCGCTACCATAAGCGGCGCCTTGCGCATGGCGGTCAAGGTAGGATTGCAGCAGCCTGATCTGCTCGATGTCACTCTGTTCAGCCTGTCGACGCGATAGACCTTGAGGCGCCTGAGGAGCGGAAAAACCACTCTCGGTAACATTCATCAAGCCGCTGCGACCTGCTTGCCCACTCACACGGAAGGGGGTCTGCTCGAACATGGGCACATTGCTTGCCATGCCGGCGGATTGCGCCCCGGAAGCAGCACCCAGGTTCACAGGCCGCACCTGGCGTTCGGTGTCCCCCGAGGGCAAGGAAGGAGACTGTGGCGAAGAAGCCACTACGTTGTCGCCCTCTTCCTGCCCACCTCCCCCATAGAACTGCACACCGGTTAACACCATCAACGAGACCGCCGCAGCAACACCGGCACCTCGAACAAAGGAAACTCGATGGCCCGTCTGCGTCGGCACTTGTGCGGCCGGAACAGGCTCGTCTTGCAAACGCGCCATGATGCCGGCGGAGAGGTCGGTGGAAACATCCACGCCATGTTCTCGCTGCATCAGGCTGCGTGCCAGATGGTAGCGTCGCCAGGTATCCGCGGCGTCTGTATCGCTCGGCAATGCTTTCAGCACCCGCCGCAACTCTAGCTCATCACCTTCATTATCCATCAAGGCGGAAAGCGATTCCCGTGTGTCATGACTCATACTTCACACCCTCACACTCGATAAGGCCAATGCCTTTGTCGCGTCAACAACAACCCGACTACTGTGCGGGCTGACTCATATCGCTCTGACGCCATGCGCGCCGGACAGTTCAGCATATCGATCAAAAACAGCCGCATTATGTGATCTGGCGCAATTTATCACCCGTTTTGGGCCAGTCAAGGTTCGCGACTGTTACGGGCGGTGGATATCCACGGCCTGATGTGTTCATCGACCGCCTCTCGGGCCCGAAAGATGCGGGATCGGACCGTCCCCACCGGGCACTGCATGATCTGGGCGATATCTTCGTAAGCCAAGCCATCGAGTTCACGCAGCGTGATGGCTGTGCGCAGATCTTCGGGTAGTTTTTCGATGGCATCGAAAACCGCCGCTTCCAGCTGATCGCGCGCCATTGCCAACTCCGGCGACTCAGGGTCGGCCAGACGGCCACTCTGATCGAGTATTTCAGCATCCACGATATCCAGGTCACTGCCCGGTGGACGGCGCCCCCTGGATACCAGGTAATTCTTCGCGGTATTGATAGCGATACGGTACATCCAGGTATAAAACGCACTTTCGGAGCGGAAGTTCCCCAAGGCACGGTATGCCTTGATAAACGCCTCCTGAGCGACATCCTGAACCTCGGAGTGGTCATGCACATAACGTCCGATCAGGCCGATGATTTTGTGCTGGTATTTTTTCACCAATAAATCAAAAGCGCGGGTATCACCTTGTTGAGCACGTTCGACAAGCTGTTGGTCCGTTTCCCGAGTGCTCATTCACGCGCTCCCTTCAGCTCGACGCTGGGCGTCGGACAATGTTCCTTTTGGCCCTGAAATATGGGCAATTGCAGCATGCAGCATAGTGTCCCTTGGGCATCCAGTGGGTAACAAAGCGATAATTGAACTTCAAGCGCATAGCAATGCGACAAGACTTACCAAATGAAAAATGCGGTGTAACGACAAGCCGCTAATAGTAAAAATATCTACAAGTGTTACGTGTTCCCGACAACTCATCAAGCGCAAGGTGGCTTTCTGTGTGCCAGATGGCGACCTCTCCTCGCTATCCGCCTGCCGTTATTATTCTACCGTGGCTATTATTCAATAGTGTGGTGAGAATTGATTTTTACCACCCGAGCGCGCCATAGTAGGGCCTTTAATCGCCACTCGCGCAAGCCTACAGGTAGCAAGATGTCCCAACAGCAGGTCAACAACCTTAACGTTCTCGCACAGGATGTGCTCATTACGCCGGAAGCCCTCAAGGAAGCCGTACCCCTGACCGATTCCGCCGAGCATGCCGTGATCGAAGGACGCAATACCATACAGAACATACTCGATGGCAAAGATCCTCGCCTTCTCGTGGTGGTCGGCCCCTGTTCGATTCACGATGTCGAGGCCGCCCTCGATTACGCCCGCCGTCTGCGTCGCCTGGCCGATGAGGTCAAGGACAGCCTGTACATCGTGATGCGCGTCTATTTTGAGAAGCCACGCACCACCGTCGGCTGGAAGGGCCTGATCAACGATCCCCATCTCAATGATTCGTTTGAAATCGAGGAAGGGTTGCATATCGCCCGCAAGCTATTGGTCGATCTGTCGGAAATGGGCTTGCCATTAGCAACGGAAGCGCTTGACCCCATTTCTCCACAGTACATGCAGGACTGCATCAGCTGGTCGGCGGTCGGGGCACGCACCACCGAATCCCAGACCCACCGCGAGATGGCCTCCGGCCTTTCCTGTCCGGTAGGATTCAAGAACGGTACCGACGGCAGCCTGGATGTGGCCATCAATGCCCTGCAATCCGTGGCTCATCCGCACAATTTCCTGGGTATCAACCAATCAGGTCAGGTAGCCATCATTCGTACACGCGGCAATGCTTACGGCCATGTGGTCCTGCGTGGCGGCAACGGCAAGCCCAACTATGACAGCGTCAGTGTCGCATTGGCCGAGCAAGAGCTTAAAAAAGCCAAGATTTCCGCCAACATCATGATCGACTGCTCGCATGCCAATTCCAACAAGGATGCCGGCTTGCAGCCATTGGTGCTGGAAAACGTCACTAACCAGATCCTCGAAGGCAATACTTCGATCATCGGTTTGATGGTGGAATCCAACATCGGCTGGGGCAACCAGAAGGTGCCCGAAGACTTGAGCCAACTGA
The DNA here is from genome assembly GCF_003336665.1 of Vreelandella rituensis. Lineage (GTDB taxonomy): Bacteria > Pseudomonadota > Gammaproteobacteria > Pseudomonadales > Halomonadaceae > Vreelandella > Vreelandella rituensis. Next base: position 10,182 of record NZ_QPIJ01000032.1, on the reverse strand, counting down.
CTTACGGCGTCTCGATTACCGATGCCTGCATCGACTGGGACACCACCGTCGACTCGTTCAAGCGCATGAATGACAAACTGGCGCCGGTTCTGGCCAAGCGTCGTACCCCTGAGGCCTCTCAACCGGCCTGAACGGCGTTCTTGAATAAGTGGCTATTGATGACCTTCAGCGCCCGCCCCGTGCGGGCGCTGAAGGTCATGGCAATCGCAGGGAAACACTCTTCGCGGCTTCATGTGCCGGTCAGGCTTTCAGGTACCGATCTCACGCCGAAACGGCGGTAACGCATCCAGCAACGCCTGGCCGTAGCGGCGTGTCAACACGCGCCGGTCGAGCAAGGTGATGCGCCCGATGTCGGTTTCCTTGCGAATCAGTCGGCCACATGCCTGCACCAGCTTGATCGAGGCATCAGGCACACTGATGCGCATGAAAGGATTACCGCCCTGACTCTCGATCCACTCCGCCAGCGTCGCCCCCACCGGGTCATCCGGCACCGCGAAGGGTAACCGGGTAATCACCACATGAGTCAGGTATTCGCCCGGCAAATCTATCCCCTCGGCAAAACTCGCCAAGCCGAAGATGATACTTCCCTCACTGCGATCCACAGCGGCACGATGACGCTCGATGAGTTCACGTTTGGGCAGTGCATCTTGAGCCAGCACCCGCGCCTTGAGTGACTCGGGCAAGGCTTTTTCCACCGCACGCAACTGCGCGCGCGACGAAAACAGCACCAGCACCGCCTCACTCTCCCCGAGCTTGGACACGAAGCTCACGATAGCCTGCTCGTGGGCCTCGCGATCGCCAGGGTCCATGGCGTCGGCCGGAATGCTCAACACCGCATTCGAGTAATCGAAGGGGCTGGGCAATGACTGGTAACGGTAGCGCCCCGCCAGTCCGGCACGCTCCTGAATCCGCTCGAAGCGCCCCAAGGCGGTCAAGGTGGCCGAAGTGACCACGGCGCCATAACAACGCCCCCAGAGATTCTTGGCCAGCGTGTGCGCCGCCGACACCGGGCTTGCGGAAAACTGCAATTCGGCTTCGCCATTGACACGGGTCAGAGTCAGCCAGCGTGCCCGCGGCGGCTCGTTCTCGGGGTCACGCTCGCTGTAGGCCTGCCAGAGAGCATGGGCATCCACCGCCCGCCCATGTACCAGTGCAATCAATGGCAACCAATCATCGGCTTGCTCCCGATCGAGCCCCGTGGTTTTATCCGGGTCCAGGCTTTCACGCAGTATGTCGCTGATACTTTCAAGGTTGCGCGATAGCTGGGCAAACATCACCACCAGCTGCGTTGCCTGTTCATGAAGGCCGTCGGGAATTTCCCCCTTGGTGAAGCGTTGCTGCCAGGTGGTCTCCCCTTCGGACAAGCCGTTAGGGCGCTGCGTCAACTGATGACCGCTACTGAAGACATCTCCCAGGGCCGGCTCCAGGGCGTGAAACAAGTCGGGAAAGCCCGCCAGCAGGCGCGCGATCGTCGGTTGTACCGCCAAGGCCTGATTGAGATCGGTCAAGCTGCTTTTCAAGGTCTGCAACCAGCGCAAGCAGCCATTCACCGCAAAGCGATAGGCAAAGTGCGAAAGCGCCTTGTCCGGCAGATGATGCCCCTCATCGAACACATACAGACAATCCGCCGGATCGGGGAGTATCGCCCCGCCACCCAGGGCAAGGTCCGCCAGTACCAAGTCATGGTTGGCCACGATGATATCGGCATTTTCCAGTTCACGACGGGCACGAAAAAATGCGCAGGCAGCGAAATGACCGCAACGACGCCCGGTGCACTGACGATGGTCCACGGTCAAACGACGCCAGTGCTGGTCGTCGATGGTTTCGCGCCACGTATCTCGATCGCCTTCCCACTCACCCTGGCCGTAAGCTTCACCCATGCGCGTCGCCAGCCCGGTAAAGTCGGCGCTCTGTTCCTGCAGTGATTGCTCGAAAAGCGACAGCGTCGGATTGGGTTCCACACCATCCAACGCCTGATCCAGACGGGCAACGCACACATAACGCCCACGCCCTTTGGCTAGGGCGTAGCGAAACGCAATGCCGCTGTGCTCTGCCAGCGAAGGCAGGTCCTGATTGAGCACCTGCTCCTGAAGCGCCACGGTGGCGGTGGAAATCACTAGCCGCTTACCACGCGCCTTGGCGATCGGCAACGCTGCCAGCAGATAGGCTAGGGTCTTGCCAGTGCCCGTTCCCGCTTCCAGGACGCATATATGGGTGTCGTTGGTGCGTTTGCCGTCATCATTGCTTTGAATGCCCCCCAGCGTACGGGCAATTTCGGCGATCATCAGCCGTTGCCCGTAACGCGGTGTCAGGTCCAGTCGTTCCACTACCTGACGATAGGCCGTCTGGATTTCGTCTTTGAGCGTCTTGTCCAGCATGTGGCTTACAAGAGCCCTTCCGGCGGATGTTCACAAGGCAACTTGGCATTCAGATAACGTTCGATTTCGGGTAACGAAAACGCATCTTCTTCGCCGACGAAGCTGATCGAGACACCCTTAGCGCCGGCGCGTCCGGTACGCCCGATACGATGGACGTAATCTTCCGGATCTTCCGGCAAGGTGTAGTTGATCACATGGCTGACATCTTCGATGTGAATGCCACGCCCGGCTACATCCGTTGCCACCAGCACTTGGAGTTCGCCTTCACGGAAACTTTCCAGGGTCTTGATGCGCTGATTCTGCGGCACATCGCCGGAAAGCATCGCTGCATTGATCCCGGCTTTTTTCAGGGCCTCGTCAAGCTTGCGTACCAGGTCGCGCCGGTTACCGAACACCATGACCCGCTCGAAGTTTTCCTGTTCAAGAAGATTGATCAACAGGCGTTGCTTGTCGTCATCCGACACCAGATAGACACGCTGGTCGATGTCCGCCTGATTTTCTACCGTATTCTCAATCTCGACATGCGCAGGATTCTGCGTCCACTGGCTGGCCAGCTCGAGAATATCGTCGGTGAAAGTGGCGGAAAACAAGAACGTCTGGCGCTCTTCCTTCTTGGGTGTATAGCGGATAATACGTTTGACATCAGGAATGAAGCCCATCGACAACATTCGATCGGCCTCATCCAGCACCAGCACTTCCAGCTCGGAAAGGTCGATGTCTCGCTTCTGGTGAAAGTCCAGCAAGCGCCCCGGTGTCGCCACCAGAATATCGACTTTCTTGCCCAGCCCGTCGCGTTGTTTCTGATAATCCATGCCACCCACGACGCTTGATACGCTCAGCGAGGTGAAGCGGGCCAACGCCTTGGCATCCTTTTCGATCTGCAGCGCCAGCTCTCGCGTCGGTGCAATGATCAAGGCGCGCGGAGCGCCGGGTTTCTGGCCCTCGGGTGCCGGCTCTTCCAGGAAATAGGCCATCAGGGAAATCAGAAAAGCAGCCGTCTTGCCGGTACCTGTCTGCGCCTTGCCCACGATATCGCCACCCAGGAGGGTCTGACGCAGGGCTTCCGCTTGTATCGGCGTACAATACTCAAAGCCCTGGGCATGAATGGCACGCATCAGGGGCAGTGGCAGATCAAAGTCATGAAAGCGCCACTTGCCGGCCACGGCCGGCACCTGGAACTGCCGGAGATCCCAGTTTGACTGGCGGCGACGCGGTTTCCGCCGGCGGCGCTTGGGCTTGCGATTCTGGGCCGATGCTGTGGTCTGTTCCGACTCGCTCATAGGCTATTTATCTATCCGTTGCAGTGGATGTTGGGCTTCAAGAAAAAGTTATTGTACCAGCCCTTGGCGCCAAGGGCGCGTTCAGCTGTCGAAGGAGCCGACAGGACTGTTAGTATAAGCACCATATTCGGAAAGGAGCGCGACATGACGCGTAAGAAAAAGACCCGTTCAATCGCCGACAAGGTGACCATTCGTACCGGACGGCGCAAGGATTACAAGAAGTGGCGCCACGACAACCCCGATCAAGTGACCCCTTCTCGGCGGTTTGTCGCCAAGAAACAGCAGCAGCGCAAACTGCAAGCGGTGCGCAAGCAGGAGCGTCAGCAATCCGGCCAGTCGATCAGCATTCACCCCTCAGGCGACGCTCAGTCTTCACACGACAAGGGAGATAATGACTGATGCGTCTGGTGTCATTCAACATCAACGGCTTGCGCGCCAGGTTTCACCAGTTGCAAGCGGTGATCGACCAGCACCAGCCGGACGTGATCGGCCTGCAGGAAACCAAGGTGCAGGACAGTGAGTTTCCCCACGAAACGCTGGAGGCGATGGGTTACCACGTCTTCTTCCATGGCCAAAAAGGCCATTACGGGGTGGCTATCCTGTGTCGCCAGGAACCCGAGCAAGTGTTTCACGGCTTTCCCGATGACCAGGACGGCGCCCAGCGCCGCATGATCGGTGTGCGTCTGCGTTGTGATGATGGCCAGGCGCTGACCGTATGGAATGGCTATTTCCCCCAAGGGGAAAATGTCGACCACCCCACCAAGTTTCCCAACAAGCAGCATTTTTACGCACAGCTTGCACGCTTGCTTACCCAGCAACACGCACCTGATGAGCGCTTGGCGGTGATGGGAGACTTCAATGTCTCGCCGGAGGATATCGACATCGGTATCGGGGAAGCTAATCGCAAGCGCTGGCTGCGCGAAGGCAAGACCAGCTTTCAACCCATCGAGCGTGAATGGCTACAAACGCTCAAGGACTGGGGCCTGGTGGATAGCTACCGTGTCTGTTATCCCAAGGTAGACGACCGCTTCAGCTGGTTCAACTATCGCTCCCGAGCCTTCGAGCGTGACCCCAAGCGCGGCCTGCGGATCGATTATATTCTGGTGACGCAGCCCTTGGCGGAATGTGTCAGCGATGCCGGGATCGATTATGAGCTGCGTGCCATGGAAAAGCCTTCGGATCATGCCCCGGTATGGACTGAGCTGGCACTTTCGCTAAACGAATAATCTTTGCCACCACCTTCTCATGTTCTCACCTCAGCTGGAATTCGACACGCTGGCGCGCCCGACGCACCTGGGAAGCGACTTCGAACTGCCAGGACGCTACCGCCTTGCGCGCTGCCTGGTCGAAGACCTTGCGCGGCTGGGCACCCACCACTTTAATGGACGATGGCTCGACACTGCCGTCCCGGCGAATCAGGAACTCAAGTTCCACATGGCCCTCCAGGCCCCGGCGTTGCGCACGGGAAGGATACTCCGGCGGGACCTGGTTCAAAGGGGTAGGCGAGCCCACCTCCACAGGTTCCTGACTGGCTGTTTGGGCTATCCAGGTGCTTTCCGCCTCGTTTGAAGCGGCTATTGGGCTTGTTGAGGCCTCTACCGGCTGCGATTGGGCTGCCGGCGCGGGTTTAGGCGTGGGCTCGGGTTCCGGCCGAGGCACGGGTTCAGGCTCAGGCTGGGGTTCCAGCCGAGGCTCAGGCGCCGGTTCAGGCTGGGGTTCTATTTCGGATAGCTCGGGCAAGCTGCTATCCAGTTCAGCAAGCACCATCTCCTCCGGTGGCAGCTCAGGTTCCGGCATGGTGATGGAGCTGTCGATCTCGGGTAAGGGTTCAGGTGCTGGAGATGGCGGCGCCGTTTCCTGCAGAGTCTGAGGCTGGGCAACCGGTTCGGCGGTCTCCTGCGTCACCTCCTCCACTGCCTCGGGCGCTTCCACCATTGTCATGCTCATCGGAACTTCCGGTTCTTCGAGCGGTTTTTCTGGAGGCGACACCAGTAGCGCCAGCAACCAGAACAGCACCAGTGCCAAGCCTGCTCCACCCAGCAACGAAAAAAGCACCCGCGTCATGAGGCGCTCCGGCTAGCCGCGACGGCAATCTGGTCGACGCCTGCCTCACGCAGCCGATCCATTACTTCAATCAACATTCCTGTGGTGGCATCACGATCCGCCTGTATCACCACTGAGCCATCGTCGCTGACCAGCTCGGCAACCGCTCCGCCCAGCCGGTGCATGTCTATCGGCTGCCCATCCACCCAGACCGCTCCTTCCGGGGTAATCGCCACCAATACCTGAGCATCCGGGCGAGGCGTGGCGGCACTGGACTCGGGACGCTGAATATCGATACCGCTTTCCTTGATGAAGCTAGTGGTGACGATGAAAAATATCAGCATGATGAACACCACATCCAGCATGGGTGTCAGGTTGATTTCATTGCTTTCGTCATTGTTCACACTCGTGCGACGTTTACGCATGAGCATCCTCCACAGCGCGTGCCAAGCGGTCGTGAAGGCGTTGATCCTCTCGCCGGATGACATGTTCCAATCGGCTGATGAACAGCAACCCCACCACGGCCACGGCCATTCCGGTCAGGGTAGGCAAGGTTGCCCGCGCCACGCCGTCGGCCATGGCCCGAGCCTGATGGGTATCGCTCAGCGCCAGACTATCGAACACCACGATCATGCCGGTGACCGTCCCCAACAGACCCAACAACGGGCACAGGGCGACCAATAACTTCAGCCATGGCAAGGGGCGACGCAAGCGCATGATCAATTCATCGGCCCATACCTGGCGAAGTATCCCGGCGCTCCAGCTACGGTGCTCCTCACGTGCCGTCCAGCGCTTGAGCAGGGAGCGACGCGCCAGGCGCCAGGTCACGCGGTAGTACCACCAGCGCTCGAACGCCATGGCAAACAACACCACCGCGACCACCGCCAACACCACCAATACCCAGCCTCCGGCATCTAGCAAACGTTCCAGCGGCTCAAGCCATTGCGTTAACTTTTGCATTTTCGTTCACCGTTCGAGGTTGGTGTGGCAAACGCGCCTCCAAATGCTCGGCTAGCGTGGCACTGGCCTGGCCTTCCACCACATTGGACAGATACCGGCTACGCCCGGAAAGCGCCGTCTGGGCGAACAACAAGGGCACTGCGGTCACCAGGCCCAGCACGGTCGTCACCAAGGCCTGACTGATACCGCCCGCCATCATTTGCGGATCCCCGGTACCGAACACGGTGATCGCCTGAAAGGTGACGATCATGCCGGTGACCGTGCCTAACAGCCCCAACAGCGGCGCCACGGCCGCTAGCAGCTTGACGATGGGCTGACCCCGCTCCAGGCGCGGCAGTTCTGCCAGCACAGCTTCATCCAGGCGAGCCTCGAGTGCCTCGGGCGCCTGACGACTGTCCATGGCTCGAAAGCGCAACAGGACGCGCCCGAGTGGATTGTTATCGCTCAGTGCATCCAGCTGCCGGCGTTGACGGCGCACCTTGAGAGTGACGCCGATAAGGTAAGCGTACTGAGACAAGGCCACCAACAACCCGAAGACGCCTAGCGTCACGACCACATAACCGACTGCCCCACCTTGATGAAACCGCTCCAGCAAACTCGGCTGTTGGGCCATGGCCGCTATCACTTGGCCCTGGGTAGGGTCGATTGCCAGAGTGCGGCTCTCACCGGCATGAAAGGCAGCCAAGGTTTCAGCCACTTCCGGTGGCGTGCGAAGCACTACGGAGAGTGTTCCCTCCCCCTTGCCCCGCTGCAACAAGTCGCCTTCGGTGAAAGCGGCAAAGTCACCCAACCGGATGATCTCTCGTTGCGAGATCACCCCGTCGGCATCCGCTACCTCGGCCTCAAGGCGCACCACCCTGGCGGTTTCCGCAGTCAACGCCATCAGACTGTCGATCACTTGCTCGATGTGCCGACTTTCCAGCACCTCGTTTTCATCCAGCCGTGGAGGCAAGGAAGTTTCGTCGAGCGTGATCCAGCTATCGTTCAGGTCATCGCGAAGCTCGGAACTGTGCTGGGACAGGACGGACAGAATACGATCGAAATCCGCCCCTTGCTCTTCTTGCTGGAGGGCGTCCAACTCCTGTTCCAGCGCCTGTTGTTGCGCTTGTTGAGCCGCCAGGGCTTGCTGTTTCTGGAGAGCTTGTCGATGTGCTTCCCGGGCATCGTCCAGGGCGGCTTGCAAGGCGTCTCGATCTTCCAGCAGCGTACTCAAGCGAGCGTCATCCCGGGCTTGTGCGGCTTCTCGAGCTTCATGCAAGGTGGTTAACGAGTCGGCCTGAACGGTGCTCACTGTCAGCATGATCAAGGTGGCGAGGGTCAATGCTTTCAGGCGTTGTCCAATCGTCATGTGGAAGCCTCCGAGGCAGTCAGGGGCTGAGAGATCGGCAGCGTCAGAAGCTCAGGCGCACGTTGATCGCGTGCCAGCCGCAACCCTTGGCGTACCTGACTACGCTGTGCGTCGCTCAGCGCCTCCCAACGGCCGGATTCGGCCTGCCACACGCCACCTTGACGGCCGCTCGGGGTAAGATAATACAATCCCACCCGGCCGATTCTCAGGTAGTCCACCTCCCGCGCGTCGCCTTCTTCACTAACAAGCCGCCCACGCCAGGCGTCCACTTCACGGCCATACTCGAGTTCGGTTCGCCATGCTTCAAGCAAGCGTTCGATGCGCTCGACACTTGAAAAGGTTGCTGCGTCGTCCGGCTGTAAACTCGCCGCACGCGCAAGACGCTGATCCTGCAAGAAGGGTAGATCCTGTTCCACCCAACGTTCCAACTGGGCGGCGATATCACGTTCGAACCCCGGCAGTGCCTGACGCGTTTGCTCCAGAGTGGAAAGCGCCGTTTCACGCTGCTGCTGGCGTTGTGCCTGCGCTACCAACCGAGCCGCCAGCTGGGAATTTTGCCGCTCCAGTTGCTGCGTATCATTTTCAAGGCGACGAAGTTCCTCAAGCATTTCACGCGTGGTCTCATCGGCCGCATCAATACGTACTTGCAGAGCGGCTTGAGTTTGCTGGGCATCCAACGCTTCACCGGTGATTGATTCTTCTTGCGCGGCTAACGGCAATACCCACAGCATGCCTAATAACACTCCACAGAAAGGCAGCAACCGCCTGGCCCGCGAGGAATTTCTCCAAAAGCGCATATCAATAACCCATGTTAATAAGCCACATTAATAACCCGGGCCACACCCCAGATTATCAATCTCAGGGCTGAGACATTTCCATCAAAAGGAAAACAGGAATGATTGGCATTCATTTCTAGCAAGCGGGTAGAGTAACAACAAAACAACAAATGACAATACTTATCATTAACTCCAGTCCACCTTCGGGAACAGCGCCAGTCAGATGCTGCACATCATGCCTGGCGCACGCATAAAAAAGCCACGCCCTGTAAAGACGTGGCTTTTATCAGCAATCAAGCGAGGGGGGTTATCAGGGAGCTTGCTGATAACGACGCTCGACATCATCCCAGTTGATCACATTGAAAAAAGCTTCCACGTAATCGGGGCGCTTGTTCTGGTACTTGAGGTAGTAGGCGTGCTCCCACACATCCAGACCCAGAATCGGCGTATTGCCATGCATCAAGGGAGTGTCCTGGTTTAGGGTATTTTCCACCACCAGTTTCTCTTGCGGGGTCACGCTCAGCCAGGCCCAACCACTACCGAAGCGGCCCAGTGCGGCTTGTTTGAACTCTTCCTTAAAGGCGTCAAAGCCACCCAACTCATTGTCGATCGCCTGGGCAACCTCACCCTTGGGCTCACCGCCGCCCTGGGGAGACATCATTTGCCAGAACATGGAATGGTTGACATGGCCGCCGCCATTGTTGATGACCGCCTGGCGCTTGCTTTCTGGAACGCGGTCGACGTTCGCCATCAACTCTTCCACCGCTACATTTTCCAGGCCAGTGCCTTCAAGCGCGGTATTGAGCTTGTCGACATACGTCTGGTGATGGCGCGAATGGTGAATTTCCATGGTCATCGCATCAATGTGCGGTTCAAGCGCGTCGTAAGCGTAGGGTAATTCGGGAAGTGTATGCGGCATAATTACTCCTCCTTTGATTAATCACGCAGAGAGTTACTCATGGTGATGATAGCATTTCAATGCATTTCTCAGGATGGCAGCTGTTTGACGACTACGCTAACAAAAACCACTCAAGCATACAAAAACAGCCGGCATCATCAAGATGCCGGCTGTTTCGAGTAACGCCTGTCTTACTTAGCGTCTTATGAACTACCTCCAGCTAAAGCAAGGAGGTTTCCAGTCTACCCTGACGGGTCGACCTTTGTTGTAGAAAGCGGCGCTGCCTCAACGTGAGGCAAATGAAGACTGCCCGAGGTCTCGGGGCTTATTCCAGACGTCTCGACCGTCGAGACGTGGGAGGCTGCCAAACTGGCCAGGCCGTCCTCTCGGCGTTCTGATTTTTTACCTGATGGCCGTTCGCCCACCAGGGGAAGATCACTCTCCAGGTGCTTCTTACGTCGTCTTGCAATGGTCTTGCGCGGTTTTGCCTTAGCAGCAA
>NZ_QPIJ01000031.1 GCF_003336665.1 Vreelandella rituensis | reverse complement strand
CAAGACAAGGCTGTAGAAGGCGAAAGCACCTTTCCAACCGCAGGATCGCCTACCCTGCGGAAAAACCAACGAAGGGACGCTGCTTCTGCGATTCGCGCCCCTTAATCCGACAGTCTCCTAGAGGGTTTGACCGTTTCCAAGCCCGGCATCCAGAGTGCCGGGCTTTTTCCAGCCTGTCAGAACGCTAGCTGTTCCTGCATATTTTCCACCGTGGCCGGTCCGATGCCGCTGACTCTTGTCAGTGCTTGGGCATCTGCGAAATCGCCGTTGCTTTCGCGCTCTTCGATGATGGCGGCGGCACGGCTGGGGCCGATGCCCGGTAGCTCCGCGAGAAGCTCTGCATCAGCGGTATTGACGTTAATCGGGGAACTTCTTGAGCAAACAACGATGTCCCCATGCTCAAGCCCAATCCAAGCAAAAGCGCAGCAAGAAATCCCTTGAATGATCCTTTCATCAGATTACCGCAGCTTGTAAAAAATGGCGGCGTAAAAACAGATCCCACAATGCCTGGCCGCAGTATTGCGAGTTGCGTTAGCCAGATGAGGTGACCACGCAGCTTGTGAGGTCATTACCCAACATACGCATCTGCGTAAAAATTTCTGTCGGAAAAGCCGCTTTTTCATGTAACCATTTACTTTCAATAAAGAGAGAAAATGCTTACATGCTGGATTCCTGAAAAGCTCAACAACCGATGAAAAGCTCAATGGCTGGTGAGCTGTCGGTAGGCTGGTATACTTCGGAAAATTATTGTTGGAGTTCCCATCGTGTCGACTGAATCCCCTCTGATTATTGCGTTGGATTACCCTTCGCTGGATGCCGCGCTGTGCATGGCTGACCAGCTGGATCCTCGGCATTGCCGGGTCAAGGTAGGCAAGGAGTTGTTTACGCGTAGCGGGCCGAGCGTGATCGAGGCACTGCATGGGCGAGGCTTCGAGGTGTTTCTGGATCTCAAGTTTCATGATATTCCCAACACCGTAGCGAGTGCCGTGCAGGCGGCCGCGGAGCAGGGCGTGTGGATGGTCAATTTGCATGCCGGGGGTGGTCGAAGGATGATGGAGGCTGCGCGCGAGCGGTTGGCACAGCATGACCTGCATACGCATTTGATCGCGGTCACGGTGTTGACCAGTCTGCATGCCGAGGATTTGCGGGAAGTGGGCGTTACGGCGTCGCCTGCCGATCATGTGGAGCGCTTGGCGTTACTTGCTCAACAAAGCGGAATGCAGGGGGTGGTGTGTTCCGCCCAGGAAGCGGGTCGACTAAAAAAGATCTGTGGAGAAGACTTCTTGAAGGTAACTCCTGGCATCCGGCCAAGTTTTTCTGCAGCCGATGATCAGCAACGTATCATGATGCCAAAACAGGCAATGGCGGCGGGGAGCACGCATCTGGTGATCGGCAGGCCGGTAACGCAAGCGAAAGATCCCATAGCGGCATTGGCTGCTATTCAAACCGAGTTGTCGGTGTCCAGCTAGCTTACTCGCCTTCGACCCCGGTGATCGGCTTGGTGGTACCCCAACGTCGACAGGCGGGGCACTGCCAGTGCAGTACGTCACCATCGAACCCGCAGCGCTGACAGCGGTGGCGAGGTCGGTTTTCGAGCAGGGCGTGAGTGTGGCGTTTTAGCAGCACCAGGCGAGAGTCGGGGGTTGGCCTTCCGTCCAGGCGTTGGCTTTCCATGTACAAGTTTATCAAGTAATCAATGCCCCCTAAGCTGGGGGCTCGGCTCAATTGATTGCCGACGCCCTCGATGGCTTTGTCTACCCCTTCCTGTTGATGAATAACGTCACCCAGCAAGATAATCACACTGGTGTAGGGCGTCTCACTCAGTAACTGCTCCAGGTGTTGCTTCAGGCCGACCTCATTGTTGTTGAGGTTGTAAGCGCGCTTTAGCAGGGGCAGCAAGGTGGGGATATGATCTTTGTCCTGAGCGGGGATGCGCGCCAGTTGCTTGATGGCGTGAGAATAATGCCCATTTTCCATGGCCAGTTCAGCCAACATCAGCGTGGCACGCACACAGTTTTCATCCAGTTGCAGGGCCTTGCGCAAATGGCGCTTGGCCAGGGCGCGGCTGGCTTGCTGAATATCTTTTTGGGCGATTTCGCATAACCAATGTGCGGCAGGGCGGCGCATTTCGGGATGATGCTTCAGCGTCGGCAAGGTGACATCGAGCGCCGCTTGCCATTCCCCTTCACGCTCGAACAGATTGACCAGTAACTGCTTGGCGGCCTCCTGGTGAGCATCGTTGCGAGTGATGCCGAGGAGCGAGCGGAGTAAGCGTTCGGCGCGGTCATAAAGGCCCAGTGCCATGAAGTCGTGCGCCAGTTCAAGCTGCACCTCTTCGTTCTGATGTGAGCTGAGTGCCGGGCGGGCGAGCAGGTTCTGATGGATGCTGACAGCCTTGTCCGCTTCGCCGCGTGAACGAAACAGCTTGCCCAAGGCAATGTGGGTATCAATCGTATCGCTGTTAACTTCGAGTACGTTGATGAAAGTGGTAATAGCCTGGTCGGGTTGTTCATTGAGCAAGTGATTCAGCCCGACGAAATAATCGCGTGAAGGCGTTCTGGAAGGGGGCTGGGCGCGCGAGAAATTGCGATATGCACGATACCGGCCCAACCCATAACCAATGGCAATGGCTGCCAACAAAACGGCCAGCAGCACGATATCGAACATTTACGCCAGTTCCTTGAGCTCCTGAGTGCGCAGGCTATCCAGTTCTTTGCGTTGTTGTTTATTTTGCCGTTCGGCTCGGGAGAGCAGGGCTCTCAAACGCACATAGACGCCGAGCATGGCCAGCATGCCTAGCACGACACCCACGGCAAGGGCAGCCAGCAGCCATACGGATAATGATACTGGCGGTAGTTCCACCCATATCAGGTTCAGGCCGATGGTTTGCTGGTTGTTAACGGCAAACAAGATGCCTGTCAGTATTACCAATAGCAGAATAACGGCCAGAATCAGCCCTTTTATCCAACGCATGAGAGTTTCCTAGTCAGTGACTTGTTCAGTGTGGCTATTGTGAATGAGTCGACGCGCGACGTCATCCGCATAAGGTCGGATAGTTTCGCGTTGGGCGAAGTAAACTGTAATCTCAGTAGCCCAAGGCGCGACTGGCATCCACTTGTTCTCGTAGCTCCTTGCCAGGCTTGAAGTGAGGCACGTACTTGCCCTCCAGTTCCACTGGGTCGCCTGTTTTGGGATTGCGCCCTGTACGCGGTTCTCGATAATGCAGAGAAAAACTGCCGAATCCGCGGATTTCCACGCGCCCGCCAGTGGCTAGGGCATCGGTGATGTCATCAAGTATCAGGCGCACCGCTGTTTCCACTTCCTTGACGGATAATTCGGGCTGATGCATTGCGATTTGTTCAATCAATTCTGACTTGGTCATCGGTTGGCTCCATGCGAACGTTGAAGGCCGTGGCGTACGTCCGACCTCATGGCACTCTTCTCAGCATACTGTGCAATCCTGGATAAAACAATTTAGATAAAACAAGGTACTAGGCTAGATTGTCTTCAGCGCCTGCAGCAAGGCTGGCGTGCCTATCCCTCTGAGGTATACTAGCGGTTCATTTCTCCTATTGCAGAGGCTGACATTGAGCGAAGACACGTCCTCGGACGCCATACTACGTAAGCGGCTCTATTGGCATTCTCGTCGTGGCATGTGGGAGTTGGATTTGCTATTGATCCCTTTTCTCGAGCAGCGCTTCGTCCAGCTCGATAAAGAAGACCAGTTGGCCTATGAAGCGCTGATCGAGGAAGAGGATCAGGATCTGTTCATGTGGTTAATGCGCCGTGAATGGCCGCAGCAGCCGGAGCGGCGACGTATCGTGAAAATGATCGTTGAACATGCCGAAACCACGGATAATTCTGCATATCGCACCCTCTAGACTGGCGATAGCCCTTCAACTGGTGTTGGCACTGTGGCTTGTGGTCATGGCCGGCTGGGTGGCGGGGGTTCTTGTCGGCGGGCTTGTGATGCTTTTCACTGCGCTGGGTATTGTCAAGGAAGCGCGCAATCAAGCTCGGGGCACCTTGACGATATCCGGTACCTTCCCGGCTTGCCTGGCTCAGTGGCAGACCAGCCAACAGAGACCGGGGCCGGATTGCTCAGTGCAATGCGATTACCTGGGTCCTTGGTTGATAGGCTTGCGCGTGGCAGGGCGCCGGATATGGCTTTGGCCGGACAGCGCCCCTGCAGAGCAGCGCCGCGTTCTGCGCAGATGGTTGCGTTACCCTTGAGCGACTAATCGAGCGCATCGAGTGTTATCAGAGAGGCGGCCGCCCTCTCCGCGATATCAGGCCAATCAAGGTTGTAGTGAAGTCCGCGTGATTCGTGGCGCTTTCTCGCGCATGCCACTGTCAGCCGCGCCAATTGCAGGGCCTGGCCCAGCTGTTGGAGAGCGACCCTGTTTTCTGTGCCTGAGGCTATTTCCCCCAGTCTTTGTTGAAGTGCTTTCAGCTGCGCTGCGGCGGTGTCGAGCCCTTGGTCATTGCGAACGATGGCAACGTACTGGCTCATGGTCTGACGCATATGCCGGCGAATCCGGGCAATTTCTTCACCGTCATCGTCATTACCATTTGTGGCTTGAGGTAACGCAAGCGGCACTAAGGCGACGTTAGGGCGCGACCTGGGCGCGCGCAGTGCCTGAGCGCAACTCCGGGCAAACACCAGGCATTCGAGCAAAGAGTTGCTTGCCATGCGATTGGCGCCATGCAGGCCTGTACAAGCCGCTTCACCGATGGCATATAACCGGGGTACATTGCTGGCTCCCTGCAGGTCGGTGGCAATCCCGCCGCAGCTGTAATGCGCCGCCGGTACCACGGGTATCGGTTGCTGTATAATATCGATGCCGCGCGAGGCGCAATGGGCAAGAATCGTGGGGAAGTGATGGCGAATGGCCGTTTCATCGAGATGGCGAATATCCAGCCAAACATGACCTTGCGTGCCGTGCTGGATCTCGGCATCGATGGCTCGAGCCACGATGTCGCGAGGAGCCAGTTCGCCACGTGGGTCAATATCAAGCATGAAGCGATGCCCATGTTCATTGAGCAATCGACCTCCTTCACCTCTCACTGCTTCACTGATCAAGAAGGCCTGGCCTTCGGGATCATAAAGACAAGTGGGGTGAAACTGCTGAAATTCCAGATTCATTAGCGTTGCGCCGAGCTCGGCGGCCATGAGCATGCCTTCGCCGCTGGCCGGTGCAGGCGTGGTGGTGTGCAGATAAAGCCCGCTGGCCCCCCCGGTGGCTAGCACGGTGTCATCGGCAACCAGGGTGTGAGGCTGGGCAGCGTCATCCAGGCAGTAAGCACCACGACATTGGCCAGCTACGTCGCGTAGCAGGCCGATAACCGCCAGGTCGCTGCGTTGGGTAATCTGCGGATGCTGAGCTACCTTGTGCAACAAGGTATCGACCACGGCACGGCCGGTGGCATCATCCGCATGAATGATGCGTCTGGCACCATGCCCGCCTTCGCGCGTCAGGTGATAGGGGTAGCGCGCCTTGGGGTCGGGGTCGGGGGTGAACGCCACACCGGTATCAATTAGCCACTGGATGGCAGCGGGGCCGTTTTCCACAGTGAAACGTACGGCCTGCGGGTCGCAAAGACCATCCCCGGCGATTAATGTGTCATTGATATGTGCGTCGAGATCGTCATCCGGCGAAAGTACCGCCGCAATCCCTCCCTGAGCCCAGCGGCTTGCACCTTGATCATCCTGAGCGGGGCGCACCAGGGTTACCGGACGGCTATCTGCAATTTCCAATGCCAGGGTTAAGCCGGCAACACCACCACCGATAATCAATACGTCGGGTTGAGGCGGGGTCATGGGCCGAATCTCCTTTCAGACAGAGCCTGGCCTAGGCAATCTTGAGCACGAGCGGCCGATCCAACCCAAGTGGTTGGGGGAGTCGAATCATAACGTGAAAGCCGGTGTTTAGCGATGCTGCTTGTAATCAGACAATTGCCCAATCAACAACGGCATGAGCGTCGAGATTAGTAAAGGAGGGCGGTGCCGGAAGCTGGGGCAGCTAAAGAAGGAAAATCGAAAGGAGAGATTCAGACAGGGTATTTGGTGCCCGGAGCCGGACTTGAACCGGCACGGGGTTGCCCCCGAGAGATTTTAAGTCTCTTGCGTCTACCGATTTCGCCATCCGGGCGGTCTGGATACTGCCAAGCATTGCACAAGGATAGGCACTGCTTCGAAATGTGATGGAGGCTGGAGTCGGAATCGAACCGGCGTACACGGAGTTGCAGTCCGCTGCATAACCACTCTGCCATCCAGCCTTCAAGAGTCAATGGAGCGGGAAAGGAGATTCGAACTCCCGACCCTCGCCTTGGCAAGGCGATGCTCTACCGCTGAGCTATTCCCGCTCGACTCGTGGGCGAATTATACGGATAAACCTGTGTCTGTCAACGGCTTGATGCGTTACATCGAACGGCTTAGGTGCGGCCATGCAGCTTTCAGATACTGAATCATCGACCATAGGGTCAGAATAGCCGCGGCATACAAAGTAATAACGCCGACCAGTGCCAGGCTGTGGCCGGGAGGAAAGGCCAGTAATACCAGGAGCGCGATCATCTGCAAGGTGGTTTTTACCTTGCCGATCCAGGAAACGGCCACTTGTCCACGCTTGCCCATTTCCGCCATCCATTCCCGCAAAGCGGAAATGACAATTTCCCGGCCGATGATGACCAGAGCGGGCAACGTCAGAATCAAGGTTTCATAACGTTCGATGAGCAAGGCCAGCGCTACAACCACCATGAGCTTATCAGCCACGGGGTCGAGAAAGGCACCGAACGGCGTCGATTGGTTCCAGCGGCGGGCCAGGTAACCATCCAGCCAGTCTGTCAGCGCGGCGACTCCGAAGAGAGCGGCTGCTAGCGGCAAGCTCCAATCGAAGGGGAGGTAAAACAGCACCACCAGTAAAGGAATGAATGCGATTCTAGCCAGTGTCAGGATGTTGGGTATATTCATCGCGAAGAGCGATCCTTGCTATAGGTAAACGAGGAGGGCGGGAAATGATCTGTCCATTCTATCCGCCTTGGCTCACGGCATCCATGCCGTTCTAGGGTTTATCTCACGACTAGCCGTGAAGTGAGCGGTGAATGGTTTCGGCTAGGGCGTTGCTTATTCCGGGGGCGCGGGCGAGTTCCTCGCGGCTGGCTTTTTGAACTCCCTGCAATCCGCCGAAATAGCGCAGCAATTCACGTCGGCGTTTGGGCCCGATGCCGGGAATATCCTGAAGGGTGGAGGTGCGGCGAGCCTTGTCGCGTTGCGCCCGGTGGCCGGCGATGGCGAAACGGTGAGATTCGTCACGAATGTGCTGGATCAAGTGCAGGGCAGGAGATGCCGGGTCCAGCGAGAGGGTGTTGTCCGAGGTTTCGAGAAACAGCGTCTCGAGCCCGGCCTTGCGAGTACTGCCTTTCGCCACCCCCAATAAACGAATCTCCGGCAACGCCAATTCATCGAGCACGGTGCGCGCCATATTGAGTTGGCCTTTGCCGCCATCCACGATCAATATGTCGGGTTTTTGCGCTTCTCCGCTCTTGACACGCTTCAGGCGGCGAGTGAGTACTTGCTGCATGGCGGCGTAATCATCGCCGGCGGCCACCCCTTCAATGCGAAAGTGGCGGTAATCGCCTTTACGCGGCCCGTTTTGGTCGAACACCACACAAGAGGCCACCGTGGCCTCGCCATGGCTGTGGCTGATGTCGAAACACTCCAGGCGTTTTGGTGGTTCGTCCAGGTGCAAGGCGTGCTGCAGGGCTTCAAAGCGCTGAGAAAGTTGTGTCTGGTTTGCCAGTTGGGAGGCTAGCTGTTGCTCGGCATTGGTCATTGCCAAGTGCTGCCATTGGGCGCGATGGCCGCGTACCTGATGGGCCAGGCGAATGCGTTTGCCTGCCTGGTGGCAAAGCGCCTCGGCCAATAGTTCGGCATCGGCCAGCGGGTGGCTGATAATGACTTCCCCGGGAATGTCGCGGGGTTGGCCGAGATAGAATTGGCTGACGAAGTCCGCCAGTAGCTGCTCCGGACTCAAGTCGAGATCGTTGGCGGGCATGTGATGCCGAGCACCCAGCAAGCGTCCATCACGCACGCTTAGCACGGAAATCCCCAGGGCGCCGGGGCGTTGAGCGAGGGCGAATATGTCGGCGTCACCACCCTCGGTGTCAACAAACTGGCGTTGTTGCAGTTCGCGGAGTTGTTTTACCTGGTCGCGAAAGCGGGCCGCTTCTTCGAAGTTCAGTGCTTCGCTGGCCGTTTCCATGGCATGTGTCAGTGCCTGGGTGACAGCATCGCTTTTACCTTCCAGGCACATGACGGCATGGTCGAGGTCACGCTGATAGTCTTCCTGGCTGATGTAATCCACGCAGGGCGCGCTACATCGCTGAATCTGATATTGCAGGCAAGGCCGTGAGCGATGAGCGAAAACGCTATCTTCACAATTGCGGATACGAAAAATTTTCTGCATCAACGACAAGCTTTCGCGCACCGCACCACTGCTTGGGTAGGGGCCGAGATAACGCCCGTCGTTGCTGCGCTTGCGCACGCGCTTATATTCCAGTGCCGGATAAGGATGACGGTCGCTGACAAACACGAACGGATAGGATTTATCGTCACGCAGCAGGATGTTGTAGGGGGGGCGAAGTTCCTTGATCAGCGTCTGTTCCAACAGCAATGCTTCTATTTCGCTGCGTGTCACGGTGACCTGGATGTCGGCAATATGCGTGACCATGGCCTGAGTCTTGGTATTCAGCCGGCCTCGAAAATAGCTCGATAAGCGGGTTTTCAAACGTTTGGCTTTGCCCACGTAAAGCGTTTCGCCTCGGGCATTGAGCATCCGGTAGATGCCCGGTGCCTGGCTTACGTTGTCGAGAAAGTGCTTGGGATCAAAAGAAGAGGTAGTCATGCAGGGCCTGGCGGTAGAAGTGGCACCCCGCTAGCTTAACAGAGGTGCACAATCTTCACTCTATCGTATCGTAGCCTTCCACCAAACCATGGCGCAACGCTACATGGGTGAGCTCTACATCGGTGGCGACTTGAAGTTTTTCAAACAAGCGATAGCGGTAGGTATTGACGGTCTTGGAGCTTAGGTGAAGTCGGTCGGAAATTTCTTGTACGCGTTGACAGTTCACGATCATCATGGCGATTTGCAGTTCGCGATGCGAAAGCTGGGCGAAGGGGTTGGCATTTTCGTTAAAAGGCGAGAGTGCCAAACGTAACGCAATTTCCTGACTGATATAGCGGTGGCCCTGAAAAACCTGGCGTATGGCGGTCACCATTTCTTCGGCTTGTGTACCCTTGCTTAAAAAGCCCGCTGCCCCGGCTTCCAGCAGTCGCCGTGCCACGCTGTCTTCCATGTGGGCGGTAAGTATCAATACCTTGATGTCTTGCATGCCGCGTTGAATGCGGCGTGTGGCTTCCAGTCCGCCAATGCCGGGCATACGAATATCCATCAGCACAATGTCCGGCCGTAACTGGCGCGTTCTGGAGACGGCAGTTTCCCCATCATGCGCCTCGCCCACAATCTTGATATCGCTTTCACTGTTCAGCAGATGGGCAATACTGGTTCTTACCAAGTGGTGATCATCAGCGATGAGGACGTTGATCAAGGTAAAAGCTCCTGCTTGAGCTGGGCAATAGTTGCCGTGGGAAGGGAGGTTTGTCGATATTGGATTATTCAAACGTAGCCTGACATAGCCGAAAGCAAAGTAGAATTAACAAAAAGTGCGATGGGAGGCTGTGCTCAGAAAAATCTTGACCCCAGGCAAGGATATCATTAGTATTCGCCTCGCTGTCGTTCTGCAAGCACAGCAACGTGGGGCCTTAGCTCAGCTGGGAGAGCGCAACACTGGCAGTGTTGAGGTCAGCGGTTCGATCCCGCTAGGCTCCACCAATCGCATATTAAAAAACCGCCTGAAGCTTGACTTCAGGCGGTTTTTTCGTGTCAGGCTTTCGCTTGATCAGTTGGAAACCTTGCCCAGCAACAGAAACTCGATCAAGGCTTTCTGGGCGTGAAGACGATTGCCCGCCTCCTGCCACACGACGGCTCGGGAGTCGTCCAACAATGTCTCGCTGATCTCTTCGCCCCGGTGCGCAGGCAGGCAGTGAAGAAACAACACATCTTCCTTGGCGTGATCCAGCATCGCTTCGGTTACCTGAAAACCGGTGAAATCCGCGACACGCTTGGCCTGTTCTTCTTCCTGTCCCATGGAGGCCCAGACGTCGGTAGTGATCAGATCAACGCCTTGAACGGCTTGCATGGGCTCGTGAGACAGCGTGACGCGCTCCCCGGCGGCGGCCAGGATATCCTGGTCGGGCTCGTAACCCTTAGGGCAGCAGATGCGCAGCTGGAAATCGAACTGGCGTGCGGCATTGATCCATGAATGACACATGTTGTTGCCATCCCCGATCCACACCGCGGTACGTCCTTTTGTACTGCCGCGCAGTTCCGTCCAGGTCATCACATCGGCCAATAGCTGGCAGGGGTGATAATCATCGGTCAATGCATTGATGACAGGCACCGTGCTGGCATCCGCGAAGGCTTCAAGGCCGGCATGCGAAAAGGTGCGGATCATGACCGCATCGACCATTTCCGATAGCACTCGCGAGGTATCGGCGATAGGCTCCCCTCGGCCCAGTTGCGAGTCGCGGGGCGAAAGAAACAGGGCATGGCCACCAAGCTGGGTCATGGCCGTTTCAAATGAAACGCGCGTGCGGGTGGAGGATTTCTCGAAGATCATCGCCAGAGTACGATTGGGCAACGGTGTGTAGCGTGGCCCTTGAGTCTTGAGATTGCTCTTGATGGTAATGGCGCGCTGAATCAGGTAGTGCAGCTCATCTGGGTTAAGATCCAGCAAAGTCAGAAAATGACGTGTCGCCATGGCAACTCTCCGCGCAAAAACCACCATCCTAGCCAGCCCGGGGGGGATGCGCAACGCGAAAGGCACGCGTAGAATGCTAGAGATCAACAAGCTTGAGTGGCGTGCTCGGGTATTATTTTCGACAGATAGCGATACTTCTGTTCGAATCGTACCTTCAGTAATGCCTGTCAAGCGGTTAAAAGACGTAACCGAACCATTGGAAAGGAGGTGTCATGAGCACCACAGTTGAGAATATCCAGCAGCAAATCAGCGAAAATACCGTTTTGATCTACATGAAAGGAACCCCGCAGTTGCCGCAATGCGGTTTTTCGGCCCAGACGGTTCAAGCGCTGATGAGTTGTGGTGAGCGCTTTGCGTTCGTCAATGTGTTGGATAACCCCGACATTCGCGCTGAACTGCCCAAGGTGGCTAACTGGCCCACTTTTCCCCAGCTGTGGGTGGAAGGTGAGCTGGTGGGTGGCTGTGACATCGTCGTGGAAATGCATCAGAGTGGCGAGCTGGAAAAGCTGGTCAAAGCAGCTTCTGAACGTGCCAATGCCGCTGAAGGCGACAGCCAGGCCTAAGGCCTTGGCCAAGGTTTAGCGTTGAGTTTGGCAACGCGTATTATTGGCAACGTGTGTTACTTGCCGGCCCGGTCTTCTTGCCGAGGCCGGCATTCCAGTGACTGCTTTATACCAACACCTGGTTCATGAAGTAACGCCGGTTGGCGAGCGTGTCCGCAGCCGCTAGAATATTTGTTGTATAACCTCTTTCTCGTAATGATCATCGCTGGTGATGTCGCGCTACTGGGCGACACATTGAAGACTCATTACGGCTATCCTCTCGCTGTCCATCAGCTTTGCTGCAAGGATGTCATGCTCGATGAGCTATCAGGTACTGGCCCGCAAGTGGCGACCGCGCACTTTTCATGAACTGGTGGGTCAGGCCCATGTACAGCGTGCTCTGGTCAACGCTTTGGATCAGGGGCGCCTGCATCATGCTTACTTGTTTACGGGTACCCGGGGCGTAGGCAAGACCACCTTGGCGCGTATTCTGGCAAAATGCCTGAACTGTACGGCTAACGGTTACGGCGATGAAGGCGTGACCTCGACCCCCTGTGGGAAATGCGATAGCTGCCAGGCGATCGATGAAGGGCGTTTCGTCGATTTGATCGAAGTCGATGCAGCCTCGCGTACCAAGGTGGAAGATACCCGGGAGTTGCTGGATAACGTCCAGTATGCCCCGACGCAAGGCCGCTACAAGGTGTATCTCATCGATGAGGTACACATGCTTTCCACCAGCAGTTTCAATGCCCTGTTGAAAACGCTGGAAGAACCACCGCCCCACGTCAAGTTCCTGTTGGCTACCACGGATCCCCAGAAACTGCCGGCGACGGTGCTTTCGCGCTGCTTGCAGTTCACGCTCAAGCACATGCAACCGGCGCATATTGTCGAGCATCTCGCCATGGTGCTTGCGGCCGAGCGGGTCCACTTCGAGGAAAGCGCGCTATGGTTGATCGGCAAGGCTGCCGATGGCTCCATGCGCGACGCCATGAGCTTGACCGATCAGGCCATCGCCTTCGGCCAGGGAAGTGTTCAGCACCTGGATGTGGCAGCCATGCTGGGTACCCTCGACCATCGCCATGTCTTGGCATTGGTCGAGGCGTTGGCGGACATTGATGCGCCGCGGCTGCTTCATGAAGTGGCCGAGCTGGCTGAGCAAGGCCCGGATTTTGCCGCCGTGCTGGATGATCTCACCGCTGTGCTGCATCGTCTGGCCGTCGCTCAAATGGTGCCGGAGGCGGTGGACAACGGCCACGGGGATCGTGAAACGATTCTCGCGCTGGCGGGGCGTTTCATCGCTGAAGATATCCAATTGTATTACCAGATCGGCATACAAGGCCGAGGCGACATGGTGCATGCCCCCGACTTGCGCAGTGCCCTGGAAATGACGCTGTTGCGGATGCTGGCGTTTCGTCCTCAGGGTGTGCCAAAGCCGCCACAGGTTTCCTTGCCCATGCGTGGCGAACCCACGGCTAAGTCCGAGTCTTTACCGGCGGCGCCGTCACCACATTCGGCGCCCGTAGCGAATGAAGCGTTGGCGCAATCACCCTCAGAGACAGCGCAGCCAGCCCCGCCGCCACCCCCTTGGGAGGAAGCGGTTGACGCTACACCGGGTAGCCCTCCTGAATCACAAGCTTCGGTTTCGCCTGAGCCGGCAGCGGCTCCTCCTTGGGAGCAAGAACCCGGCATCGAAGAGGCCACCGGCGAAAGCATTCCCGCCGCCAAAACCCAGAGCCTTGCGGCTGAGAGTGCGGTAACCGAGAGCGCTGTCATCGAGAATAGCGTTTCGGATGATCCCAGCGTTGAAGCCGAATATTTTGAGGCCTCACAAGCGGCAGTGCCTGGACGGCTGGATCATCAGGCTTGGTTGGAGCTTTTCGATGCGCTGGGGCTGGGGGGGTTGACGCGAAACCTGGCGGCACATTGTATTGTCGAAGAAGATAACGGTACGATTCTGCGTTTGCGCCTCGACCCTAACCAGGCGGCAATGCAAGCCGACGTCCATCAGCAGCGCTTGGAAAAATCACTGGCAAGCCAAGGGTTTCCTCGCAAGGTAAGTTTCGAGGTGGCAGCGCTGCCCGATGAACTGGAAACGCCGCGTCAGCGTGAAACACGCCATAGCCGGGAGCGTCATGCCCTGGCGGTGGCAGCCCTGAACAAAGACCCTCATGTACAGAAACTTCAACAGGTATTCGGGGCTAAGCTGATAGAATCCAGCGTCAAGCCAGCGGAAGAACTGCGCTAGCTTATCCAGATACCAGGTCAATTCTTGCTTTTTGAAAGAGGATGCACGCATGTTTAAAGGTGGAATGGGTAACTTGATGAAGCAAGCCCAAGAAATGCAGGAAAAAATGCAGCACGTTCAGGAAGAAGTCGCCAAGGCTGAGGTGCTGGGTGAAGCGGGGGCCGGAATGGTCAAGGTCACCATGAACGGGCGCCACGATGTCAGCAAGGTGGATATCGACCCCAGTGTCATGGAAGAAGACAAGGAGTTGCTGGAAGACCTGCTGGCGGCGGCGGTCAACGATGCCGTGCGCAAGGTCGAAGCTGATTCCAAGGCCAGGATGGAAGAGGCCACCGCCGGTTTGAACTTGCCGCCCGGCTTCAAGATGCCGTTCTGATCGATGCGATTTTCCCCGCTTGTCGAAAGACTCATGGAGGCCTTTCGCGTATTGCCCGGCGTTGGGCCGAAAACCGCCCAACGCATGGCAATGCACCTGCTCGAACGTGACCGTGAGGGTGGCCAGCGTCTTGCCGAAATAGTCAGCCTTGCCTTGAATGAAGTGGGCTATTGTCAACGTTGCCGCACCTTGACCGAGCAACCGCTGTGCGCCTTATGTGAAAGCCCTCGCCGAGACGATGCCTTGTTGTGCGTGGTGGAATCGCCCGCCGACCAGTTGGCAATAGAAGAAGCCGGTGGTTTTCAGGGGCGCTACTTCGTCTTGCATGGGCATCTTTCCCCGCTGGACGGTATCGGCCCTGAGGATATCGGGCTGGACCAGCTGGAAGCACGCATGGCCGAGGGTGGCATCCGCGAGGTGGTGCTGGCCACCAATCCCACCGTGGAAGGTGAGGCCACGGCGCATTATATTGCCGCACAACTGGCCGAACAGGGTGTCGCGCTTTCACGCTTGGCCTATGGCGTGCCCATGGGGGGAGAGCTTGAGTATGTGGATGGCGGCACCTTGAGTCGTGCCTTCAACGGCCGTTTGCCGTTTCGTAGTGAGTAGCCTTTTTTAGCCAACCCGGAATCAACCCATTGCCGAATTTGACCCCACCTTCATTTCACTGGATCGATAGCCCCGAAGCCTTGGATGCCGCTTGCCTGAGTGTTGCCGATGCTGAGGTCATTGCCCTGGATACCGAATTCTTTCGCGAAAAAACCTTTTATCCAATTCCCGCCTTGATCCAATTTACCGCCGGCGAATTGGCTTATCTGGTCGATCCTCTCGCCACGCCCTGCACCGACGAGTTTCGCAAGCTTCTCACTCAAGGCCCCGTCAAGTTGCTGCATGCATGCAGTGAAGACCTGGAAGTCTTTGCCCATTGGGCGCAAGCGTTGCCCGAGCCATTGGTGGATACCCAGGTGGCCCAAGGATTTCTCGGGGAAAACCCGGGCATGGGGTATCAAAAACTGGTGGAATTCTGGGTGGGTGAAACCTTGCCCAAGGAAGAGACACGCTCCAACTGGCTGGAGCGTCCGTTAAGCCAGGCGCAATGCCATTACGCGGCACTCGATGTCATTTACCTGCTCAAGGTCTGGCACCTGCAGCGTGAGCACCTGGAACGCCTGGGTCGCCTGAGCTGGGTCGAGCAGGAGTGTGCCGAGCTCATTCAACAAGCGGGACGTAGCGTAGCTGCGGATGGGCAATGGTATGTGCGCCAACGGCAATTATGGCGTTTGGCGCCGCGTCAGATCGAAGCGTACCGGCTATTGACTACCTGGCGTGAGGGCGAGGCTCGGCGACGCGATCTGCCGCGCAACTGGCTGGTCAGCGATAAGCTCTTGTACGCCATCGCCGAAATACTGCCCACCAACCGATATGAATTGGCCGAGGTCGAAGGCATCAAACCGACGTTGGTGAAAAAAGAAGGCGATGCCTTGCTGGCGTTGGTTAAAAAAGCCTGTGCCGCCACGGAAAATGACCTGCCGCCCGCACTTCCTGCACCTACCGCCCCAGCATTCAAGTCGCGTTTCAAGGCATTGAAGGGCGTCGTCAATGCCCAGGCCGAGGCGTTGGGCGTGGCGCCTGAAATGCTGTTGCGGCGTCGGGATATGGAAGCGCTGGTGATTGCCGATATGGCACAAGCAACACTCCCGCTGCCTAACGGCTGGCGGGGGGAATGCATGAACCCGGCGCTGGAAGGCGCCTTGCGAGAACTCTCATGACCGATGACAAATTGCTGTGTGAAATCTTCAAGAGTTCACGCAAGGAAGAAATGTACCTTTACGTGGACAAGCGCAAGGGCTTGGGAGAAGTGCCCGAAGGGTTGCTGGAGCAGTTTGGCAAACCGGTCCCTTTCCTGACCATGATTCTCCGGCCGACAACCACCTTGGCGCGTGCCAAGGCAGTGGACGTGATGGCCAAGATCGAGGAGCAGGGGTTCTATTTCCAGATGCCCCCCGCCAAGGAAGAGTATTTGATGGATCTTTATCGCACGCCGACGCAGGCGCGCTATTGATCACATGGCCTATGCAGGCGAGGAGACTCTATGCGCGAGCGTTTCTGGGAACGTTTTTCTCTTGAAGAGCTGACCGCCGAAGAGTGGGAGGCCCTATGCGACGGCTGCGGTCAGTGCTGTCTGCTCAAGCTGCATGATGACGAGACCCAGGAGCTGGCAGTGCTCAATGTGGCGTGCCGGCTACTGGATATCGGCAGTTGTCAGTGCAGCGATTATCCCAACCGTTTCGATAGCGTACCCGACTGCACCCAACTGACCCCGGCAAGAGTCAAGGAATTCAAATGGCTGCCGAACTCTTGCGCCTATCGCCGGGTAGCGGAAGGCCGCAAGCTGGCGGGGTGGCATCCACTGTTGAGCAATGATGCCGAACGGGTGCATCGTAAAGGCGTCAGCGTTCGAAACTTTGCGGTTTCCCAGGATGATGTCCCCGAGCGTGAGCTCGAGGAACATATCATTGCCGTGCTTCCGATGTCCTAGTGGCCTTATTATCCTGCTACGGTGAGCTGGCGCTTGGCAGCTGGCAGGCGGCGATTATTGCCTGGATGCGAGCTGCCGGGTAGGCGCTGGGTCGCTTGTGTTACATCTTCGTGCTCGGCCATGAAGGCCTTGGCGCTGTGAGCCAGTCCGTTGACTTCCTGATGGAGAAGTTGGGTGGAGTGATTGTAGGTCTGCATGCTGGAGGCGCTTTCCTGGGTTCCCCGGTCAATCTCGCTGATCGCCATGCTGATCTGGCGGATGCCTTCGCTCTGCTCCTGGGTCGCAGCGCTGATTTCACCCATCAGGTCGTTGACTCGATGGCTGGCATCACGAATTCGCTGCATCGCGGATTCAGCCTCGGTGGTCTGTGATCTTCCTCCCTGAATACTTTTCTGAGCCTGCTCGATGAGCTGCTGTACCTGGTGGGCGGCATCGGCGGATTGGCCTGCCAGTTTACGTACCTCTTGAGCGACCACGGCAAAACCACGCCCGTGTTCGCCCGCCCGAGCTGCCTCTACGGACGCATTGAGGGCCAGAATATTGGTCTGGAAAGCGATCGCATCAATGGTGCTGACCATGCCCGCCATGTTGTCGGCCTGGCGTGTGATGTCCTGCATCGCACTCGCCAGCGTCTGCATGACCCCAGTGGCGCGATCGACTTCTTCAACGTTACCCACCGAGGCCTGGCTTGCCAGATTGGCATTTTCGGCGCTCTGGGCGACCGTTGACGAAATCTGTTCCGCACTGGCGGCGGTCTGTTGCACGGCTGAAGCCTGTTGTTCGATACGCGAAGCCATCTGACCGTTACTGGTGGCAAGCTCTTCCACGGAAGGGCGCACCAGCCCGACGCGATGACTGATATCGTTGATCAGGGCTTCCAGTGATTTGCGCATGAAGCCCAAGGTGCCCAGCATGCGGTTCATCTCGCCCTTGCCGATGGTGGGCAGGTCCGCCTGCAAGTTTCCCGCAGCAACTTGCAAGGAAAAGTCGTTGGCGCTGTGGATAAAGCGCTGTGCGCGCCGGCTGGCATACCAATTATGCAGTGCGAGGCCCAGGCCGCCGATAACACCCAGTCCACCGACCCAGAAAGCGGCGGTGGAATGTGGCGCCAGTTGGTAGAGTGCGACCCCTGCACCGATACCCAGGCCACCCATCAGTGCAAAATGAGCAAGCGCCCCCGTGGTTGCTTGAAAATGCTCATTATGAGTGTTCAGGCCGGTAAGGCGGCGCAGCAAGTGACGGCGATAAGGTACCCCGCTCTTGACCACGTAACGGCCTCTGCCTTCACGAATGTCCCGGTAGACCTTTTCCGCGTGAGCGACTTCCTCTGCACCGGGTTTGATGCGTATCGAGGCGAACCCTTTGACGTGGTTACCTTCGCGAATCGGTACCACATTGGCGCGTACCCAGTAATGATCCCCGTTTTTGCACCGATTCTTGACTAACCCTGACCAATACTTTCCAGCCTGTAGATCACGCCACATGTCCTTGAACACTATCTCGGGCATGTCCGGATGACGCACGACATTATGCGGTGAGCCAAGCAGTTCGTCGTATTCGAAGCCGCTGATCTCGATGAAACGTTGGTTGGCGTAGATGATGTTGCTATGTTTGTCAGTCTTGGAAATTAATACATCATCATCAAGCAGAGGGTGGTTACTCTGTGTGACGGGAGAGTTTTTGCGCATGAATTAATTAACCCTTTGATTAATTTGAGATATCATCTATTCAATTTTTTATCTGATGAATAAAACGTCAAGGGAAATTTGTATAAGTTGCGCACAATAATAATGCCATTCAAGGTAGAGGCACAAGCTGGACGGTTTCTTTTTGTAGCGT
This sequence comes from Vreelandella rituensis, assembly GCF_003336665.1. Taxonomy (GTDB): domain Bacteria; phylum Pseudomonadota; class Gammaproteobacteria; order Pseudomonadales; family Halomonadaceae; genus Vreelandella; species Vreelandella rituensis. The sequence goes on along the minus strand of NZ_QPIJ01000031.1, from coordinate 31,288 downwards.
ACCTTTGCTTTTCTGGTGGTTTATTAATGGTTTTTTAATGGTATTTAATAGAAATACAAAGATAAAGTCTCATTTAAAGTAACTTTAAGGCTGTTTTTGCTTTTTTTGTCTTTGTTTTGGTGTTTTTATGCGTCTGAGTTGTAGGTAGGTGTGCGTAGAGCATGAAAAATGGCTTGTAAAGCTATTGTATAGGTATGAGAATTTCTAAAAGGGATTTGGTGCTTGATTTGTCGGCATCGGATCGAAAGGTGGTTTTTCCAAGGGTGTTTTAATGACTCAAGATATCTTTACGTCCCACCGAGCGCGTGCTGACCGCCTGATGTGGCTTCCGTTGTTGCTGCACACGGCTATTTGCTGGGGAGTGGGCATATTCACTCAAACGCTGGGGCTGGCGGTTGTGCTTAGCATCATTGTGCTTCCGCTGACATTTCTGGTGCAACACAAGCTGCCTGGCCACCAGATAAATGGATTTATCAAAGCGGCTGTCTTCATGGGGCTTTCGGCGCTTTTGATCGAACAGAGCGGAGGGTTGATAGAGGCGCATTTCAGCATCTTTATCATGCTTTCCGCTTTGATCCTTTACAGCGACTGGCGAGTTATCGTCTTTGGTGGCGCGGTGATCGCTCTGCACCATGTCTTGTTCACCTGGTTACATCATCTGGGTGTCGTACAGCTTTACAGTGGCATGGTGGGAGATTCCGGGACCAGCGGCCATGATACCTATGCTTTGTTGGCTTGCCTGGCAATGCACGGCGGTGCGGTAGTCGTGCAAGTCAGTGTGTTGGGGTATCTGGCCAAGGTGCTCGAACACATGGTGTATGAAGGACTCAAGGTCCGTCGGTTTGCCGAGCAAGCAGGCAATGGTCAATTGAACGTCACGTTCACCCAGGCGGAACTGGCATTGCCTGCCGTGGCGGCCATCAACACCATGCAGGAAAAAGTGGCGCAAAGTTTGCGTCAGGCCCAGCATGCGGCCAATGAGGTGGGTGAGCTGAGTGATAAGTTGTTTACCGCTCAGGTGGCGTTGCATGATCAGGCCGGCCGTAATACTGCTCAAACGGAGCGTATTTCTTCAAGTGCCACTCAATTGACGGCTACCACGCGGGAAGGGGCTGAAGAGTCACGGCGTGTGCGTGAATTGGCAACGCAGGCCGAACGTGCCGCGCGTGAAAGTGGCCAACAAGTACAGGCGATGCGGGAGGTGATGCAGAAGCTGAATGAGCAAGCCTCACAGATCAGCCGGATGCTCAGTGAAATAGATCAGATTACTTTCCAGACCAACCTGCTGGCGTTAAATGCATCGGTGGAAGCGGCAAGGGCGGGCGAACACGGGCGTGGTTTTGCGGTGGTGGCCAATGAAGTACGCCAATTGGCGGGCAAGACGCAATCCACTGCCAGTCGCATCCGTGAGCAGATCGAGCAGACCACCAGCAATGTGGCGTATGGGGTGACACAGACGCAAACGGTGCAAACCACTACCCAGGAATTGATAGGGGCCTTCGAGGAGGTGACGTCGCGCTTGACCGGCATGGATGGCGCCATTCAGCAGCAGCACCAGGGTATTGAAGAGCTGGAAGGCAGTGTCAGCGAGATGCATGATGCACTGGATGTATCGCGCCGCTCCCTGGACGATGCCCATCTGACAGCCGAGGAACTGGCCAACACTGCCAGAACCCTGATGGCAGCGGTGGGAGGCTTTCAGTTACCTGACTCGCCACGGCAGGCGGTGCCGACGCTAGCTGCACCTTAATCTTCTCTCCTGCCCACAATAAAGGCGCGCCATTGGTATCCAAGGCGCGCCTTCATTTGTACACTCACCTCTTAGCCAAGGCTCAGGCGTGGCTGGTAACGCTCGCCAATCCCAGCGCCCACAGGATAAAGGCATCCTGACGTGCAGCATCGCGCCATGCCTTGAAGCGCCCGGAAGCCCCGCCGTGGCCTGAACTCATGTCGGTACGCAGCAGGATAGGCGCATCACTAGTGTTGAGCTGGGTCATGCGTGCATAGAGTTTTGCCGGTTCCCAATAGCCCACGCGAGTATCGTGCCAGCTACCTTCGATCAGCATGGCCGGATAAGCTTGCTCGGTCAGGTTGTCCAGTGGTGAGTAGGCGCGAATGCGTTCGGCAACGTCAGGCGCTTCTGGGTTGCCCCACTCGCTGTATTCGGCGGTAGTCAAGGGCAGGTCGGGGTTCTGCATGGTGCGCAGCACATCCACGAAAGGGACGTCCAAGACCGCAGCACAAAAGGCTTGAGGAGCACGATTGACGCAGGTGGCTACCAGTAGCCCTCCGGCGCTGGCGCCATAAGCCACAACCTTTTCCGCTTTGCTCACTCCTTCCTTGACCAATATCTCTCGAGCCGCGAGAAAGTCGCCGAAACTATTGTCCTTGTGCGCCATCTTGCCGTTCAGGTACCAAGGTTCGCCGCACTCTCCACCGCCTCTCACGTGGGCAACGGCGAATGCCACGCCACGCTCGAGCAGCTCCAGCCGAGCGATGGAAAACCAGGGGTCGAGCGGTTCGCCGTAAGCGCCATAGCCGTAAAGAAGCGTCGGCAAGGGGTGGTCAGCCAGATCGGCGCGCATGACGACCGAGACGGGTATCCGTTCGCCATCGGCGGCTGTGGCCCATAGCCGTTTGCTGACCAGTTGCTCGGGCTGCAAGTTGCCATGTACCGGTAGGCGTTTGAGCTCTGTGCGCTGTTGAGTGTCCAGATCCAGCGCTATCCAGCGGGGTGGTTGAGTGAAAGACTCCTCGCGCAAGCGCAGGATGCGCGTATCAAAGTGCGGTGTATCTTCCAGATCTTGGGAGCAAGGAATTTCCGGCAAGTCCAGCTGCTCATCGACAATTGTCTGGCCTTTATCATTTAGCTCGATACGGCGCAGATATACTTGCGCGCTGCGATGATCGCGTTCGGCAAGCACCAGCCCCCAGGAAAAAGCTTCGACGCCTTCCAGAGTGACATCCTCCCGATGAGCAATGAAAGGAATGCCGGCGACGGCGACCTCAACGCCCCCTTCTTCGGGCGGGTTGGGCGGCAGCGTGGTTTCCTCGAGACAATCCAGCTGGAAGTTAGCGCCGTTTCGGTTGTGCAATACATAGAAAGCACCCGGGCGGTGTTCCACGTTATATTCAACACCGGCTTTACGTGGCTGAAGACAGATGGGAGTGGCGTATGGAGCCTGGGCAGGAACCAGATACACTTCGCTGGTGTCCTTGGAAGCGCTTTCCACCATCAGCCAGCGGCGCGAGCGGCTTTTGCCTACGCCTAGCCAGAACTCGCTATCGGGTTCTTGCAAGAGCAATACCGGCGTCTCCGCCGTTACTTGCGGCGCCGCCAGCCGCAGTGGCAAGCGCCATACGCTGTCCGGGCGCTGGGTGGCATCGAAGCGCGTGAAGAGCAGCGTGGCACTGGTGGTGGTTTGGTCTTCCGCCCAGCACAATGTCGCGCCGATGTCTTCCAGCAAGCGTTGCGGCTCCCCCGCGGGCAGCTGTTTTAGCCACAAGGAAAAGCGCTCGTCGCCCTGGGTGTCTTCGGTCCACGCCAGCCAGTCTTCATCGGGAGATAGCGCCATATCGCCCATGTCGTAGAACTCATGCCCGGCGGCGCGAGCGCTGACATCCAGCACGCACTGGCTGTTCTCGGGAGCGTCATTGGGATGGCGCCACCAGGTAGGATGATCGGCGTCAGCGGCGGTCTCATTCCAGAAGGTGAAATAATCGAGCGGAGTTTTCAGGCTGGTGACAGCCAGCTCGCGCCTGGCAAGCTGGCCATCGAATAAAGCCTGCGTGAGGGTGTCGAGAGGAGAGAACCAGGCATCGCTTTGGGTATTGGCCGCTTCGAGAAACGCCGTGACTTCAGGAGCATCGCGCTGTTCCAGCCAGTGCCACTCGGGGTCGTCGGCACGGGCATGGGAGGCAACCGGGGAGTGAGGCATCGCGCAGGGCTGTGCTTTCATAAACAGACAGGTACCATAATGGTGAAAGTCAACGTCGGGTGGAATCACCCACATGAGGATTCAGTATGTTGTTTGCAGATTCGATGTCTTTGCTTTGGGTAAGCTATTACGCCTTGTCGATGTTGGTGCTGGTAGCGGTTTATTTCGCCTTGGCGTTATTGCCGCGTCTGGCGCGCTTGGTGCTGACATGGAGTATCGCCGGGGCGATGTGGATGCCAACGCGTTTTCGCTTACCCTTGATAGAAGAAGGGGAATTCTACACCGGCTTGGCGCCTGCGGCGATGGTCAGTGCCGTAGGCTTCCTTGAAGGTGCGGGCGCTTCGTTACTTAACGGCCTGCTATGGTTGATTGTCGGCATGAGCATCGGGGCATTGCTGGGCGTGTTCTTGTGGTGGTGGCGCCGCCCGGTGAGCTATGTCGACATACCCGACACCGCCGAAAAATCTCAAGGCCGCTCTGCTTCGAGCAGAGAGTCGGATTCCTCGTCGCGCCGCGAACCGGTGGTTGGCTAATGCAGCGTTTCACTGTGTTCACTGAGTCAACGGCGAGATTGGTTTAATGTGCGAGCTACTGGGCATGAGTGCCAATGTTCCCACGGATATCTGTTTCAGTTTCGCAGGTTTTCTGCATCGTGGTGGCGGCACCGGGCCCCACCGCGATGGCTGGGGGATTGCGTTCTACGAAGAGGGTGGTTACCGCGAATTCCGTGACCCGCATCCGTCGGTAGACTCACCCATCGCTCGGCTGATCAGCGACTACCCGATCAAGTCGCATGTGGTGATTAGCCATATTCGTCAGGCCAACGTGGGCGGGGTGCGTCTGGCCAACACCCACCCCTTCACCCGCGAAATGTGGGGACGGCCTTGGTGTTATGCCCACAACGGCCAGTTGGAAAGCTGGCAAACCTTGCCCCTGTCGTTTTATACCCCGGTGGGCGCTACCGATAGCGAACATGCCTTCTGCTGGCTGTTAGGCGAGTTGCGTCGTGATTTCCCCGAGCCCCCTGTGGCACCGGAGGCGTTATGGCAGTGTCTTCACGGCCTATGCGAAAGACTTCGCGGCCTAGGTGTCTTCAACTTGCTGATGTCCGACGGGGTTCATCTTTACAGCTACTGCTCCACGAAACTTGCCCACATCACTCGGCGGGCGCCGTTCGGCCAGGCTGAGCTCTCCGATGCGGAATTAACGGTCAATTTTGCCGAACATACCACCACGAATGACGTGGTCTCGGTGATCGCAACCGAACCTTTGACTCACAATGAAGCCTGGGAACGCATGGTGCCGGGCGAGCTACTGGTGTGGAGTGATGGTGAGGTCAAGGCACGCTATCAGGCGGTAACATTCTGAAAAATTAGTCATATCCAGTCATTAGAGCTTGCTTGGCACAAGAATGAAACGAAAGTTTCAATCGGTCGTTTTACACGCCGCGACGGGTCGTTTATCGTGTAGGCCTGGATCTGGCAAGGCGTTACAGCTTGCCGAGTCGTTGAACGAGTAAAATAACAAGGTCGGTGATAGTACATCGACATGCATAGCGGAGATCGCCCATGAACGACCATGCCAATGCCCCGATTCTGCGTGGCCCAGCGCTTGAAGGGCTGGATCAGTATGACTCCGTCACGGATGTGTTTCATGCGGCAGTCAGCCGCTTCAAGGAAAAACCGGCGTTTTCCTGCATGGGGCAGACATTGACGTTTGCTGAACTGGATCGCCTGTCGGGTGCTTTTGCCGCCTGGATTCAACACGAAACCGACCTTGAACCCGGTGATCGCGTGGCCATTCAACTGCCTAACGTCTTGCAGTTTCCAGTGGCTGTATTCGGTGCCCTGAGGGCGGGGATGGTGGTGGTCAATACCAATCCGCTTTACACCGAGCGGGAAATGGCTCATCAGTTCAAGGACTCGGGTGCCAAAGCCATCCTGATCTTGGCCAACATGGCGGATAAGCTGGAAAAGATCCTGGATAAGACTGAGATCAAGCATGTGCTGGTCACTCAATTGGGCGACATGCACGGCTTCCCCAAGCGCTTGTTGATCAATTCAGTGGTCAAGCACGTCAAGAAAATGGTGCCTGCCTATTCATTGCCGGGAGCGATAGATTTTCGCGCAGCGCTGAAAAAAGGCGCTTCGTTAACTTCTGAAGACGTTCATCGCTTCCCGGACGACCTAGCGGCACTGCAATACACCGGCGGTACCACCGGCATGCCCAAGGGCGCCATGCTGACCCACCGTAATCTGGTGGCGAATATGCTTCAGGCGCGTGCGGCCATCGGCACGCACCTGACCGATGGTGAAGAGCTGATCATTGCGCCGTTGCCGGTCTATCATATCTACACCTTTACGGTGAATTGCTTGTTTCTCATGGAAACCGGTAACCACTCGGTACTGATCCCCAATCCCAGAGATCTGGATAATTTCGTCAAGGAACTTAAAGGTGTTCCGTTCACCGGTTTTATCGGACTGAATACCTTGTTCAATGCGTTATGCCGTAGGGACGATTTCAGGCAGCTGGATTTCTCCAAGCTCCATTTGACCATTTCCGGTGGGATGGCGTTGACCAAGGCCGCGGCCAAACGCTGGGAAGAGGTGACGGGTTGCCCGATAGCCGAAGGCTACGGGCTGACCGAAACCTCCCCGATCGTCAGTTTCAACCCTACCAATGCGATTCAGCTGGGAACAATTGGTAAACCGGTTGCGGGAACGGCGGTGAAAATAGTGGATGCCGATGATAACAATGCACCCTTCGGCGAGGCCGGCGAGCTTTGTGTTCAAGGCCCGCAAGTCATGAAAGGCTATTGGAAGTGTGAAGACCAGACGGCCGCCTCCATTGATGAAAATGGCTGGTTCCGTACCGGTGATATCGCCACGATCCAGGATGATGGCTACATTCGTATCGTCGACCGCAAGAAAGACATGATTCTGGTCTCAGGCTTCAATGTGTATCCCAATGAAATAGAGGATGTGGTCGCGGGACATCCGGATGTACTGGAATCGGCGGCCGTCGGTGTGTCGGATGACGATAGCGGCGAGGCCATCAAGCTGTTTGTGGTCACCCGCAATGAAAGCCTGGATGCCGAGACCCTGCGCCGTTGGTGCAAGAAGGAGCTGACCGGTTATAAAGTGCCCAAGTACGTCGAATTTCGTGATGAGTTGCCCAAAACCAATGTGGGCAAGGTTCAACGTCGTCAGTTGCGCGATGAACAAAGCATAAAAGATGCGGAAAAAGTTTGATGCACCTGATGTCGAATGCCTGACGCCTCTCTCGATGGTTCCGTTGCCAGGTAGGTTTTTTCCTGGGGCGTTAGGCGCAGCTCAAGCTGTGACGTTACAATGGTATGCCCGCTTCTATTATTGGAGCGGGCATGTTTTTTTAGGGGAGACTTTCTGTTTTTACGTGTCGAATAGGTTTCTTGAACATTCGTTTTGAGCATTCGTTTGAACGACTGTTTCGAGCCTATGTTTCAAGCTATGTTGCAAATACTGCGGAGCTAGCCAACCCATCGTGACTACCCAATCCCGTCAAACCCCAGCCATGACTGATACCGATGCCCTTCATGCGCTCAAGCAAGGCTTGTCGAGCGTGATGCTGCGCGATGTCCAGCCACTCGAGCAGCGGCTGGCAGGGTTGACCCGCCGCGCTCGGGAAGGCAAACCGGTGGATCGTGGTATTCAGGAAGTTTCGCGCGACCTGCAGCGCTCCCAGGCCGCCTTGGCCAGGCGTCAGGCACAGCCGGTCGCATTGAACTACCCACAAGCATTGCCCGTCGTTGAGCGGCGCGAAGATATTCTCGAGGCGCTGCGCAACCATCAAGTTGTGGTGGTGGCCGGTGAAACCGGTTCCGGGAAAACCACCCAGTTACCCAAGATATGCCTGGAACTGGGGCGTGGGCGACGGGGCATGATTGGGCATACCCAGCCTCGCCGGCTGGCCGCTCGCAGTGTGGCCACGCGCCTGGCGGAGGAACTGGAAGTCCCCTTGGGCGAACAGGTCGGCTATCAGGTGCGCTTTCACGACCAGAGTAGCGATACCACCCTGATCAAGCTGATGACCGACGGCATCTTGTTGGCCGAAACTCAACATGATCCGCTGCTCCAGCGTTATGACACCATCATCATCGATGAAGCCCATGAGCGTAGCCTGAACATCGATTTTCTACTCGGTTACCTCAAGCGGTTGCTGCCCAAGCGCCCTGAACTGAAAGTCATCATTACCTCGGCGACCATCGATGTGGAGCGTTTCTCAGCGCATTTCGGCACGCCCGCGTCGCCGGCACCGGTGGTCGAAGTCACCGGTCGCACCTATCCGGTTGATGTGCATTATCGGCCCCTGGTACGCGAAGCTGACGATGAAGAGGACCGCACGCTTCAGGAAGGCATCCTGCATGCGGTGGAAGAGATCGAGACCATCGAACGCGCCAAGGGCTGGCTGCATGGTCCGCGAGATGTATTGATATTTCTCCCCGGCGAGCGTGAAATCCGTGAAACCGCCGACACCCTGCGGCGAGCCGATCTCAGAGGCACGGAAATATTGCCGTTGTACGCCCGGCTTTCCAATGCAGAGCAAAACCGAGTGTTTGCCCCCCACTCGGGTCGGCGTATCGTTCTGGCCACCAATGTGGCGGAAACATCGCTGACGGTGCCCGGGATACGCTACGTGATCGACCCGGGGCTGGTGCGTATCAGTCGTTACAGCTACCGCGCCAAGATCCAGCGGTTACCGGTGGAGCCGGTCAGCCAGGCCAGCGCCAACCAGCGGAAAGGGCGCTGCGGGCGTATCGCGGAAGGGGTGTGTATTCGTCTTTACGATGAAGACGATTTTCTCGCACGCCCGGCGTTTACCGATCCGGAAATTCAGCGCACCAACCTGGCGTCGGTGATACTTTCCATGCTCGCCCTCAAGCTGGGCGATATTGAAGACTTTCCATTCGTCGATCCGCCTGATTCACGCTTTATCAAGGATGGCTTTCGCCTGCTGTTCGAGCTGGGCGCGGTGAATGCCCAGCAGAAATTGATGCCGCTGGGTCGCAAGCTGGCGCGCTTGCCCATCGACCCGCGCCTGGCCCGCATGGTGTTGGCTGGTGCGGAGCGCGGCGGACTGCGCGATGTGCTGGTGGTGGTGTCGGCCTTGGCGGTGCAGGATCCGCGTGACCGACCGGCGGATAAACGCCAGGCGGCGGATCAGGCGCATCAGCGCTGGCATGATCCGGAATCCGATTTCGTGGCGCTACTCAACCTCTGGCATGGTTTCGAGAACGCGCGTAACGAGCTTTCGGGCAACCGGCTGCGACGCTGGTGTCGCGAGCATTATCTTAATTATCTGCGGTTGCGTGAGTGGCACGACACGTTCCGCCAGTTGCGCCAGTTGCTGCGCGATATGCAAATCGAAGTGCCCCCGCCGGCACAGCGCAATGATGACGAAAGCGAAGAACAGGCGCGTCAGGTACGGCGCAAGACCTCCGGCAACCTGCATCAGGCACTGCTTTCAGGCTTGCTTTCCAACCTTGGGTTGTTCCTGGAAAACCGGGAATATCAGGGTGCTCGCAATCGCAAGTTCATGATCCATCCCGGCTCGGGACTGTCCAAAAAGACACCTAAATGGATCATGGCCTTCGAGTTGGTGGAAACCTCGAAGCTATTCGCCCGTACCGTGGCCAAGATTGACCCACAGTGGATCGAGCCTCAGGCCGAGCATCTGGTCAAGCGCTCCTGGAGCGAGCCGCACTGGGAAATGAAGCGCGCCCAGGTGGTGGCCTTTGAGCAGGTGACCCTATTCGGCTTGCCGATCGTCGCGCGGCGCAAAGTGCATTACGGCCCGATAGCCCCGGTTGAAGCCCGTGAAATTTTCATCCGCCGCGCCCTGGTGGAAGGTGAGTTTCACACGCAGGGGGAATTCTTTGCCCATAACCGTGATCTGATCGGGGAAGTGGAAGCACTGGAAGACCGCGCCCGCCGACGCGACATTCTGGTCGATGAAGAGACTTTGTTCGCTTTTTACGACGAGCGGATTCCCGAGGGCGTCTATAACGGCAAGAGTTTCGAGCATTGGCGCAAACAAGCGGAAAAGGATGCCCCGGGCCTACTCAAATTCGATCGCGAGGCGCTACTGGCTCGTGAAGCTCAGGACGTGACTCAGGTCCAATATCCGGATCAGATTACCCTGGCGGGAGTCACCTATCCGCTGAGGTACCATTTTGCCCCCGGATCGGAAGACGACGGCATCACCCTGACTGTACCTGCCGCCATGCTGCCTCAGCTACCCAAGGCGCAGCTGGAGTGGCTGGTGCCGGGGCTATTGCGGGAAAAGTGTATTGCGCTGCTCAAGTCGCTTCCCAAGGCGGTGCGTCGCCAGGTGGTACCGATTCCTGACTGGGTGGATGCCGCGCTGGAGTCCCTGTCACCGGAAAACCGACCGCTGACTGAAGCGTTGAGCGAATTTATCCGCAAGCGCACGGGAACCCGGGTGCACCCCGATGATTGGCGCCTGGATCAATTGGAGCCGCACCTGGTCATGAATCTGCAGGTGGTCAATCATGAAGGCAAACTGTTGGGTCAAGGACGCGATGTGCGTGCCCTGGAGCAACGCTTTGAAGCGGCGGCAGGCGAGGGCGCTCGTGCGCTGGCGCAACAGGCCGCCGATGAACCAGCGGTGGAAGGCTTGCCGGCGACGCCGTTGCCCGCGTCGCGCGTGACCACCCAGGCGGGGATTCGGGTGGAAGCTTATCCCGCTCTGGTGCCGGAGAAAGACAGCTTTCGGGTGGAGCTTTTCGACCATCCCGACAAGGCGCATCAGGCGCATCGTGAAGGCATCGCCCGACTGGCCATGGCCCGTTTGCCGGAAGAGGTCAAACGAATTCGTCAGCTGAAGGGGGTGGATACCTGCGCCTTGCTGTTTGCCAAGGTGGGCAGCAAGCAGGCGTTGGTGGAGGACATCACCTTGGCGGTGTTCAATGAGGTAATGGCGAAAGCGCCATTGCCACGCTCGGAAAGTGAGTTTGTCACTCGTCTGGAGGGCGCCGCTAGTGAATTGGTCGTACAGGCCGATGCTAAACTGGCTCAGGTCAAACCCGCCCTGGAAGGTCACCTGGCGGTTACCAAGGCGCTCAAGGGAAACCTCAATTTTGCTTTGGCGCTGGTTTATAATGACCTGAAAGGTCAGATGCAGCGCCTGGTGTATCCAGGCTTCATCAGCGATGCTGGTGATTGGCTCAAGGAATACCCACGTTATATGGAGGGTGCCTTGATTCGCCTGGAAAAAGCGCCCCGTGAGCGGGGCCGCGACCAGATGATGATGCATGAGGTCCAGGCCCTGGAAGCACGCTGGGATGCCCGGCGTGAAAGTGAACGGCGTGGAAAGGTGGAAGACCCGGCGCTGGTGGAGTTCGGCTGGTGGCTACAGGAATTAAGGGTTTCTCTGTTCGCCCAGCAACTGGGCACCTTGATGCCGGTATCGGTAAAGCGGCTGGAAAAACGTTGGCAGGAAATTACTGGTCTCCCTGCAGCTACTTAGGCAGCACTAGCAAAACATGTCGCAAAAGCACACAGTAAGCAATAACCGCTTACCGGATGACCGACACTGACGTCCAATAGGCGTTCGGGTTAAACATGCGAGCGGCTAAAAGGAGAAATGCATGACAAACGTGGTGATTACCGGTACAGGACTTTATACGCCGGAACACGCCATTGGTAATGATGCCTTGGTCGCAGCGTTCAATGCTTGGGTTGACCTCGAGAATGCTCGGCATGCCCAGGCGATAGCCAGCGGTGAATGTCAACCATTGGCGCATTCAAGCAGTGAGTTCATCGAAAAAGCCTCCGGTATCAAGAGCCGCTATGTGCTGGATGCTGAAGGTATTCTCGACCCCAGGCGCATGCGCCCACGCTTACCTCAACGCGCTAATGACGAACCTTCCATTCAATGCGAGATGGCGCTCAAGGCAGCTCATGAGGCATTGCTTAATGCTTCGGTCAAGGCTGCGGATATCGAGCTGGTAATCGTGGCTTGCTCTAATCTTGAGCGTTCTTATCCAGCGGTTGCCGTGGAGTTGCAGCAGGCCTTGGGCGCCGCGGGGTACGGGTTCGATATGAACGTAGCCTGCAGTTCGGCTACGTTTGCCATGGAGACGGCGGCCAATGCGATTGCCTCGGGTAGTATCAAGCGGGCGTTAGTGGTTAATCCAGAGATCTGTTCCGCCCATCTCAATTTTTGTGACCGTGACAGCCATTTCATTTTCGGCGATGCTTGTACAGCCACGGTCTTGGAGGCCGATAGTGTCGCGGTGGCTGAAGAGCGTTTCAGTGTCCTGGGAACTCGCCTGGTGACGCGATTTTCCAATGCCATCCGTAATAATGCCGGTTTTCTGAACCGGGTGACCGATAGTGATCCTTTGGCGGAGGACAAATTATTTGTGCAAGAGGGCCGGCGTGTATTCAAGGAAGTGTGTCCCATGGTGGCGACGCTGATCACGCAACATCTGGCATCGCTGGAACTTGCCGGTAGCGACCTGGCACGCCTTTGGCTCCATCAGGCCAATCGTCACATGAATGACTTGATCGCGCGTAAGGTGCTTGGCTTCGAGCCTGACGAAACGCAAGCACCGGTGATCCTGGATCGTTACGCCAATACCAGTTCGGCGGGGTCGATTATCGCTTTCCATCTGCACCGTGCTGACTTGAAACCCGGAGATCTCGGGGTCATCTGTTCGTTCGGGGCAGGGTATAGTGCTGGCAGCATCGTGGTACAACGCCAATAATGGCGGCTCAAAGAGGTGGCTTCATCATGTTTAACAAAGTACGCGGCCCATTGTTGCTGATGACGAGTCTCGCATTGCTTTCAGGTTGCGCAGGGGCCCAGGTCGCAGAAGAAAGGCATCCCGATGACCCCTGGGAAGGCTTTAATCGTCGGGTATTTGCCTTCAACGATGTGGTGGATCGTTACGCCCTGCGCCCGGTGGCTTCTGGCTATGCCACGCTAACCCCACAGCCGGTTCAGACCGGTGTGGGTAACTTCTTTTCCAACTTGGGAGAAGTGCGCACGGCGCTCAATAGCGTGTTGCAAGGCAAACCAGGCAACGCAGGTATTGCCACTTCCCGATTCTTGATCAACTCGACAGTCGGGATCGGCGGGCTCTGGGATTTCGCCACGCCTATGGAGATTACCGGCCAGGAAGAAGACTTCGGCCAGACACTTGCTGTCTGGGGCTGGGGTGAATCGCGCTACCTGGTATTGCCATTTTTAGGCCCGAGTACCTTGCGTGATACCTCCGGCATGCCTGCTGATATGGCCACCTATCCGCTCACCTACCTTGAAGAGGATGCCCTGCGCATCGGCTTGAGCGCGTTGCGCGTGATCGATACGCGAGCAGGGTTTCTGGAGCAGGAGGAACTTATTTTCGGCGAACGTTATAGTTTTATCCGTGATGCTTACCTGCAGAGTCGCCGATACCAGATCAATGACGGGGAAATGGGCGACGATCCTTTTGCTTCCGATGATTTTGAGTTCGATGACGCGGACTTTGATGAGTGAAGTGTTCGAGAGCAAGGATGTCAATGCTGAGGATTTTGCCGACTGAGGCCTTTTCATGGTTCATGCCAAGCATTTGATTGCGGTGATCGACGAGCCCGGCCAGGAGCGTGATGCGCTGGCTGAAGCGGTTACCTGTGATGGTATGTCGGTTTTCGCCACAGACGATATCGCCATGCTACCGCGTAGGACAGCGCTGATTGTAGCGCATGCGCGTGCCGTGCCGCGGCAGAACTGGTCGCAGCTTGCGCGACGCTTGCCGACCCTGGTGGTCAGCGATTCGCGCCAGGATGCCGATCTGATCAAGGCGGTGGATGTGGGGCTGGTGGACTACATCGTGCACCCGCTGCGCCATACAGAGTTATTGCGCCGCATGATTCGCAAGGCCATCGAGTTGCATCAGTTATCGGAAGAGCGTGAGCGTGACCGTGAGCGCCTGACCGAACTCAATGAAAGTCTCGAAACCCACTTGGCGCTGTTACGGATGGATCAGCAAAGTGGTAGCCACATCCAGCGGCGTCTGTTACCGTCGCGGCCGAAAATGCTCAATGACGTGAGTTTTGACTATTGGTTTGCTCCCTCGCTGTATCTGTCCGGGGACTTTCTCGATTATCAGGCATACAACGAACGCTATAGTGCGTTTTATTTTGCCGATGTGTCGGGACATGGCGCTTCTTCGGCGTTTGTTACGGTATTACTCAAATACCTGTGCAACCGCTGGTTGAGCGAATGGGACGGTGAACATCCAGAGACATTGGCCCCGAATTGGTTGGCGGCACTGAATCGTGAATTGCAGGGTACTGATATCGGCAAGCATGCCACTTTATTTGTGGGTATCATTGATCATGAAACGCATTATTTACACTATTCGCTCGGCGCACAGCTCCCCATGCCGCTACTGGTAGCGGAAGGCACCTTGCAGCGCTTGCCTGGAGAAGGGATGCCTGTGGGGTTGTTTCCCGATGTGGAATATCCTGCCCTGGGGTGGCCATTACCGCCTGATTTTCGGTTATGGCTGTGTTCGGATGGGGTATTGGAATGCTTGCCGGGTGTCACGCTCGACGCACGGCTCAAGGAGCTTGAGCAATTGGCAAGTACGAGTGTCTCGCTTGAGCAGTTGCGGGAGCGCTTGGCACTGGGTCATGTCGCCTGTTCGAAAGAAGAGGTAGCGAAAGCCGAGGCCAGTGCTGACCGTGATGCCTTGCCCGACGATCTGACAATCATGATGGTAAGCGGATTTGGTCATGCTGATTGAAGAAGGCCGTGTGAAGGCGGCATTCGATTCCGGTGTTTTTGTCCTGAAACTGTGTGGCGACGTGCGTCTGACGCTGTGTGCCACCCTGGATACCCAGGCTCAGCGGTTGGCTGAAACACCGGGATTGCATGCCGTGATGATTGACCTGCGAGAAGCCACCAATGTGGATTCTACCGCCTTGGGTTTTCTCGCCAAGATAGCTATGGCGGTGAAAGACCGTCTGGAACAACCGCCGACCATTATTGCGGATAACCCGGATGTCCGCCAAATGCTCGATGTCATGGGCTTCGCGCGTTTTTTTACCTTGGTGGAAGCCCCCTTTCAGAAAACGGCCACGCTCAATGGCGTGCTGGAAGAATTGCCCGAAATTCCCGCTGATAAAGAAGGGTTGCGTGAGCGCATATTGGAAGCGCATCGTATCTTGATGCATATGAACGAGCACAACCGTGAGCAATTTCAGCCTCTTGTGCAGATGCTTGAAGCGAGAGAGACCAACTCGCATTCCTGAATAAACTTTGCTGATATCGTCTTTTGCGCATTCGCGCTCTGTTTTCCAACCCGGTTTCCCGGGTCGGAGTCTATATAGAACATCAAGCAACTAGCCGTTCGATCACTGCTGACGCAAGTCGGCCAGTAAGGCCTCCAGCTTGCGTTGATCCGCCATGAACTTGCGAATTCCGTCACTGAGTTTGTCGCTGGCCATTTCGTCTTCGTTCATTTGCCAGCGGAAGCTAGCTTGATCCAATGGCTCGCTGTGTGGCGTGTCTGCGTCGGTGGGTATTAATTGGCGTTCAAGTGTGCCTTGCCGGTTTTCCAGTTCATCGAGCAATGCCGGTGAAATGGTCAGACGGTCACAACCTGCCAAGGCGGTAATTTCCCCTAAATTGCGAAAACTCGCACCCATGACAATTGTCTTGTAGCCGTGTCCCTTGTAGTGGTCAAAGATACGTTTGACCGATTGGACGCCGGGATCGCGCGAGTCGCTGAAGTCCGCGTCCGGGTTGCGGTGCTTGTGCCAGTCGAGGATACGCCCCACGAATGGCGAGACCAGGGTAGCACCGGCATCCGCGCACGCCTGGGCTTGCGTGAAGCTGAACAAGAGCGTGAGATTGGTGCGAATACCCTCGCGTTCGAGCAGGCGAGCGGCCTGTATGCCTTCCCAGGTAGCGGCGACCTTGATCAGGATGCGGTCGGCCTCCACGCCTTGACGGGCATAGCGCTCGATCAGTGACAGAGCTCGGTTGACGGTAGCATCACGGTCGAAAGACAGCCGGGCACTCACTTCAGTGGAAACGTAACCCGGCACCAGGGCGCTTATTTCACTGCCCACTTCCACCGCGACACTATCCACCGCATTATCGATATCCACGCTTTCTCGTGCGATTTCCGCCATCCGTGCGCGGCGCCTTTCTTGCTGAGCTGCCTGTAGAATCAAAGAGGGGTTAGTGGTGGCATCCTGGGGCGAGAAACGGCGAATAGCGTCGAGATCGCCGGTATCCGCGACCACTGTGGTCATTTTCTTGAGTTGTGAAAGCAGGCTATCTGCCATGATGTCAGCTCCTTTGAGGCGTAGTGCTTACTGTAGCAAGGCATGGATAGCGCGAACAGTCACCGACAAGCCAATAGAAATCGATTATCATTAGCTGGCTATCTAATTATACGTAAAGGAGTGTCTTTTGTTATTGAGTCCACGTCGGGTTGCGGTGTTGGTGGCAGCCAATACCGCCCTGGCACCTTTCGCCATCGATGCGTATCTCCCTGCCATGGCGGCGTTGGCTGAAAGCATCGGTGCCAGTATTCACCGTACCGAACTTTCCATCAGTGTTTTCTTGTTCGGGTTCGCTCTGGGTCAGCTGTTTTTCGGTCCGTTATCCGACCGGCTAGGTAGGAAACCGGTTCTTTTAGGCGGGCTTGCGGTCTTCTTCGTTGCCAGCTTGGCGATAATCAGTGTGGACAGCCTCTCAACCTTGCTCATATGGCGGTTTATTCAAGCATTAGGCGGTGGGGCCTGTGTGGTCAATTCGGCCGCCATCGTACGCGACTGTTTCAGCGGGCGAGAAGCCGCCAAGGTCATGTCGACCATGGCGCTGATCATGATGCTGGCACCCTTGGTGGCTCCAACAGTGGGTAGCCTGCTGTTGTACGTGGCGGGTTGGTGGCTTATTTTCGGCTTTCTTGCGATCTACGCCGCTTTTCTGTTCTGGCTATTGGGAACGCGCCTACCCGAAACCCGTGACATGAGCCTGCCAGTGGCCTCTCCACGTCAAGTATTAGTTCACTATGCCAGCATATTGTCTCACCGCGAAGGCATGGGTTATGTCTGCGCGGTAGCGGCTTCTTTTGCTGGTTTATTTGCCTTCATTACTGCGTCTCCCTTTCTGTACCTGGAACATTTCGGTCTTTCACCGGCCATGTATCCCGTGGTTTTCGGGGTTAACGTCCTGGTGATTGCATTATCCAACCGGGTGAATATTCAACTACTGAGCCGCAGGACACCGCAGCAGAATCTACGCTTGGGCCTTACGGTGCAATGGGTGGCGGCGACAGCGCTGGTGATCGCCACAGCGACAGGCACGGCGTCCTTGTACGTGGTGGTGCCGTTAGTGATGTTGTATACCGGGATGATCGGCATGATTTCCCCGAATGCGATTTCTTCTCTGCTGGACCACTTTGGTCATATCAGTGCGACGGCCACGGCATTGCTGGGGTCCGTGCAGTTCAGCTGCGGCGCCTTGGCCGGCTTCATGGTGGGAGCATTTGAAGTGGAAAGCCTATGGCCGATGGTAGTGACCATGTTGGTGGCGGCAACGATCGGTAATATCGGGTTGCGTCTTCTGACTCCGTCGTTGAATACATTAGGAAAATAATAATCAGGGTGGAAAGGGGAGCTGTCAGACAGAAATAACGAAAAATTAAAGGTAAGCATCCCTGTCATGAAGATGTCATCTAATCGAGGCAAGGTATGCCTTGTGAAGGCCAGATTTCTTTGATGACAGGAGTATTCGCATGAACCGCATTCTCAAGACTACTGTGCTCGCGGCTGCCGTAATGAGCGTTGCCGGTGTTGCCCAAGCGCGTGAGCAAATCAACATTGTAGGTTCCAGTACTGTTTACCCGTTCTCCAGCTTTGTAGCGGAAGAATTCGGTGCAACCACTAATTACCCAACTCCAGTAATTGAGGGCACCGGTTCTGGTGGTGGTATGCGCCTGTTCTGTAACGGTGTTGGCACAGGTACGCCCGATGTCACCAACTCTTCTCGTCGCATGAAGGTTTCCGAATTTGAGCGTTGTGTAGAAAACGGCGTCACCGATATTACTGAAGTCTATATTGGCAGTGATGGTATCGCCTTCGCACAAACCGCTGATAACGAGCCGATGCCGGTTACTCGCGAGCAGATCTTCCTGGCAGCTGCTCAGCTGGTGCCGGTTGATGGTGAGCTGGTAGAAAACCCCTACACCAACTGGAATCAGATTGATTCGTCTTTCCCAGATCGTGAGATTGTGATCGTAGGCCCGCCTACTACGTCTGGTACCCGCGACTCCTTTGAAGAGCTGATCATGGAAGCTGCTTCCGAGAGCTTCCCGGAATACGGTGAAGAGTACTCCGATATTCGTGCCGATGGCGGCTGGGTTGACGGTGGCGAAAACGACAACTTGATCGTTCAGCGCCTAACGCAAGACAGCACTGCATTCGGTGTGTTTGGTTACTCTTTCCTTGAAGAAAACGATAACGTTTTAATCGGTTCAAGCATCGACGGTGTTGACCCGACTCCTGATACCATTGCCAGTGAAGAGTATCCGGTTGCACGCACCATGTTCTTCTACATCAAGAACCAGCATGCTGAAGAAGTGCCGGTCATGTATGAGTATGCCGAAATGTTCGCCTCTGACATGATGATTGGTCGCGATGGCCTGCTACGAGATATCGGTTTGATCGTTCCTACCGAAGAAGCACTTGATAAAGTTCAGGCTGATCTGGCGGATCGCAAGCAGCTTGCGAAGGAAGACCTGGAGTAAGTTAGCTTTACGACAGTAAAAAAGCCGGCAGCCTATGTTGCCGGCTTTTTGCTTTTCATTAGGCCTTGGTGCAACCGTTAAGCGTTAGTGCGGTTGTCACATACCTGTCATGTTCTTGCCTTAAGGTAACTCGGCAAACGGAACCAATGGTTAACCTGAGATATCAACGATGCAGACCAACCAGCTATTTTTGATTTTTTGCAGCGTACTTCTGCTGCTGGGGCTTGCAGCCTTTTTTGTTGGGCGAAGCAAAGCCACTCGTGTACGTGCATCAGGGTCGTCGATGTATGCGCAGCCTGACCAATACGCATGGTTTGCTGTGGTGGCGACGGCTGGGCCAGCCATTCTGGTGAGTGCTCTGGGTGCCTTTGTCATGCTCGTGATGGGCACCGAGATTCCTACTTTCCCCTTACTTTTGGCAAGCCTTGCAGTGGCGGGGGTGGGGCTTGGCGTGGGGATGATGCTAATTCGCGCAAATTTTCATGCGCGTCAGGCAATTGAGCGCGTCATTGTTTGGTCCCTAGCGGGTGCTGCGACCATCTCGATTCTGACAACGCTCGGGATACTTATTTCAATCATTGGTGAAGCGCTCAATTTTTTCCAGATGCACAGTTTCTGGGAATTTATTACCGGTACCACCTGGGCACCCGGTAATAGCTTTCTGATAGCCGCCGGCCGGGGAGAGGGCGCCAGTGGTGGCGCGGAGTTTGGTTCGGTACCGCTGTTTGCCGGTACCTTCATGATTACCGCCATCGCATTAGCGGTGGCGGTGCCAGTCGGCCTGCTATCGGCCATTTATATGGCGGAGTATGCGCCCAGCCGTGTCCGTTCAATTGCTAAACCCATGCTGGAAATTCTCGCTGGTATACCGACCGTGGTGTATGGCTTCTTTGCGGCGATTACCGTAGCGCCATTTATTGTTCGCGTGGCTGAAACAGTTGGCTTAGATGCTTCCTTCAATAACGCGTTAGCGCCCGGTATCGTCATGGGCATCATGATCATTCCTTTTATCTCGTCGCTTTCTGACGATGTAATTAACGCAGTGCCTGACAGTATGCGCCAGGGCTCGTTCGCGCTTGGCATGACCAAGGGCGAAACCATTCGTGATGTGGTTATTCCCGCAGCGCTGCCGGGTATTATTTCCGCCTCGCTGTTGGGGATGTCACGTGCGCTGGGTGAAACGATGATTGTGGTGATGGCAGCGGGTATGCGTCCCAACTTGACGGCTAACCCATTGGAAGAGATGACCACCGTCACCGTTCGGATTGTCGCCGCCATGACCGGTGATCTGGAGTTTGATAGCGCAGAAACGCTTTCGGCTTTCGCGCTGGGTCTGGTGCTGTTTGTAGTGACGCTTTCGCTGAACCTCGTGTCGGTGATCATGATTCGTCGCTTCCGTGACAAATACCGCGTCAACAATCTGTAACGCTAGGATATCTCAATGAGTGATTCATACGATCAGATTAGTCAGCAGCTCAAGGGCCGCCATCGTAAATCTACGCGCCTGAAATACATATCGATGGGAGCTTTGGCGTTGGCAGGTGCTTTCTTGTTGATATTCTTTGCCGATATGTTGAGCAAGGGCTTGCCAGCCTTCAAACAGGCGATGATCAATATAGAAATAAATTATACCGAAGATGCGGCCAGAAATGGTCGGGAAGCCGTTGATCGAGATTTTTCCACCATCATCAGTCGCAGTGTGGTGCGGGTTATCCCCCTCGAAATGCGTAACGATCCTTCATTGCTGGGAACGTCGGTTCAACGATGGGTGTTGGCCAGCGCTGATGTGGATCAATATCTTAAGGGAAACCCCGTCCGTCTTGACGACGACGAAAAGGCAAGAATTGATCGCCTGGTTGAAGAGGGCAAGGTTGAGATGCAGTTCAATGCCGGCTTCTTTTCTCGAGGTGATTCCAAGATGCCCGAACTGGCGGGGATCATGTCGGCCGTCATTGGTACGGTCATGACCATGATCGTCACCCTGGCCATTGCCTTCCCTATCGGTGTGATGACGGCAATTTATCTTGAAGAATTTGCACCCGATAATCGGCTTACCCAGCTAATTGAAATTAACATCAATAACCTTGCCGCCATTCCTTCCATTTTGTTCGGTTTGCTCGGGTTGGCGATCTTTATTAATTTCTTTGGGGTGCCGCGTTCAACGCCGTTGGTAGGCGGGATGACCCTGGCGTTGATGACACTGCCGGTGATCATTATTTCGACACGTACTGCACTGCGTAGTGTGCCGGAATCTATACGCCATGCGGCGTTTGGGGTGGGCTGCTCCCGGTGGCAAGTGGTAAAAGACCACGTACTGCCACTGGCCATGCCCGGCATTATGACGGGTTCGATCATCGGCCTGGCGCAGGCCATGGGCGAGACAGCGCCGCTGATTATTGTGGGTATGGTGGCGTTTATTCCCGATGTCACTGCATCCTTTACAGAAGCAGCGACAGTGATGCCCGCCCAGGTATTTACCTGGTCAGGTGAGCCTAGTCGCGCCTTCGTTGAAAAAACCGCAGGCGGGATTGTGGTGCTCCTGGCAGTACTGATTTCGCTGAACGCTTCCGCTGTCCTGTTACGTAAGAAATTTGAACGTCGTTGGTAACCCAGGACGTCACAAAGGATACTGTTTATGAATAGTCAAGCACCTCAATTCAGTCAACAGATGGCGCCAGCAGCAGGGCAGCCTTACACACGCAATGAGCAGGCATGTCATGACCTGAGTATTCGAGTGCGAGATCTGAACCTCTGGTATGGCAAAAACCAAGCGTTGATGGACCTCAATATTGATTTGTTTCAAAAAAATGTGACGGCATTGATCGGCCCTTCGGGTTGCGGTAAATCGACCTTTTTGCGTTGCTTGAATCGGATGAATGACCTGATTCCAAGCGTACATACCGAAGGGCTGGTGGAAATGGATGGCCGGGACGTCAACGCCGCCAAGATGGATGAAGTGGCGTTACGCCGCCGCGTGGGTATGGTGTTTCAAAAACCCAATCCGTTTCCTAAGTCAATTTACGAAAATGTTGCCTACGCGCCGCGTATGCACGACATAGTCAGCCGCAAGGCGGAGCAGGATGAGCTAGTTGAAAAGGCGCTCCGCGACGCGGGTCTTTGGAACGAAGTGAAAGACAAGCTTCAAGAGCCTGGTACATCTCTATCCGGTGGTCAGCAGCAACGCCTGTGTATCGCCCGTGCCATTGCGGTACAGCCGGATGTGATCCTGATGGATGAGCCGACCTCTGCTCTTGACCCGATCTCGACCGCTATCATTGAAGACTTGATGGACAAGCTGAAAGAGAAGTTCACCATCATCACTGTGACTCATAACATGCAGCAGGCAGCGCGAGTGGCTGATTACACGGCATTTTTCCACTTGGGGGAAATCATTGAGTACAACGATACGAAAGTGATGTTCTCAACCCCAGCCAAGAAAAAAACCGAAGACTATATCTCCGGGCGCTACGGTTAAATCATTATTTCAATATGAATTAAAAGGCAGCTTAGGCTGCCTTTTTTAGTTTCCGCTACTGCAATCTTTCGGTCATTTTCGTGAGTTAGGCTAGTTTTGCCTGGTTGGCTATCAAAGAACGGAGCAAAACATGAAAGTGCTGGGAAATATGACAGTAAAAACAAGCTGGACGCTGGTTTTGCTGGCTTTTAGCGTTCTTATTCTGGGAATCGGTTCGCTGGGCTTATACGCCAACCATTTTGGACGAGACGCCTACACCGCTCTCAATCGCAGCAATGTCTTACACGTCAGAGAACTTACGACTGCTTATAATTCAATGCTTCGTGCACGACTGGAAATGGATCGTGCAGCTCAGTTGATGAGTCGGCCGTCATTCGATCGTCCTGGTCCTGTCATCGAGAATGCAGAGCATCTGGTGCAACAGTCTCAACAGGCGTTCGAGCGTTTCCTGGCAATTGAGCCTTTAGATGAACAGAGCGAGTTGATTGCTTCCTTGAGCAATCATTTTCAATCTTTAGTAAACAACAATATGTTGTTGCAGTTATTGGTGTTGAAAGATAAAGATGTGGCTGGTTATCAGTCCGGGGCTTCCCGGATGTCTGACAGCAGCCAGCGCTTTATTGAAAGCACAGCGAAGTTTCTCGATCTTTCAGAACAGCAGGGAAGCCAATTATCCGCCAGGTTTGAACAGGTTTCGGCATGGCTGTTCTGGGGCGTGGTGCTTAATCTGATCTTGGCGCTGGGGTTGATCGGCGTGGTGGTTTGGGGGGTACGTTGTAATGTATTGAAACCCTTGGCTCGAATAGTTGGGCACTTCAAGCGAATCGCCGATGGCGACCTTTCCAGTTCGATCGAGTCCCACAGTGGTAATGAAATCGGTCAGCTATATAAAGAATTGGCCAATATGCAAGGATCGCTAATCGATACGGTAAGTCGGCTGCGTAGCAGTAGTGAAGGCGTCCATACCAGTAGTCGCGAAATGGCTCAAAGAAACCAGGCAGTGGCGGCCCAGACTGAAAGACAGGCTTCTGCTCTTGAGCAAATGGCGGCAAATCTGGGGCAATTGACGGCCACCGTGAGCCAAAATACCACTACTGCGCATTACGTAAGAAACTCGACGTTGAATGTGACTAAGAAAGCGGGAGAGGGCGACGAAGTTATCACCCGGTTCATTGGAACAATGCAGGAAATCAGCGGCCATTCCAAAGAAATACAATCCATTATTTCAGTTATTGAGAACATCGCTTTCCAGACGAATTTATTGGCACTCAATGCGTCAGTGGAAGCGGCTCGTGCAGGTGAACAAGGACGAGGTTTTGCAGTGGTCGCCAATGAAGTTCGCGGTTTGGCATCCCGCAGCGCGAATGCGGCAAAAGACATTCGGGAGCGTATACAAGCTTCTGGAAAAAGCATTGAGCAAGGTAATGTGTGGTCAACGAAGGCCGGTGAACATACGCAAGCGATCATGTTGGCAGTCCAGGAAGTGGATGCCTTGATGAGAGATATGACTCAGGCATCCGAAGAGCAGCGACGCGGAATCGAAGAGACTCACCAAGCTGTGGCGCAAATCGAGCAGGCTACTCAAGACAACATGATTTTGATTGAGGGAGCCACATTGAGTGCCCGGACCCTTGAGAATGAAGCACTTCAAATGAAAGAGCATGCACAACGCTTCACGACTCCCTCCGGGTTGTTAACCCGAGCGGAATGGAGTGGTGTGAAAGTCCAGTATGAGGCGCGCTATGAACCTCAAATCAACGGGCTGGAAAGTACTTCCAGTGTTGAACTAAGACACAGAGAATGGAATGAACCCTCACCCGCTTTATGCTGAAAGAGCGAGGGGATAGGTATATTGCAATTTTTCTTGCCGGAATTGTGGGTCACCCACGCTGCTATAGGCAACGTGGGTGAATAGCGCTCTAACGTGCTTAGTCGATCAGCTCAACGGCAACGGCGGTGGCTTCGCCGCCTCCGATACATAGGCTCGCGATACCGCGCTTGCCGCCCTTGGTGCGCAGCGCATGGATCAAGGTGGCTATGATCCGCGAACCGGTTGAACCAATGGGATGCCCTTGAGCGCAGGCTCCGCCGAAAACGTTGACCTTGTCGTGGGGCAAGCCGAGATCGTCCATGGCCATGAGCGTGACGACGGCAAAGGCTTCATTGATTTCGAACAGGTCTACGTCATTGACGCCCCAGTCGAGTTTCTTCATCAGTGACTCAATGGCGCCCACTGGAGCGATGGTGAACTCGCTCGGATGACGAGAAAATGTGCTATGCCCCAGCATGCGAGCAATGGGTTTGGCACCATGTTTCTCGGCTGACGCTCGGCTGGCCAGAATCAGTGCCGAGGCCCCATCAGAAATCGAGCTGGCATTGGCGGCGGTGATGGTGCCGTCCTTGGCGAATGCCGGACGCAGCGTTCTGATCTTGTCGAGCTTGGCCTGGAATGGCTGTTCATCATGCTTGACCAGTGTTTCCCCTTTGCGATCTTTCACCAGCACAGGTGCCATCTCGGCGTCGAGATGACCGGCATTGGTGGCTTCCATGGCACGTTCCAGCGAGGCAATGGCAAAGTCGTCCAGGCGCTCCCTGCCGTAATCGCGCTCAGTAGCAATATCCTGAGCAAAGACACCCATCAGTTTGCCGGTTTCAGCATCTTCCAGGCCGTCCAGGAACATATGGTCCTTTAATTCGCCATGGCCGAGCCGATAACCGCTGCGTGCCTTGGTCAATATATGCGGAGCATTGCTCATGGATTCCATGCCGCCTGCAAGTAGCATGTCACCGCTGCCTGCCTTGATCAGGTCATGGGCGAGCATGGCGGCTTTCATGCCGGAACCACATAGCTTGTTGACGGTAGTGGCACCGCTTGCATCGGGAATGCCGGCCTGGCGCATGGCTTGGCGGGCCGGGCCTTGTTTGACTCCAGCAGGCAGTACACAGCCCATGATGCCTTCAGTGATGCTGGCGGCATCGATGCCGGCTCGTTCAATGGCGGCCTTGATGGCGACCGCGCCGAGTTCCGGGGCACTCATGCTTGAAAGGCTTCCCATCATGCCTCCCATCGGAGTCCGGGTAGCGGCAATAAATACGATATCGTTGGCGTTGCTCATGGCAGACTCCTGCAAGTTCTTGTGATTGTCACGCTAAGTGAAAGTGGATGCGTTGACCCGTCGACAGTGCTGTGGTCTTCTCTGTATAACCAAGCAAGCGCTAGTGTGAACACCTATGAATGTAATAAATGCATCTCCTCGTCGCAAGGAATTGACTCGCCTTGCTGCCCAACTCTTCGTTCAAGAAGGTTTCGATCGGACCACGGTGCGTATGCTGGCCCAGGAAATGGGCATCAAATCCGGGAGTCTGTTTCATCATTTTAGAGACAAACAGGAAATTCTGGCGGCCGTGATTGAAGAGGGCACCCAGAATGCCCTGAATATCGCTCATCGTGCCTTGGAACTGGCTGGCGATGACCCGGATTCGCGGCTGCGCGCGATGGCGCGTGCTCACCTGGAAACATTGTTTACCGATCGCAATGCGCATGTGGTGGCCCTGTTTGAATGGCGCCGCCTGGACCCTAGTGCCCGGGCACATTTAAGCCATTTGCGTGATGCTTATGAAGCCTTATGGGTCGAAGTGATTGATGAGGCGCTGGAAGCAGGGCTCATCCATGGCGACCGCTTTCTCGTATCACGCTTCATATTGGGCGCATTGAATTGGACGGTGCGCTGGTATGATCCCGGCGGCTCGCGTAGTCCCGATGATTTGGCTGACGAATTGGTTTTCATGATCATGCCAAAAACTCCTTGAGCGACAGCGAGTCAAGAGTGGTTGCGACCATGGTCTAGGTGCTCAGCCCCTTAGATAGCTTGCTCTCAGGCGTGAATGCTTTTAGCGTTGCTCTAACCAGCTGGGTTCCGTTAACGTAAACGGATAATAAATAATAAGCGCCCAGCGTATCAGATACCACTTTAGTGCATTAAACGCTCTGCCGTATGCTCATAAACACAACACAAGAGAGCCATCATGACAGCGAAACATGATCAATTGCCGGATTATCACGACTACCTAGCCCATTTCTCCATCGATGACGTCATTGCACGCCTGGATGACCATAACGATGGCAAGTTCAATGCATACGAATCTTGTTGCGGTACGCATCTGCGTGCGGGGCGCGGTGATGTGCTTGCCTTGGTGCATGAAGATACCCAGGGCAATATCAACAAGTTGACCTATGCGGAACTTGATGCACAAAGCGCCAAGCTGGCGGGCTGGTTCATGGCGCAAGGCCTGGGCGAAGGTGATCGTATCGCCTGCATGTTGCCGCGTTCACCGCAGCTATTGATTACCGTGTTGGCTGTCTGGCGGATCGGTGGGGTTTATCAGCCCTTATTCACGGCTTTCGGACCGGATGCGGTCGATTATCGCTTGGAGCGGGCCGATACCAAACTGGTCATCACCGATCATGCCAATCGTTTTAAATTTGTCGGCTTGGCCCAATGCCCACCGGTCTTGGCGGTGGGTGGTGCAATGCCTGAGCACGCTGATGATCTGGATTGGGCCGATGCACTTGCCCACGCTGCGATGACCGAACAGCCGCCTCGGCTGGCCTCGGAGAAGCCTTTCCTGCAGATGTTTACCTCAGGCACGGTGGGTAAATCAAAAGGGGTGGCGGTGCCATTGGCGGGTATGCCGGCGTTTGCCCTCTACATGGAACTGGCTATCGGGCTGCGCGAGGAAGATCGTTTCTGGAATATGGCGGATCCGGGCTGGGCCTATGGCTTATACTACGCGATTGCCGGGCCACTGCTGTTGGGCGTAACCACGCATTTCTGTGAAGCCGGCTTCAGTGCTGAAGGCGCCATGGCATTCATGAAGCGTCATCATATTACCAACTTTGCCGCAGCCCCCACCGCTTATCGCCTGATGAAGGCCTCGGGACTTTTCGATACGGGCCATGAGACGCTCGAGTTGCGCGTGGCAAGTTCCGCCGGTGAGCCGCTCAACACCGAAGTGGTGACTTGGGTTGAGCGTGCTTTGGGTTGCCCGGTCATGGATCATTATGGCCAGACGGAAACCGGCATGACGTGCTGTAATCATCATGGGTTGGCGCATCCCAAGCATGTGGGCGCAATGGGCGTGCCGATGCCAGGCTATCGTTTGGCGATTCTGGATGCCGAATACAACGAATTGCCTCCCGGCGAGCCGGGCGTGTTGGCAGTGGATATTGCCAATTCACCCGCGCATTTCTTCCAGGGTTATACGTGGCAAGAAAAGGACCCCTTTGCCCATGGCTATTACTTGACCGGGGATGTGGTACTGCTGCAGGAAGATGGCACTTTCCAGTTTGCTGGCCGCGATGACGACATCATCACCACGGCAGGTTACCGCGTGGGCCCCACAGACGTGGAAAATAGTGTTATGGCCCATGCCGCTGTCGCCGAATCGGCAGCCGTGGGTCAGCCGGACGAGATTCGTGGCGAAATTATCAAGTCATACATTGTGTTGCGTGAAGGTTTTACCGCCAGTGATGATTTGGCTGACGAGATACGTCAGCAAGTTCGCGAACGACTCTCGACCCATGCTTTTCCTCGGGTGATCGAGTTTGTCGATGAGCTACCCAAGACGCCTAGTGGCAAGATTCAGCGTTTCAAGCTGCGCGCCCAGGCGGTGGAAGAATCTCAAAAAGATACTTAAGCGTACCTTTAACAGGAAAACTTCACATGCAAGTCAAGGACAATACCTTTCTGATTACCGGGGCGGCATCCGGCCTGGGCGCGGCGACCGCAGAGCGCATTGTCGCAGCCGGCGGCAAAGTCGTACTGTGTGACCTTAATGAAAGTGTCGATGCTCATGCCCAGGTGTTGGGGGAGGCCGCAAGAGCTTGTCGCAGCGATATCACCTCGGATTCCGATATGCAGAAGGCAGTGGAAACCGCAGTGGCTCTGGGGGGAGAGCGAGGCCTTTCGGGTGTGGTGCACTGTGCCGGGGTGGTCAGCGTAGCCAAGTTGGTCGACCGTAAAGGTAATCCGGCCGATCTCGATGCCTATGCCAAGACGATTCAGATTAACCTGGTGGGCACATTTAATGTGATGCGTTTAGCCGCAGCAGCAATGGCCAAGAATTCGCCAGGTGAAGACGGTGAGCGTGGGGTCATTATCAACACAGCTTCAATTGCCGCCTTTGATGGCCAGGTTGGGCAGTGTGCCTATAGTGCTTCCAAAGCGGGTGTTGTCGGTATGAGCCTTCCAGCGGCGCGTGAACTTTCGCGGCATGGCGTACGGGTCATGGCGATTGCCCCCGGCGTATTTGAAACGCCTATGATGAGTGAAATTCCCGATGAGGCTGCGCAGGCATTGGCGGCTGCCGTGCCATTTCCGAAACGTTTGGGGCGGCCGGATGAGTTTGCCCGCCTGGCCGAGCAAATTATTACTAACCCCATGCTGAATGGTGAAGTAATCCGTTTGGATGGCGGTATCCGGATGCAGTAAATGCTTGGCTGGTAGTGCTACCTAAGCCCCGTCGAATTCAATCGAGTGGGGCTTTTTGTTTTTGGAAAGCAGGGCGCGTTCGCTACAGAACTTACAATTTCCAGCTAAAATTAAAACGAACGCTTGACTCTAGGTCTGCGGGGCGCTAGTTTTCAAACATGTGTTTGAAATCGGTTTTGACCGCTCTCATCGGTACTTAATTTAGGAGAAACAAGATGCCCAGCTACCAGGCCCCTCTACGTGATCTACGTTTTGTCATGAACGAAATGCTGGGCTATCCCGCCCATTACGCTCGCTTGCCGGGCGGCGACGAAGCTTCTCCAGAGACAGTGGATGCCATCCTTGAAGAAGGGGCGCGTTTTGCTCGTGAGGTATTGCTGCCCTTGAATCAGAGCGGTGACGAAGAGGGGTGCCGGTTAGAAGGTGGCGAGGTCAAGGCGCCGAAAGGTTTCAAGGAAGCCTATCAGCAATATGTTGAAGGCGGCTGGCCGAGCCTGGCCGCTGACCCGGCACAAGGTGGGCAAGGGCTTCCTCATTCGTTGGCCATGGTGCTTTCGGAGATGATATGCGCCACGAACTTGGCGTGGGGCATGTATCCAGGGTTATCTCATGGTGCTGCTGATGCGCTACGCCACCATGGAACGGAAGAGCAGAAAGCAACGTATCTCACCAAGCTGGTTGAAGGTGTGTGGACGGGTAGCATGTGTCTCACGGAACCGCACTGTGGTACTGATTTGGGCTTGATCAAAACTCGCGCCGTGCCGGCGGCTGGCGGTGGTTATGATATTAGCGGCACCAAGATTTTCATTTCTGCCGGTGATCACGACCTAGCGGAAAATATTGTTCATCTAGTGCTTGCCAAGCTGCCTGATGCGCCGGAAGGCTCCAAGGGAATCTCGCTGTTCGTTGTGCCAAAGTACTTGCCTGATGCTGATGGCGGTCCTGGCGAGCACAACGGCGTAGCGTGTGGGTCTCTGGAACACAAGATGGGAATCCATGGTAATGCTACCTGCGTGATGAACTTCGACGCGGCGCGCGGTTATCTGGTGGGAGCGCCCAACAAAGGGCTGGCATGCATGTTTACCATGATGAACGCTGCCCGTTTGGGTGTGGGTATCCAGGGGTTGGGACTAACTGAGGCAAGCTTTCAAAACTCGCTTGCCTACGCTCGCGATCGCTTGCAAATGCGAGCCCTTTCCGGCCCGCAGTCCCCGGAAAAACCCGCTGACCCGATCATTGTGCATCCCGATGTTCGCCGCATGTTGCTGACGCAAAAAGCGTTTGCCGAAGGCGGTCGTATGCTGGTGTTGTATACGGCCCAGATGTTGGATGTGGTTGAGCATGGTGAAGATAATTCAGAGCGTGAGCGGGCTGAAACGTTATTGGGGTTGCTGACGCCCATCGTAAAGGCCTTTCTCACTGAGGTGGGTTTTGAGGCTACCAATGAAGGGGTTCAGGTGTTTGGTGGTCATGGCTTCATCCGGGAATGGGGCATGGAGCAACTGGTACGCGATGCGCGGATCACTCGGCTATATGAAGGCACTACCGGTATCCAGGCGCTGGATCTACTGGGACGCAAGGTGCTCATGAGCCAGGGGGAGACGCTAAAGCTATTCACCAAGGAAATTCACCAGTTCTGCAAGGCGGAAGCTGATAACCCAGTGCTCAAGGCCTTTGTCGAGCCATTGGCAAAACTGAATGCCGAATGGGGCGAGCTGACGTTGGGTATCGGTATGAAAGCGATGCAGGACCGCGAGGAAGTCGGAGCGGCGAGCGTCGATTATTTGATGTATTCCGGCTATGTGACCCTGGCTTACCTGTTTGCGCGCGCGGTGAAGCAAGCGAGTCAGTCGCTTGAAGGTGATGAGACGGCCTTCTACCAGGCAAAAATCGACACCGCGCGCTTCTACTTCCAGCGTTTGCTGCCTCGCACGCGCGCGCACGCCGCCATGATCCAGGCGGGGGCAGGGTCGCTTATGGCAATATCCAGTGAAGATTTCGGCTGTGGTTTCGAGCTGTGATGTATTGAGGCTTGGTAGAGTAAGTTGAGCAGTTATCCAGAAAAAGTTGAGCTCGTTGGTTTGCGGTAGAGGAGAGCTCTACCGCTTTTTTATGCTTTTTTACACCCAGGGCTTGCCAGTGTCCCGGTCAGGGGGTAAAGTGCTCATCCGCTGCCGGGAACGCCAGGCGTTTCCAGCGGTGAATGAGGTTGAAAAACCTCGGTTTGTCATAGGGTTAGCGGTTTCGAAGTCACGCCAGACGGCATCGAAATTACCCATTGACAACCACCCAGGAACGCGTAGAATACGCTTCCTCGCTGAGGCCAAACGGTTACCGGTCTCGCGACAGCTCTTTAACAATTGATCAGGTAATTCATGTGGGCGCTTGCCGATGAGGGTGACAATGTCACCGAAAATCAAGGCAAGCGACTCAAGCAATAAGGTTTTTCGGAACCTGTTTTGAATGAACTCGTTTGAACCTTGAGCCAAGTTTGATCCACTTCTGTGACTTTCGAGTGACAGGCAAGGATCACAATGATTTGAAACTGAAGAGTTTGATCATGGCTCAGATT
>NZ_QPIJ01000030.1 GCF_003336665.1 Vreelandella rituensis | reverse complement strand
TTGAAGCCGTATCGCGCGATAGCGATGCGGTATGACAAACTCAAACGAAACTACGAAAGCATGGTGGCCTTGGCCTGCGGTTTTTTATGGCTACCCATGTGAAAGGTCAACAGGCCCTAGTCCAGTTCACGGCAGGCCTGCTGCCCCAAGGCTAGGTATTCCCTGGCTTGGGGCTCCCATTTTTCCGGCGTGCGCGGATCCGGCTCGAGCAGGTGAGCAAGCGAGAGACGAGCTCTGAGACAGGCACGATACGCCTTATAGAAGGCCAGCAACCGCCTGTCTGGCCGATCATCGAGCGTCCGGGCGCAGTCGTTGACCAATAGCTTGCCAATCCAGGCGGCCCCGAGGCGGTCGCACTCGAGGCCCAGGAAGCTCAACTCGTCGAAGGGGTCCACCAGCCGCAGAGGGCGGCTGAATTCGAGGCAATCGATGACAACGGGAGGCTCGGTGAGGCAGACATGCTCGGGGCGCAAATCACCATGCCCCTCGACGATCCGCCCCTGATGCGCGCGCTCCCCCAGCAGGTCAGGCTCTTCGGCGAGCAGGCGGTCGAGGCGGTCGATGAGCGGCACCACCCCATCCCTTGTCACCGAGAATCGCGTATCAGCGATGACCTCTCGACTCCTGTCGAGCTCGCGCTTGAAATGATCCAGGTAGGTTTCTATCGACATCTCGACCGGCTCGAGGCCCTGATAGAAGCCTGAGAGCCGCTCGGCGACCCGGGTGCCCCGGGCCCTGGTGACAGTGCCCTGCGACAGCGCCGCATCCAGCATGAGATGCTCGGGCAGTCGCTTCATCACGACCAGCCAGTCGACCACCTCTCCCTCGCCATTGATCTTGAGCCGGCCCTCGGAATCCAGCCCCAGCGATGCCACACCCAGGTAAACCTCTGGTGCCAGGCGACGGTTGAGGCGAACCTCCTCGTGGCAAAGAAACTCGCGGTCGCGCGGGTCATGGCAGTCGCGATGATTGTACTCGACAGGCTTCTTGAGCTTGTAGACCTGATCCTTTGTCAGAAAGACCCAGGCCATGTGGGTCTCCTTGACGTCGACCTTGCCCTCGAAACCGGCGTAAGCCCGGGAACTCGACAGGAACGCGACCTTGTCTCGAAGTGAGACGTCGTTTGCGGTCGCGCCAGAGGTAGGGTGCGAATCCTTGGCCATGGTGGCTCTCTCCCGATCTAGCGGGAGGGTACCATGCCTTCCTGGCGAACTCGGACTTGAGCTCAATCGCCCAGAGCAGAGAGCCGGTCGGCCGGTGCGACCTCGATCCACTAGCCGTCGACATCCTTGATGAACACCACGACCCGGGGCCAGGCAAGCCCGCGCCCCCTCAGTCGCTGTGCTTATTTGTTGAGTTCAGGGCCATCCGCAATATCCGTCACCGCGCCGGTCGAGGCCGAACTGACCACCTTGGCATACTTGGCCAGCACGCCGCGGGTATAACGGGGTGCAGGTTTTTGCCAGGCTGCGCGGCGACGGGTCATTTGCTCGTCGCTTAAGTCGATCTCGATGGTATTGACCTGGGCATCGATGGTGATCATGTCACCGTCTTCCACCAGCGCCAGGGGGCCGCCGTCGAAGGCCTCCGGCGAGATATGCCCGACCACGAAGCCGTGGCTGCCGCCGGAAAAACGCCCGTCGGTAATCAACGCCACCTCACTGCCCAGCCCCCGGCCCATGATGGCGGAAGTCGGGGTGAGCATCTCGCGCATCCCCGGGCCGCCCTTGGGACCTTCGTAACGAATCACCACCACGTCGCCCGCGACCACGGTGCCGTCATTGATGCGTGCCTGGGCTTCTTCTTCGGAACCGAAGACCCGAGCGGTACCGGAAAAGCGTGTACCTTCCTTGCCGGTGATCTTGGCCACTGCCCCTTCGGGTGCCAGATTGCCGAACAGGATACGCAGGTGGCTTTCGGTTTTCAGGGGGGCCGAAAGCGGGGCGATGATGGTCTGGTCGTCGGGGTAAGGGGCGACCTCGGCCAGGTTTTCAGCCAGGGTCTTGCCGGTGACCGTCAGGCAATCGCCGTGGAGCAGGCCCGCGTCGAGCAGCAACTTCATCAGCGGTTGAATGCCGCCGATCGCCACCAGTTCGCTCATCATGTAATGGCCACTGGGGCGCAGGTCGGCGAGCACCGGCACGCGTTTGCCGATGGTGGTGAAGTCGTCGAGATCGAGTGTGACCCCCACGGTATTGGCCATGGCGATCAGGTGCAGCACCGCATTGGTCGAACCGCCGAGTGCGATCACCACGGTGACGGCGTTCTCGAAGGCTTCGCGAGTCATGATGTCGGAAGGCTTGATGTCACGCTCGAGCAGTGCCAGCACCGCTTGCCCGGCGGCGTGGCAGTCGTCGTGCTTGGCTTGCGAGACGGCGTTTTGCGCCGAGCTTCCCGGCAGGCTCATGCCCAATGCCTCGATCGCCGAGGCCATGGTGTTGGCGGTGTACATGCCGCCGCAGGCGCCGGGGCCGGGAATCGCCGTTTCCTCGATCTGCTTGAGTTCGATCAGGTCGAGATCGCCGCGACTGTGAGCGCCCATGGCCTCGAATACCGAGACGATATCCGTGTGGCCCTTGCCGGGCAGGATGGTGCCGCCATAGACGAACACGCTGGGGCGGTTAAGCCGTGCCAGGCCCATCAGGCAACCCGGCATGTTCTTGTCGCAACCGCCGATGGCGACCAGGCCGTCGAAGCCTTCACAGCCGGCTACCGTCTCGATGGAATCACAGATCACTTCCCGCGACACCAGCGAATACTTCATGCCTTCCGTGCCATTGGCAATGCCATCGGAAATGGTGATGGTATTGAAGATTACCCCCTTGCCCCCGGCGGCATCGGCGCCGGCGCTCGCCTGTCTGGCCAGTTCATCGATATGGCTGTTGCAGGGCGTAAGGTTGCTCCAGGTAGAGGCAATGCCTACCTGGGGCTTGGTAAAGTCCTCATCCTTGAAGCCCACCGCACGCAACATGGCACGGCTGGCGGCTTTACCGACACCATCCACCACCGGGGCGGAATGTCGACGACGGGGATCTGTAGGCGAATCGCTCATGGGCGAGCTCCAGTTAGGTTGAAATAGTGGCTGAAGCAAAGGGTGGCCGCTTGGAGGCGCGCTGGCAAGAGGCAGCGGCTAGTCGTCACTAAATAGTGGTACGCTTTATGAACATGACCGGAGGCTAATTTTGAAAAAGATACCTGCTCATCTGATCACCGGCTTTCTGGGTAGCGGCAAGAGCACGCTTATCCACAGCCTGATCGAAAACAAGCCTGTGGATGAACGCTGG
This sequence comes from Vreelandella rituensis, assembly GCF_003336665.1. GTDB lineage: Bacteria > Pseudomonadota > Gammaproteobacteria > Pseudomonadales > Halomonadaceae > Vreelandella > Vreelandella rituensis. Next base: position 46,542 of record NZ_QPIJ01000030.1, on the reverse strand, counting down.
GCGGTGCTGGTCAATGAATTCGGGCAGATCGGTATCGATCAGGCCATGTTCACCGAACGCGATGATGTGATCGTCAAAGGGCTGCCCGGCGGCTGCCTGTGCTGTCAGCTGGCGTTCGTGATGCAGGCCACCCTGGTTAACCTGCTACACCGCCATCGCCCGGATCGTTTGATCATCGAACCTTCCGGACTCGGCCACCCTGCCGGGCTGCTCGATATGCTGCGCGGCGAGGCGTTTGCCGAGGTATTGGATGTTCAGGACATCATCGCCACCCTCGATCCGCGCCGACTCGATGAACAGCGGGTGCGCGAACACGAGACCTTCCGCGACCAGCTGGAAATGGCCGATGCCGTGGTGCTGACCATGACCGACCAGGCAAGCATCGCGCAGCAACAGGCCGCTCGTGAACGGGTGGAGTCCTACTGGCCGCCGAAAAAATGGCTGGTCGAGGCCCCTCACGGCGCCTTGCCGATCGATCTGTTGTTGAAAAGCGGCCAGTTGAAAAGCGAACCGCTGAAAAACCGCCATGCCGCGACGGCAGCCGCCCCTTCCAGGCCGGCCTCGCATCAGGCATTGCATGTCCCTGCGGCGCCCGCCATGTTGGATGATGTTTTTGCTGCCGTGGTGGATAGACCGCCCCCCTTGGGAAAACCTCAGCATGAGACCGGCAGCGCCCTGGGCTATACCAGCCTGAGCTGGCGTTGGCATCCCGAGAAATGCTTCGATCTCGATCAGCTCACCGCCCAACTCAGCGCACTGCCTCGAGAGGTTCGCGTCAAAGGCATCCTGCATACCCAGGACGGCTGGAAGCTTCTCAACCGTGCCGAAGGCGCCATGCACATGCAAAACAGTGCCTGGCGTCAGGATTCACGCCTGGAGATCATCGCGCCACCGCAAGCCCTACCCAGCGCCGACAGCTTGGCCAGCGGGTTCAAGGCCTGTCGCGATCACAACGACTCGAGCGGAAGCGGAGGCGCGAACAAATAACCCTGGAAGGCGTGGCAGTGATGCTCGATCAACCAGGCTCGCTGAGCCTCGGTTTCCACGCCTTCGGCGATTACTTCCAGCCCCAGGCTGTGAGACAGCCCGATAGTGCTTTCGACGATGGCTGCATTGGCGAGATCATCCAGCAGATGCCGTACGAAGGATTGGTCGATCTTGAGCTGGTCCAGCGGTAACTGAGTGAGATAGGCAAGGGATGAATAGCCGGTGCCGAAATCATCCAGCGAAAAGCTCAAGCCGGTCTGTTTCAGGCGCAGCATCTTTTCGCGGGCCTGCTGTTGGGCTTCGACGAGCAGGCTTTCGGTCAACTCGAGTTTGAGATACCGAGGAGAGGCGCCGGTACGCTCGAGAATTTGCATGACTCGCTCGACGAAGTCCGGCTCGTGAAATTGCACCGGACTGATGTTGACCGCCAGCGTCAGTGTCGCCTTGCTGGGATCGTCGGCCCAGGCCACCAATTGACGACAGGCGGTTTCCAGCACCCAGGCACCTATCTCGATGATCAGCCGGTTTTCCTCGGCCAGGGGAATGAATTCGCCCGGCGAGATCATGCCACGTAGGGGATGTACCCAGCGCAGCAAGGCTTCGTAACCGGTGGGGGTGCCGGCGGCGTTCACCTGTGCTTGGTAATAGAGCACCAGTTCGTTATTGGGTAACGCCTTGCGCAGGTCAGCTTCCAGCCGAGCCCGGTGTTGCAGGCGTGACTGCATCGCCGGGTCGAAAAAGCGCAAGGTATTGCGGCCGGCTTGCTTGGCCTGAAAAAGGGCCATATCGGCTTGTTGGAGCACTTCATCCTGGGTGGCGCTGCTTCCGCAGAGCAAGGTAATGCCGATACTCCCCGTAATGGTGAGTGACTCGCTTCCCAGCGAAATGGGGCGTTGCAGAACTGCGAGCAGTTTGCGAGCCAATCGCTCGGCCACTGCCGCCACCTTTTCCGGAGTACTCCCCAGGTTATGCGCCAATATCGCGAATTCATCGCCGCCCAGGCGCGCCAAGGTATCGCTTTCATCGAGCACCTGGCCAAGTTCTCGGGCAATCTGTTGCAGCAACTGGTCACCCGCATAAGGGCCCAAGGTATCGTTGACCTGCTTGAAATTATCCAGGTCAATGAATAGCAAGGCGGCACAAGCTTGCTTGGGTGAGCAGCTGCTCTGAACGGCCTGCTCCAGACGCTCCTGGAGTAGCCTGCGGTTGGCAAGCCCGGTCAGGGGGTCGTAAAACGCTAGCTGATGGATTTCCTGTTCGGCGGCCTTGCGTTCGGTAATATCGCTCAGCGTCGCCACATAGTTGGTCAGTTCGCCCTTTTCGTTATGCACGGCGCTGATGGTCAGCCACTCGGGAAACATTTCACCGTTCTTGCGCCGGTTCCATATTTCCCCTTGCCAGCTGCCGTTTTTCGCGACGCTTTGCCACAACTTGCGGTAAAAGTCCTTGTCATGATGCCCCGAACTGAGCATTCGAGGATTGCGCCCCATCACCTCGTCCTGGTGATAGCCGGTGATCCGGGTAAAGGTGCTGTTGACCTTGAGGATATTGCCGTGGACGTCCGTGACCAGCATGCCCAGATGGGTCTCGAAGGCTGTCGCTGCGATTCTCATCTGAGCTTCGTTGGCCTTGGCCTGGGTCACATCGCGCACTACCGCCAGCACGCCGCTAAAGGCATTGGCGGCATCCTTGAGCGGACTGACAACCGAATGAAAGGCGTGCATTTCTCGCTTGATACGCAGGGAATACTCGAATTCTTCGGACGTTTCCGTATGACGCACCCGAGTGGACACTTCCGCGAAGCGTTCAGCGACCGACTTGGGCAGAACGTCGCGGTAATGCTGCCCGAGTGCCGCTTCGGGATCGAGGGCGAGTCGCTCTTGGGCAACGGCATGCACATAGGTGAAGCGACCCGCCTGGTCAAAAACGAAGATCATGTCCTGTATCGAGCTGACCAGGGCCTGGAGCCGAGCGGCTCGGGTGCGGGCTTGATAGCGTGCCTGTTCACGTTCGGCCATGCGCTGGTTCAGGGTTTCTTCCAGCCCTAGGCGTCCTATGTAGTGGCGCAGCACCAAACCTCCCAGTAACGCCACAAGCAAGGCGACACTGACAAGTACCCATAGGCGTTGCATCCAGTTACTCAACAACCCTTGAAGATCCTCGCCTACCATTACCATGAAGGGCAGTTCATTGACCTGTTGCAGCCAGTAAAGTCTGTCTTTATCGTCAAGCGGGGATGTCATGCGCAGGCTGGTGGGCTGCTCCTTGCTCTGGATAAATGCCGGAGCAAACGCCTTGTCGATAGACGCCCCTATGGTGCTTGCATTCAAGCTGTCCGTCGATTCGGGATGGCGCGCGACCAGCTGCATTTGATTATCGACGATAGTAATATTTTCCCCGGGCGTCCTTCCCAGGTTTTTCAGGGTGGCGTGAAACACGCTGGGGTTGAGCCAGGCAACGCTAAAGCCTTCGGTGTGGCCTTCCAGGCTCCGTAAGCGGCGCAGGTGGATAATATAATGGCGTTGATCGTGAGCGGACCAGACCAGGGGTGTCACCAGTTGATCACGTCTTGAGTCGCGGGCGAACGCCTCGAAGAAGGGCAGGTCGCTGACATCGTAACCCGCTGAATACGAAGGGTTAGAAGAAAGGATGACTCGGCCGTTGGCGTCGGTCAACCCCAGCTCATCGAGAATCGGCATGCTGTCGCGGCGTGTCGCCAGAAAGGTGTCGATACTTCGAGCGGTATCGTCTGAAAGAGAAAATATTGATTGTCCCGGCGTTCCCACTAGTTGGGAGACACCCACCAGGGTGTATTCATTCACCATGAATACATTGTTTACCCATTCGGCGATCAGGTCCGCACGTACCGCCCCCTTCTCACGCCCTGCCTGAATATCGCGTTGATATTGGTCACTCAATACCCAGGTCAGCATGGTGACCATCACCACGAGTGCCAGCAGATATATGGCAACCGCACGACGTCGATACATCTGGTATGACGTGGCCGGTGATTGAGTATGGGAGGTGTCAAACCAACGCATGAGATTAAAAGACCTTATTTAAACGGAAAATCTCATGCATAGTATCAAGATAAGACGTAAATTAACGTTAATCCTCTGCTATTTAACCCCGGCCAGCCATTCGGCTGACCGGTGCACAAGCAAATTGACCCTGTTTTTACAAGGTGTGTTGATGAGCCGTGTGCTTATGAAGTATTTCGTGGATTTCCCCAGCATCCAGGGTTTCATGTTCTTCCAGGGTTGAAGCGAGTGCATCCAGTGCCTGACGATGCTGCTTGAGCAATTCACGGCCATGCGCTTCGACTTCCTGCAACAGGCCTCGAATCTCCTCATCGATCAGATTGGCGGTCTCTTCACTGTGTTCGCGCTGTTGCGCCATTTCCTTGCCTAGGAAAGGGTGCTCCTGGCTTTGAGCGCACATCATCGGCCCTATACGTTTGTTCATTCCCCAGCGCGCCACCATGCGTCGCGCCAACTGGGTGGCCTGCTGCAAGTCGTTTTCCGCACCGCTACTGGTTTCCTCGAAGACCAGCGACTCCGCCAGGCGTCCGCCGAACATCACCGTGAGACGGTCACGCAGATAAGACTCCTGGTAGTTGTAGCGGTCTTCGTCCGGCACCTGGGCTGTCACGCCTAGCGAACGCCCGCGCGGCAGCACGGACATCTTCTCGAGTGGGTCGGCGTGGGGGAGTAGATACGCCAGCAGGGCATGGCCGGATTCATGGTAGGCGACGAGATGCCGTTCTTCATTCGTGAGCCCCACATCCTTGGCTTCACCCAGTAACAGTCGATCGCGAGCATCGGAAAAGCACTGCCAGTCGACTTCCTTCTGTTCACGACGCCCCGCCAGCAAGGCCGCCTCGTTGACCAGGTTGGCCAGATCCGCGCCGGAAAAACCGGTGGTCATCTCGGCCAGGCGCTTCAGGTCGACGTCATCGCTTAGCGGCATCTTGCGGGTGTGCACTTCCAGTATCTTGCAGCGAGCATCACGGTGAGGGTTTTCGAGGGTGATCTTGCGGTCGAAACGCCCCGGCCGCAGCAGGGCCGAATCGAGCACATCCGGACGGTTGGTGGCCGCCAGCACCACCACCGATTCGCCTTCCTCGAAGCCGTCCATCTCGGCGAGAATCTGGTTCAATGTCTGCTCGCGTTCGTCATGGCCGCCCCCCATCCCCGTCCCGCGTGAACGACCGATGGAGTCCAGTTCGTCGATGAAGATCACGGAGGGGGCCTGCTCCTTGGCTTTCTGGAACATGTCGCGCACCCTCGAGGCACCGACGCCCACGAACATCTCGATGAACTCCGAGCCACTGACGTTGAAGAAGGGCACGCCTGCCTCGCCGGCCACCGCCTTGGCCATCAGGGTCTTGCCGGTGCCGGGCGGACCCATCAACAGCAACCCGCGGGGAATCTTGGCTCCCAAGGCCTGAAAGCGTTGTGGGCTCTTGAGAAAATCGATCACTTCGATGACCTCCTGCTTGGCGTTCTCCGAGCCTGCGACGTCATCCAGGCGTACCTTGCTGTCTTCGCTGCGCACCTGGCGTGCCTTGGATTTTCCCATGCTGAAAATGCCGTCACCCCCCGACATGGCGCGTTGTTGCATGCGATTCCAGAACCAGAACAGCAAGCCGAGAAACAGCACCCATGGCAATACGCCGACCAGCATGCGCTGCCACCAGGGCGGGTCGACGGGCCTGGCCGCTATCCCGATGCCATTGGCCTCCAGACGTTCCAGCAGGCGACTGCTTTCGACATCCGGGCGTATGGTCTCGAAGGTTTCGACGTCCTCGGCCTCACGGGCTTGTCGGCCGGCGTCACTGAAACTGCCCTCTACGTCCTGGCCATGCAGGGTCACTTCCTCGATGTGGCCGGCTTCCACGGCGTCAAGAAACTCCGAATAGGTGAGTTCCACCTGGCTCTGCTGCTCAGTGGCATCGAAGTAATTAAATGTCAGGAAAATACCCAGCGTCAGCCAAAGAAACAGCAGCCATTGTTGTCTGGCGGCTGGGGGTTCATTCTGGAAAGGAGAGCGCTTTTCTTCCGGCTTATCTGAATGTGAATCCTTGGAGGACGATGAGGTTCTGCGATCGATTTTGGACATGGCACCCCCATGGTTGTTGAATATGGCTACCTCCAGTCTAGAAGACTCCTTTCAGCGTAGGCACAGCTTGCCCGGAATACCTTGTTACTCTGACAAACGATACCTTGGCAAAACCACTTTGTTAAAAATTCGTTGACCTGAATCAGCCCTCTGGACTTAGCGAGCAACCCTTCATGGATGACATCACACAGCAATTCTTTGCCACCAACGAAACCATCATTCGCCTGGTCGTGGCCTTGCTGTTAGGCACCTTGATCGGAATCGAACGCGGTTGGGTGGCTCGGGAAAAGAAAGCCGGACAACGAGTGGCGGGTATTCGTACCCATGCGTTGGTGGGGCTGCTGGGGGGGATTGCCGCGCTGCTTTCGCAAGCCCTTACGCCCTGGGCTTTTCCGCTGATTTTTTTAGCGGTAGCCGGGATCAGTCTGGTGGCATGGCGAGCGCATACAGTCGAAACGCAAAATTACAGCATTACCGGCATGATAGGGCTGCTGCTGACCTTCTGTTTCGGGGCTATTGCGGTGGCGATCAACCTTGCCTTGGCCACGGCCTGTGCAGTAATTACCGCGGTGATTCTCGACAATAAGCGTGAAATTCACGGTTTATTGTACAAATTGCAGTCCCACGAACTCGATGCGGGGCTCAAACTGCTCTTGATCAGTGTGGTGATGCTGCCGTTGCTGCCGGACGAGAGCATGGGGCCGGGCGGGGTGCTCAATCCTTATCATATCTGGTGGCTGGTGGTGCTGATCGCCTCGATTTCCTTTGTCGGCTATTTCGCTATCCGTATCGGGGGTACCGAAAAAGGCATTCTATTCACCGGGCTGTTTGCTGGGCTCAGTTCATCCACCGCCTTGACGCTGCAGTACGCCCGCCAGTCGCGTCGAAACTCCGACCTGGAGCCGATGTTGGCGGTAGGAATCCTGCTGGCCTGCGGCACCATGTTTCCGCGCATTCTACTCTACACGGCCTTGATCAATCCCGGCCTGCTACCCACACTGACGCCGCCGATTCTACTGATGGGGCTGGCCTTGTATGTGCCGGCATTTTTTATCTGGCGCACCCAGCACCGTAAGCTCAAGGTCGAAAGGCCCACCTTGACCCAGAACCCCCTGGAGCTGCGCATTGCCTTGTTGCTCGGAGCGATGCTGGCGCTGATTCTGGTGCTGGGAGAGTGGCTACGGGAGGTGTTGGGCCAAACCGGCGTCTATTTGCTGGCCGCCACGTCCGGGCTTGCTGACGTGGCGCCCATCACCTTGTCGTTATCGCGTATGTCGCTGACCACCATAGAAGGGGGAACGGCCATACTGGGCATCGTGATTGCCGCCTCAGCCAATAACCTGTTCAAGACAGGACTGTCCACCTTCATCGGCACTTACCGGCTGGGTAGGCGCGTGGCGCTGCCCATGCTGCTGTCGCTTGCGGTGGGGTTGTTGGTGGCTTGGTTGACCTAGGAAACCTCTGCTTAGCCATTGCGCTTGTCCATACTGTGCTTGTCGGCTTCGCTGTTGAGATTGATAAACGCCTGGGCGCAATCTGAAACGTCCACCCGGCACCAGGCGTGGCGTGCCTGCCAGCGCTCGACCTTGCGCTCGCCTTGGCTCAGGGCCTGTTCGAGGTCATCGATCAGGGTGGTGCGAATCAGCGCCACCACTGGATGCAGGCGCTCGCCGTCGTCGGCCACGGCGATGTCATTGTCGCCAATGCCGTTTACCAGTCGTGCCACCAGGTCCATGGGCAGCACGGGGGTATCGCAGGGCGTCACCACAACCCAGGGGGTGGAGGCCGCCCGGAGCCCGGTATAAATGCCCATCAGCGGCCCTAGAAACCCGCTTTCGCTATCGACGATCACCCGGTCGCCGAAGTCGGCGTAGCGTTCGAGGTTGCGGTTGGCGTTGATCAACACTTCGCTCACATGATCGGCGAGGCGGCCTTGTACATGGGCCACAAACGGCTGACCGGCGAACAGTTCGAGGCCCTTGTCGCGACCGCCCATACGGCGGCCTTTGCCGCCGGCCAGAATCAGGCCGGTCAGCTCAGCGCGGGAAATCATCGATGCGCCTCCAGGTGAATGCGAGATGAACAAGTGTCTGAACAATAGCTGATACAACTATCATGGTGGTCGCTCCTGTGTCTTTTGTTAAGCTGAGTGCATCTGATTGCCACACCTATTTGCCATCTAAAAAGCGGGAGATTTTCCATGCAGCATCTTGACGACGCCACCCGTACCGAACTCGAAGCCGCCGCCTTTCGTCGCTTGCTCCAGCACCTTGACGAGCACAAGGAAGTGCAGAACATCGACTTGATGATCCTGGCGGATTTCTGTCGCAACTGCCTTTCCAAGTGGCTGGTGAGTGCTGCCGATGAGCGCGGTGCCGACCTGGATTACGAGTCTGCACGTGAGCATGTCTACGGCATGCCTTACGCCGAATGGAAAGACAACCACCAGCAGAAAGCCACCCCTGAGCAAATGGCGGCCTTCGAGAATCGCCAAACGCGAAAAGCCGCCCAGGAAAAGGAGCAGGCGCAATGAGCGAACCGATGGATGCGCTCAACATCGCGGTACTCACCATTTCCGATACGCGCACCGAAGACAGCGACCGCAGCGGCCAGCTACTTGTCGAGCGGCTAACCGCTGCCGGGCATCAACTGGTGGAAAAGCGCATCGTGCCCGATGACGTCTACCGGATTCGTGCCATGGTCGCCGGATGGATCGCCGACACTCAAGTGCAGGTGGTGTTGACCACCGGGGGAACCGGCTTCACCGGGCGTGATTCCACCCCGGAAGCGGTAGCGGTGTTGCTTGACAAGCAGATCCAGGGGTTTGGTGAGCTGTTTCGTCAGCTGTCGTACCAGGAGGTGGCCAGCTCCACCATCCAGAGCCGCTGCCTGGGGGGACTTGCCAATGCCACCGTGGTGTTCTGCCTGCCGGGTTCCACCGGTGCCTGCCGCACTGCCTGGGATGGCATCCTGTCGACGCAGCTGGACAGTCGGCATAAGCCGTGCAACTTTGCCAACCTGGTGATTCCCGAGCGAGGCCAGCATGACTGGACGCCAAAGGGATGAGCGAGCCTTGGCGATGATGCTGAAAAATCCTCAAGTGTTTCAGTTGCAGGGGCGGATGAGACGCGCATCGAGTAATGCCATCAACTCGCCCTGATAATCGCCCAGCGCCACAAGCGCGGGTATCTGCCGCCGCTCGATGAGCAAGGCAGGTAGGGGATGGATTCGACTCTCCGGCAAGTTCACCAGCTCGACATCGCTTGCGACTTCGAGATACCAGCTACCCTGATCATCCCCAAGCGTCAACCAGTGCGAGGTGTCAATGCTCGGTTCGTCCCGGGATGGGAACAGGCTGCTTGCACGATGGCAATGCTCAGCAGGGGCGGCTTTCGGGCGATGGTCGCTCATGGCTTGGACGCAAGCCGCTTCCAGGGCGAAACGAGCACTATTCAGCGTAAAGGCGACCAGCGCCACTCGGGTGTCTTGCATCATCCCAGCCCTTGGCGATAGTCACGAAAAAGAGCGTTGAGGTTGAGCACGGCCACCGCCTGTTGGGTCTGTTCCTGTTCCCATAGGCCCGTGACGTAAGGACGCAAATGCGAGGGTAACGCCGCCGGCGGTGGTTTCAGCACGCTTTTGGGCACGTCGCAGACATCTTCCAGCTGTTCGATGCGCAAGCCGCTGCGCATTCCCTCGGTCTGAGCCATCAGGATCATGCCTGCGGCCACCGAACCGGGAGGAGCTGGGCCGGGAAGATCAGTATCGGGAAAAGTAAGCTGCAACAGCGAATACAGGGTGATCACCGATTCGATTTCGCCGCGCAGGTTGATCACTCCCTCGACGGAGGCGGGCATGCCCGGCACAAGATAGACGCTCTGGTCACCTCCCAGTATTTCCGTGACATTTTCGCCGGGAAGGGCGAAACGTTGTCCGGCCAGGCTGAACACCACCAGCTGTGTCATGGGTTCGTCGACATTCACCACCTCTTCCTGCTGGCGGCGGCGGTTGTTCAGGGCCTGGTCAAGGCTCGTGCCGGCATGGCTCATGGATCCACCTCGACGCGATTGCGCCCCAGGGCCTTGGCGCGATACAGCGCCTGGTCGGCGGCAAGGCGCAGGGGTTCGGTACTTGCATGCCGGGGAAAGGCGCTGATTCCCACACTGAAGGTGCAACGAAAGCATTGGTCGCTGGTATGAAAGTCGATCCGCGAGAAATCTTCTCTCAATGTATCCATCAAATCCCTGGCCTGCCCCGCGGTGGTCTGCTTGAGCAGCACCACGAATTCCTCGCCGCCGTAGCGTCCTACGATGTCGGACTGGCGCAGACGACTTTGCAGCAGCCGTGCCAGTGTCACGATCACCTGATCGCCTGCCAGGTGGCCGTGGGTGTCGTTGACCTCCTTGAAACTATCGATGTCGATCATGGCCATGGTTTGCGCCTCATCGTTGCGCGAGGCATGTGCCAGTGACTTACCGATCAGTTCGGTGGTGGTGCTGTGGTTGTAAAGGCCGGTCATGCTGTCGCGGATCATCAATGAGCGCAATAACCGCAGGCGTTCGGCATGTAGCTGCACCGTGGTGACCAGTTCCTCCGGCACCACCGGTTTGGTGAGAAAGGCTTCGACGCCGGCGCCCATGGCGGAAAGCTGCTTGCGGCTATCAGTTTCGCTGGAAAGATACAGAATCGGCAAGCCGACATATTCCGGCTGTTGGCGAATGATGCTGGCCAGCTCCTTGCCGGAGCAGGCGGGCATGTAGAAATCCACCAGCAAGAGATCAGGACTGAAACGCTCAAGGGCGGCAAACGCTTCCGACGGCAGATGCACCGCTTTCACCACCATGCCTACCTGTTCCAGCAGCAAGGCATGATAGCTCGCGACGTCGGGCTCATCATCCACCAGCAACACGCGTAACGGCTCTTCTTTTTGCGGTGTCGTGAGTTCGTCCAGCGCGAGCATCACATCCAGCGGCTTGACCGGCTTGATGAAGTACCCCTGGCAGCCGGCGCGCACGGCACTCAAGCGCGAGGTGAAATCGCCGTGACCCGAAATAACGATCGCGGGCAGGTCGAAATCAGTGAGGCGCTTCAGATTGGCGAGGGTTTCCGTGCCGGCTATTTTCCCCTGGGGAAAGTGCACGTCCATGATCACCGCATCCGGGGGCTGCATCAGGACGGCATCGAAGAATGCCTCGGTGGTGGAGAAATGCACGACGTCATGGCCGAAGCAGCGCAGATGATGCATCAGCTGAGCCACCTGGTCGGGTTCATCATCGCATAGGTAAATCAGCCGTGGATTCTGGGTAGCCGAAGCGGCGCCTTGTTCCTGATTCAGTTCGAAATCCGGCTCGAAACCATCAGCAGCGCTCGCAAGGCGGAGCGCATGGCTTTCCAGGGTGTGGACTTCCACCATTCGTTCAAGCAGTGAGCCTAATTCCGCCAGCACTTCGGCATCGAGCAAGGCGGACTCTTTTTGGGTGATCAGCGTTTCAGCCTGGTCGGCAAGTGCCGCCAGCTGAGGGAATCGCAAGGAATTGCCGGTGCCTTTCACGCTGTGGAAAAAGCGGTGCAGTTCCGGCGCAAGACGAGCCTGCTCGATGGGTGCTTCGCTCAGGCGCTGGTGTTGCTCGGTGACAATCGTCAGCCGGGCAGGAAATTGCTCGATGAAGCGTTGGCGAAGTTCGCTAATCTTGTCCTGTAGTGACAGGTGCGTTTTCGACATGGGGCTACCCGAAAGAAGGTGAAGGTGATAGTTCCAGCCTATAATTCAATGGTTTAAAATGCTGGAAATCGCGTCTCTCAACGTAACGTCCATGTCTGCATCTTTCATCAGACAGGCGGTGAGCCCGATTTTCTCGGCATCGATAAATTCCGGAGCATTTCCAGTGAGCAAGATGAATGGCAAGTGGATGCCCTGTTCTTGCAAGGTGCGATAAAGCTCGATGCCGTCGATCAACGGCATGTGCATATCGCTGACAATGACCGCGATATCCTCATGATGGTCGACTTGAGTCATGGCATCCATGGCATCGCTAGCCAGCAGGATCTCATGGCCATCCTCTTGTAGAATCGCTGCGATCATTTCTCCCGCCAGCAGATCATCATCCACTACCAGTATGCGCACTTTCCTGCTCCTCAATTGGTTCTTCATGGTGAGCCCACTCATGGGACGTTGTTCGATAAAACAGTGGTTCGTTGGTCAATAAACACTGGTTCGTCGTTTAACAATGCGTAGCGTATTCAGCCCAATAATGCCTTGAGCGTATCAACCAGAATGTTCTGGTCGAAACTGCCTTTGACGATGTAGGCATCGGCACCTACGTCGAGCCCCCGGCGTCGGTCGGTCTCTTTCTCGCGCGAGGTGATGATGATGATCGGACAGTGGCGATACGCGTGCTCTTCACGCAGCCGAGCGGTCAGGGCGAAGCCATCCATGCGCGGCATTTCCACGTCCGTCAGGATCGCATCAAACGATTCGGCCAAGGCTTTTTGCAGACCGTCCTCGCCGTTTTCAGCCAGCGTGACGTGATAGCCCCAGGCTTCGAGTACATCTTTTTCGATCTCGCGGGTATTGAGGGAGTCGTCGACCACCAGCACGCGGTGGGCCCGGGTCGATGGCGCCTTTTGGGTTGACGGCATGCTGGTTTGTCGCATCCGTTCGAGCAGGGCGGGCACATGCAGCAGGCTGACCAGGTCGTTGCGTTGATGAGTGACCATGCCGGATATCAGCGGCAGGCTGCGCAAATGCTTGGGTAACGGCTTGATGACCCGGTCGCCTTCCTCCACCAGCGCATCGATGATCAGCGCAAGTTTCTCATGACCCTGATGCACCACCAGCAGCAGTCGGCCGGGGTCTCTCGCCTCGCTGGGTGCATCGCTCGTTGCCACAGCCGTTGAAGGCAGGCCGAGCAATTCGGCCAAGGCAATCACGGGGATGAACTCGTTATACAGGGTAAGCGCCCAGCCGCCTGCGGTGGCGATGAAACGGCTGGCAGGAAGCTCGACCAGCTCGACCACGTATTGAGCGGTGACGCCCAGGGTCAAGCCACCGGCTTGAAACAGCAATACCCGCATCATCGCCAGCGATAGCGGCAGCCGAAGAGTGAAGCATGTCCCTTGGCCGGGGCGGCTGGTGAGCTGAAGGTCGCCGCTCAAGGTGTCGACGACCGACCGCTTGACCACATCCATGCCCACCCCGCGTCCTGAAAAATCGGTAATCAGAGCGCTGGTGGAAAACCCCGGACGAAAGATCAGTTCCTGTGTCTCACGCTCGCTTAGCGCATCGAGCTGTTCGCGGCTGAGCAGTTGCTTGTGCAAGGCTTTTTCACGCAGGGCGGCAAGCGCAATGCCGGCGCCGTCATCGCTCACCTCGATCATCACCCAGCCGCCATCCTGCCAGGCTTCCAGGGTCAGTTGGCCGCGCGCGGGCTTGCCCGCCGCCAGGCGAACCTCGGGCGGTTCAATGCCATGATCCAGGGCGTTGCGCAGCAGATGAACCAGCGGGTCGGAGAGGTGATCGATCATCTGCCGATCCAGTTCGATTTCGCTGCCACGCACCCGACAATCCACCTGCTTGCCCAGGGAGCGCGCCATATCGCGGGCTAACCGACTCAGGGGGTCGAAGACGATATTCAGCGGTAACATGCGCATCTGTAGCGCCCGGTCATGCAGCTCGACCATCAGCGCCTCCTGGGTGAGCACCCCCTCTCTCAATTCGCGGCTGAAAGCGGCCAGTTCACTCTGGTCGGGGGCCTGGGTGTTACCGGCAAAGCGGCGCGCCCAACCGGCCAAATGATGCATGTGCGTGTGGCCGGAGAGTACCTCACCCATCAGACGAATCACTTCATCGAGCCGCTCAAGACGCACCCGTACGCTATCGTTCAAGCGCATTTCGCCCGGCTCTTCGGCAGCGGGCGTAGCGGTTGGCGAAGGCTCAGCCGTCGGCGAAAGTGTGGCTGTAGAAACGTCAGCGGGTAAGGGCGTGCTTGAGGCGCACGGATTGTCTTGGCCCGATGCGGCCGCTTCCAAGGCTTGGCATAATGCCGGGTTGGCAGCCGGCAGCGCCTCGGGCGCGCTGCCGTCGGCAAGTAGCCCGACCAGGTCGGAGAGCGCATCCATGCCTTGATAGAGCAGGCCGATAATCTCGGGTCCGGCGGATTGCTGGCCCTCTCGCAAGGCGCTGAGCAATTCTTCCAGGCTATGTGCGGTGGCGGTGATCGGGGTCAGTTTGAGCATCCGCGAAGAGCCTTTCATGGTATGCGCCGAGCGAAACAGTTCATTGATACGCTCGGTATTCGCTCGGTCCCGCTCCAGGGCGGCAATGCCTTCGGCCATGCGCCCCAAATGGTCCAGGGCCTCTTCAATGAAGCGCTGAATGAATCGCTGAATGTCCAAGGCCATGCTCAGGAGGCTCCCGTCGTTGCGTGCCGATCGAGGACCAGGGTGGCAAGGTGGCGTTGGGCGAGAAAGCAGGCATCGCCGGGGGGCAATGGCGGCGGAATCGTTACCAGACCGGTCGCCGGTTGGCGGTTACCGGCGAGTAGCCGTTGCACGGCGCTGTAGCCGCGCTGAGCTCGGACGGCGGCATCCTTGCCTATGGCGTCCATCCGGTAAATATCGGCGAGATAAAAATGCGCCGGCCAACATTCGGGGGCCACGTAGATGGCGTGCCTGAAGTGGCGTGCCGCGGTTTCCGGTGCCTGTTGCCAACGTGCCACCAGACCGGCCAGCATCAGCGTATCCACCGACCAGGGTGTCTCTTCGAGAAGCGATGCAAGCAAGGCATTCGCCGCCTCGAAAGCTTTACGGTTGAAGAGTAAGTAAGCCTTGATCAGGCGGCTTTCCCGGCAGTCGGGGTGCTGGGCAAGCCGGGTTTCAAGGGCCTGTTCGGCATGCTCCCAGTGTTCCGCCTGCAGGTGTTCGCGAATCTCTTCGCACGTTTGCACAGGATTCGGCGGCGCAGGCGTCTCCAGTGCAGGCCCCTTCAACTCAGGCGGCTCGGGGAAGGACGTTGCCGGGACATCCGTGGACGCTGGTCGGGGCTCGAGCGCCGTCGGCGAACCGGTGGGCATCTGTGTGAAATAAAACAGGCCGTTTTCTTCTACCAGCTGGAACAGGCCTAGATCGTTTCCCAATGTTTCCGCGGTGCCGCACAGCAAGATGCCTTCGGGCTTGAGCCATTGTTTCAGGCGCGCCTGAATGCATCGGCGGGTCTCGGGCGAGAAATAGATCGAGACATTGCGAAACAGGATCACGTCATATTGGCCCAAGGCTTCAGGCAGGGTGGCGGAGAGCAGGTTAAGTTCTTGAAAATGCACCAGGTCACGAATCGTCGGGATCAGTTGGTAGCGCGACCCGAGCGGGGTGAAGTAACGCTGACGCCGAGGGGCACTCAGGGTGCGAAACGCCAAGCCGCTGTACTCGGCGCGCCTTGCCTTGGCGAGTATCTGGCTGTCGAGATCGCCACCGTCGATATGAAACAGCGCTCGGGTGCGTTCGCCGTAACGCTCGTGCAAGGCCATCGCCAGGCTATAAGGCTCTTCCCCGGAGGAGCAGCCGGCGCTCAACAGGCGCAAGGGGCGCGTGCCTGTACATTGTTCAAGCAATCGCGGCACCAGGGTGTCGGCCACCAGGTCGAGCTGTTCCGGCTCACGGAAAAAATAGGTTTCGTTGACCGTCAGTTGGCTGATCAGGGCGGCGAATACCGACTCCCGGCTTTCCAGCAGGTGGTAGGTGGCCTGGAGGTCGGGCAGGGCATGGGCGGTGCGCAACTGGGTAAGCGCTTTGGCGAGACGGTCTTCCGCGAGCCCTTCCAAATGCAGGCCGCAACGTTCTTTCACTAGCGTCTTAAAAGGGGCCAGCGGGTTCATGAGCGGCTCCCCGGCGCCATACCGGCCGGCTTTCGGCGTAGGGCCTGGCGGTCCATGGCGGCGGCGAGTTCATCGAGCGGCAATATCTGCTGGATGACACCTGCATTGACCGCTTCCTGGTTCATGCCGTAGATCACCGAGCTGGCTTCATCCTGAGCCAGGGTCACGCCACCCCGGCGATGAATGGCGCTCATGCCGAGAACCCCATCCCTGCCCATGCCGGTCATGATGATGCCGATGGCATGATGGGTATACACCTCGGCTACCGATGCCAACAGCACATCGCCGCTGGGGTGATAGATTGTCCCCGGCGGGCTGGGCGACAACTGCAGGCGGTGATGAAGCGTTACGCTGAGATTGTATTCCGAAGGCGCAAGGTAGACACAGCCGGCCTGCAACGCTTCGTTGTGTCTGGCGACCCTGACCGGTAGCCGGCAGCGCGTCGCCAGCCATTGCGCCATGCCATCGATAAAGCCGTGGCTGATATGTTGGGCAATCAGGATCGGCGCCGGGAAGGGCGTATTCAGCTGGGATAACAGCCGAGCCAGCGCCTGAGGGCCGCCGGTGGAGCAGGCAATGGCGAAAATGCATGAAAAAGGGCTGGGGCTGGATGCGCTTTGCTCAGGGGCCGCAGGCAAGCCGGTGTCGGTGGGTCGAGAGGCGGGTGGCCAGCAGTAACGCCTCAAGCGTGTGATGACCGAGACGCCCGCCAACAGGCGCACCTTGTAGAGGAAGGCGTCAGCGGCTTCGCCCTCGAGTTCCGGCTTGGTAATGACGTCCAGCGCCCCGACCTCCAGGGCACGATAGGCGGATTCGGCGTCCGAGCGGTCGCTGACTACCAGAATGGGGCGCGCGCGGCTGTACATGATTTCTTCAATGGCGGCGATACCGTCCATTCGAGGCATGTTGAGATCCATGGTCACTACATGAGGCGCAAGCTCGCGCACCTTGTCTACCGCATCGCGGCCGTCGACTGCTTCACCGACTATCTCGATGTCGTCGGCGCGCTCAAGGATCGAGCGCAAGACGTCGCGTGCCACACGGCTGTCATCGGCGATCACCACCCGGATCATGCCGGGTCTCGCTCATTGCTCCGTGGCTGAGCTTGCTTATGTTTTTGCTGTTGTTCCGATCCCTGAGCATCTTCTTGCGATGGCTGGTTACCCGACGCCGGGTTTCCCCCGGGCGGCGGTTTGAGCGAGAACTCCTGAACGAGATGATTGAGTTCGCCCGACATATGGATCATGTCCTGGCTGATGTCGGTGATGTTGCGTACCGAATGGGCGTTACGGGTACTGGCGGCGTCAATGTCTCTCAGGGCAATGACCACTTGGCTACTGGCGGTCTTCTGTTGCTGGGTCGAGAGAGAGATTTGCTGGGCGGCGCTGCTGGTCTGGCTGGCGGCACTCAGCAAGGCATCCAGATCCTTGGCTGTATCGGCGCTGACGTCGACGCCTTTCTCAATCGAGGCGGCGCCCTTTTCCGAGGTGACCACCAGGCGATTTATCGCATTTTGAATCTCGTCGGTATGACCTTCGATCTCTTGGGTGGAATCGGTGACGCTATCCGCCAGCCGTCGAATTTCGCTGGCGACAACCGAAAAGCGCCGCCCGGATTCCCCGGCACTCGAGGCTTCAAGGGCGGCATTGAAGGCGATCAACTTGGTCTGGGCGGCCAGGGTGTTGATCAGCTCCATGACCTTGCTGATCTGCTTCGACTTGGCGCCCAGCGTCATGATCTCTTCCAGGCTGCGGGCGTTGTCGGTGCGAATATCCTGCATCCGCGTCTGAAGCATCTGCATGGCTGTGCTGCCCTTGCGGCTGCATTCCAGGGTCTGGTTGGCGACATTGACCACCGATTGCGAATGATCGGCAATCTGGGTCGAAGAGGTGGAAAGCTCTTCCATGGTCGAGGTGATTTCAGCCACCGAGGAAGCCATTTCCTCGACTGCCGCGGCCATGGTCTGGCTGGCCTCCTGGTTGAAGTCATCTTGCCCTCCGGAAAGCCCGGCCGTCTGGGCCAGTCGTTCCGCCACTTGGGAAAGGTCGCCGGCGCTGCGCGAGATGGCATGAATCGCTTGAGAGAGACGCTCCAGCAGCTGGTTGGTCTGGTCGGCAAGGTCGCCCAGCTCGGCGCGGTCCGCGGTTTCTATGCGCTTTCCCAGGTCCAGATTACGGGTGATTTCCTTGAGCTGGCGCTGGAAAGACACCAATGGGCGTACCAGGTTGCCGGTCAAGGGATAGAGCACTCCCAGGGTGAGCAACAAGATAATCAGGCCGAGTCCCACAGAGACGTAGAATTGCTCCTGAATACTCTGGGTATAGTCGGCACGCGACACTTCCACCATCAGGTGACGCTGCAACTCGGGCAGCCATAGGGTGCCAACCAGCCAGCGTTCTCCATCGCGGGTAATTTCTCGGATATCTAACGGCTCGTTACCCAGTAAACGGTTGCCACTGCCATCGAGGGTGTCCTGCTCAAGCAGGGTGCCTTGGGTGTCAAGCTCGGCTTTGCCGTCGACATTCAGCAGGGTCGCGTGTCCGGTGTCACCGAGTTGAAACGTCTCGACCATGCTGGCCATGCGCGAGACGTCGAGTCCTGCGCCTGCCACCACTAACGGTTTGCCATCAGCCGTTGTGGTCTGGCTCGAGAAATTGAGAAACATGAAGGCTTCTTCGGGCGTGAAGGTATCGGCATCCAGGTTCAACTCATAGGGAACCTGGCGGGCGAGAAACTCGTGGTACCAGTCATCGTCATTGCCAGGAGGTTGCATGTAACGGTGTTCCAGCTCTCCGTTACGTAACTGATAGTAGTGGCCGCGCCCGGCATACTGGGCGGCAATGAACAACAGCTCGAAGTTGAGCTGCTGCTTGAGACGCTCAAGGTAAACGATTACCTCGTCATGGCGTTCTTCCGGCAGGCCTTGCCGCACCCACTGCTCAATGAAATAACTATTGGCCAGGCTTTCCGAGACCGCAAGCCCTGGGGTCAGGCGCAAACTCAGCTGGGAGGCTAGCTTTTCCAGCTGGGTAGGCAGTTCCTGTTCCAGCAAGCTCTCGATCCGCGATTCGGTATGCGCGCGAGACTGCAATCCGAGAGCCAGCAGCATCGCCAGGGCCAACACGCTGCCGAAGGCAATAAATAGCCGCCGCCGTAAGGGCAGGCTTTTCCATTGAAGGTTCATGTTGCGCCATGACTCCAAGAGAGGTGGGGAAGGTTATGCACTGGCCTTAGCGTGACATACTTTTACATGACTGTCTCATCCAGTTACTACCCTTCTTTGCCATCCTTTCGTGGGGAAAGAAGCGGCCAGCTGTAGTGCGCCAGAAAGATAGCGTAAGCCACACACCAGGCCAGGATACTGACGCTGTAAACCCAGTGGCTCATCTGCGGCATCACCGCCAGAAGAGGCGCGCGTAGTACGGCGGCGAGAAACAGAAGCGCTAGTGCCCAGCCGATACCCGGCAAGGTACGTATCGGGCGTCCGGTATGGCCCAGGGACACGCGGGAGATCATGGCCAGCATCATGGCGCCCATGGCGCCGATAGTCAGCGCATGGACGGCCAGTTCCACCCGCCATGCCCCCAGCAGTGCCAGCGCCCACATGCCCAGCCCGACCACGATGAAGGCATAGCTCAGGTGGAGTCCCCAAAGGAGCGCCTCATGCCGGGTGCGCAAACTCTCCCAGCGTGCCAATCGCATGCCGTTGGTGACCGCTGCCACCAGCAAGACCCCCGCGAGCAATGCCGCGGGCACCGGCACAGCGACCACCACTAACGCCTGCAAGACCACGACCAGAGCGGTGCTGCCTAGCGTCGCGGCTTCCAGCCACGCAAGGCCCGCCACTTGGGCGCGGCCCAGCTTGAGGGAGGTAAAAAACGGAATGACACGCCCGCCGAGCACCACCATCAGCAGACCGATCAACAGCACTGCCAGGTAAGCGGCGTCGCGAATGAGGGTGGCATCCCCCCATGCCCAGCCCAGGTGCATGCCCAGATTGGCCAGGGCCAGAAGCGTGAGCACTGGCAGGAAGATCAGGTTGCGCCAGCGCTTGGCTGACACCACCAGAGCGCCCACGACCAACGCGGCCAGAGGAAGAAACGCCACATCCAGCGCAATCAGCCAGGCGGCGGGTATGCCCATGGGAAATGCCAGCAACAGGCGCGCAGCTAGCCACACCGACACCAGACCAAGCAGGGGGCCGCCATGCAGGCTGCGTTTGCCCGTCCAGTTTTGTACCGCCGAGAGCAGGAAACCAACAATGATGGCCGCCGCAAAGCCGAAAATCATTTCGTGCTGATGCCACCACACCAGCCCGCCGTAAGGGCGCAACCAGATGCTGCCGTGCCAAAAGGCCAGCCATATCAGCAGCGCGATGATGCTGAAAGCGGCACCCAGCAAGAAGAAGGGGCGAAATGCCAAACCCAGCAAGGGGACTCGATCTAACCGGACAAGAGCTTGCATGGCGATACCCGAGTAATTCAGTAAGGTATCGCCATGGTGACGTAATTACGCCCTGACAACCATGACGCGCATCAATAAATCCAAGCCTTGTTACAGCCGCGTCTTGTCACGGTGGAAGCTCGTCACCTCGCGCCAAGGATCAGGCGTCAGCCGTCGGCGTTGATGCGCGAGATAATATCATGGAGTGTGGCATCGGCCTGGTCGTTGTCGATCTGGCAGGTGCCGGCATTGAGATGGCCGCCACCGCCGTAGTCCAGGCACAGCTCGCCGACATTGGTGTTGCTGGAGCGGTCGAGAATCGATTTGCCGATAGCCAGCACCGTGTTCTGTTTTTTCAGGCCCCACATCTGGTGGATGGAAATGTTGCACTGGGGGTAGAGGGCGTAGATCACGAAACGGTTGGTGGCATAGATCGGGTCCTGCTCGCGCAGGTCGAGCACCACCAGGTTGTCGTGCACGCTGGCGCAGCGTTCGATCTGCTCCTTGGCCTTGTCTTCATGGTCGCGGTAGAGCTCCACCCGTTCGCGCACATCCGGCAGGTTGAGGATCTGGTCGATGTTGTGGTCGCGACAGTAATCGATCAGTTGCATCATCAGCTGATAGTTGGAGATGCGAAACTCGCGGAAGCGCCCGAGACCGGTACGTGCATCCATGATGAAATTGAGCAGCACCCAGCCCTGGGGGTCGAGAATTTCCTGCCGGTTGAACTGGGCGGAATCCCCTTTGTCCACGGCTTCCATCATGGCGTCCCAACGCGCCGGAAAGGCCTCATGGCCGCCGTAGTATTGCCAGACGACGCGTGCCGCCGAGGGGGTGTCCGCGTCGATAACATGATTGGCGGCGCGCTCGGTGTTGCGCACGGTTTCGCTCAGGTGATGGTCGAATGCCAAATGGCAGCCCGCGACGTACGGCAGGTTGGTGGTGATATCCCGATCGGTAATCTCGACCTTGCCGTCCTGCATGTCCTTGGGATGCACGAAGGTGATCTCATCGATCAAGTTCAAGTGCTTGAGTAGTACACCGCACACCAGACCATCGAAATCACTCCGGGTAACCAGACGGAATTGCGGAGAGCCTTGATGGGCATGCTGGGAGAAATCGGAAGCCGACATCGTATATCCTCGGGTAAACGAAAGTGACAAGAAGATACCAGCCCGGGCGGGGAGGCGAAACATTCCTGGAGAATTCGCGCCTGCAATGTCAGGCCGAATCCCAGCCGATTTGCGTGGTAAGCTTGTGGTGTTGTTATCCCTTCCCGTGAAATGATCACACCATTGAAAAACAGGAGCATCCCCATGGCAAAGGCCAGCGCACGTCACATTCTGGTAGACAGCGAAGAAAAATGTAACGCCCTCAAGCAAGAGATCGAGAACGGCAAGGACTTCGCCGAGGTGGCCCGGGAGCACTCATCCTGCCCCTCCGGCCAACAGGGCGGTGAACTGGGTACCTTCGGCCCCGGCCAGATGGTGCCGGAGTTCGATAAGGTGGTATTCAGCGCCGACCTGAACCAGGTTCAAGGCCCGGTGAAGACGCAGTTCGGTTACCACCTGCTGGAAGTCACCAGCCGCACTTGATGCCAGTCAAAGAGCGGTAAGCATTTCCCGCATCACTACACTACTCGACCGTGGCGGTTCGCCACGGTCGATGGGAGTTTGTCTTGAGCGAACCAATCATCCGTGTCAGTGCCCTCAACAAGACTTACGAGGGAGGCTTCCAGGCGCTCAAACAGATTGACCTGGACATTCAGCGGGGCGAAATATTTGCCCTTCTCGGCCCCAATGGCGCAGGCAAGACGACCTTGATCAGCGTGATATGCGGGCTGGTCAATGCCACGGATGGCCAGGTAGTGGTGGATGGCTTCGATAACCAGGTCGATTACCGCGAGGCGCGCTCCCGCATCGGCCTGGTGCCGCAGGAATTGACCAACGAGGCTTTTGAGACGGTCTGGAACACCGTCAATTTCAGCCGCGGGTTGTTCGGCAAGCCGCCCGACCCGGGACATATAGAACGCGTACTCAAATCGCTCACCCTGTGGGACAAACGCAATAATCGCCTGATCACGCTTTCCGGCGGCATGAAGCGCCGGGTGCTGATTGCCAAGGCGCTGTCTCACGAGCCGCGCATTCTGTTTCTGGATGAGCCCACCGCCGGCGTGGATGTCGGGCTGCGCCGTGAGATGTGGGATGTGGTGCGTCAGCTGCGCGAAAGCGGGGTGACCATTATTCTCACCACGCATTACATTGAAGAGGCCGAGGAAATGGCCGACCGTATCGGCGTCATCAACAACGGTGAAATCGTGCTGGTGGAAGACAAGGCCGCCCTGATGCGCAAGCTGGGCAGTAAGCAGCTGGCCCTGCACCTGCACGAACCGCTGGATAGCGTGCCGCCGGCCCTTGCCGCCTACGACCTGCAACTTGCCGCCAATGGCAGCGAGCTGATCTACACTTACGATGCCTCTCGGGCCGGCGGTGCGGAAGGCCAGGAAAGCAGTACTATTTCTGCACTTCTGGCCGACGTTGAGGCGGCCGGTCTCGTCTTCAAGGATTTGCATACCCGCCAGAGCTCACTGGAAGATATCTTCGTCGACCTGGTCAAGGAGCGTTGATGAACCTCTATCCCGTTCGTGCCATTTACATGGCGGAACTTTCGCGTACCCGCCGCACCCTGTTACAGAGCATTGTCTCGCCGGTCATTTCCACTTCGTTGTATTTCGTGGTGTTCGGGGCGGCTATCGGGTCGCGAATCAGCGAGATCGATGGCATCAGTTACGGGGCTTTCATCGTGCCCGGTTTGATCATGCTGATGCTGCTGACCCAGAGTGTCTCGAATGCCTCTTTCGGCATTTTCTTTCCCAAGTTTTCGGGAAGCGTCTACGAGCTGCTGTCGGCGCCCATCTCCTATCTGGAAATCGTGATCGGCTATGTCGGGGCGGCGGCGACCAAGTCGGTGGTATTGGGCTTGATCATACTCGCCACCGCCGGCTTCTTCGTGCCGTTGGAGATCGCACATCCGCTGTGGATGATGGCGTTTCTGGTGCTCACCGCGATCACCTTCAGTCTATTGGGCTTCATCATCGGCATCTGGGCCGACGGTTTCGATAAACTGCAGCTGGTGCCACTGCTGGTGATCACTCCCCTGACGTTTCTGGGGGGCAGCTTCTATTCCATCGACATGCTGCCGCCGTTCTGGCAAGGCGTGACCCTGTTCAACCCGGTGCTCTACTTGATCAGTGGCTTTCGCTGGAGCTTCTATGGCGTCAGCGATGTCAGCCTGGCCGCCAGTGTGGCCATGATCCTGCTATTTTTGGGCGTGTGTCTGGCGCTGATCAGCTGGATATTTCGCACCGGTTATCGCCTCAAGCCGTAATTTGCCAACTAGCCATTCTTGCCACCTACCGTTTCGTTCCAGCCGAGTGAATCATGCCGTTACTGCAAAGCATAGTGCATCGCCTTGAGCCCAGTGCTGAAGGCGATCGTTTGAAACTCCACGCCGCGCCGCAGGCGCATCCCTCGAGTGCCGTGATGGATGACTTGATGGCGGCGGTCAACGATGCCTACAACACCAAGCCCAAGGGCTGGGGTCGCTTCGTGGAAGGCGAGGGCGCCAGCCCGTTTTCCGGTTGGTTGGCCGCTTATCTGGCCGGTGACCAGGACTTTTCCCAGCTCAGCCGTGAGATCGGCGAGCGGCTGTGCAGGGTGCTTGAAGAACGTCTTGCCGTGGGGGGTTATCTGGTGTTCGGCCATGCACGCCAAGGCGAAACCGACACCCTGACCCTGGCGCTTGTGCATCAGCGCCACGGTATCGGTATTGACGACAGCCACACGGCAGTACCCGCCGCACAGCTCAATCTCGGCCAGTTAACCCTGGCGGCGCGCATCAACCTGACGCAATGGCAAAACGCGGCTCCTGAGGCCCAGTATGTGTCGTTTCTCAAGGATCGTGGCGGCAAGAAACTCGCCGAAGCGATGGCCGAGCTTCTCGGCATGGAGGAGGGCATCGATGCGCCCAGCGAAACCCGCACCTTGCTCAAGGCTTTCAGCGACTACGTGGAGCAGGAAGACTTCGACGACGCGGCCAGCCGTGAAAAAACCGACGCCCTGGTAGGCTATGCCGATGAACAGCTGCGCCGTGGCGAGCCGATCACTTTAGAGGAGCTTTCCGGGCTGGTCGACGAGCAAAAGCCCAAGGCGTTCTTTGATCACATCCGTAATGCCGACTATGGTTTGGCAGAGGAGATCCCGCCCGACAAGCGTACATTGAACCAGTTTCGGCGCTTCACAGGGCGCGCTGGCGGCGTCTCGATCAGTTTTGATTCGCACTTGCTGGGCTCAAGTATCGAGTATGACGAAGCGCAGGATCGGTTGATCATCAAGAAGGTTCCGACCCAGTTGCGTGATCAGCTTAAACGGCGCTGATCGAGCCGTACCGCCTTGGCGTGGCAGGATAAGGAGTAAGAGGATAAGGAGTAAAGGCCATGCAGCGTCTGTATTTTCTGATTCCTGACAAGGAAATCACCTCCAATATCGCCAATGAACTCAATGCCATGGGCTTGACCAAGGATCATTTGCACGTTGTGGGCAAGGACTGGAGGCCGCTGGAAAAGGAAGGCGTGCCGAATGCCACGCTTATCCAGACCTCCGATGTCGCCAATGCATCCAAGCGCGGCTTGTTGATAGGGGGCGCGATAGGCGCGGTATTGGGCCTTGTCATCCATTACATACTCGAAGGCACCAACCTGATCTGGATGCTGGTAGGCATGACGCTTTTTGGTGCGCTGTTCGGGGTCTGGACCAGTACGATGCTGGGGGTTTCCGTGAAAGACGTAAAGATCAGCGAGTTCGAGAAACCCATCAAGGGCGGTGCCATGCTGATGATGGCGGATGTTCCCGACGAACGCGAAGACGAGTACCGGACCGTGATCCACAGCCATCATCCCGAGGTGGTGATCGATAAAGTGACGCCCCGAGAAAAGAAAGCGCACTTGGGCCAGGGCCACTGACCCGGGCTCGCCGTCAAGGAAATCTGACAACTGTATCCCTGTGGAGACCCGATAGATGCTTGATGCCATTCAGCAGTTTTTCCAGCGTAGCCTGGTCGAGCCGGAAAGCCGCCAGGGCGACGCCTACACGCTAGAACTGGCCTCCGCCGCGCTTCTATGTGAGGTGATGCGCGCCGACCATCAGGTCAGTGAGGCGGAGCTTTCCACCCTGAGGCACCTGCTCAGAGAGCGTTATCATCTTGGCGGCACGGCGGTGGACGAGCTGATGGAGCTGGCGCGCCAGGAAGTCGAAGACGCCGTGGATCATTATCAGTTCGTCAGCCTGATCAAGGAGCATTACGGTTATGAACAGCGTGTGGAACTGGTCAGGTTGATGTGGCAGCTGGCCTGGGCCGACGGCAAGGTCGACCCGCTGGAGGAGCACCGTATCCGTCGCCTGGCGGATCTGTTGCATGTCGGGCACAGCGATTTCATTCGTACCAAGCTGAGTGTGGAAGAAGAACGTCAGTCGACGTGAGTCACCACCGCCCGGCGTGGGTCGATGTGCCAGGCCACGCCCACCCGATGGCTGTGCTCAAGCTCAGCGATTACCTGGCCGCCCAGCAGCAAGATGATGGCGCCTACCTCCAGGCTGAGTAATACCACGATCAAGGTCGCCAACGAGCCGTAGACGGCATTGACGAATGACACATGGGCAAAGTAGAAAATCAACAACAGGCGCACGCCTTCCCACAACAACGCCGCGACGAACCCTCCCACCACCGCACGGTGTAGCGAGATGCGTACCACCGGCAACACCTTGTAAATGCCGCTGAACAGCACGAAAACACCGATGAAACTGAGCAGGTTAAGCAGCGATACCGAGAGGCCCGCAAAGGGCAGGCCATGGCCGGACATCACCAGTAACAGTTCATTGATGGCGCTTGTCGCCGAGACCAGCAGCGTCAGGCTGAGAATTCCGCTGCCCAGCACCAGCATGAAAGCGTAAGGCAGTAGCGCCGATACCCAGGCACTGCGCCGGATGGGATTGTCGGGTTGGTGGAAGATGATCCCCATGGCATCTTCGAGCATGCGAAAGGCGAAGGAGCTAAACACCAGCAGTACCACGATCCCGAAGTTTCCGATGGCCTCGCGAGAATCGAGAAGGGCGCGCACTGCATCAATCAGGATATCGGCATGTGCCGGTGTCAGGTGCTGGGCCTGGATCGCGATCACGCCGAGCAACTGTTGTTCGTCGACGATATGGGTCAGCAGTACACCGAGCAGCGCCAGAAGGGGCACTATTGAAAGCATCACGTTGTAACCCACGCCACCGGCGAGCAAAATGCCGCGGTTACGCACAAAGGCGCACAGCACACGCCAGGTAAAATGCGCCAGCTGAGGCAAGAGGGTCGTGCTCCAAAAGCGGGTGTGCTGCATGGGGACTCATCTGTTTGCGCGCGGGCTCGTTACCAGTGTCCCCTCTGGACTGGATCCTGTCTACAGCTCTTTCTATTGTGTGCCGATTCCTCGTTGTATGCCTCAGGGCGTGTCTTCCTCCACCTGGGTTTGTTCCGTCAGCAGGATATCCATCAGGCGATTGAGCTTGCCTTGAAAGCCTCTGCCCGGCGACGGCGGGTGGGGGTTCGAGGTGATGACAACCGTCAAATCGCGTGACGGCACCACATACAGCGCCTGGCCACCGAATCCACGCCCGTAGTAGACCAATTCATCGGCGATCCGGGTGCTGAACCAGCCGTAGCCGTAACCATCCCCGGTCCATTTCGAGGTGCCGCGCGGCTTCCAGGAGGTCTCGACCCAGCCTTCCGGTAGTACTCTTTGGTCATCGACGCGGCCATCGTTGCGATAAAGCTCACCGATCTGGATCAGCGCCAGTGGGGAAAGCCGCATGTTGTTACCGCCGAAATAAATGCCTTGAGGGTCGCGCGGCCAGGTGGGAATCCTGATATCCAGCGGCTCGCCCAGCAAGCGCCTTGCAAGCGCCAGGGTGGATTCACCACTGGCTTGGGTCAGGGCGGCGGAAAGCAAATGGCTGGAGCCGGTGGAGTAGAGCATGATGCCGCCGGGCTCGTCTTCGAAAGGACGGCTGAGTACATACGCCACCCAATTGCGGCTGGCGACCCAGGCGCTGTAATTATCCCCGGAGGTGCGCTCGAGTCCCGCCTGCATCGAAAGCAGGTGCCCCACGCTGATTTCCTCGACCTTGGGGACGGCATCCGCCGGCACCAGAGAGCCGAGCAGATCGACCACCGGTTGTTCCACCGATTCGATGATGCCTTCTTCGATGGCGGCGCCTGCCAGGGCGGCAAGCACGGTTTTGGAAAGCGATTTGATGTTGACGGGCTGATCGACGGCAGGCCCGCGCTGGTGATGCGTATGGATGATCTCGCCCTGATGAGCGACCACGATATTATGCAGCGGCTCAAGGCGCTGCGCTGCCGTGCTCATGGCAGTCAGCGTACTATCGCTTGGCGGCGCGGCAGCCAAAACCTGAGTGCTGAACAGTAACGTGATCACGCCGGGTAGCCGGCACAGGCGAGCAAGACGCATGACATCATTCCTTGATTGAGGGCATCCACGTTCGAGCTCTGCCAGGAGGCAAGGTTCCTTGGGGGCACGCTCAAGCAGGAAAAGTGAAGGCTCACTCTAGTCGGAGAGACCGGAATTCAGGCAACTTTCTGGAATGGCTGTTAGGCTGAGAGGGTTGGCCGGCATTGCGTCAGGCCACTCCCTGTACTGTAAGCTAATAAAGCAAGGAATATCGCTATGCGTAATATTATCTACATCATCGGGTTGATCGTGGTTGTGTTGTTCATCCTTTCCCTGCTGGGATTGCGCTAGCGCTGGATGTTGGATAAAGATCTGATGAGCCCCCACGGCCGTGCAAGATGAAGCCCCGGCCGTGGGGCGTTTCATCGAGCTATTGAGCGCCTGTGGATAACCAAAACCTATCGATATTAAGCAAGAGCTTGTTGGCGTTCAGGCGCAGTCAGCGGCACCCTGGCCGAACATGTCGAACATCAGCTCGCGGCCCATATGGGTCAATACGAAGCGCTCATGCTCGTTGTAGGTAGCGGCTTCGCTGCTTTCCAGCACTTTCTGGCAGGCTTTCCATTGGCGGGAAGCGGTGCCTAGGGAGCCAAGCTCGCGTTGGTCCAGCCCGCGGTGAGACAGGGTGATGCTTTCCAGCACATGGCCATGATCGTAAAGCAGTGCCGCCACGGTGGACAGGCATTGGCGAAGGCTGCGTTGCAGGTGAGTGGTCGTATCGTAAGACATGGAGATGATCTCCTGAGGGGAAACCCCTGGTAAAAATAAGTTGCTGCGACGCATTATAAACCAAAGTCGTACTCAGACTAAAGTCGTTATCCTTCTATTTTTTTCAACCGACCTCAACTCCTTTTTGGCCGGCATGCTAAGCTCGTCTTGACGCAGCTATCAGCAAACAGGAAACCTCATGCATATCAGCGTATTCGGAACCGGCTATGTCGGCTTGGTGGCCGGTGCCTGTCTGGCGGAAGTGGGCCACCAGGTCACCTGCATGGATGTCAATGCCCAGCGCATTGCCCAGTTGGAAGCCGGAGAAGTGCCCATCTTCGAGCCCGGCCTGAGTACTCTCGTGGCGCACAACGTGGCGGCCAGCAGGCTGTGCTTCACTTCGGATGCCGCCACCGCCGTCAATGCAGGGGAGCTTTTGTTCATCGCTGTGGGAACGCCCTCGGATGAAGACGGCAGCGCCGATTTACGCTACGTGCTTGAGGTGGCCCGCACGATTGGCGAGCACATGCAGGGCTACAAACTGGTGATCGACAAGTCCACCGTGCCGGTGGGTACCGCGGAAAAAGTCACCGCCGAGATTACCGCGGCGCTGGAAGCACGCAGCGCCAGCCACGCCTTCAATGTGTGTTCGAATCCTGAATTCATGAAAGAAGGCGCGGCGATCGACGACTTCACGCGCGGTGCGCGGATTATCGTGGGTACCGAGAGTGAAGGGGTCAAGCAGCGCATGCGCGAATGCTACGCCCCCTACAACCGCAACCACGACAAGCTGATGTTCATGAGCGTGCGCGCCGCCGAGCTGACCAAGTACGCTGCCAATGCCATGCTTGCCACCAAGATCAGTTTCATGAATGAAATCGCCAACCTGGCGGAACGCTTGGAGGTGGATGTAGAAGACGTGCGCCGCGGTATCGGCAGCGACCCGCGCATCGGTTATCACTTCATCTACCCCGGTTGCGGTTACGGCGGCTCCTGCTTTCCCAAGGATGTGCAGGCTTTGGAACGCACCGCCCGCCAATACGGCTACACGCCGCAACTGCTCAGTGCCGTGGAAGCGGTCAACCAGCGCCAGAAGCACACCCTCTACACCAAGCTTGAAAGTGCCTTGGGTGAGCTGGAAGGCAAGACCATCGCCGTCTGGGGGCTGGCCTTCAAGCCCGATACCGATGACATGCGTGAAGCGCCCAGCCGCACCCTGATGGAAGCGCTATGGCAAGCCGGTGCCAGGGTACAAGCCTTCGATCCGGAAGCTATGACAGAGTGTCGTCGCCTCTACGGCGAGCGCGATGACTTGGTGCTGGTCGGGGATCGCATTCAAGCGGTAAAAGGCGCCGATGCCCTGGTTATCTGCACGGAATGGAAGGAGTTTCGCAGCGTGGATTTCGCCTGGCTCAGCGAGCAGCTCAAGGCGAAAGTCGTCGTGGACGGCCGCAACCTCTACACCCCGGAGGCCGTCCAGGAAGCCGGAATGCGCTATCTAGGGGTCGGGCGCAGCAGCACCGGGGGGTAGAGACCGCCAATACTCAAAGCCACCCCTGCCGGCGGGTTACTTCTTGCGGCCGAGCTGGTAGTCCAGTGCGTCGAATTGCTGAGTGAGGTAGGAGCTGACCTGGTTCATTTGAGAGATCATGCCGTCCAGCTGGCTGAATTGGGTGCGGTAACGGCCGATGGTGCGCTCGATGGTGGCTTCCATGCGCTCGTAACGGGTGTTGAGGCTCTCGATGCGGTTTTCCGCGCCGCTGATGGAGCTTTTCATCAGGCCGTTATTGCCTTGCAGTTGGCTCAGGGTGGTGTCGAGTTTGCCGGCCAGGCCGCCTTGTTTATCGCTGCCCGCGAAGAAGTCGCTTATGGCGGTCTGGTCGCCGGCTACCAGACCGCTGAGTTTCTTGTCATCTATTTCCAGGGTGCCGTCGCGCTTGAGCGAAATGCCCAGTTGGCTCAGGGTGGAAAGCTCTCCGCCTGCGACGCCACCGCCCAGCACGCTGCGCAAACGCGATTCGATGGTGCGCACGGTGTTGTCGCCCAGCAGTTCCCCAGCGGTGCTGCTGTCGCCATTGAAGGACGTCAGTTTGTCGATGGTGGTTTTCAAGACGTTGAAGGCTTTCACGAAACCATTGACGTTGTCGCGTACCGCCAGGGTGTCGCGTTCCACGACCACGCTACTGCTGCTGCCTTCTTCTTCCAGCGTGAGCGTGACGCCTTGAATCGCGCCTTTGACTTCATTGGTAGGGCTGGTAACCGTAACCCCGTTGACATCCAGCAGGGCATCTTTTCCGACGCGCTTGGTGTCTCCTTCAGACGCCAGCGTCATGCCCGCTGCCAGGCCGGTAAAGCCGATTTCCTGGATGGAGGTATCGGCCCCGGTGGTCTTGGAGTTCAGCGCCAAGCGATAGCCAGTGCCATCGTTGATGATGGACGCGGTAACGCCTGCCTGCTTGTCGGCATTGATCTGATCACGAATGTCGGCGAGGGTGCTGCCGGCTTCCAGGTTGATGACGGCCTCGGAGGTCTCGGTGCCCGCGCCAAAGCTGAGTTTAAGCGTGGCATTTTCGCCGGTGAGGACGTCATCCAGGCTGTCGACGCGCGTGGTGGCCAGGCTTCCGGCCTTGGCCAAGGTCTCCACGTTAACGCTGTAACGGCCGGGAAGCGCATCGGCAGTGGCGTTGGCGGCAATGCCTTCGCCACGCACGTTGGTGGAGAGACTTTGGAAAAGCGAGGCGTCGTTGAGCTTGCCGACGGCATCCTGGAAGCTGTTGAGGGAGGTTTGTAGCTGGCCATAGGCAGAAATCTTGGCTTGCTGCTGTTCCTGCTGGCGCTTGATGGGTTCAAGCTTGCCCCGTTCGGCGTCTTTCAGCTGGTCGATCAAGCCGTTGAGATCCAGGCCGGAGCCAATACCAAGGGAGGTTATCGTAGCCATACTGGGCGTTTCCTCAGTGAAAAAGGCTAAACCATAAAACGTGCGGGTTAGCCTATTTCATCGGCGGGAAACGCCAAAACTTTAGCTGCAAATGCTAGATAGTGGCTGTCTAGTCACGGCCTGGTCATCTAGTCACGACCTAACTGGGCATCCAGCGCATCGAACTGTTGGGTCAGATAGCTACTGGTCGAATTCATTTGAGCGATCATGCCGTCGAGCTGGCCGAACTGGGTGCGATAGCGATCGATGGTCCGATCGATACTTTGTTCCATGCTGGTGTAGCGGTTGCCAAGGCTTTCAATACTGCTTTCCGCGCCACTGATGGCCCCTTGAACAGCGCCATTGGTTCCCAGCAGTTGGCTCAGAGTAGTGTCGAGTTTGCCGGCCATGCCGGTCTCGTCGCTGGTACCGGCGAAGAACTCGGCCAAGGCGCCCTGATCGTTGGCGATGACGTCATCGAGCTTGTCGTTATCGATTTCCAGGGTGCCGTCCAATTGCATCGAAATGCCCACGTTGGAAAGCATTGAAAATTGTCCTTCGGCTACACCACCGCCCAAAACACCCCGTAGGCGCGATTCCACCGTGCGTACGGTGTTATCGCCCAGCAGATCACCGGCCTGGCCGGTTTCGCTGTTGAACGCGGTCAGTTCGCCAATGCTACCTTTCAGGTCGTTGAACGCCTTTACAAAGCCCGTCACGGCTTCGCGTACCGCCAGGGTGTCTTGCTCCACTACCACGCTGCTGGTGGCGCCACCGCCTTCCTGAAGATTGAGCGTTACGCCCTGGATGGCGCCTTCCACCTGGTTGGATGTGCTAGTGATTGTTACGCCGTTTACATTGAGAGAGGCGTCGGTGCCCGCTTGATGCGTACCCGTACTTGAGCCGTCATCAACATTAACGCCGCCATCAGCTGCGAAGGGCGCAGCAATATTAAACGAAAAGTTTGAAATAGAGGCATCGGCACCTGTCTCGCGGGAACTCAGCGCCAGGCGGTAGTTAGTGCCGTCGCTGCCGTCGTTAATGATGGTGGCATCAACGCCGGCGCTCTCGTCGGCATTGATGGCATCGCGGATAGCTTCCAACGAGCTATTGGCCGCGATCGAGACGCCAGTGGTGGTGCTTGTGTCTCCATAACCAAAGGTGAATGTCATCACCTGATCGTCGGTGCCAGAAATGGCTGTTTCGGTATCGCCCACACCATCGGAAGCCAGCGTGCCGCGCGTGGCCAAGGTATCAACCGTAATGTTGTAACTGCCCGGCATTGCGGTTTCATCTGCAGTAGCACTTACCGATTCACCGCTCACGCTGGTGGAGAGGCTTTCATACATGGAAGTGTCGTTGAGCTTGCCTATCGCGCTTTGGAAACTGGAAAGGCCGCTCTTCAACTGGCCGTAAGCGGAGATCCTGGTCTGCTGGCTTTCCAGTTGCCGCTCGATGGGTTCCAGCTTGCCTCGTTCCGCATCCTTGAGCTGATCAAGCAGGCCGTTGAGGTCCAGGCCGGAGCCGATGCCGAGTGAAGAAATTGAAGCCATAACCATGCCGTCCTTTTCGTGATACCTGTTCGTGGTACCTATTCATGGCACGCACATCAAGATTATTAATGCATTGTGATTACTTTAACCCCTCGGCGGGACGAACGCTAACTTGAGCGATTTTTCGGTTGAAAGCCCCTTCCACACAGAAGATTTTGGCGCCGGCGGTGGCAACTGCCTCAAATATTAGTAAATTCACCGCTGTCATTTTCTCGCAACATTGCTGTATCACGCTTGGCTGCGGATGGATTCATATCATCGGCCAGGTAACGATACATGACGGTACAAGAAGCCCAATGGCTTGACTATTTGATTGCCCACGAGGATTTGCAAGTCGTCTTCCAGCCGATCGTGGATGTCAGTCAGCAATCGATTTATGGCTATGAGGCGTTGATTCGAGGACCACTGGATTCGCCGCTACATTCGCCCGTGCGGTTGTTCGAGGTGGCCACTCAGGCGGGTTTTCTGGTGGAGCTGGACCTGCTGTGTCGCCGCTTGGCGATACGTCGCTTTGCCGAACTCGATCTGCCGGGCATGCTGTTTCTCAACGTGATGCCGCTAACGATCGTCGAGCGCGATTTTCGCGAAGGCTTGACCCTGAGTTACATCGCTCAGGCCGGGCTGCCTGCCGAACGGGTGGTGATCGAGCTGACCGAGCATGTGCCGATCCACGATTATGCGTTGATGTGCCAAGCGGTGGAGCATTACCGCGATATGGGCTTTCAGGTGGCCCTGGATGACTTGGGCGCGGGATACTCCAGCTTGCGCCATTGGTCGGAGTTGCGTCCGGACTTCGTCAAGCTGGACCGGCATTTCATTGCGGGGATTGATCATGAACCGGCGAAGCGTGAATTTTTGCGCTCGATTCTGGACGTGGCGCGAAGCCTGAATTGCCAGCTGATCGCCGAAGGCGTGGAAACTGCCGCCGAGCACCTGTGCCTATGGGAATTGGATCGCAGTCTTTCGCTATTGCAGGGGTTCTACTTCGCCCGCCCAAGTGCCGAGCCACCCTTGCAGGTGGATACGCTACTGCCGTCCGCGACGCAGTTGAAAGGCCCCGCAGGGCGCACGGCGCGTTCGATTTTTCGTGCTATCGAGCCGGTTACGACGACATGCCCGGTGCCTGCGCTTGCCGAGCGTTTCCGCGCGCATCCTGGGCTGCGTTGTGTGGCGGTGGTTGAAGACGAAAAACCCGTCGGGGTGGTGCGCCGCAATGCTTTTCTGACGTTATTCACCAATCCCTACAGCCATGCGTTATATGCCAAACGCCACGTGCTGGATATCGCCGATGGCCGCATGCTGGTCGCGTCGGGAGATACCTCGCTTGAAGCCCTGAGCCGCCAGCTGACGGATAGCCGCGACATCGAACAGGAAGATTTCGTGATCGTGGAAGAAAACGGCGCCTATGCGGGCATGGGCAATATCGTCGATCTGCTGCGGGAAATCACCGCGATTCAAGTGCGCCAGGCGCGCCACGCCAATCCTTTGACAGGCTTGCCGGGTAATATCCTGATCAACGAGACGTTAAGCGAGTACCTGAACAGCGGCCAGGCGTTTGCCGCGGCCTATGTCGACCTGGACAACTTCAAGGCATTCAACGATGCCTACGGCTATGCCCGTGGCGATCACGTCATCATTTCGCTTTCGCGCTTGTTGCAATCCCAGGTGGAAAACGCTGGAGGGTTTATCGGGCATATCGGTGGGGATGATTTCATGATGCTGTTAGGCGTGGAAGATTGGCAGCATGTGTGCAAGCAGATCTTGGAACATTTTGCGATCATGGCACCTGACTTCTATGCAGACAGTGACCGTGAACGGGGAGGAATTCAGGTGGAAAATCGCCGAGGCGTGGTGAGTTTCTTTCCTATCGTCAGTGTGTCGATTGCGGTCAAGCCTATCGAGATAGGTACCCCTTGCAAGCCGTTGGATATCTCCGCTGATTTATCCGAGCTCAAGCACCAGGCCAAGAAAATTGCCGGCAACAGCCTGTTTGTTGAGCGTCGCGAAAGCAGGGAAGGCTTGACGCCGCAGGCTCAACAGCTTGAGCCTGCGGCATCGTTGCGTGCGATTGGCTAGACCGTTTGGTTTGGCTGGTCAGAAGGTATAGCTGATGCCGAGCACGGCGACCGGGTAGAAAGGCAGTTTTTCCGCTTCGTCTTTAAGCTCCTGCTCTTCCTGGCGCAGGTCGGCGCGGAGCAGAGGGTCTGTAGCTTCATAATTATTCGATGAGCTCAATGAGACGTCGACGTTGGTGGCCATCACCCCGATTTCCGAGAAGACGCCGAAGCCGGTGCGGTGGGAGCTGCGCCAGCCGATGCCCGCGTAAGGGCGGACACCATCGGCGATGGTCAACTGGCCCTGCAGAGCGCCTATCTCATCGGTGGTATAAAGATTGCCATTGAACTCGAAATCCTGCTGCTCCTTGGCGGTGCCACGCACATTGGCTTCCATGTCCGGCAGCATGGCACCGGCGGTGAGGTAAAAGCGCCCGGCGAAGGGATAGTAATCTACCTTGAGGGCGCCGGCTGAAAGGCCGATATCGCCTTCGTAATCCACCTCATCGGTGTCGAATTCGCCGTCCCAGTCCAGACCACTTGCGTACTGTGCCGTTACCCCCAGGCGCTTGTGAAAACGCCAGGAAAGCTCCGCGCCTACCCCGGTAGTACCCCCAAGAGCGCCCAAGGTGACGCGGTTGTCGAAGGCCTGTGCTTGCCCAGCAGCCAGGCACAAGAGGGCGGGGGCCAGAGTGGCTGCGATGATCTTTTTCATGAAGTTCCCTGCAAATAAAGTGATGCCATATCGCCTTGGCGGTTGGCATGCTTATGTTCTAAACGCTTCGAATGAGCGTTTTCCCTTTTGAAACGCGCACAAGGGTATGAGCTTGCTTCTTGGCTAGCAAGTCGAATTAGGTGATTTCTTTGTCCCAGGACAGCGCTTGATTCAGCTGTTTGTTTAGAATGGCGGAGTTTTTCGCTACTTCAAACAGCTGTTTGCCATAGTTCTTTTGTCGTATAGCATGTAGCAGCTTTTAGCGAAGCGACTAACCTTATCAACTTAGTTAATTTAAGGCATGTTAATGACAAATCTACTTCACCGAGTCTCCATGAGACGCAAGTTCGCCATGGTGCTGACCTTGCCGCTGTTGGCATTAATCTGGTTTGCCTTCAATGGCATCAGCGAACGCCAAGGCGTGGTGCAAGAGCTCGACCGCTTGCAGGGAATGACCGAGGTCGCCCGGCGGGCCGGGATGTTGATTCATCAAGTGCAGCTTGAGCGTGGCATGACTGCCGGCTTTCTGGGCAGCGAAGGCAAGAGTTTCAACACACGATTGCCCAATCAGCGCCCCATGACCGATCAGGCAATCGCGGCTTTTCGTCAAGAGCTTGATCAGCTGAATCGGGAGGCGTTGACGGAGAATGCCCAGGAACGCATTGATCACACGCTTCGGCGGCTGGATGCGACACGTAACATCCGTCCGCAAGTCGATTCCCTGAGCATCGCCACTAATGACGTGCTGGCGCATTACACCGGGATCAACAACGCCTTGATGGAAGTGGTGGGTGAACTCAGCCATCTGACGAATAATGGTGACGTGACACGCCAGTTGGCGACGTATTACAGCCTGTTGGAAGCCAAGGATTTGGCGGGTATCGAGCGTGCGCTGCTTTCCAATGCGTTTGCCGGCGATGGCATGAACGAGCCCATGCTGCGGCGCTTTCTTTCGCTGCTGGGTGCCGAACGCGCATTTCTGGAAAGCTTCACGGTGTTGGCCAGTCGCGAACAGCGCGAACAATTGGTCCAAGCGCTTTCCGGTGAGCAAATCGAACGGCTGGAACGGTTGCGCGAGTTGGCTATCGCCCAGGCGGAAACCGGCGGCTACGGGGTCAATCCGGAACAATGGTTCGAATGGCAGACTGTCAAGATCGGGCGCTTGAAAGCCCTGGAAGACAGCGTGGCGGGCACGATTGTCGCCACGACCCAAACCTTGCGCAGCGATGCACGCAAGGCCCTGTGGTTGTATGTGATTATTGCGGTGGCGGCGTCGGGCATCGCGATACTGGTGGCCACCCTTATCGTTCACAGCATCACGCGCCCCTTGATCCGTGCGCTGGAAAGCATCGAGACGAGGGGGAATGATCTGACGCGGCGTTTGGACGTGCCCGGCAATGATGAGTTGTCGCGACTGTACCTGGCGTTCAACGACGCTTCCGCCGCTACCGAGGCGCTGGTGGCCGAACTCAAGCAAAATGCCCAATCGGTGGAAGTCGCCAGTAGAGAAATTGCTCAGGGTAACCAGGACTTGGCGCAACGTACCGAAGAGCAGTCGGCATCGCTGGTGCAAACGGCATCGAGCATGGAAGAGATCACCGCGACGGTGCGCCAGAGCACCGATAATGCGCATCAGGCCCAGGCGATGACCGCCGATGTGGCCGACTCTGCAAGGCAGGCCACCGATATTGCCGCTAAAGCCCAAGGGGCGATGCACCAGATTCACGAAGCCAATGGTCAAGTGACCAAAATCATTGCGGCGATTGATAGTATTGCCTTTCAAACCAACATGCTGGCGCTGAACGCCTCTGTGGAAGCCGCGCGGGCCGGTGAGCACGGGCGTGGCTTTGCCGTGGTCGCCCAGGAAGTGCGCAAGCTGGCCAGCCGTAGCGCACAAGAGGCTGACGAGATTCGTAAGCTGATCGATAATAATGTGGCTTGCATCAGTGAAGGCGAAACCTTGGTGAATTCCACCAGTGAGACCTTGGGTACCATCGCCAGGCAGGCACAGCAAATGGCCGAATTGGTCACTGAAATGTCTTCCGCGACCACCGAGCAGTCCGTGGGAATTGAAGAGATCAACCGCGCCATGACCCAGCTGGAGCAGGTTACCCAGCAGAACGCGGCGTTGGTGGAGCAGGTGGCGGCGGCCAGTCGTTCGCTGGATGAACAGGCCGAGGAAGTGGTGGGAGTCATCAGCAAATACAAGGTGAGCGACAACACGGGCCGAGCAACGGCGCGGCTGCCTTCGGCCTAGCTCAATTCGACCAAGCTCAATTCGCCGCAGCTCAAGTTGGTATAGGATTCAAGCGGTATAGGACAGCCCGAGATGCCGATGGTATCTTGGGTTTTGTTGATGTGTATCAAAAGTTAGGGAGTCAGATCGGTCAAAAAGTATGAGTGCAGCATTTTCGTTGTCTGGTTTCGCTATGATCAATACTTATCTAGAAGCGCGTAATACCTCTTCCTGAGTCGCGTAGCGCGAAGGGAGGTGATACAAGCGCGGCGTCCGAGAGGACGCCTTGAGTTCTTACGAAAATGACCATAAACTGTAAGCCATGAAAACCGAACGCGCCTACAAGTACCGATTCTACCCGACGCCCGAGCAGGAAATCCTGCTGGCGCGGACGTTTGGGTGTGTGCGGTTTGTCTGGAACGCAGTGCTGCGCTATCGCACCGATGCGTTCTATCAACGCCAGGAAACGCTCAATGTTCGCACCTGGGACTGTCCGGACTGCGGCACCCAAGGCATCGACCGCGACGTCAATGCCGCCCGCAACATCCTACAAGCCGGCACCGCGCTGTTAGCCGGTGCTGAGAGTTGAGGCACTACCGAGGGGCACTCGGGAAGTTACGCCTGTGGAGTTTGTGTAAGACCGGCAATGCCAAGGCATTGAGGCGACGGACAGCGAAGCAGGAACCTGGGAGGTGACGACCTGGAAATTCCCTTCCACAAGCGCGCTAGCGCTGAAGGTGGGGGAGGATGTCAACTCCACCCTGTCATACGTCTTGATGAATGCTCATAACAGGATAAAAATGGCATCTCAATCAGACGCGAAATGACGCTGATCGGTAGCAGGAGAACCACCGTGATGACTGAGCCGACTTCCCTTTCATCTTTGACGCCCTCGCCGGAGGCGAACTTGGATGTTGCTTACAAGGCACTGGAAAAACGCTTTGAGCAATTCTATATCGCGGTAGAGCAAAGCCCCATCGCCACAGCCATTACCGATGCCGAGGGTGTCATCGAATTCGTTAACCAGCGTTTTAGCGCCATTACCGGCTACAGCCGTGAGGAACTGGTAGGCAAGACACCGGCAGTGATTCAATCCGGCATGACCCCGGATGTGATTTATCAAGATATGTGGAAAACGCTGCGCGCCGGGGACGTATGGCAAGGAGAACTGCTTAATCGGCGCAAGAATGGCGAGCTTTATTGGGAGTCGGAAACCATTACCCCGGTCAAGAACGCCCAGGGCGAGATCGTCAACTTTGTCGCGGTGAAGGAAGACATCACCTTACGCCGCCAGCAGGAAAGCGAACTGCGGCTATTGGCGACGGTATTCGAAACGGGTCAGGCCACGGTGATTACCAATGCGGATATGGTAATCGAGCGCGTTAACCAGGCCTTTACCGATATTACCGGCTATCGCAGCGAAGAAGTGATTGGCAAAACACCCCGGTTGTTCAAGTCCGGGCGGCATGACAAAAACTTTTATCAGCGAATGTGGATAGCCTTGCGAGAGACCGGACATTGGCAAGGAGAGATCTGGAACCGCAATAAGTACGGAGATATCTATCCCTTATGGCAATCGATTACCGCGGTAGTGGACGCTGAGGGCAGTGTGCGTAATTTTGTCTCGGTATTTCATGACATTCGTGAGCGAAAGACGCTTGAGCGCGAACTGGAAGACCAGGCGACACGCGACCACTTGACCGGCGCCTACAATCGTCGGGCCTTTGATGGTGCTATAAGCGAGTGCGTTGCCCAGGTTGCCCATTCCGATGATTCGTTCGTTTTGTTGATCTTTGATATCGACCACTTCAAGGCCGTCAATGATACCCATGGCCACGAAACGGGCGATGAGATACTCAAACAGCTGGTCGTATGCATCAAGGGCTGCCTGCGAGACAGTGATGTTCTGGCGCGTTGGGGCGGTGAGGAATTTACCGTCTTGCTGCGCGGTACCGGCTTGGAGGGCGGTGAGATATTTGCCGAGCGCATTCGGCGCCGCGTGGCCAATCGCTCCTTCTCGGGGCATGACATCACCATCAGCATCGGTATTGCTGAATACTGGCCCGGTGAACATCAGGATAGGCTGTTGGTGCGTGCGGATAAGGCGCTCTACCTGGCCAAGCATCAAGGCCGCAATCAGGTAGTGGCATGTCGGGAACCGTTTGGCTGTGAGGAAAGTTAACGTCACTTGCCTCAGCCGAGGCATGGCATGGATATGGGCCAATAGGGAGAGTTAACGTTTATGTGTCAACTTTTACGCCCAAAAAATAGCAGTGGCACTTGCCCCGGTAAAAGGCGAGAGCCGCCATTGGCCATGCCTTGCCTGCATGAGCTGGCTTCCGCCAGTGTGTTCTGCCATGCCAACGAAGCGATTATTCTCACGGACGAAGAAAATCATGTGCTTGATGTTAACCCTGCTTTCACCGAGTTGACCGGGTTCACGCTAGAAGAGATGACGGGCAAAACGCTGGAAGCCTTCAGCATACTGCCGCTGGAGGATGCCCAAACTGCCCAGGTGATGCAAAAAGAGATCCAGTTGCGTGATCGCACCAAGGGGCAGGTGAGTTACAAGAATCGTGAAGGACACATATATCCGGGCATGATGTCGATCAACCGGGTGCGCAATGAGCAAGGCGCTGTTCGCCACCATGTCATTGTGCTGTCGGATCTTTCCGCTATCCCTTCTCATGCGCGGCATTTGAACCGTGAAGTATTCTTCGATGCGCTGACCGGCCTACCCAACCTGCAGTTGTTGACCCAGCTGATTCAGGAGTCCATGCAGCATGCGCAGGTTACCCAAAAGCCGATGGCGGTATGTTCACTGGATATCGATTTTTTCAAGAAAGTGAATGATCGTCTCGGCGTGAGCAAGAGCGATTTATTGCTTTCCTCGTTTGCGCATCGTATCAGCCATCTTTTGTTTGGTGATGACGTTCTGGCCCGAGTGGGTGGCGACGAATTTGTGTTGTTGTTGCATAACGGGGTGGATGAAGCGTTTTTTCACAAGCTGCTGGAAGCCATTCGTCAGCCCTTGATGGTGGAAGGACATTGCGTCAACTTGACGGCCAGCCTGGGGGTAACCTTCTACCCCAATGATCATGCCGAGGGCGATGTGCTGTTGCGCCATGCCAACCAGGCCATGTATCGCGCCAAACAGCGAGGGCGCAATACATTCCATATTTTCGACCCGAGCCAGGACCGTCTTTTGCAGGTGC
Source organism: Vreelandella rituensis (assembly GCF_003336665.1). Classification (GTDB taxonomy): domain Bacteria; phylum Pseudomonadota; class Gammaproteobacteria; order Pseudomonadales; family Halomonadaceae; genus Vreelandella; species Vreelandella rituensis. Next base: position 5,154 of record NZ_QPIJ01000030.1, on the reverse strand, counting down.
GTCATGAGCAGCGTGAACGCTTTATCGAGGCCTTGCGAAATAACGAATTGTGCCTGTACTACCAGCCGCAGGTCGAGATGTGTAGCGGGCGGGTAGTGGGAGTGGAAGCCCTGATCCGATGGCAGCATCCGCAAGAAGGGTTGCTGGCACCGGGAATGTTCTTGCCGATCATCGAGGCTACTCTGCTGGAAGTGGACCTGGGTGAATGGGTGCTGGAACAAGCCATGCTGCAACAGGAGCGTTGGCAGGCGCAGGGAATTCATCTGCCCATCAACGTCAACATCAGCCCGACCCACTTGCTGGTCGAGGATTTTAGTAACCGTATTCAGCAACTGCTGGAGCGCCATGCATCGGTGCCTTCCGGCATGCTCAAACTGGAAGTGCTGGAAACTGCCGCCATGCACGATATTCAGGCAGCGTTAGCCACCATGTCGCGCTGCCAGGAATTGGACGTGAGTTTTGCGATTGATGATTTCGGCACCGGCTTTTCGTCGTTGACTCATTTGCGCCAGCTGCCGGTCAACTTGATCAAGATCGACAAGAGCTTTGTGTGCGACATGTTGACCGATGAAGACGACATGGCAATCGTGGAAAGCGTCATCTACATGGCGAATCGCTTCAAACGGCCGATGCTAGCCGAAGGCGTGGAAACCTTGGAACATGCCAAGGCATTGGTTGGGTTGGGCTGTGCGCTGGCTCAGGGCTATGGCATTGCACGCCCGATGCCCGCTGATCAGCTCCCGCAGTGGTTAAGAAACTGGCCCCGGCGAGAGGGCTGGAATTCGCTGAGCCGGCGGCAAGTCAACCAGCCGCTTAATCACTAAGCGGCGGAGGCGGCAGGTGCGCTAACGTCGCTCTCATCCGGTACCGCTTCAGAAGGCTCGGCGTCACTGGATGTATCAACGCCGCTGCGAGCTTGATCCATTTCGCTGCGTAGCATGGCGGATTCCAACTGCGCGGCCAATAGATATTGGCGGGCCTGAGCGGCGACTTGAAGATCTTTCGTGGAAGGGTCGGCGGGTGCCAGGGCCGCCGCTATCACCGTCTGCATTTTCTCGATGGTGGCGTCCGGGTCACCACTCACCGGACCGTAATCAATCGGAACCTCACCGGCCACTGCATAACGTTGACCATCCGGCCCCTGTTCATACTCATAGCTGGCGCTGCCGGCATATTGAGCGCCCACCACCTCATGTGCCTGTTCATGCTGACGCACGGAACGGTCGGTTTGCTTGAGCTGACCGAGGTGCCGAAGCTCCTGGTCGTCAAGAGGCGTACCGTCCGGCCGGGTCGGGCCGCCGGTGGCCTTAGTCTCTTCCTTGGTTGCCTGTGTGTCTTTCTTGGCCGCGTTAGTCTCGGATTTTTCTTCCTGTATCGGGGTTCCCGTGCCTGGCGCGCCCCTTGAAGGTGAAGCGGCATCGACGCGAGCCGAGGCAGGGGTAGGCTCGGGGGAAAACACCGTCACTGGCATGAAATTCACTGGCGAGACGAGCATAAGGCGTTACCGACAGGCTAAGGATAGGTAAAATGCAGTATCGGCGAGGGGCTTGCCAGCTGCAAGGTTGAGCATCAAGTTTGTAAAGACTAATTCTTTAAAGCTAGTTTTTTTAAATTTTATTTCTAAAAGCTAGGTTGTTGGTATGGCTGCTCAGGCGTTTACTTATGCCCAGTATTGATGTGGTGATTGAACTTAGTTACGACCAATGCCTGGCTCATTACGAAGGACGGGCGGGCTACGTGCGTACCCGCAGTCTCGATGGGCGTAGCGTGATTTTTCCTGCCGAGGCGATACGCCGAGTAATAACCCCGGAGGGTATCCAAGGGGTGTATCGGTTGGATTTTTCGCAGGAAGGACGCTTCATGAGCATTCGCCCGTTATGAGCGCAACGTGGGAAAGTGCTGCCGGGGTGGGTATGGGAGCTTACTTGAACCCCCACCGGGCGGTGGGGGGAAGTGGCGAAGATAACGTCACGAATATAACGCCGCGAAGAAGGCGGCTAAGCAAATCAGCCAAACACGGTAAACGTTTCAGCATTCAGCCATAGATGGACGAGGATGCTGGCGACATACCCCAGCGCTATGATCGGTGCCCACTTCAAATGGCCCATGAAGGTATAAGAGCCGCGCGCTTGGCCCATTACCGCGACGCCCGCCGCTGAACCGATTGATAGAAGGCTACCACCGACACCCGCCGTCAAGGTGATCAATAGCCAATGCCCATGCGACATGTCGGGTTCCATGGTGAGAACGGCGAACATCACCGGAATGTTATCGATCACCGCTGAAATGACGCCCAGTGCAACGTTGGCCCAGGTAGCATTCCAACCCGTGTACAAGGCTTCTGAAAGCAGGCCCAGGTAGCCCATGAAGCCCAGACCACCGACACACATCACCACCCCGTAGAAGAACAGCAAGGTATCCCACTCGGCGCGTGCCACACGGTTGAAGACATCGAACGGCACCACGCTGCCTAGCTGTTCGAGCTTCTTGTTATCACCGCGACGGCTGTAGCGTTCACGCTTGCGCTCCAGGGAGCGTGGCAAGCTGCGGCGCAGGTAGTAGCCGAAGAACTGAAGGTAGCCCAGACCGGTCATCATGCCGAGTACCGGCGGCAAGTGCAGGAAGACATGGCACATGACCGCGGTGGCCACTGTCAGCAGGAAAAACGCCACAATGCGGCGCGCCCCGCGCTTGAGCCAGACATCTTCGTAAACGCTTTTGGGCTTCTCGTTCTTGATGAAGACGCTCATCACCACCGCTGGAATCAGGAAGTTGACCAGGGAGGGAACAAAAAGAACGAAGAATTCCTGAAACTCGACCATGCCGGCCTGCCACACCATCAGGGTGGTGATGTCCCCGAACGGACTGAAGGCACCGCCGGCATTGGCCGCAACCACGATATTCACACAAGAAAGGTTGATAAACCGCTTGTCGCCTTCGGCCACCTTGGTGACCACCGCGCACATCAGCAGTGCCGTGGTCAGGTTGTCCGCAATCGGTGAAATCACGAAGGCCAGACCACCGGTCAACCAGAACAGCGTGCGGTAGCTGAAACCCTTGCGTAGCATCCAGGAGCGCAGCGCATCAAACACCTTGCGTTCTTCCATGGCATTGATGTAAGTCATTGCCACCAAAAGAAACAGCATCAGTTCGGTGAATTCGAGCAAGGTAACCCGGAACGCATATTCCGAGTCGCTCGACATGCCATTCTGTACGTACACCCAGCCAATCAAGCCCCAGATGATACCGGCAGCGATCAATACCGGCTTGGACTTACGCATGTGTATTTTTTCTTCGAGCATCACCAGCATGTAGGCGAGCACGAAGATGGCAATGGCAAAAAAGCCGACACCGGTACTGGTCAGGTCCATGCTGCCAGTAACGGCGTAAGCGCCAGGGCTGAAAAACAGTAGCGTGAGGAGGATGGGAATAGCGGGCATAGCAAGCCACGACCGCCGAGAACCTAGTCGGGGCCTGAAGGAGAGATTACTCAAAGTGAGCATGGCGTTGAGCTTCCTAAAGTGTGTTTATAGAAGGAGGAAAAATCGGCATCATTCTAACAGGCTATATTGCGCTGCAATATGGAAAAAATCCGAAAGGAAACAAGCCATAGCTCCTTGATCCGGTCTTTTTTTAGTAATTAAAACGTATTGATAATTGTAGTTTTTTCTTTGACAGGGTTCAGTTATGCCTGAAAGGCAGAGGTTGGTTCAATGGCAGAAAAGTTGGGAAGTCAGAATTTTGGGAAGACAAGATTTCAGGCACAAAAAAAGCACCTACGGGTGCTTGATTTGTCGACTTGTTTGGTGAGGCGGCGTTCCGTTGAAAGTTTATTTAACATTTCGCGCGGAATTCCACGTCCAAGCCACGCATTGGGCGTGGATGGATAGCGCGCCGTCCGTCAGGACGGCCTGGCCTGGTTCTGGATGTAGCGCTTGATGATCTCCGTGTTCGCACCATCGCTCACGCTGAGCATGCAGTACGACCTGGACCAGAAGCGCTCGCCCCAGAGCTGTGTCTTGATGGTTTCCCAATGGTCTTTCCTGATCCGCCGGCTCGTCACTGTCTTGATGCTGTTGACCCGCTTGTCCGGCATGACGGAGGGGTGAAGTTCCAACAGGACATGGACATGATCCGTTTCACCCGAAAATTCCAGCACCCCCACGTCGGACATCTCGCAAACGCGACGGATGTGTATTTCCAGGTCCTCCATGATCGCCGAAGTAATCACCTCTTGCCGATAAGCGGTCACTAACACTAAGTGACGCTTTAGATTAAAAACACAATGTGGGTGTGATCTTAATGAGGCTTTTGACATTGACACTAATCTCCTTTGCCACTAATGTTAGTTCAATCGTCACAGGGGAGCAATCCATGCCTGTCCGTCGCGTCGAACGCATCATGATCCGTCCCGGTCACGCCAACTACCTGGCCTGCCATCGGTATTGTTCGGCCGCGAGAAAAGTGGCGAACGCAACGCTCTATCACATGCGTCAGGCGCTGTTCGCCGAGGCACCGATCAGTGCCAGCCAGGCCGACAAGCTGCTGAAGAAAGAGCACAAGGACGTTTATCAGCTACTCCCTTCGGCGGGGGGGGCAACGGATGACGCAGATAGTCGGCGACGCCTGGAAGGGCTGGCTCGCGGCGAAAGATGACTTCAAGATCAATCCTCACAAGTACCAGGCGTGCCCGAGAATCCCCGGTTACTCGAAGGGCGCTCGCACCTATGTCGTCAATCGCAACGGCTATAAAATAGTCGACGGCATGATCCACTTGAGCGGCGCCAAGGCAGTTGGCTTCCAGCCGGTCAAGACCACGGTTTGTCAGCATCAAGCGTTCAACGAAAAGGCGGACAAGGCGGTTGTCACCGACATCCGAATCGTCCCACTGGGCACATCGTTCTGCATTGAAGTCGGCTATGAAAAGGAGGCTACCCCCACCACCTTACTTGACATGCGTCGTGCATTTTCCATTGATATCGGTATCGACAACCTTGTAGCTCTCGTTTCCAATCAGCCGGACTATCGTCCTGTCTGATCAAGGGCAAGGTGATCAAGTCGATCAATGCCATGTACAACAAGAACAAGGCCGGCCTCGCCAAGAAAGGCAAACAGAAGCACATTCCATCCAAGGTCAGAAAGCGCTATTGCGCC
>NZ_QPIJ01000003.1 GCF_003336665.1 Vreelandella rituensis | reverse complement strand
AAACCGTTCCGCGCCGATGGTAGTGTGGGGTCTCCCCATGCGAGAGTAGGTCATCGTCAGGCACCTATCCCAAAAAAATCCCCCGAGGCTAATCGCCCCGGGGGATTTTTTTTGCCCGGAAAACAGGCCCAGCCTCTCGGCCCGCACGCTAAAATAAAGCCGCCAAGCTCAGCGGCTTCAGAAGGCCTTAATTCAGTATATAACAGGGTACATAATCCTGACCGGCTAACTTCATTCGGCCTTGAACAACAAAAGAGCTTAGTAGAACGTCTAGTCGTCGCATTAATTCCGGTTCAGCTGTCAACTTGAACGGGCCGTATTTATCAATGGCCCGAATGCCTTGTTCTTTGACATTGCCTGCTACGATACCCGAAAAAGCTCGCCTCAAATTGGCGGCTAGTTCATGGGTCGGTTGATTTCTGTGGAGCGCTAATGCCTCCATAGCTGCGTGCGTGGGTTCAAAGGTAGATTGAAAGTCTCGTGCTATGGTCAGGCGCCAGTTGTAATAAAAAGCGTCTTGGTGAGTTCGTCGAAAATCTGTTACTTCATCAATTCCTTTGCGCATCAATCGGGCTACTTGGGTAGGGTCGCCCGTTATAATTGTGTAGTGCTTTCTTACTTTTTCTCCCAAAGTATAAACAAGGAATTCATCGATTCTATGAAAATACTCCTCTGAGCTTTTAGGGCCAGTGAATATGAGGGGAAGTTGCATCTCATGATTGTCTGGGTGTAATAAAATACCTAAAAGATAAAGAATTTCCTCAGCAGTTCCTACACCCCCTGGAAATACAACAATGCCATGCCCTAGACGCACAAATGCCTCGAGCCTCTTTTCTATATCTGGCATTACGACAAGCTCGTTTACAATGGGGTTTGGGGCTTCAGCAGCGATAATGCCTGGTTCTGATACGCCCAAATAACGTCCATCACGGCGCCTTTGTTTTGCATGCGCTACGTTGGCACCTTTCATCGGTCCTTTCATGGCACCTGGCCCGCAGCCTGTACAAATGTCTAGATCGCGTAATCCTAAGTGATAGCCCACATCTTTGGTGTATTCATACTCTTCCCGAGAAATTGAATGACCTCCCCAGCAAACGACCAGGCTCGGGTCACGCCCTGGTTTTAATGTTCCAGCTTTACGTAAAATATGAAAAACAGCATTTGTGGTGCCTTCAGCGGTCGAAAGGTCGAAGCGTTTATGGTGCTGGATTTCGTTATATACATAAACAATATCTCGAATGACCGCAGATAGATGTTCACGTATGCCGCGAATCATGCGTCCATCGACAAAGGCTTCAGCCGGCGCATTAGTGATTTTTAAACGAATGCCCCGGTCTTGTTGCAATACTTCAATATCAAAATCTTTGTAAGTTTCAAGTATCTCAAGGCTGTCATCTGTCGGGTTCCCACAATTAAGTACTGCGAGTGCACAACGTCGCAATAGGTCGTGTAAGCCGCTTTTGGAAGTACGATGCAGGCGATTTACTTCATGCTGAGAAAGAACTTCCAAGCTTCCTTCCGGGGAAATGATGCTGGAAATGGTGTCAACACCTTGAGAATTTAACATTGGGATGCTCGTGGACAGTGAGATTTTGACTTTCTATCATGCTATCACGCTCTATGCGTCAGTGCAGCGCTGTGATGTTGGAGGCTAGCTGATAGAATGCTGAATAAGGCAAATTAGGTATAGATGAGTTGGCACAGTTTATGTTCAATGCACAGTATTTTCGTACTTATATCACGCTAGTGGAAACCGGTAGCTTCACTCGTACGGCCCGCCGGTTGGATATGACGCAACCTGGTGTGAGCCAGCATATCCGTAAACTGGAAAGTTACTTGGGGAAAGTGCTGCTGGAACGGCAAGGAAGAAGCTTTACTCTGACAGAACCTGGTCGGAGGGCTTACGACTATGCACTCAAGCTATTTTCAGAGCACGAACAATTTCGTCATGGTTTGGATGATGACTCCTTGGATAGCGGCGAGTGTCGTATTGCTTCGCCAGGAAGTGTCGGGCTTATGTTCTACCCTTATATACTCGGCCAGCAACAAATGCATCCGAATCTGACGGTTAATTATAGCTTTGCATTTAACCATGAGATTGTTAACGATCTATTGGAAGGGCGCTATGATGTAGGAATTGTAACTGAGCCTGTAAAGCATCCTGAATTGAAATGTAGCGTATGGCATCAAGAGCCGTTGTGCTTGGTGGCCCCGGCTGATTTTACAGGAAGTACGTTGAGTGACCTGATGGGACTTGGCTTCATCAATTACTATGATGGCATTAACCAAGCCAGTAACTTCTTGAAAGAAAACTATCCTGGCGAGTTTCGCTCCATGACGCATTTCAGGCATCAAGGGTTTACCAATGAGGTAAGCATGGTGCTGGATGCAGTTGCGCGAGGGCTAGGTTTTACCGTAGTTTCACGGCTGGTTCTCGAAACTTCACCATGGCAGAGGCAGGTTAAGGAACTCACATTTAACAAAACAACAAATGAGGTGTTGCACGTATTGCAACGCCGTGATTCGGTTCTGCCTAAACGCTACGAAAAATTATTGAAAGGTTTTAGGGAGCAAAGAACGCAGTAAACTGACCCACTTACCTTATTGAAAATAAGTGGGTCTTGTTAAGGTTAACTGCGATATTCTTCAATGCTTGGGCACGAGCATATAAGCTGCCTATCCCCAAAAACATTATCTACACGATTAACCGAAGGCCAATATTTGCCCAACTTCACGGCTTCTGACGGGAATGCACCCAGCTCGCGTGAATAAGGCCGATTCCATTCTTCAACAAGATCAGCCTGAGTATGAGGGGCATTGACCAAGGGATTATTGTCTGCCGGCCATTGACCATTTTCAACTGACTCAATTTCCTGGCGAATTGCGATCATGGCATTGCAGAAGCGATCAATTTCGTAGCGAGATTCCGACTCGGTTGGCTCGATCATCAGCGTGCCGGGCACGGGGAATGACATCGTGGGAGCATGAAAACCATAATCCATCAAGCGCTTGGCAATATCTTCTTCGCTGATGCCTGAGGTGGCTTTAAGAGGACGAATATCAATAATGCACTCATGTGCAACCGTGCCATTATCGCCTTTATAAAGGACTGGGTAATATTCCTCCAGCCGTTTAGCGACATAATTGGCATTCAAGATGGCAAGTTCGGTTGCTTCTCTGAGTCCTCGGGCCCCCATCATTTTGATATAAGCCCATGAGATTGGCAGAATCGAGGCGCTACCAAATGCCGTCGCTGAAACAGCGCCGCTATCTGGATTAACTCCTTCTATTGGGGTCACGACATGGTTAGACACAAATGGCGCCAGATGAGCCTTAACACCGATAGGGCCCATGCCGGGGCCGCCACCGCCATGCGGTATACAGAATGTCTTATGCAAGTTCAGATGTGATACATCGCCTCCAAAATCACCTGGGCGTGACAAACCGACCTGAGCATTCATGTTGGCGCCATCGATATACACTTGGCCTCCATGCTTATGCACGATACTGCACGCTTCTCGCACACTGCTTTCGAACACACCATGAGTGGAGGGATAAGTCAGCATGATGGCGGAAAGGGACTCGCTGTGTTTTTCCGCTTTGTTGCGTAAGTCATTCAAGTCGATATTGCCGTCCTGATCGCATTCAACCACGACGACTTCCATCTGTACCATGGCGGCGGAGGCTGGGTTGGTACCATGGGCTGAACTGGGAATCAGACACACATTGCGGTGTGCTTCTCCTTGAGCTGCCTGGTAACGACGGATGGCAACCAAACCAGCGTACTCGCCCTGGGCACCAGAATTGGGTTGCATGGAAATGTGGTCATAACCTGTAATTTCGGTTAAGAAAGCTGCCAACTCATCAATCATCTGTTGATAGCCGGCCACCTGATCACGCGGAGCGAAAGGATGAAGTTGGGAAAACGCCGGCCATGAGATGGGAATCATCTCGCTGGTAGCGTTGAGTTTCATCGTGCAGGAACCCAGCGGAATCATAGCGTGAGCTAATGACAGGTCCTTGTTTTCCAGACGCTTCAAATAACGCAGCATTTCCGTTTCGCTATGGTAGCGCTGGAAGGTCGGGTGAGTCAGAAATTGACTTTCACGCCGACAGGCTTCGGGAATCCCGCTGGTTCCTTGAGCCATGACGGCATCGTCGAGTACCGCGACCGACAGTGTGTGCTCATCGCCGAGTACCACCTCGAACAGCATGGTAACGTCGTGTGCGGTGGTGGTTTCATCCAGACTGATACCTACGTCTCCATTATCGAAATAACGCAGGTTGATCTCATGCGTCATTGCGCGCCCATGAATCTTGCCTGAATCCACCGCAGTCAAACGCAATGTGTCAAACCAGCTGTCGTGAGCCAGTTCAATACCGCTTTGCTTGAGGCCTTCCGCCAGGATCGTGGTAAGTCGATGCGTGCGATGAGCAATTTTCTTGAGCCCTTCAGCCCCATGATAGGTGGCATAGAACCCGGCTATATTGGCTAGAAGGGCTTGGGCGGTGCAGATATTGGAAGTAGCTTTTTCACGCCGGATATGTTGTTCGCGTGTTTGCATTGCCATGCGTAGTGCAGTTTTTCCGCGACTATCCTTGGAGACGCCAATTATGCGACCCGGGATTGAACGTTTGAGCTTGTCCGAAGTGGCAAAGAATGCTGCATGTGGACCACCGAAGCCCATGGGAACGCCGAAGCGCTGCGAGTTACCCACGACGATATCCGCCCCCAAGGCACCCGGCTCCTTCAATATCACTAAGCTGAGAAGATCAGCGGCCACGCAGGTCATGATGTGGTTATCGGTGGCTTTTTTCAGTAAGGGCGCCAGGTCGCCGATTTCCCCGGAATTGCCTGGATATTGGAGTAGCGCGCCAAATACATCGTGATCGACAAGTGCTTCAGCCGGGCCAACAATAATCGAGAAGCCAAAGAACTCTGCGCGGGTTTTGACTACATCCAGGGTTTGGGGGAAAACATTCTCGGCCACGAAAAACGCAGATGAACGGCTTTTCTTGTTGGCTCTCTTGCACAGCGCCATCGCTTCCGCTGCTGCCGTAGCCTCATCCAACAGGGATGCGTTGGCCAGGTCCATGCCAGTCAGATCCATGATGACTTGCTGGAAGTTGAGCAGTCCTTCAAGTCGTCCTTGAGAAATTTCCGGCTGGTACGGTGTATAAGCCGTATACCAACCGGGATTTTCCAGCACATTACGTTGAATGACGGCAGGCAGGTGGGTGCCGTAGTAGCCTTGACCTATGTGATTTTTTACGACTCGATTTTGCCGGGCAAGACGTGCCAAATAGTCGAGCGCTTCGGCTTCGCTACGTGGTTCATCCAATGCCAGTTCACGCCCCAGGCGTATGTCCGAGGGGATTGTCTGCTCTATCAGACTAGCCATGCTCTTCATGCCTAATGTGCCGAGCATTGCAGCGGTATCATCTGCGTTAGGCCCGTTATGGCGCTTGAGGAAGGCGTCGTGGTCGGCCAGTTCGGCCAAGCGGCGTTGATCAAAAGACATAAGAGAATTCCAGGCGTGTAGGCACGACAGCGCAATCGAGTTGAAAAACAAGAAGGCTCGTTAATGAAAAACGGGTTACGTATCAGGCTTGAGTGTTGATAGTCGCTTGATATGCTTGTGCATCCAGCAAGTCCTCAATAGAGGCTTCATCAAGACGAACCTTCATGATCCAGCCAGCCTCGTACGGCGCTTCATTGACGATTTCCGGAGAATCCTCCAAGGCCTCATTGACCTCGATGACTTCTCCTTGGACAGGAGAGTAAAGGTCGGAAGCAGCCTTGACTGACTCAATCACACCAAACTCATCGCCTTTTGCAAGCGTACGCCCGACATCGGGTAGCTCCACGAATACCACATCGCCCAAAGCCTCTTGAGCATGATCGGTGATGCCGACCGTGACGGTGCCATCCTGGTTGTCAAGAACCCATTCATGGCTTTTTGCATACTGTAAATTAGCAGGAACGTTGCTCATTTTAATTTCCTATATGAAACGATTTTCCGGGCGGTGAATACTAGCGTCAACAGCGCCGTTTGGCGAACCTTCTCCACGTCCGGGCTACGGTTCTTCCCCAGGAAAATAATTGTCGAGAAGCATCATGCCAGCTTTGCTTGCCACAAAGTCAGCAAGCATCAAACCTGGCGAGATGTTGATGTATGGTAACGAGTTTCCTATCGGAAACAAGTTTTCAAGCAGCTTCGTCATGGTAAAGAAACAGGGCAGTGAGTCGCGGAGCGCAAAAAAACCAAGAAATGAAAAAATAGATCATGATTTTATGGTTCATACCTAACAAAGCATGGAAGTATGCCAGGAAAATGGTGTAAAACATGCCAATCGTGCTGGGTTTTTGCTAGGCCACGATGGGACTGATGTAGATAAGCATTAGCCATAGCTAGGGTTATTGAGTCAACACAAATAAGACAATATCAAGGAGAACCAGGTGGATGCATTAATTAGCATTTTCGAAGCAATCAATGGTGTGGTGTGGGGGCCATTGATGCTGATATTGCTGCTGGGCGTCGGCCTCTACCTGCAGTTGGGTTTGAAACTAATCCCCATCAGAAAGCTTGGTATGGGCTTCAAGCTTATGTGGCAGGGTCGTACGCCGAAGACAGCGGCTGCCAAAAAAGCTGAGGCTGAAGGGGAAATTTCTCCATTCAACGCATTGATGACGGCGTTGTCCGCAACGATTGGTACCGGCAACATTGCCGGGGTGGCAACGGCTATCGCGTTGGGTGGCCCTGGAGCCGTGTTCTGGATGTGGATTACGGCGTTGGTGGGCATGGCTACCAAGTTTGCCGAAGCTGTACTGGCGGTGCGCTATCGGGAAACTGATAGCCTCGGCTACCATATTGGCGGCCCGATGTTCTATATCAAGAACGGCCTTGGAAAAAAATGGCTGTGGCTAGGAGGAGCATTTGCTTTCTTCGGCGCCGTTGCCGCTTTTGGTATTGGTAATACCGTTCAGTCCAACTCAGTAGCGGATGCTTTGGACTCCACTTTTGGTATTCCTCATTGGCTGACAGGCATCACCATCATGGTGCTCGCCGGGGCGGTAATCCTCGGGGGGATCAAGCGTATAGCCAAAGTGGCCGGCAAGTTGGTCCCGATTATGGGCATTGCCTATATTGTGGCGGGATTGGCGGTATTGGTGGTTAACGCTGATCAGATAGGTGAAGCCTTTGGCTTGATTTTCTATTATGCCTTCAACCCGATGGCTGCTGCAGGTGGTTTTGCGGGGGCGGCGGTCATGGCGGCGATTCGTTTTGGTGTCGCCCGTGGAATATTTTCCAACGAAGCTGGGCTTGGTAGTGCCCCGATTGCTCACGCAGCGGCCCAAACCAAGAATCCGGTACGCCAAGGGTTGATTGCGATGCTGGGTACGTTTATCGATACCATCGTTGTGTGCACCATCACCGCCCTGGTCATTCTCACTTCCACTGTATGGATTGGAGGAGAAGCGGGGGCTTCGTTGACGGCCTTGTCTTTCGATGCGGCGTTGCCTGGTTTCGGTAATCAAATTGTCTCGATAGCGCTGGCAGTATTCGCCTTTACCACTATCTTGGGATGGTCGTTTTACGGCGAAAAATGCTGCCAGTTCCTGTTTGGAGTACGCTCCATCATGGTCTATCGCGTGCTGTTCGTACTCGCGATCCCGCTTGGCGCAATAGCCCAGCTGGGCTTTATCTGGCTGATGGCGGACACGTTCAATGCCATGATGGCCATACCTAACCTGATTGCTCTGGCTCTGCTGTCGCCGGTGGTGTTCAAGTTGACCAAAGATTACTTTGATGGAAAAGAGGTGCTGCCGGGTGAAGAGCTGGACCACGATCAGGCATGAACCCAATGATGGCATGAGTGATGCGCCGGTAGTATAGAGTGAGAAGGCCTTTGTTGGGCCTTCTCTCTTTTTGTGTATCAATATCGTTATGAAATAAATTACCAATGGCAAAGGTAGGAAGCAGACATGAACAATCTCAAGCGTACCCCACTGCATGCACTACATGAGTCGTTGGGAGCTCGGATGGTGCCCTTTGCAGGCTATGAAATGCCGGTGCAATACCCCATGGGGGTGAAGAAGGAGCATGAACATACACGCAAGGCTTGCGGGCTTTTCGATGTGTCGCACATGGGGCAAATCAAGTTCTCTGGCGACAATGCAGCGCAGGCGCTGGAAACTCTGATTCCTTCGGACTTGGTAGGCCTTGAAGTGGGAGCGCAGCGTTATGGGCTATTCATCAGCACTGAAGGAGGAATACTTGACGACTTGATGTGCGTAAATGCCGGCGATCATTTTTATCTGGTGGTCAATGCCGCTTGTAAAGATCAGGATGTAGCTCATTTGCGCACTAACCTGGGCGAAACCCATGAAATCACAGTGCTTGATCGGGGGTTGCTCGCGTTACAAGGCCCACAAGCTTCTGAGGTCATGCAGCGTTTATGTCCAGAAGCCTGTGAGCTGATCTTCATGCAGCATGGGCGTTTCGAGATTGACGGTAGCGAAGTATGGATCAGCCGCAGTGGTTACACGGGAGAGGATGGCTTTGAAATTTCTGTAGCCGCTGAAGATTGCGAAGCCTTGGCCAAGCATTTGTTGAATGAGCCTGAAGTGGAGGCGATTGGCTTGGGTGCCAGAGATTCGCTGCGCCTGGAAGCGGGACTGTGCCTTTACGGACATGACATGGATGCCAATACCACCCCTGTTGAAGCCGGATTGATATGGGCGATTGGCAAGGTGCGTCGTCATGGTGGAGCGCGCGCCGGTGGTTTTCCCGGTGCTGATCTAGTGCTGCATCAGGTGGATGCCAAGGATCATACTCGAAAGCGTGTTGGCTTGATTGCCGATGGCAAAGCGCCGGTACGCGAAGGTGCGGAGCTGTTCGATCAGGGTGGACACACCGTAGGTGTGGTTACCTCCGGTGGTTTCGGGCCAACGGTAGCTAAACCAATTGCCATGGGGTACGTGAGTGTTGAATTAGCCGAACCCAGCACCCAAGTTTTTGCCGGTGTCAGAGGCAAGCTGTTACCAATGACAGTGGCAAAAACCCCTTTCGTTGCACCTGGGTATTACCGCGGCTGAAACATTTGTCGCATTTCCCCTGTGAGGCTATTGCACCAAGCAGGGGAAAGCAGCGTCTATTTCAAGACTTGGCGTGGGTCGATCGGTTTCCCCGCCTGGCGTAAATCAAACAGGAGGTCATAGCGCTGAGAAGTCACGCTCTGCCCTACCTCACACAACGGATCGCCACGCGATACCGTAGTGCTCTCCTTTACTAAAAGCTTGTCACATAACGCATAGACGCTTTGCAGATTATTGTCATGATGCACGATCACCACCTGCCCGAGTTGGCGCATGGTGCTGGCAAAGCGCACTTCGCCGGGTGCAACCGCGAGCGCTTTGGCGCCTGCCTCGGTGGCCAGCAACATGGGTTGCAGAGTGCCACGGCTGTCGGGGCCGAAGCGTCGAACAATCCGATAATCGTTTAGGGGCCAAGCCCATTGTCTTGCCGAGGCAGGTAAATCCATATTGATGGATGCCGCTGGGGTTGGGCTGGTTGTATTACGCTGGCTGGGTGTCGTTCGTGAACCTGAGGATGCAGTGATTGTCGATGTGCCTCTCAAGGGCACGCTTATCACTTGCCCAATACGCAGTTGTGTCGGTGAGATACCTGAGTTGGCTTGCTGAATGCGGGCTGGCGTGGTGGCGAAATGTCGTGCAATAGCCGAATAGGTATCGCCGGGGCGAACTTGATAGCGGTAAGGACCGCCCGAGGGTGCGCGTTCTTGTTGCGTAGGCATCAACAAGCGTTGGCCGACGGTCAAGCGGTGTGAATCGACCCCTGGATTGAAACGCTGCAATCGTTCAAGAGGCACATTGGCGCGGGAGGCCAGTTTGCCCAGCGTATCGCCACGCCGAACAACAACCCAATTTCCGGAAATGTTATTACCGGCAAGGTTGTTAGACGATGAAACCGACACGCGCTGAGGTGTCTCAGACGTACTTGCGCAGCCAGAAAGTAGAGCGATGACAATAAGTACACCGATAAAGGGAGCGCTCAGTCGTGATCGATCTGCCCATCCAGCATGGCATCTTTTTCTTGCCAGAGTGCATTGAGCCATGAATGAAAGCGTTCCTTATGCTGCGATTCTTGGTGATAGTCCGCTTCTTTCATCCACGAAGGCACTTCAAGCCGTCGTGCATGAAGGGTGACGGGAGCCTCTTGGCCACATAAAAATTTCCAGAAACTGGGTGAGGGGTTTCGGTAGCTAATCGTCACATCCAATATGCCATCCAAAGTGTCGCCAAGCAGATTGAGTACTTGTGCCACACCGCCTGCCTTGGGGCGCAGCAGGTGACGATAAGGGCTCTGCTGAGCATCACGTTTGGTAGGTGTGAAGCGTGTTCCTTCCACAAAGTTAAAAATCGCGATGGGCATCTCCTGAGCGCGATTACACATGCGACGAGTCGCTTCACGGTCAAGATCCGCTAAATGTGGATTCCTCTGAAGATGCTCGCGGCTATAACGCCGCATGAAAGGAAACTCCAGTGCCCAAAAGGCCAGACCCACTACAGGAATCCAGATCAGCTGACGCTTTATAAAAAAACGCGGCATGGGAATACGCCGATGAAGCACCATCAGCAGCATGAAAATATCGATCCAGCTACGATGGTTGGATAATACCAGCCACCATTGTTGAGAGCTCAAATCATCGGGAAACGTGGCTTTCAGGTTTGGCTTGAGCCAGTGACGCATCCACCAAAGATTAAAACCAATCCAGTTAAGTGCGACGCGATCGAGATTCACAAGGAGCCGGCGTTTCATGGCGCGGCTCGGGACGATAATTTTCAACAGTGTCAACACGATAAGAGGTACGCCCCAGAATAGCGTGTTGATTGTCAGCAATAGTATGCTGACCAGCCCCTTGAGAATGGGCATGACAATTCCCTTACTTTTTATCGTCACCAAAGCGTTTTCTCTCATCCCTAGCTGGCTACAATGCTAAAGGATATTGCCTATGCTTCCCAGTGACTGAAAGGTAATGACAAGAAATGAGGTGCTAGGACAAAAGGGTCAGAGTAGGTGCCTGAACGGTTTCTCGTAACACTTCTCTCAATGCTTGGGCCGCAACGGAAAGTTCGTCGTGCGTCAGAATTCCGACAATGCAGGCAATACTCGGTGCGGTAAGCGGTATGCAGCGTGCTCCTAAATCATGCATCTGGCGAATGCACATGGAGGGCACGGCACTTACACCCAGTCCTTCCGCAACCATGCGTCCCACCGTAGAAAGCTGATGGCTTTCAAACGCCACAGGAAGGTTGATCTGACGTTTTTCCAGCTGTTGTTCCAGTAAGCGCCGTAGCATCGAAGGGCGCTGCAGGGTAATGAAATCCTCTTCAAGTAACATTGACCACTCTAAGGCGGGGTAGTTGGCCAAAGGGGAATTCAAGGGAACGACAGCAACAAACTGATCCTTGAACAGAGGAGTGAACGATAAGCTTCCCACCCCTTCCGGAGAAAAGGCGATTCCCATTTCAACCTGGCGTGACCGCACCATTTCGGTGACTTCCTCGTTGATTACATCATGCACGGTGATGTTGATTTTGGGATAGCGTTGACGGAAAGCGACCAGAGCGGTGGGCAATAGGTTACACGCAAAAGCCGGCATGGCGGCTACGCTTAACCTGCCTAGTTGAAGTGTGAAACGCTGGCGCAGCAGGTCTTCTGCATTATCCCACTGCGCTAACAAGTGCTTGGCCAAGGGAAGCAGAGATTCTCCTTCAGGCGTAAGGCGGACACTACGTGTACTACGTAAAAGCAGTTTGCCACCCAATGTTTCTTCGAGCCCTTTGATGGTAAGGCTGAGGGCAGGCTGCGAGAGGTGGAGCCGTTCGCAGGCCTGAGTGAAGCTCAAGGTCTGGGCGACAGCCAGAAAGGCACGAAGCTGTTTGACGGTCACTGAGCCTCCGAAAGACAGAAAATAGAAAATTTAAAAAATAAATAAATTAATAAGAAAAACAAACTTAACAAATATATTGCCAGACCCAACACTGGCAGTACAGTAGTAGGGTTCCTTGTTCCATCTGAAAAACAACGTGAGGCATAAAAATGGCCGGATTCGATAAGCGAGTATTTTCCTACGAACAGGCAATGGAAGGCATTGAAGACGGCATGACGATCATTGCCGGTGGCTTTGGTCTGTGCGGTATTCCTGAAAATCTGATTGCCGAGATCAAGCGACGCCGTGTCAAGGATCTAACGGTGGTTTCCAACAATTGTGGGGTCGACGGTTTTGGTTTGGGCCTACTGCTGGAGGATCGTCAGATTCGTAAGATTTTCGCCTCTTATGTCGGTGAAAATGCCTTGTTCGAGCAGCAGATGCTCAACGATGAAATCGAAGTGATCCTGACGCCTCAAGGCACCTTGGCTGAAAAGATGCGTGCTGGCGGCGCGGGTATCCCCGCTTTTTATACCGCTACCGGTTATGGCACTCCTATCGGAGAAGGCAAGGAAGTCCGTGAATTCAATGGACGCCCGCATATCCTTGAAGAAGCCATGACGGGGGATTTTGCCATTGTGAAAGGCTGGAAAGCCGATCGTTACGGGAATGTGGTGTATCGCCATACGGCACAAAATTTCAATCCCATGGCCGCGACAGCAGGCCGGATTACCGTTGTTGAAGTCGAAGAAATCGTCGAACCTGGCGAGCTGGAGCCCAGCCAGATCCATACGCCGGGTATCTATGTTGACCGGATTATCCAAGGATCATTTGAAAAGCGCATCGAGAAGCGCACCGTGCGCAGCTGAACTGCTCTGTTTACGCCTAATGGCATTTCAAGTTTCTGTTAGAACAAGAGGTAATCATCATGGCTTTGACACGTGAACAAATGGCTCAGCGCGTCGCACGTGAACTGGAAGATGGGTTTTACGTCAACTTGGGTATAGGTATTCCTACTTTAGTGGCTAACTATATTCCCGATGGCATTGATGTCATGTTGCAATCGGAAAACGGTCTGTTGGGCATGGGGCGTTTTCCAACGGAAGATGAGCTGGATCCGGATATGATCAATGCCGGCAAGCAAACGGTTACTGCACGCCCTGGGGCAGCGATTTTCTCGTCGGCTGAATCCTTTGCCATGATCCGAGGAGGACACGTCGATTTGACGGTGTTAGGCGCCTTTGAAGTTGATCAGAACGGTAATATCGCCTCTTGGATGGTGCCCGGCAAGCTCATCAAGGGCATGGGAGGTGCAATGGATCTCGTGGCGGGTGCAGAAAATATTATCTGCACCATGACGCATGCTTCCAAGCACGGTGAGTCCAAATTGCTGGAAAGTTGTAACCTGCCATTGACCGGTGCCGGTTGTATCAATCGCGTATTGACTGATCTAGCTTATCTAGAAATCAAGGATGGCTCGTTTATTTTAAAAGAGCGCGCCCCCGGGGTAAGTGTCGAAGAGATAGTCGAGAAGACCGCAGGTAAGCTCATTGTGCCTGCTCATGTGCCAGAAATGACTTTCGAGGAAGTTGTCTGAAAAAAAAACGGCACACGCTTTTACCACCGCCCCGAAAGGGGCGGTGGCTAGGCTAGCTCACAACGCGTGTGATGAGGAAACAGGAGTTCCGCCACTCTTCCGTGAGCATTTCCCGTCCGTTTTTCTGCCAACGCCAAACCACCAAGAGATACGCGGTGTTCATCGCCATCAGAAAATGGCAAACGTTGGGCTGTGGTGGGGTAAAAACGATAATCAAGTAGCGGTGAAATCGGAAAAATACCGTTATGTCGATCCGCATTGCCCTTCAGTCCCGCTTGTACCAGCTGCTGGTCTAGCTCCGGTAACGTTGCTCCCCAAGTTTCGCAGTTAAAACCTGCATGATGCAGGCGAGGCCCCATGACGGCAAGCCAGCCGGCCAGAGGGTGAGCTTGATAAAGCGATTGATACGTTTCCCAGCTGGGCATTGGCCATGGGCGCCCACGCGATAGTAAATTCTGCCCCCTACAATCTTCCGGGTGAGCCTGGCTGACCAAGTTTTCCAGTTGCTGTCGAGGCTTTCGGGATAAAGTGCCAATTTGTAATTCGGCAAGAACCAACCAACTTCCCGAGTCCGGGGGTGAAAGCAGGTGGACTAACAAGCCGCGGTCAGCCATGGCATATTTGCTGACAGGCCGGTAGCCCAAGTGAGCTAAATTGGTGAGCAAGGCACCGCTGGAAAAAAGACCATGATTCAGTGTGAGCAAGGTGAAGTATTCAGCGGGCACCGGCAGTGAAAATAAGCTCAACGAGCTGATGTCCGGGTGGGCATGAACGTAATCCAGCCAAAGTTGCTGGACGAACTCGTCGCGTTGCATAGCGTTTTCCTCGTCTCCAGACACGCGCATTTGCTCTGGTTGTCACAAGCCTTGATAAGACGAGGTCAGTATAGGCAAGGAAAAGACAACTGCGTTCAACGCAGGAAAACGTCAGAAAGTCAGGCAGAAGGCAACAGTCCTTGTTCGCGCACGTACTGAGCGAATTCGGTGAAACCACCAATATGAGTTTGGTCGACGAAAATCTGGGGAACAGTGTGAATCGGCTTGCCAGCGGTTTTTTCAATATCTGCTTTGGTGACACCCTCTGTCGGCATATCCACATACCGGTAGCCTTGGATAGTTTCCTCACGTTCCAGTCGTTCGGCTAATTGTTTGGCACGTACACAGAAAGGGCAGGACATACGCCCAAAAATCACTACAAACATGGCATCTTCTCGCAAAAGTCAGTGAATAAAGGGCTAAGGGCTAAACACATTTACCTTATGATGCCATTTTGCCGGAGCATCATGCTCTTGGCTAATAGCCAGAAGCTACCTTGGCCATGAAAAAGCTATATCAAGTTGAATGAAACAGATAGGAGAGCAAGATAAGTGTTGACGCAGGATGATTATCGTCGCCTGGCGAAGCTGGCTACCGAGTACCGGGATAAACATTTCAAGGCGCTCAAGCAGGCAGCCTGTTTTAATCCGCGACTGGGTGTGGATGCCCTGTGTTTTCAACAGTTGGACCAAGGGTTGCTGGTGGGTGCCTTGATTACGCCGACAGCGTTGTGGCTGGTTGCGTTGCCTGTCGATGGGCAAGCAACGCTGTATGAAAAAAATCTGAGTATTACGCTGCCTTCGGGAACGTATCGATTGCACCAAGAAACGCTGGGAGCTCATCATTGCCTGTGGAAACGTTGTATTCTTGAGGACCTTGGGGCTCTGGAAACCATGGAAGAAGCTGCACGGCTGGCTCAGTCAATGATGAGTCGTTTAATGGAGCCGCCTGCGTGATGCCAGTGTTACCGGAATTTCTTTACGGGTACCTTTGCGAAATAGCTGAATGGTGCCAAGGTAAGTCACAAGGCGAATCACAAATGATTGCTGATCACTCAGTCTGATAAAGGGAAAATCGCATGACAAATACAACCACCTCGGCCATACCACGAGTAGCGCTGGTTACCGGTACCACCAGCGGTATCGGAGAAGCAGTCGTCAAGCATTTCTGTGAGCTGGGCTATCAGGTGCTCGCGGTTGATTTTAACCCGGCGGGAGAGGCGGTGGCGCAAGCTGCCGGCGCTGCTTTTTTCCAAGCCGATCTGACCGACCCCGAGGCCTGTCGTGCCGCTGTCGCTGAGGCCAATAAGCGCTTTGGTGGAGTGGATATTCTGGTCAACAATGCCGGTATCCAACACGTCTCATCCATCGAAGAATTTCCGGAAGATAAGTGGCGGCAAATCATTGACTTGATGCTGACCGCTCCTTTCCTGCTGACTCAGGCGGTATGGCCCAATATGCGTGAATGCGGTTGGGGCCGGGTCATCAATATTGCCTCGGTACATGCGCAAGTCGCATCGCCGGGCAAAGCCGCTTACATTAGCGCCAAGCACGGTATTATCGGTTTGACCAAGACTGCCGCTCTGGAAGGCGGAGAGCAGGGCATTACCGCCAATGCCATCTGTCCGGCGTACGTCAAGACACCGCTGGTGGATAACCAGATCGCCGATCAGGCAAAGCTCAATGGCATGGAGGAGCAGGAGGTCATCGAAAAAATCATGCTCAAGAATGCAGCGGTCAAGCGCTTGATCGAACCCTCTGAAGTGGCGGGAATGGTGGCTTTCCTGGCGTCGGATGCCGCTGGAGCAGTCACCGGCTCCAGCTGGAACATCGACTTGGGGTGGACCGCCCAGTAATCCGGCTATCTTCGCACAGGGCGCTTCTGTAATTTACGTTGCAGTGTGCGCCGGTGCATTCCTAGCGCACGTGCAGTAGCGGAAATGTTGCCATCGTGTTCCTGCAACACTTTCTGGATATGTTCCCAAGTGATGCGATTGATCGATGGCGGATTTTCCGCTACTTCGGCGTTGGGGTCCCCGCTTTCACGCTCGAAAGCAGCCAACACATCCTCGGCATCAGCCGGTTTGCACAGGTAATTCACAGCGCCGAGCTTGATGGCTTCCACGGCGGTGGCAATGCTGGAATAACCGGTGAGTACGACAATCCGACAGTGGGGTACCACTTCGAGTAATTCCGGCAATAATTTCAAGCCGGAGCTATGTTCCAGCTTGAGGTCCAAGGTGGCCATTACCGGGTTGTGTTGGCTTGCCAAGGCAAGTGCCTGTTCCGCATCGTTGGCGATCAAGACTTGGTAGCCACGACGGGTCAATGCACGGCTAAGAACATGGCAGAACATTTCATCGTCATCGATGATTAACAGGCGTGGTTCTGGGGTGTGCATAGCATCCTCGTCAATGATGGCACTTGAATACGTTCAGTTCCGGGTTAGGCGTGGAAGCGTGACTTCCGTCAAGGTGCCGCCCTCGGGGTGGTTATATAAGCTGACCCCGCCCCCAAGGCGATTGATAGTGGCATGGGTAAGGAATAGCCCGATGCCCATGCCTTTGCTTTTCGTGGAAATGAAGGTTTCTCCGAGCTGATCAGCTATAGACATGGCCACACCTGGCCCGTGGTCCCGAATATCAATGACCACTTTACTCTCATTCCAGTCCAGGCGAATGAAGATACTGTCTGGGTTGGCATCGGCGGCATTGTTGAGCAAATTGGTTAATGCCTGGTCTAGGGTCGTGTCGACTGCCACCCAAGGGCGTCCTCGATGCTCGGCTATTTCAAAACGATGACTGACATCGGGGCGCAACACCAGCCAGCGTTGAACCACGGCTGCCAGCCAATATTCCGCATCCAGCACTTCCGGTTCCGCCATCGTGCGACGATCGGCTTGGGCGACCAAGTGTTGCAAGCGCGATTTACAAATATCCACTTGCTGGCGCAGCAACGAAATATCCTGGTCCAGCACAGAGTTTTTCTCGGCCTCATGCTGCATTTCATTGAGCAGGACCGCCATGGTGGAAAGCGGTGTGCCTAGTTCGTGAGCGGTGCCTGCGGCCTGCGTGGCGACGGCAAGCACCTGCTCGTTACGCAAGGCGGCTTCACGAGTCCGTGAGAGCGCCTGGTCGCGGTTGCGCAAGGCATGTGCCATCTTGTAGATAAAAAAGGTCACCAGCCCTGCTGAAAGGCCGAAATTGATCCACATGCCGAGTATATGCAGACTCAAGCGTGTCTCGGTATGGATATGGGCCAGTTGCGGAATTGGTTGGTAGTGGAACATGAGAAACGTATAGGCGGCCATTGCCGTGGCCGCGATGATCCAGGCGTGGCGCCAGGGGAGCGTAGCCGCCGCAATAGTGATAGGAACCAGGTAATAAGTGATGAACGGATTGGTGGAGCCGCCGGTAAAGTAAAAAACCAAGGATAGGCCGATGATGTCAGCTAGCAAGTGAGCCAGGTATTCCGCGTGCGTGACTGCCTTGGGTCGGCCGAGGCGCCACCAGGTGAGCATATTGAGAAGCCCCATGGCGATAACCACGCTTACCACTGCGGTTACGTGTAAATCAAATGCCAGTAATTCGACGCCCACAATGATGGCAACGAGAAAGCCGGTCCAGGTAATACCGCGTACAATGGTAAGCCTGACCAGGTTGCGGCTAGGTGTAGACAGGGGAAGAGGTAAAGCGGCAAGCATGATTGTCGTTACCTACTGGTTGGCTTCAATTCATTGATAATGAACTTGATAAACAATGTCACCACAAATACCAGCCAGCCTGCGGTGGCTAATATATTGAACAGCAATATTTTCGGCGGCACCCAGGTGTTCCCTAGTAACACTTCGAGCAACACATGTAAAAACAAGGTTAAAAGTAAGGGAAGGGCGAGGATATGCATCCACATATCCGTGCGTCGCTTGCGCACATGGTAACGGCGCAGCAATAAACGTAATGGGCGATGTGCCCAGCTGACCAGAATAAGCGCGCCCACTATCGACATGGCGGCAAGTGAAAGCTCGGGACTGCCCCGGGTAACGGAAAAGCTTATCGACCAGGCAAGACAAAGCCAGATCAACCCTTCGATAATTGCGGCCAGGTCGGCAAAGCGGCGCACCTTGGGCATAGTTCTCATTTTCCTGTGATGACATTTGCAGCGGCATGATACGTCAATTGACACTCCCTTGTCGGCGGCTGCGCTCACTTGATTTATCCTGCCGGGAGATTGGTTATACTGGCGGACTTATTTACCTTCAGCACAGGATCTCATGTGGACTCGATTACTTTGACGCGCCCGGACGATTGGCATTTACACCTTCGAGATGACGCGGCCTTGGCTTCGGTAGTGGGGCACACGGCTGCTCAGATGGGGCGAGCCATTATCATGCCCAATCTCAAACCTCCGGTCACCACCACCGACCAGGCAATGGCGTATCGCCAGCGGATCTTAGAGGCATTGCCCGCAGGTGCCGAATTTGAACCCTTGATGACGCTTTACCTCACCGATACCACCACCCCAGAAGAGATCGAGCGAGCGGTGGCGAGTCCCCACGTGCATGCAGTCAAGCTGTATCCGGCAGGAGCCACCACCAATTCAGCGTCGGGAGTGACGGACCTGCGCCATTGCGATGCGGCGATTGCCACCATGGCGCGCCTGGGCTTACCGCTGTTGGTGCATGGTGAGGTGACGGATGCCGATATTGATATCTTTGATCGAGAAGCTGTCTTCATCGAGCGGGTCATGAAGCCGTTGATGGAGCGTCACCCCACGCTCAAGGTGGTCTTCGAACATATCACTACCCGTCAGGCGGCTGAATTTGTGAGCGAGGCTCCCGCCAATGTCGCTGCCACTATCACGGCGCATCACCTGTTATTCAACCGCAATCACATGCTGGTAGGCGGGATTCGTCCGCATTATTACTGTCTACCCATTCTCAAGCGTGAGCAGCATCGGCAGGCACTGTTGGCAGCCATTGCATCGGGAAGCAGCAAGTTTTTTCTGGGAACCGACAGTGCACCTCATGCGCAGGGTGACAAGGAGGCGAGCTGTGGCTGTGCGGGGGCCTATACGGCACCTGCAGCGCTCGAGTTGTATGCCATGGCATTTGAACAGGCTGATGCGCTGGATAAACTCGAAGGGTTCGCCAGTCATCACGGCCCGGATTTTTATGGCTTGCCACGCAATACTCAGCAAGTGGTGTTGAGGCGGGAAAGCTGGACGTTGCCTGAGAGCTATATGTATGCCGAAGGTCAACGCATCGTGCCGTTGCAGGCGGGCCAGGCATTGCCTTGGAAATTGAAGGCGTAACAAAACAAAGGCATGTGTAACCCGTCAAAAAGGGATGAGATCATGTCTCATCCCTTTTTCTGGATACTATTTCTAGATGCTATCTGAAAAACCGGTGCCAGAAGAACCGTCGGTTATGCAGAGAAGGTCTCAGGATGCCAGGCGCTGCAACATCACATCCACCATGCGAGAGGAATGATCGGCAGCAACGCTCAGGAACTGCTCGAAAGAAAGGTGGTTATCGCCGTCTCCCGGAATATCGGAAAGTGCTCGAATCACTACGAAAGGGCAGCCGAACAGAAAGCAGGTTTGCGCGATGGCGGCAGCTTCCATTTCAACGGCGAGCATATCGGGGAACTGGGCGCGTGTGGCCTCGACTCGAGCCGGGTCAGCCATGAAAGCGTCGCCGGTAGCAATCAAACCCTCGCGCACCTGTACTTCGCCCAGGATATCGATGGCGCTTCTGGCCACGTTTATCAAGTCTGAATCCGCCGGATAAGCGGCAGGCATACCGGGCACCTGACCGATTTCATAGCCGAAGACCACGGCATCCACATCATGGTGGCGTACTTCACTCGAGATGATGATGTCACCAATCTCAAGGTCGGTGGCGAACCCCCCGGCTGAGCCGGTATTGATGATGGCATCAGGGCTATGGCGTTCCAGAAGAAGCGCAGTGGCGACCGCGGCGTTGACTTTACCGATACCCGATTGCAGTATCACCACCTCCAGGCCATGGCGTGTGCCGACATGAAAGATTAGGCCGGCATGTTCATAGCTCTGCGAATTTTCCAGCTGACGGGCGAGTTGTTCGACTTCCTGCGCCATGGCGCCAATGATGCCAATACGTTTCACCTTTCTCTCCCTCGTAAGGTAGTTGCCCTCAGGCAAAAACGTTTTTCCATTCATTACGCCCGGCGAGAAACCCGCGAGCAATCTCTTTGGCGCCTTCCAGGCTGTGGCTTGCGGCCCAGCCACACTGCATTTCGTTGCATGCCGGAACCTCTTCCGCCTCAAGGACATCGTTCAATGTCTTTTCCAGCAGATTGAGAGCGTCATCGTAGTCGTCGTGGTTGATCAAAGAGACGTAGAAACCGGTCTGGCAGCCCATCGGGCTGATATCCACCACCTTATCGGTATGGTTGCGAGACAGCTCGGCAAGCAAATGCTCCAGGGAATGCAGGGCGGGCATGTCCATGTGGGCCTTGTTGGGCTGACAAATGCGCATGTCGTATTTGTAAATCTCGTCACCATGCTGGCCGGCTTTGACGCCGGCAAGGCGCACATAGGGCGCCTTGACCTTGGTGTGGTCCAGGTTGAAGCTTTCCACATTCATCTGTTTATCGGTCATCGGAATTCTCCGTCAGTGTGGGCGGCCCCTTCGCAGGCCGCAAAATCACAGCTTAGCCTTGTTGCATGGTATCGTGGTCTTTTGCCGCGTATAAGGTATTTTCCAGCAGTGTCGCCACCGTCATGGGGCCTACGCCGCCGGGTACCGGCGTAATGAATCCAGCGCGCCGGGAGGCCTGTTCGAAATCCAGGTCCCCTTTGAGTGAGCCGTCTTCGCAGCGATTGATGCCCACATCGATGACGATAGCCCCCGGCTTGATCCATTCGCCTTTGACAATTCCGGGCTTGCCTACGGCAACCACCACCAGGTCTGCGCGAGCGACATGAGCTTCGAGGTTGCGCGTGAAACGATGACATACAGTCGTGGTGCAGCCGGCTAGCATTAACTCCAGTGCCATGGGGCGGCCGACAATATTCGAGGCGCCGACTACCGTGGCATCCAGGCCGCGCACGGCAATATCGCTTTTTTCAAGGAGGGTCATGATGCCCTTGGGGGTGCAGGGGCGCAAGACGGGCATCCGTTGAGCCAGGCGGCCCAAGTTGTATGGATGGAACCCATCGACATCCTTGTGGGGCAATATGCGCTCGAGAATCGAGCTTGCCTCGAGATGTTGCGGCAGGGGTAGCTGTACCAGAATGCCGTCTACGGCGGGGTCGGCATTGAGTTGGTCAATCAGCGCCTCAAGCTCGTGTTGAGTCGTCGTCTCGGGCAGGGCGTGCTGAAAGGAATGAATGCCGGCTTGTTCGCAGGCGCGATGCTTGGTGTTGACGTATACCTGGGAGGCTGGGTCGCCGCCGACAAGCACCACTGCCAAACCAGGAGTTCTGGCACCTGCCATACGGCGCGAGCGTATTTTCTCTGCAACCTGTTGGCGGACTTGGGCGGCAATGGCTTTGCCATCGATAAGCTGGGCGGTCATTGAGTCTTTTCCCCGTGACAGGTCATGGTGTCTTGAAGCCGAATGCTGCGGGCAATTTTCGCATGCAACGGCCTTAACTCAAAGCATCCAAAAAATAGCTACGGTTTTGGTGCTTGACTCTAGAAGAGAAATCCGTAATATATGCCTCGCCTGAGCCAAGAAGAGTAACGAGCTCAGGCAAGAAGATGTCGGGATGTAGCGCAGCCTGGTAGCGCGCCTGCTTTGGGAGCAGGATGTCGGGGGTTCGAATCCCTCCATCCCGACCACTACTGACGGAAAATTCGATAGATAAGCGTTTTCTGAAAGTTTCGGTTGTGGTCAGGTGCTCATCACCATCAAGTGCGCCCATAGCTCAACCGGATAGAGCAACGGCCTTCTAAGCCGTAGGTTGCAGGTTCGATTCCTGCTGGGCGCGCCATCAATGATTGTTCATTGGTAGCTCACCGGTTTCAAGCCGCAGCTCAGCAACTGAATAAATCTTTTAAGCGATTACCTCGCTTGATAGATGAATTAAAGAAAGATCGCTATAGACGTGAAAATCATTGCAATGGTGGGTGTAGCTCAGCGGTAGAGCCCCGGATTGTGACTCCGGTGGTCGTGGGTTCGAACCCCATCATCCACCCCATGTTGCAAGCAGGATTTTTACAGATGCTCGACAAAGCTTCAGGTAATGGTGGGTGTAGCTCAGCGGTAGAGCCCCGGATTGTGACTCCGGTGGTCGTGGGTTCGAACCCCATCATCCACCCCATTTACCTTGAACGCTCAATATTTATGCCATCTCCCTTCTTGTTCTTCATCTCCGCTAATTTGTCTCCTGTATAATGCATCGTATCTTTGCGTCATTTCACGCATGGCCTGTGCATCGCCTTCATGATTTCTATATCCTGATCGCGCGGAGTAATAGTCTGAGTAATTGGTGTTGATCTTCCCTTGAAATAACGCATATTGCCCCCATCTTGCGAGTATGGCGCTTGCCAGCATGCGTCAAGCTTCTTAAAATTGCTCTCTTGAGCTTATTCAATGCAATTAACATAACGCCAGCCGGTAGAGGACAATTCATGCAAGTTTCCGTCGAGACGACCTCCCAGATTGAACGCCGTATCACTGTCCAGGTTCCGGCAGCTGAAATCGATGAAGCCGTCAACACCCGCTTGAAAGACACTGCGAAAAACGTTCGCTTGAATGGTTTCCGCCAAGGTAGGGTGCCGATGGCGGTGGTTCGTCAGCGTTACGGTCATGACGTGCGCAATGAAGTCGTGGGCGAAGTGATGCGTGAGCGTTATGTGCGTGCCATTACCGACGAAGGATTGAACCCCGCTGGCTATCCGCAAATCGAAGCAAATGTTAACGAAGCGGGCAAAGATCTTGAGTTCGTGGCTACGATGGAGATCTATCCCGTCGTGGAACTGGCCTCGATCGAAGGTGTCGAGGTTGAGCGCCCGGTAGTGGAAGTAACCGAGGCGGATGTCGATGAAATGATTGAAACGCTGCGCAAGCAGAATGCTTCTTGGGAAGAGGTGGATCAGGCCGCCCAAGAAGGTGATCAGGTTACCATCGATTTCCAGGGCTTCATTGGCGATGAGCCGTTCGAAGGCGGTAGCGCCGAGAATCATGATCTGGTGCTGGGGTCGGGCAATTTCATCCCTGGCTTTGAAGAGCAGTTGATCGGCGCCAAGCCGGGTGATGACAAAGAGATCACCGTGACTTTCCCTGAAGATTATCAGGCAGAGCAACTGGCAGGTAAAGAAGCCACCTTCAAGGTCAAGGTGCATAAGGTCAGCACGCAAGCCTTGCCGGAAATTGATCAAGAATTCATTCAGCGTTTTGGCGTGGATGATGGTGATAAAGAAAAATTCCGCTCTGAAATCAAGAAGAACATGACCCGTGAGGCCACTCAGGCGGTGGATAACCGAGTCAAGCAGCAAGTGCTTGAGGCACTGAAGAAAGCCAACGAAATTCCGGTTCCGAGCTCGCTGGTACAGCAAGAAGTCGACGGCATGAAGCGCCAGGCTGCCCAGCAGTTTGGTCTGGGTGAAGAGTTCGACGTTTCTCAACTGCCGAATGAGCTTTTTGAAGAGCAGGCTAAAGGGCGCGTTCAAGTAGGTTTGTTGCTGGCCGAAGTGATCAAGCTCAACGAACTCGATGCTGGCGATGAGGCCATCAAGGCCAAGGTCGAGGAGCTCGCCGAGCAGTATCAGGATCCCGAGCAAGTGGTCAGTTACTACATGAATAACGACCAGCTAAAAACGCAGGTCAAATCCGCTATTCTTGAAGAAAAAGCCGTTGATAAACTGCTTGAGCAAGCCAGCCTCAAGGATGTTGAAATGTCTTATCAGCAGGCCTTGGCGGCGGCACAGCAGCAAGCCGAGCAGGACGAGGAAGCTGTTGAGGACGACGAGCAAGCCAGCGCCTGATCCAGCTGCAACGAGACGGCCGCACTCAGAAGGTTAAAACCTCGTGGGTGCGCCTTCCCCTTATCGGACGCAAGGAATCACTTAATGAGTGAGTTTGATATTCAAAATGCCGGTGGCCTAGTGCCCATGGTGGTCGAGCAAAGCGCCCGAGGTGAAAGAGCCTACGATATTTATTCACGTCTGCTCAAAGAGCGGGTGATCTTTCTTGTTGGGCCGGTAGAAGACTACATGGCTAACCTGATCGTGGCACAGCTGCTTTTCCTGGAATCGGAAAACCCGGATAAAGACATTCACTTGTATATTAACTCGCCGGGTGGGGGCGTGACTGCAGGTATGGCCATTTACGATACCATGCAGTTCATCAAGCCCGACGTTTCCACGGTTTGTATCGGTCAGGCGGCCAGTATGGGTGCATTATTACTGGCGGGTGGTGCCCCAGAGAAGCGCTTCTGTCTGTCGAATTCACGCATGATGATTCATCAGCCCTTGGGCGGTTATCAAGGTCAGGCATCGGATATCGAAATTCATACCCGCGAAATTCTGGGCATTCGTGATCGCCTGAACCAGATCCTGGCTCACCATACCGGCCAGGACATCGAGACTGTGTCACGTGACACGGATCGCGACAATTTCATGAGCGCGGAACAAGCCAGAGAATATGGTTTGATAGATGCGGTACTGGATAAGCGACCCACATCCTGATAGCGTGAGGAAACTCCGCTTTTCCAACCAGCTTTTTCGGTGGCACAAGCCACCGCAGTGACAGAGGTACGCGAATGGCCGACGGCAAAGGCAAGGACGAAGGCGGCAAGCTGCTGTATTGCTCGTTCTGCGGCAAGAACCAGAACGAAGTACGCAAGCTAATTGCAGGCCCGTCCGTGTATATCTGCGATGAGTGTGTCGACTTGTGTAATGACATCATTCGCGAGGAAGTTCTCGAAGCCGATGCCGAGAGCGATGAAGAGCGTCTGCCTACACCTCGCGAGATACGTCATACGCTGGACGATTACGTGATCGGCCAGGACCGCGCCAAGATGGTGCTGTCCGTGGCGGTCTACAATCACTACAAACGACTGCGCAGCGGTGTCAAAGAGAGTGATGTCGAGCTTGGTAAGTCCAATATTCTCTTGATCGGCCCCACGGGTAGCGGCAAGACGTTATTGGCGGAAACAATGGCACGTTTGCTGAATGTGCCGTTTACCATTGCCGATGCCACTACCCTGACGGAAGCCGGGTATGTCGGCGAAGACGTCGAAAATATCATTCAGAAGCTGTTGCAGAAGTGCGACTACGACGTCGAAAAGGCTGAGCGCGGTATCGTCTATATCGATGAAATCGACAAGATTTCACGTAAGTCAGATAACCCCTCCATTACTCGTGACGTATCCGGGGAAGGGGTGCAGCAAGCGCTTCTCAAGCTTATCGAAGGCACGACCGCCTCCGTTCCGCCACAAGGTGGCCGAAAGCACCCGCAGCAGGAATTTGTCCAGGTTCATACCGGCAAAATTTTGTTCATTGTCGGCGGTGCCTTTGCCGGGCTGGAAAAAGTAATTCGGGACCGCGCTGAGAAAGGCGGGATCGGTTTCAATGCCAGCGTGAAAAGCAAGGAATCATCGCGGGGTGTGGGAGAGCTGTTGGCCGATGTCGAGCCGGACGATTTGGTCAAGTTTGGCCTGATTCCTGAGTTTGTCGGACGCTTGCCGGTGATTGCGACCTTGACGGAGTTAAGTGAAGACGCCTTGGTGCAAATTCTGACCGAGCCCAAGAACTCCCTGGTCAAGCAGTATGCCAAGTTGTTCGAGATGGAAGATGTCACCCTTGAGTTTCGTGAAGATGCCTTGCGTGCCGTAGCCATCAAGGCGATGGAGCGCAAGACGGGAGCTCGTGGGTTGCGCTCGATCCTCGAATCGGTATTGCTGGACACCATGTATGAAATTCCTTCTCTGGAAGGTGTCAGCAAGGTGGTTATTGATGCCTCGGTCATTGCAGGGGAAAGTGAGCCGCTGCTGGTGTACGCGCAGCAGGAAGAAGAGCGGGTTGACGGCACTGATGGCTGAAGCTGGTGTACTCAGTTCGGCCTAGCTTTAACCGCTTGTGCCATATCAAGGGGTCGCCTAGGCGACCCCTTGCTGTTAGCTAGCATTTTCAAGTACCCATCCGATTTGTTGAGGAACGTCTGCGATGCAGCAGAACGCCGAACAGACACAATGTCTGCCCCTTTTGCCGTTGCGGGATGTGGTCGTATACCCGCAAATGGTCATACCGCTTTTTGTCGGTCGTGAAAAATCGATCCAGGCCCTGGAAGCTGCCATGGCAGCTGACAAGCGTGTCCTGCTCGTCGCTCAACGAGAAGCAGCGCAAGATGAACCGGATAACGCGGACCTGTACGCCATAGGAACCGTTGCCGACATCATGCAGTTGCTGAAACTACCTGATGGCACTGTCAAGGTGCTAATTGAAGGCAGTTTCCGTGCCGATGTGCTGGATATCGAAGAAAATGCCGAAGGATACACCCAGGCTCACCTGGTGGCGCGTGACAGTCATCCGCTGACCAGCCGTGAGCAGGAAGCCTTGGTGCGCGTATTGCTCAACCAATTCGAGCAATACGTCAAACTATCCAAGAAAGTACCTAATGAAGTGTTGAATTCATTGGCCGGCATCGAAGACCCAAGCCGCCTGGTGGATACCATCTGTGCCCACTTGTCGCTCAAGATCGGCGATAAGCAGGAATTGCTCGAGATGGATCGGGTACGTGATCGTATCGAACACTTGATGGCGCTTATTGAGTCGGAAATCGACCTGCTTCAAGTCGAGAAACGCATCCGCTCGCGCGTGAAAGAGCAGATGGAAAAGACTCAGCGGGAGTACTATCTCAATGAGCAGATGAAAGCCATCCAGAAAGAAATGGGTGAGCTGGAAAATGTGCCCAATGAGGCTGAAAAGTACGAACAGGCCATCCAGGAAGCGGGGATGCCCAAAGACGCCGCAGAAAAGGCCACTCAGGAGCTCAACAAGCTCAAGATGATGGCGACTAACTCTGCCGAGGCGACGGTGGTGCGTACCTATCTGGATTGGCTGGTATCCGTGCCTTGGAAAAAGCGCACTCGCGTCAAGCATGACCTGATCAAGGCGCAAAAGGTACTGGATGAAGACCATTATGGCCTGGATGAGGTCAAGGCCCGCATTCTTGAATACTTGGCGGTGCAAAAGCGTGTACGTAAGCTCAAGGGGCCTGTGTTGTGCCTGGTGGGTCCGCCCGGGGTAGGCAAGACTTCCCTGGGGCAGTCCATCGCTCGTGCGACCAACCGCAAGTATGTTCGCCTGGCGTTGGGCGGTGTTCGCGATGAATCGGAGATTCGCGGGCATCGGCGCACTTACATCGGCTCACTGCCGGGTAAGCTGATGCAGCGCATGACGCGTGCCGGCGTGAAAAATCCGCTCTTCTTGTTGGATGAAGTGGATAAGCTGGGCATGGATCACCGTGGCGACCCTGCTTCGGCATTGCTTGAAGTACTCGACCCGGAGCAGAACGATAGTTTCAGTGATCACTATCTCGAACTTGATTACGATCTCTCGGAAACCCTGTTCATCTGCACCGCCAATTCGATGAATATACCGGGACCGCTGCTGGATCGCATGGAGGTCATTCGGCTGCCGGGCTATACCGAGGATGAAAAGCTGGCGATTGCTAAGCGTTACCTGCTTCCCAAGCAGCTTGAAGCCAATGGTCTGAAAAAAGACGAATTAAGTCTCGAAGACAGCGCTCTGCTCGAACTGATTCGATATTATTCCCGTGAAGCCGGGGTTCGTGAACTTGAGCGTCAGATTGCCAAGGTCTGCCGTAAAGTGCTACGTGAGCGTCTCGAGCGTGAGCGTGACAAGGGTGACCTGACTCCTCAAGTGCTGGGTGCGGAACAGATTGAAGCTTATGCCGGTGTTCGCCGCTACAGCTACGGTTTGGCGGATCAGGAGGATCAGGTAGGCCGCGTGACGGGACTTGCCTGGACCTCTGTGGGAGGTGAGCTTCTGTATATCGAGTCGGTAGTGACGCCTGGAAAGGGACGTCTCAACAAAACCGGTTCATTGGGCGATGTGATGAAGGAGTCGGTCAGTGCTGCCCAGACGGTGGTGCGTGCCAGAGCGTTGAGCTATGGGATCGATCCAGAGCGCTTCGAGCATGAAGACCTGCATATCCACGTACCTGAAGGTGCGACGCCTAAGGATGGACCGAGTGCCGGCGTGGCCATGGTGACGGCTATGGTCTCGGCATATACGGGCCGCCCGGTGCGCTGTGACGTGGCCATGACCGGAGAAGTCAATCTGAGAGGGGAGGTATTACCTATCGGTGGGCTCAAGGAGAAATTGCTGGCGGCGCGTCGCGGTGGTATAAAGACGGTCTTGATTCCAGAGGAAAATCGTCGCGATCTCAAGGAAATACCCGATAATATCAAGGAAGCATTGGATATTCGTCCGGTACGATGGGTCGACGATGTTCTGGCGGTTGCGTTAGTTGAAAAAAACATGGATAGCCATGGAACTTCCGGTACCGAGGAAGTGTTTTCTTCTAAAGCAGTTGCGAGCACTCATTAGCGCTTTTTTCAAGAGATCTTTAGCTAAAGTTCTTTGTGTGAATGATTGAGATATAAGTGCCCAAAGCCTTGTGTGGCGGGCATTCCACGGCATGTTTTCTTGACAGACGTTTCACCGCATTGCTATAAAATGCAGCTATGCTGTGATCGCCACGTCGTCCGATTGTCATGCCGTTCAGAGCCATTTTTTGAAACAGTCAAGGGGTGAAGTGTGAATAAGTCCGAGCTGATTGAAGCCATTGCTGCATCTGCCGATATACCCAAAGCAGCAGCAACCCGCGCATTGGATGCCATGGTGGAGTCCGTCACCGATAGCCTCAAGAAAGGCGACAGTGTTTCACTGGTAGGCTTTGGTACTTTCACCATCAAGGAGCGGGCAGCACGTACCGGCCGCAATCCGCAAACCGGACAACCGATTGAAATCAGCGCGGCCAAGGTGCCAAGCTTCAAGGCTGGCAAGGCGTTGAAAGACGCCGTCAACTAATTGCGTACCTGTCGTCATGACTTTCATGGGCGCATCGCTTTTAGCGATGCGCCCATGTTATTTATTGGCCTGAGGTTGTCAGGTTTGTCACGTTTGGCTGTGTTTGTCCGAGGCTAGTATGCTGCAAAGTATTCGAGACCGCTCCAGAAGCTGGGGCGCCAAGATCATTATCGGTGTCGTGGTGGCTGCCATGGCACTTTTCGGCGTGGAATCTCTGTTTGGCTTGTTTGGCAGTGACCCTGAAGAGGTTGCCAGCGTCAACGGCCAGCCGATCATGCGTCAGCAGGTGGAATTGGAGGTGCAGCGAGCCCTTCGTTCGGGGCAGGTGCCGCCGGAGCAAGAGCGCGAGCTGCGCAATCAGGTGTTGAATCAGCTGATTACCGAACGTTTGCTCAGACAATATGCTGAAGAAGGCGGCTTGCATGTATCCGACGAGCAGCTGGATCAGCTGATTGTTAGTCTGCCCGAATTTCAGGATCAAAGCGGTCGCTTTTCCCAGGAGCTGTTCCGCAATCGTTTGGCGAGCGCTGGCTATACACCGCTATCGTTTCGCGATGAATTACGGGTCGACATCAAGCGCCAGCAACTCCAGCAAGGGCTGGCATTCAGTGAGTTCAGCTTGTCCAGTGAGCAGGAGCGACTTGCTGAGCTGCAGCGTCAGCAGCGCAGTTTCCGCTATGTGACACTCACGCCCGAGCAGCTCGAAGAAACGCCCTCGGTCAGTGAGGCGGATCTTCAGGCGTATTATCAAGATAATGCGGAACTCTTTCAGCGCCCGGAACAAGTTCGCCTGGCGTATGTGCTGATTGATCGCGAAGCGATGGCAGAAGATATCGAGGTCAGCGAGGAGCAGTTGCGTCGGGCCTGGCGTGAACAGACGGCAGACGCCGACCGTCGCGTCTCGCATGTCATGGTAACGTTCAATGACGAGCGCAATCGTGAACAAGCGCTTGAAAAGATTGAAACAGCGCGTGAGCAGTTAGCGGAAGGTGAGTCGTTCAGTGATGTGGCAGCCAGGCACTCAGATGATACGACCACTGCCGAAAACGGGGGTGACCTTGGGATTATCAGCCGCGGCTTTTTCGGTGATGCCTTCGATGAAGCCGCGTTTGGGCTGGATGAGGGAGAAGTCTCCGATGTGGTGGAGATGGACGGTGCCTTACACCTGCTCAAGGTAACCGAGCTTGAGCGGCCCGCGTTTGAAACCATGCGCGAGACGTTGCATCGTGAGCTTGCCTTGGGCCAGGTGCGCGATGATTTCAACCAGAAGGTTCAGCGGCTTATCGATGAAAGTTTTGCCGCCGATGATCTGACAAGCGTTGCCGATGACCTTGGGCTGACCTTGCACGAAAGCGAATGGTTGGCGCGTAATGAAGGGGAAGGCGTGTTGTCTGAGCCCGGGGTCATGGAAGAGGCGTTCAGTGAGGACGTGCTGGAAGAAGGCTACAACAGCGAGGTCATCGAGCTGGATGAAGATCGGCGTATGGTGTTGCGTGTAGCTGAACACCGTGATGCCACCCAGCTGCCCTTGGAGGATGTTCGCTCGGAAGTGCATGAGGCAGTCAGCGTTGAGAAACAGCAACAGGCTCTGCGTGAACAGGCCGAAGCCCACATCAAGGCGTTACGCCAAGGTGAGTCCCTGTCGCTCGATTGGCAGCAAGTTGAAGATGTCGGTCGCCAAACTGATAGCCAAGTGCCTCAAGCGGTGATTCAGGCGGCATTTCGTATGGCGCGTCCTGAGCAGGGTGAATCTCGATATGCCCATGTCGAGATGCCCAGTGGTGTTGCGGTGATCGCACTGGAAAGCGTAAGCACCGGTGACGTGGATGAACAGGTGGAAACCTTCGTCTCACAAATGGCCGAGCAGCTACGCGCCCAAGGTGTGATTCAGGGCTTGCTCGATGATTTACGTCGGGAGGCGGACATCGAACGGCGCTGAACTAAAAAAGCATCGGCATCGGGGATAGGTTCCTCAATGTCGATGCCTGTAGTGCGTTCTTATAGGCAGTTTTCCGTAAAGATACTCATTGAGGTGGTTCCTGCAACGGGAACTGCCTCAATTGCGGTTCAGGATGAGCGTTTTCAAAACCGTCAATCACAATATCCCAGCCGTATTCACGACTCCAGTCTCCCAGTACATAGCGCTTAGCCGGTACGCCATCCACGCTCAAGGCATGTACTTGAGGGCGGTGAGTATGGCCGTGGATCATGCTGGCCACTCCGTAATGAGCCATGCTATCGACCACCTCTTCGTGGGTGACATCCATGATAGCTTCGGTCTTATCGGCATTAGCTTCACCGGATTGCAGGCGCAGGCTCTTGGCCAGTTCCAGGCGTTGGTCCAGCGGCAAGGCCAGTATCTGAGCCTGCCAGGCGGGATTGCGCGCCTGCTCACGAAAAGCCATATAAGCTTCATCCCGGGTGCATAAGCTGTCCCCGTGAAGCAGCAGCAAGGGAATGCCTTGCAGTTCCATATAGGCCGAATCTTGAAGCAAGGTGGCACCACAGGCTTGGATGAAACGATCGCCTAGCAAGAAATCACGATTGCCATGCATCAGGAAGACTCGAGTACCGTTATCAGTCAGCTCACGCAAGCCATGAATCACTTCATGGGCTATATCGGCGAGTGGCAGACCGGCCTGGTCAAGAAGGTCATCGCCGATCCAGGCGTCGAATAAATCTCCCAGGATGAATAACGATTCCGCGCCGGAGGCGGTCTGTTGCAAATAACGCAGGAACCCCTGAGTGATCTCAGGGGCATCAGTGTTAAGGTGCAGGTCGGAGATGAAAAGGGTGCGCATAAGATCTCCGGGGTTATTCGGCTTGTCCGGCCCCGTTGGCATCATCTTCTTTTACATAAGCGCGTTCGATGATGACGTCATCGGCGGGAACATCCGCATGCATGCCACGACGAGTCGTCTTGACCGAACGGATCGCGTCCACCACGTCCATGCCGTCGACAACTTTGCCGAACACCGTATAGCCCCAGCCCTGTAGGCTCTTGCCGCTATGATCCAGGAAGCTGTTATCGTTGACGTTGATAAAGAACTGGGCGGTGGCGGAGTGAGGGTCTTGGGTGCGTGCCATGGCAAGTGTGCCTTGGGTGTTCTTGAGGCCATTGTCGGCTTCGCTTTCGATAGCGTCGCGTGTCGGCTTCTGGTTGAAGTCCTTGTCGAACCCGCCGCCCTGAACCATGAAGCCGTCGATGACACGATGAAACAGCGTATTGTCGTAGAAGCCGTCGCGAACATATTGCTCAAAGTTGGCGGCAGTCACGGGGGCTTTTTCATGATTGAGTGCGATGGTGATATCGCCATAATTGGTCTGTAGTACGATCATCGATAAATTCCTGTTCAATAAAGGCATTCGCCTTGGCGCTGTGTAGGGGCGTCACGTTATAATAGCGGTTTTGCCTTGAACCGCGAAGTCCGCCATTGTCGAACACTCCTGACATATCGTCCAGCCGGACAACTGGCACGCCATTCACTACGAGCCATGAGGTTTTTGACATAACCATGACCACCGATACCACTGCTGCGCCGAATTTCATTCGCAACCAGATACGTGAAGAAATCGAGGCCGGTAAGGTCACGAAGATCGTCACGCGTTTTCCGCCGGAGCCCAACGGCTTCTTGCATATCGGACATGCCAAGTCGATTTGCTTGAATTTCGGCTTGGCCGAGCAGTTCGGTGGTGACTGTCACCTGCGTTTTGATGATACCAACCCGGCCAAGGAAGAGCAGGCCTACATCGATGCGATCAAGGAAGACGTGAAATGGCTAGGCTTCGAATGGGCCGGGGACGTGCGCTTTGCCTCTGATTATTTCGATCAGCTATACGTCTGGGCGCAACACTTGATCCGTGAAGGCAAGGCCTACGTGGACGATCTTTCCCCCGATGAAATTCGTGAATATCGCGGCACCCTGACCGAACCGGGTAAGCCGAGCCCTTATCGTGAGCGCAGTGCCGAGGAAAACCTCGACTTGCTTGAGCGTATGCGCGTCGGAGAATTTGCCGAAGGCGGGAAAGTGTTGCGCGCCAAGATCGATATGGCCGCGCCCAATATCAATTTGCGCGACCCGATTCTTTATCGTGTACGTCATGCGCATCATCATCAAACCGGGGATGCCTGGAAAATTTATCCCTCCTATGATTTCACGCATGGTCAATCCGATGCACTGGAGGGCGTCACGCATTCGGTGTGTACGCTGGAATTTGAAGACCATCGCCCATTGTATGAATGGTTTCTCGATAACCTGCCGGTACCGGCTCGGCCACGCCAGATCGAATTTGCCAGGCTCAACCTGAATTACACCCTGACCTCCAAGCGCAAGCTCAAGCTGCTGGTGGATAAAAATATCGTGGATGGCTGGGATGACCCACGCCTGCCGACGATCTCGGGGATGCGTCGCCGAGGCTACACCCCCGCCTCGATTCGCAAGTTCTGTGACATGATCGGCGTGACCCGTGCCGATGGTGGCTTGGTGGATATCGCCATGCTGACCCATGCGATTCGTTCGGACCTTGAAGATAACGCCCAGCGAGCCATGTGCGTGCTCAAACCATTGAAAGTGGTCTTGACCAACGTGGCGGAAGACCATGAAGACGTCTACGAAGTACCGGGTCATCCCGCTCGAGAAGATATGGCGGTACGCCAGGTGCCGTTCAATCGGGAACTCTGGATCGACGCCGATGATTTCATGGAAGAACCGCCCAAGAAATTCTTCCGCCTGGCGCCTGGAAAGGAAGTCCGTCTGCGTAACAGCTATGTGATTCGCTGCGATGAAGTGATCAAGGATGATGCCGGCGAGATACAGGAATTGCGTTGCTCGGTGGATTTCGACACCTTGGGTAAAAATCCTGAAGGTCGCAAGGTCAAAGGGGTGATTCATTGGGTCAGCGCCAAGCATGGTGTGCCCATGGAAGTGCGGCTGTACGACAATTTGTTCATGGTGGAACAGCCGGACCGTGACAAGGACGCGGATTTTCTTGAGCACCTCAATCCAGACTCCCTGACGGTCTGTCAGGCCATCGGTGAGCCAAGCTTGGCCGAGGCGTTGCCCGAATCACGCTTCCAGTTCGAGCGGGTAGGCTATTTTTGCGCCGATCGCCACGACTGCCTCAATGGCAAGTTAGTGTTCAACCGGACGGTGGGTCTCAAGGATAGCTGGGCC
Source organism: Vreelandella rituensis (assembly GCF_003336665.1). Lineage (GTDB taxonomy): Bacteria > Pseudomonadota > Gammaproteobacteria > Pseudomonadales > Halomonadaceae > Vreelandella > Vreelandella rituensis. The sequence goes on along the minus strand of NZ_QPIJ01000003.1, from coordinate 97,282 downwards.
AAGATCAAGAAGAAGGGCTGAGAGGGGTAACGCAGTATGCAAATTTACAATACGTTGACGCGACGCAAGGAACCCTTCACACCCATTGAACCGGGCAAGGTGCGCATGTATGTGTGCGGCATGACCGTTTACGACTACTGTCACCTGGGCCATGCCCGGGTCATGGTGGCGTTCGATGTCATCTCGCGTTACTTGCGTCAGCGTGGCTTCGACGTGACCTATGTGCGCAATATCACTGATATTGACGACAAAATTCTCAAGCGGGCAAGCGACAACCAGGAAAGTATCACGGCGCTCACCGAGCGTATGATCGAGGCGATGCATGAAGACGAAGCACGCCTGAGCGTGCTGCCGCCGGATATGGAGCCGCGAGCCACCGGCTATATCGGTGACATCATCGCCATGGTTGAAACATTAATCGCCAAGGAGTTTGCTTACGCAGCGGATAACGGCGATGTCTATTATCGGGTTCGCAAGTTCGAAGGTTACGGCAAGCTGAATAACCGCGACTTGGATGCCATGCGCTCGGGAGCGCGTGTCGAAGTTGACACCCACAAGGAGGATCCGCTGGATTTCGTGCTATGGAAAGCCGCCAAACCTGGCGAAGCCAGTTGGTCGTCGCCTTGGGGGGACGGGCGTCCCGGCTGGCATATTGAATGCTCGGCGATGTCCACCTGCTGTTTAGGGGATACGTTCGATATCCACGGAGGCGGGCCCGATCTTACGTTTCCGCATCACGAAAACGAGATCGCGCAAAGTGAAGCCGCCACAGGCAAGACCTACGTGCATACCTGGATGCATGCCGGTGCCGTGCGAATCAATCACGAGAAAATGTCCAAATCGCTGGGTAATTTCTTCACCATCCGCGAAGTGCTGGCGCATCATGATCCGGAAGTGGTGCGCTACTTACTGGTGGCCAGCCACTATCGCAGCCCGATCAACTATACCCCGGAATCGCTGTCGGATGCGCGCAAATCCCTGGAGCGTTTCTATAACGCTCTTGAAGGAGTGGCGCTGGAAACCCCCCAGGCCGAAGACAAAGACTTGTCGTCGCGCTTTTGCGAGCGATTCGGTGCTTCCATGGACGATGACTTCAATACCCCGGAAGCGCTTTCCGTCATGTTCGACCTTGCCCGCGAACTGAACCGCGCAAAAAAGGAAGATCCGGAAAATGCCCCGATGCTGGCTTTCGAGCTCAAGCGTTTGGGGGGAATACTGGGGTTGCTGCAACAGGACCCGGAAGTCTTTCTCAAAGGACAACCGGCGGGACTCTCTTTGCCCGAGAAAGAAATCGAAGCCAGGATCGTCGCGCGCGCCGAGGCCAAGAAAGCCAAGGATTTTGCCAAGGCGGATGCAATACGCGATGAGCTCGCCGCCCAAGGTATCGTGCTCAAGGATTCTCGTGAAGGCACCACCTGGGTGGTGGAAGCGCCCGACGCAAGCGCCTGATACAAGCGCCTGTCGCAAGTGCACTGATACAAGTGCTGATAGATATGCTTGCCACAGGAAGTCTGACATCAACGCATTCGGCTCTTATACTCGAATGACATCCCACAGCCTAAGGTGACTTGCCATGTTGTTTTACGCCAAGCCATTGACCTCTCTCTTTGCAATCACGGCGTTGAGTGTTGCATTTGCTCATGCCGAGGAACCCGTGTCGGTATCTTCCAAGATCGATACCGAAGGCGCCGTGTTGGGAGAATTGATTCTTCAGACCCTGGAGCGAGGCGGTATACCCACTCAAAATCGGCTGCAGCTAGGGGGAACCAGCGTGGTAAGGGGCGCGCTGATGGCGGGAGAAATAGATATCTACCCGGAGTACACCGGTAACGGGGCTTTTTTCTTCGACATGACCGGCAGCGATATCTGGCATGACGCTGACCAGGCCTATGAGGCTGTGCGTGAGCAAGATACTGAAAATGGTCTGGTCTGGTTGACACCCGCCGATGCCAATAACACTTGGGCGATAAGCGTGCGTGGCGAGCTGGCGCGGGAACACGACTTGCAAACGCTCGAAGACCTGGGGACCTATCTTGAAGAGGATGGTGAGTTCAAGCTTGCCGCCAGTGCCGAATTCGTCGAGTCGGAGCAGGCGCTGCCGGCATTCCAGCAGGCATATGGCTTCGAGTTGGGGCCGGATCAACTCTTGGTTCTTTCCGGAGGTAACACGGCGGCCACCATGCGTGCGGCGGCCCAGCAGACCAGTGGGGTCAATGCTGCGATGACCTACGGCACAGACGGTGGCCTCAAGGCGTTGGATCTGGTCGTGCTGGAAGATTCTCTCGGCGTACAACCGGTTTACCAGCCGGCGCCGGTGGTGCGTGAAAGCACGTTGGAACGTTATCCCGAGATCGAAACCCTCCTGGAAGCAGTGTTTGTAACGCTCGATCTTGAAACCCTGCAGTCATTGAATGCCGACGTGGCAGTCAATGGCCTGCCTCCCGCCCAGGTAGCGACTGAGTATCTCGATAACGTGAGTCGCTAATGTCATTGAAGGACGCCATGCCGGTCGAGAAGGGCCGGCTTTCCTGGTTTTCGCCTAACTGGGTGCTACTGCTACTGAGCACCATTGCACTCGGTGCTTTTTTCGGGCTGGAAACCGCCAGTGTGGCGCCCAATCGAATCGTTTCCGGTACGGGGTACCTTGTGTTTAGTGCCTTGGGTTGGCAGGGTGCTTTGCTAGGGATGGTGCTGATCCTGGCGCTGATTGGCTTCAGTTGCATTGCTGAATGTCAGGAATACCGTGACGCCTATAAGGCAATGCTGGTAATTGTCATGGCGCTACTGGCTTTAATGCCTTTTGCCTTGATGGTTGCCACTTCCCGGTTAGTGGATAGCGACTTGCCCCAGGCGCGACTGGGGATTGGCGCGGGTTTCTGGGTGACGCTTTTCGTCTTGCTCTTGGCTTTGGTCGAGCTTCGCACACGCTTGGCGTTGGCGCGCATATGGAGCTGGAGCCTGCTGTTACCCATCGGCCTGTTATGGTGGCTATGCCTGAGTCTGTGGCTTGAACCCTTGGCATTGATGCGCGAATACCACAGCCGCAGTGAGCAATTTTCCGAGGCCTTCCGCCAGCATCTTGAACTGGTAGGCACGGCGGTAGGCGTCAGTCTGATGCTAGGCATGGGGCTGGCCCTGCTCATGCGCCGCTACCCAAGGAGCCAAAAAGCCGCCTTCGCCATCCTCAATTTCTTGCAAACCATTCCCAGTCTGGCGTTGTTCGGCCTGCTGCTTGCACCTCTCGCCTGGCTTGCCGCCAATCTTCCGCTAGCGGCCTCGCTGGGTATCAGTGGTATCGGCTGGGCACCCGCCTTGGTGGCGTTGGTGGCTTATAGCTTGTTGCCCATGGTACGAAATACTTTTATTGCCCTTGAGGAGGTCAGCCCGGCGGTGATCGATGCCGCTTACGGTATGGGCATGGATACGCGGCAGGTGTTTTTGCAAGTGCGCTTGCCGTTGGCTTTGCCGGTAATGCTTGAAGGGGTGCGTATCACCACCGTACAGGCCATCGGGCTTACCACTGTTGCGGCACTGATCGGTGCCGGTGGCTTTGGTACCTTTGTTTTTCAAGGGCTGGGACAGGCGGCAATGGACATGGTCCTGCTAGGTGCATTACCCATTTTATTGATGGCTTCTGTGGCAGATGCCTTGCTGGGTGCTGTCAGTGATTTCTTGCGCCCAGGAGGGGCGAAATGATTGAACTTTCCCATGTCACCAAACGCTTTGGCGATGAGATGGCCGTGGATGATGTTTCGTTCAAGGTCGCCAAAGGTGAATTTTGTGCCTTGGTCGGCACCTCGGGCTGCGGCAAGTCCACCACATTGCGCATGATCAACCGGTTGCTTGAGCACAGCGAAGGAGAAATTTTGCTGGACGGGCAGCCAATCCGCGATTTCGATGCCGTCCAGCTGCGCAGGCGGATCGGCTATGTCATCCAAAGCACCGGCTTGTTTCCGCACTGGACGGTAGCCCGTAATATTGGTCTGGTGCCTCGTTTGTTGAAATGGCCGAGTACAAAAGTACATTCACGTGTCGAGCAACTCATGCACTTGTTGGGGTTGCCCGTGGGAGAATTTGCACACAAGTTCCCACATCAGCTCTCGGGTGGACAAGCGCAGCGGGTCGGCGTGGCCCGGGCCTTGGCGGCGGATCCCGATATTCTACTGATGGATGAGCCATTCGGCGCGCTTGACCCCATCACCCGGGAAAAACTCCAGGAAGAGCTTCGCGCACTGCAATCTCGCTTGCATAAAACCATCGTTTTCGTCACTCATGACATCGATGAAGCTCTGCAACTGGCTAATCATCTGGTCGTCATGCGTGCCGGACGGGTGGTGCAACAAGGAACGCCGCTGGAGTTATTGCACCACCCAGCAGATAAGTTCGTCGAATCCATGTTGGGAGGTGTCGAAAGAGGCTTGAAGCAGGCAGGGCTGACTCGTGTGGCGGATCATATGCTGCCGCTCAGTCCTACCTTGCCCGCCCAGTCCCGTGTGCCCAGCAGCATGTCGCTACGCCAGGCGTTATCCGTGATGTTGCGTGATCACACCGAACGCCTGACGGTGGTAGACCCCCATGATATGCCGGTGGGTGAGCTTTCGATGCGCAAGCTGATCCGTGAGCCCAAGGCGGATCAAGGTCATGACCGTGAACACTAGGGCCGCAACCCAGGCCTCCCGCTCGCCATGGCAAATAGGTATTCCTCTGGTATGGCTATTGCTGTTATGGCTTGCGGTTACGGGTATGGCTCAGCTGGAAGGTTTTTTCCGTTTGTTCGAGCCGGATGTTCGCAGCGTGATTTATAGCCGCGTCGATTTCAGCCTGCTGTTGGGGCGTCATCTGTTCGTGGTGGCCATTGCCGCCCTGGTTACCATCACGCTTGGCTTGGCCTCGGGCATTGCTGTAACCCGAAAGAAGGGTCGAGACTTTCTGCCACTGGTTTCCCAGTTAGCCTCGATGGGCCAGACATTTCCTCCGGTAGCCGTGCTGGCGCTGGCGGTGCCGGTACTAGGCTTTGGCACCTTGCCGATTATTGTCGCCTTGATGCTTTATGGGTTATTGCCGATCGTGCGCAATACGCTGACCGGTTTGCAGGAAGTGGATGTCGGCATCAAGGAAGCCGCCCGTGCGATGGGAATGACCAGCGGGCAGATCTTGCGTCAGGTAGAGCTGCCCATGGCGGCACCGGTGATTATGGCGGGTATTCGTACTTCCGTGACGATCAATATCGCGACGGCGGCGCTGGGGGCAACGGTCGGTGCGAGTAATCTGGGTGATCCCATTATTGCCGGTATCGTCAACGGCAATACCGCCTATGTGGTGCAAGGCGCGCTATTGATCGGCTTGTTGGCCCTGAGCGTGGACAGTACCTTCGAACAGGTGCAACGCCGATTGAAGGCTGACGAATCCCCACGAAATAAGTAATTAAATCATAGCGATATAATTGAAAAGACCTGCATGGGTCGGCATGTTGTTAATCGCCAAACCAACAAGATGCCAAAGGAGACCCATGCAGGCCCCTCAATTCTTGCATAATCTGCTGACCTCATCACTCCCCGCGATCCATGCCAAGCGCCACGCGAAAATTGCCGATGCCCGGCTTGACCACCTTCATAAACTCACCCGGCAGATCGTCAACGAGAACCAAGTGATCTGTGCTGAAAGCCTCGCGGTGAAGAACATGGTCAAGAACCGGTCTCTGGCGAAAGCCATCAGCGATGTGGGCTGGGGGGAGCTGGTGCGCCAGTTCGACTACAAGGCCGCCTGGGCGGGGCGCCAGTTAGTCCAGATCGACCGTGGGTACCCCAGCAGCAAGCGCTGCCATGGCTGCGGGTTTGCAGTCGAATCCTTGCCGCTCAATGTTCGCATCTGGGACTGTCCGGACTGCGGCACCCAAGGCATCGACCGCGACGTCAATGCCGCCCGCAACATCCTACAAGCCGGCACCGCGCTGTTAGCCGGTGCTGAGAGTTGAAGCACTACCGAGGGGCACTCGGGAAGTTACGCCTGTGGAGTTTGTGTAAGACCGGCAATGCCAAGGCATTGAGGCGACGGACAGCGAAGCAGGAACCTGGGAGGTAACGACCAGGGAATCCCCTTCTACAAGCGCGCTAGTGCTGAAGGTGGGGGAGGATGTCAAGTTATCTATATGACGTAAGTCGAATGACAAAAATAATGTTGCTGGGTTGGGGCCGGTGACGTTTCATATCCAGCCATTTTTCGCGCATGTGCGTAAAAGGACGATGGCAACTAAGCTAAAACATCAATCACTACTGAAAGGAAGAAAAAATGCCTTCTACTACCACTATCATCGTTATCGTTGTGGTGCTCGTTGTTGTACTTGGTATCGGCTTCAGCGACGTGCTGCCTTTTTAGAATGCGTTTATATCCTATTTCAGCGCGCTGTAAGCTTTAAGGATATTCATGTTCGCCACGCGTACATGACGTAAGTCGAATGACAAAAATAATGTTGCTGCGTTAGTGTTTAGTCTGTTGCGTTGACCTATGTTGGGGAAATCCTCTGGCATAACAGTACATGACAGTCAACAATGCCCTCAAAAGGGGCAAAAGGATAACAACCATGACGACACAGTATTCCCATGAGCCGGCATTTTTGACCGGTGACGAGTATTCCATTCCGACGTTCAGCCTGCTGGGCCCTGATGGGCAGCTTTATCCCGGCGCCAAGGCGCCTGAGCTGGAGCATGACCAGGCGCGGCGCATTTACCGTTCCATGTTAGCCACTCGCATCCTTGATGAGCGCATGCTTGCCGCTCAACGCCAAGGGCGACTGAGTTTCTATATGCAATGTACCGGCGAGGAAGCCGCAGTGATCGGGGCGACCGCCGCCCTTGATGATGCCGACATGATCATGGCGCAATACCGTGAACAAGGCGCTCTGGTATATCGCGGCTTCAGCTTCGATGAATTCATGAACCAGCTGTTTGGTAATGAACTCGATTATGGCAAGGGTCGCCAGATGCCGGTGCATTACGGCTCTCGCAAACTCCATTACATGACTATCTCCTCACCGCTTGCCACCCAGATTCCCCAGGCTACCGGCTATGCCTATGGGCAGAAACTGGCAGGCGACGGCCAATGCACCTTGACCTTCTTTGGGGAAGGCGCCGCTTCGGAAGGTGATTTCCATGCCGCGCTCAACATGGCTGCCGTGCATGAAGTGCCGGTCATCTTCTTCTGCCGCAATAATGGTTATGCCATCTCCACGCCGGCGGTAGAGCAGTTTGCCGCCGATGGCATCGCGCCGCGTGCCTTCGGTTATCGCATGCACGTGATTCGTGTCGACGGCAACGATATCCTGGCTGTGTACCAGGCCACGCAAAAAGCCCGCCGCATTGCCGTGGAAAACAATAAGCCGGTGCTTATTGAAGCCATGACCTATCGTTCTGCAGCGCATTCTTCTTCCGACGACCCCTCCGGCTATCGCCTGAAGAAAGAGGAAGAGGAGTGGCGTGAAAAAGACCCTGTATTGCGCATGAAGAACTGGATGCTGAACAAGCAGTGGTGGAGTGAAGAAGAAGAGAAAGAGCTCCAGGAAAGTCTGCGCCAGGAAGTGCTTGAAACAATGAAGCGCGCACAAAAACGTCCGGCGCCTGCCTTGGATACTCTGGTGAGTGATGTTTATGCCGAAATCACCCCGGCATTGCAGCGCCAGTTCGACCAGCTAAAGACGCACATTCGCAAGTATCCCGATGCTTATCCCCGCGGAGCGCAATCCCTGGACCCGGATGTCAGTGTCTCCACCATCGACCAGGGAGACTCATGACATGCCGACAATGAACCTCTTGCAAGCGATCAATAGTGCCTTGGATATTGCCATGGCCGAAGACGAGAAAGTCATCTGCTTCGGTGAAGATGTCGGCATATTCGGCGGCGTTTTCCGGGCCACCAGCAACCTCCAGGGGAAGTACGGCAAGGCGCGCTGCTTCAATACGCCATTGGTGGAGCAGGGCATCATCGGCTTTGCCAACGGCCTCGCCGCTCAGGGTTCTGTGCCCGTGGCGGAAATTCAGTTTGCCGATTACATCTTTCCGGCGTTTGACCAGATCGTCAACGAAGCCGCCAAGTTCCGCTACCGTTCGGGCGATCTGTTCAACGTAGGCGGCCTGACGATTCGGACACCTTATGGCGGTGGTATCCACGGTGGTCTTTACCACTCCCAGTCACCCGAAGCTTATTTTGCCCATACGCCGGGGGTGAAGATCGTCGTGCCGCGCAACCCTTACCAGGCCAAAGGGCTTCTACTCGCGGCGATTCGCGATGCCGATCCGGTGATCTTCTTTGAGCCCAAGCGACTGTATCGCGCTTCAGTGGGTGAGGTGCCGGAAGAGGATTATCAGCTGCCTATCGGTGAAGCCGAGGTCCTCAAGGAAGGGACGGATATCAGTCTGGTGGGCTGGGGTGCGCAAATGGAAGTGATCGACAAAGCGGTCGCTTTGGCTGAAGAGGCGGGTTTTTCCTGTGAAGTAATCGATTTGCGCAGTATTTCGCCTTGGGATACGGAAACTGTCGTGGAGTCCGTGCTCAAGACCGGTCGTTTGCTGATTACCCATGAAGCACCGCTTACCGGTGGCTTTGCCGGTGAAATTGCGGCGACGATACAAGAACGTTGTTTCCTGTACCTGGAATCGCCCATTGCTCGTGTGACCGGGCTGGATACGCCTTTTCCATTGTCGTTGGAAAAAGAGTACATGCCCGACCACTTGAAAATTTTTGAAGCGATTCGCCAAAGCGTTGAATTTTGACGCACACAGGAGAAAAACAATGAGCGATTTCATGCTGCCCGATATCGGCGAAGGTATTGTGGAATGTGAAGTGGTCGAGTGGCATGTCGCCGAAGGCGATGTGATCGAAGAAGACCAGCCCGTGGTCGAAGTCATGACCGACAAAGCGCTGGTTGAGATAACCGCCCCGGAAGCCGGACGCATTACAAGGCTTTATGTGTCCAAGGGTGAGATCGCCAAGGTTCATGCCCCGTTATTCGGCTACCAGACGGATGAGGAAAGCACCCAGGGTAACGAGCCGCAGGCAACTCCTGCGCCAGCCGCCACCGAGCCACAAGAGCAGAAAAGCCCTGCGGCGGCGGGCGCGATGCCTGAACGTACGCCATCACCATCGTCTGCGACACCGCAAGAGAGTTCTCAGCTCACGCGAGGAGCCTATGGCCGAGTGCCGGCAAGCCCGGCGGTACGCCGCCTGGTGCGGGAATACAAGCTGGAGCTAGAAGTGATTCCCGGCTCGGGCAAGGATGGCCGGGTATTGAAAGAAGACGTGCTGAACTTCGTGGAGCAGGGCGAGTCCGGCCAAGGGGATGTTTCCGTTGCGAGTACCTCACCTGTGGCAAGCTCCGAGGAAGTGCGTGTAGAGCCATTGCGGGGCATTCGCGCAGTGATGGCCAAGCGTATGGTCGAATCAGCGACCACCATTCCGCATTTTCAGTATGGTGAAGAGTTCGATATCACCGATTTGCTGGCGCTCAGGGCACGTCTCAAACCCAAGATGGAAGCATTGGGTGAACGCTTGACCTTGATGCCGTTCTTCATGAAAGCGATAGCATTGGCGGCGGCTGAACACCCGATTGTCAATGCCCGCCTGAATGCGTCCGCCGATGAAATCCATTACTACAGTGCCTGTAATGTGGGCATGGCGGTGGACAGCAAGGTGGGGTTGCTAGTGCCTAACGTCAAGCAGGTCGAGACGTTGTCCGTGTTGGACATCGCCCGTGAAGTGTCACGCTTGACCAGTGCCGCACGAGAAGGGCGCGTGGAGCAACATGACTTGAAAGGCGGCACTATCAGTATTTCCAATATTGGTGCATTGGGCGGCACCTATGCGTCACCGATCATCAATGCCCCGGAATCGGCGATCGTCGCTATCGGCAAGACGCAATGGCTGCCGCGTTTTGATGAAAACGGTGAGGTACAGCGTCGCGCTATCATGACCGCAACCTGGGCAGGCGATCATCGTCTGATCGATGGCGGTACCATCGCGCGGTTCTGTAATGCCTGGAAAGGCTACCTTGAAGCGCCGGAAACCATGTTGTTGCAGCTGCGGTAACGGAAAATGACCCAGGCATCCTTGCAGCAGTTTTATATTCCCGAAGAACAGTCGGTTTATCTGCTAAGCCATCATGACGCGCGCAAACTCAAGGATTGGGTCGCGTTATGCCAAACGCAGCTGGCTCAATTGGGCTATCGGGACATCCAACTGATCGGCAAGGGTGCCTACGGTTTTGTCTTCGCAGGCACCACTCCCACCGGGGATGAATACGTTTTCAAGTTCACCCGGGTTACCTTGCCGGCTCATCTACAGGAACGCCTGGAAGAAGAAGCCTTCATGCTGGAGCAGGTAAAGCACCCAAGGGTGCCGGCTCTGGTGGCCTATCAGCGGGTGCGAGGCCAGTCGATTCTGGTCATGCAGCGGGCACCGGGGTTGAATCTCGAAGAGTTTTCCCTGCGTGAGGGGCGCTTGTCTGCGCGGCTGGTGATGCGCATTGCCGTGCAGTTGGCGGATATCCTGAGTGCGTTACGCCGAGAGACCGGCGCGAACCCGCGTCCGATCGTGCATGGCGATATCAAGCCTTCCAATCTGGTCTTCGACCCCGAGCATGAGGACATTGCCCTTATCGACTGGGGGTCCTCGGTGTTTGCGCAACTCGATGCCAATCAACAGTTTGTGACCGCCAGTGTCATGGAGCTGATGTCGGATAATCTTCAGCAGACCAATGCTCGCCTGGGCGATGTGTATTTCATCGGCGAGGAACAACTCAATGGTGCCCTTTCTTCTCCACGCTTCGATGAACAGGGCGCAGCGGGAACGCTTTACGCTCTGGCCTCGGCACAGTCCTGTCGTTTCGGCCATCGCGCCATTCCGGCATCTTCGCTGGGGCTGCCGATGGAATTGGCGCGGACTCTGGATGGCATGCTCGACCCCGACCCTTCAGTACGTTTGCGTGCCGGCGATCATTTTATCGAGGCCATGCCGCGCTTGGCTCGATTGGTGATGGTTGAATTGCCGGAACCGCCTTCGACATCGCTGGTACCCATCTGGAGCCACGCCACCGAGCGGGAAATCGATACCGTGGTTTACAGTTCGCGTAAGGCATTTCTGCGCGAAACCGGCGGGCAAGAGCTTCTCAACGATGTCAATGACGTCCAGCTCGATCGCTATTACAAGAACTTCATGCAGGACATGGGCGAGACCGAAAAGGCTTTTCTGGCAGCGGTAAGCCGCTTGGGGAAATATCCCGTCGTGGGCGGTCTCGCAGTGCGCTGGGAGCGCGATGGGGTATATATCGATACCTCCCTGAATTTGCATGATGCCGCGCTTAAACCCGCCTTCGTGGCCGCGGTCAATAATATCGTGCATCTGGCGCGCGCCATCCATCGGCGCGGGATCTTCAAAAGTTGTCTATTCAATGCACGGGATACGCTACACCTGGAACGCACGCATCCTGCCGAACCTTTTTACGTGCTCAAGGGTATGCGGATTCGCTATGAAATGAGCGCCGTGCCGGAGCTGGAAGACCGCACACGCCAGCACAGCTATTTCGAGGATGGCCCTGACCCGGAAGAGCTTTTGACATTGCCCGAGTCAATCATGACGGCGCTCAAGGCGCTCAACGAGATTCACCACACTGGCATGATCATCTTCGAGGCGTTACCCCACCATCTCAAGATTCACAGTTATTACCGCTTGCTCGACCCCAGCCGCGAACAGGCATTTGCCCGGCATCTGACCAGTATTCTGGATGCCGTCGATCAGATCGAAGGGCTGGGGGTGTCGGGTTTCATGAAGATGCCCTACAAGGACACGCGCTACTTCACTCATCTGGAGCGTCAACCGGAACGCTTTTATCCGCGCGACCCCCGGGCAGCGGCTGCCGAAAGGAAGATTGCGGCTAAAAGCGGTTGAGTAACGCCAGATAGGCCTCGCGTGCTTGGGTGGCAGTCACCGGTTTCAGATGTATCTCGGTACCGGGCAGGCACTGGGCGAGGGTGGCGCAGGCGATCGGCGTCAAGGCGCCGAGACGCGGGTAGCCACCGATGGTCTGACGATCGTTGAGCAACACGATGGGTTGACCGTCGGTAGGCACCTGAACGGCGCCCAGCGGAATACCTTCGGAAATCATCCCGGATAACCTGCAGCTCAACGGCGGACCCAGCAGGCGTACGCCCATGCGGTCGGCGCGGTTATCCACCTGCCAAACGCTATTAAAAGCCTGGTATAGGCTGAGACCGGTGAAATGCCCAGCCTGTGCCCCGAGAACCAGTGCCAGCCGACAGCTGCTGTTCGGCATGGATGGCGCAAGTTCTTCGGGCAGCCGTCGTTCGCCGGGAGCCTTGCCAGGCCAAGTCAGGCGGTCACCGGCCTTGAGCGGTTGGCCGTCATCGTGCAAGCCGCCCAGGCGCTCCCGTGTGGTACAGGCACGGCTGCCTAGTATTTCGGGGGCATCGAGACCGCCGGGGAAGGCCAGGTAGGCACGTAGTCCGGTACGAGGTTGGCGAAAGATCAGACGTTGCCCCGGCTTGACGATAAAACTGGTGCCCGGTGCAAGCGAGGTATCATCGAGCGTGGCATCGAGATCAGCGCCCACCAATGCCAGGCGGGTCGGGCACTCTACCGAGAGTGTCAAGCCGCCCCCCACCACGATTTCCAGTGCCGCGCTATCAAGCGGGTTGCCCAGAAGCCAGTTGGCCCAGCGGTGTGAAATCCAGTCGGCCGCACCGCTCTGTGTCACGCCCAGATGGCGCACTCCGAAGCGTCCCCCATCCTGGATCAATGCCAGTGGTCCCGCCTTGTCGACGATAATTCCCTCGGGTATCTTGCTGTTCACTAACGCTCCTCCAGCGGGCTGGTGTCACCGCCCTGGGCTTCAAACTCGCTACGCGATATCGACTTGAAGCGTACCTTGTCGCCCAGGCGCAGCAACGGCTCGCCGCGGCGAGCAAAGTCGTAAAGCGGCACGGCGGTTCTACCCAGAATGTTCCAGCCGCCGGGTGAAGGCAGTGGATAGATCGCGGTCTGGCGTTCCGCGATGCCCACGCTACCGGCAGAAACCTTACGCCGTGGCGTGCTCAGACGCGGTGTGGCGAGTGCTTGTTCGACCAGACCCATAAAGCTGTAACCGGGCGCGAAACCCAGTGCGAACACGCAGTAGTCATGGGCGCAGTGGCGTCTGATCACTTCCTGGACTGTCAGGCCGGCACGGTCGGCGACGCGCGATAGCTCGGGGCCGACGCTTTCGTCATACCACGCCGGAATTTCGTGCAGCTGCCCGGCCTGGGTATCGGCGGGGGTCAAATGCTCAAGGGCCGCCAGGATACGAGCACGGGCCTCTGTATGGTTCAGTTGCCGACAGTCGTAATGTATCAGCAAGGTTGTGTAGGAAGGCACCAGGTCAATCAGGGATTCGCCGAAGGCCCCGCGCAGCGCCTGGTCGGCCGCCATGATCCAGGCCATGTTTTGCTCATCAATGCTGTCGAAAAGCCGTACCATGATGCAGTCCATGGCCACGGTTTCCATGCCCACGGTTTCCATGGACAGTTCCGGCTTGGCTTTCACGCGGACTCCAAGGCTTGAAACGCTTCTCGAATGGCGCGTACCGCAGCGATCGATTCCGGGTTATCGCCATGCACGCAGATCGTATCAGTAGGCAAGTGAAGTACGGTGCCATCCAAAGCCGTCAAAGGCTCGCCCTTGGCCAGCGCAACGGCCTGGGCAACGATGGTTGCCTGGTCGCGATGCACCGCATTGGGCAGCCGTCTCGAGGCTAGATATCCCTGGGCGTCGTAGGCGCGGTCGGCAAACGTCTCGAACCATACGCTGATGCCCATTTCGGCGGCTAACTGGCGGTTGGGTTCCGGGTCAGCGGTCGCCATCATCACCAGCGGCAGCTCAGGGTCATAGGCACGTATCGCTCTCATCACTCCCTTGAGTAATTCGGGGTCACGAGCCATGTCATTGTACAGGGCGCCGTGGGGCTTGACGTAATGCAGACGTGTGCCTTCGGCTTGACAGATGCCGGCCAGGGCGCCTATCTGGTAGAGCACGATGTCTTCCGCTTCCTGAGGGCTATGGGATATCGAGCGGCGGCCAAAGCCCATCAAGTCGGCATAGGCCGGGTGAGCGCCAATTCTGACGCCATGCTTATTGGCTAAAAGCACGGTGAGGCGCATCACATGCGGGTCGGAGGCATGAAAGCCGCAGGCGATATTGGCACAGTCGACGTAAGGCATGACATCGGCATCCATGCCCAGCGTCCAGTTGCCGAAGCTTTCGCCCATATCGCAGTTGAGCAAGGGAAGGGTCATGAAGACTCCTGTTATTGATTATGTCGGCGATTGATGAAATCGAATCGATGCGTTCTGTAAAACCCCCAATATATGGATTCGACTTCTCAAGAACCAATTTCTCAAGTACCTATCGTACTTGGCAATAGCATATATCGAGACTGGGTGCCATGTTTTCAGCGTTAGGAAAAAAGTTTGACGCTATTGCTCGAGGGGCATATCACTTGAAGGATGCGAAAGCCCCGAGATGGTCCGCAAAAGGCTGTATCTATTCTGGCCATCTATTATTCCTGATTAAGAGGACCTTCATGATGCATAACAACATCTTTTCTCCCCTAACGTTGGTTTTGGCCTGTGCGTTTGCCGCAGGTACCGCCCAGGCAGCCGAATGGAACATGGCCACGCCTTATGGCGATGCCAGCTTCCATACGCAAAATAACAAGCAGTTCGCCGAAGACGTAGCCGAAGCCACCGATGGCGAACTGAGCATCAATGTACACAGTGGCGGTTCGTTGGTGTCCCATGGGGAAATAAAACCCTCGGTACGCCGCGGTACTGTCCAGGCCGGTGAGATATTTCTGTCTATCCTCTCCAACGAACATCCCATCTTCGAGGTCGATACGCTGCCTGGGGTCGCCGGTAGCTACGACCAGGCTTACGAGCTGTGGGAAGCCACCAAGCCGATGATCGCCGATCTGTTAGCCGAAGAAGGTCTTATGCCGCTTTATGCGGTGGCTTGGCCCGCTCAAGGGATATATACCGATTTCGAGTTGACCAGCGAAGACCAGTTTGAGGGGCTGAGAGTGCGGGCGCCCAACATCAATACCCAGCGTTTCGTGCAGAACCTGGGAGGCATTCCTACCGAGACCGAAGAGTCGGATATCCCCACGGCCTTCAGCACGGGCCGGGTGGATGCCATGATCACCTCGAGCTCCACGGGTAATGCGATGACTGCCTGGGATTATGTCTCGCACTATACCGAGGCCAATCTCTGGCTGCCCAAGAACATCGTTTTCATCAATCAGCGGGCTTATGATCGTCTGGACGAGGCAACCCAGGAGGCACTGCTGGATGCTGCCGCGCGAGCCGAGGAGCGTGGCTGGGAAATGAGCAAGGAAAACAACCAGGAGAGCCTTGAGGCACTGCAGGAAAACGGCATGACGGTCTCCGAGCCCAACCAAGAAGTGGCCGCAGCGCTTCAGGCCGCCGGGGATACGTTGTTTGAAAACTGGCAGGAACGCGCCGACGAGGCCACCTTGGAAGTGCTCGAAGACTACCGTCAACAGCGCGATGCTGAATAGTGAAGAAGCATTGAAACAAACGCCGGTGCGGTGGAAATATCCACCGTGCCCTGTTTCAGGGTTTCACGAGATAATTTCATGACGTTCAAGTTCAACAAACTCTATCAGTGGGGAGCATGGGGCGCCGCTGCCTGCATGATCATGATCTGCGCGCTGATAGCGATCCAGGTCATCTTCCGGGTAGTCGATGCACTACTGACCATGGTGGGCATGGATCGTCTGGGGATGAGCATTACCGGTGTCTCTGAAATCGCCGGCTATCTGCTGGTCGGTGCTACCTTTCTTGCGCTTGCCTATACGTTCGTGCACCAGGCGCATATTCGCATGACGCTGGTCATCACGCGATTGCCATCGACAGTCCGGGTATGGTTCGAGGTGCTTTGTCTGGTGATTGCCTTGGCACTATGTGTGTTGCTGATCTACGGGCTGATCGACCTTACTCGGTTAAGCCTGGTTTACGGAGATGTTTCGTCGGGCTTTCTATCCATTCCGCTATGGATTCCTCAGACGGTACTAGTGGTCGGTGTGGCATTGCTGGGCTTGGCACTGCTTGAAGCACTCCTCATGACGCTACGCATCGCCTTGACCGATCCTTCGAGTTATCACGAAACCACCCAAGTGGATAATTCCGAACGTGACTGAGTTCCAACCCGTCCTCTAGCGGAGAGACTCTCGTGCTGATATTGAGTGTGGCCATTATTTTGACCTTGGGATTGCTGCTGGGAAGCGGGGTGTGGATCGCCTTTGCCTTGATCGGCACTGCCTGGGTTGCACTGACCTTTTTTACCCCCTTCGCGGCGGGCCCGGTACTTGCTTCGGACTTCTGGGGGGCGAGCTACGGCTGGGATCTCACCGCGTTGCCGATGTTCATCTGGATGGGCGAGATACTGTTTCGTTCGGGACTGGCCGACAACATGTTCCGGGGCCTTTCGCCGTGGCTCAACCGGCTGCCGGGGCGGCTGTTGCACACCAACATCATCGGCAGCGGCATGTTCGCCGCGGTGTGTGGCTCTTCGGCAGCAACTTGCGCCACCGTGGGCAAGATGACACTGCCTGAACTCGAACGGCGTGGCTATGACAGCAACATGGCGATTGGCACCCTGGCCAGCGCCTCGACGCTAGGTCTGCTGATTCCTCCTTCGATCATGCTGATCGTTTACGGCGTGGTCACCGAGCAGTCGATCTCGCGGCTGTTCATGGCGGGTATCGGCCCGGCGTTGTTGATCCTTGCCTTGTTCATCGGCTATCTGGTGCTCTGGGCGCTACTCAAGGGTAACCGCGAAGGGCTCACCGGCCACGACGAATCCTCCATGCCGTTGGGCGAAAAGCTGCGTAATACCTGGGCATTGGTGCCGATACTAATACTCATCGGCGGCATCATCGGCTCGATCTATGGCGGTTTGGCATCACCTACCGAAGCGGCCGCCATCGGTGTCGTGCTGTCGATCGTGATTGCGCGATTCAATGGCAGTTTCAACCGGCGCATCTTCAGCGACTCTCTATTCGCCGCGATACGCACCGCCTGCATGATCGCCTTCATCATCGCCGGGGCGTCGTTTCTCACCTCAGCCATGGGCTTCACCCAGATACCCATGCAGCTGGCGCGCGCCATCGGTGAGATGGGGCTTTCACCGACCATGTTGCTGGTGACGCTGACCTTGTTGCTGCTGGTGATGGGGTGCTTTCTGGATGGTATCTCGCTGATCCTGCTGGTGACCGCGATCATCATGCCGCTGATCGATGCGGCAGGCTTCGACCTGATCTGGTTCGGTATCTATCTGGTGGTGGTGGTGGAGATGTCGCAGATCACTCCCCCGGTAGGTTTCAACCTGTTCGTGATCCAGGGGCTGACCGGCAAGGACATTCTGACGATTACTCGCGCCACGCTGCCATTCTTCCTGCTGATGCTGCTCTCCATCGCCTTGATGCACTGGTTTCCGCAGATTGCCTTGTATCTGCCCCAGGCGATGAATCGCTAGCGGCGGAGCTGGTTGCTGAGTACTTAATATTGATTAGATAGTTCGCCATGCAGCCAGCCGATCAATTCCCGGCTCAGTTCATCGCCGGCTTCACCGAACGCTGCCACCACCTGGGGTATCTCCACGCTCTCGGCCTTGGCGCTGGCGCTTAGTGAGCGGCTGGCGACAGGTTGCCGGTTGGCGTCGAGCAGTTTGACGTCGAGTTGCAGCCTGGCTTCAGGGTGGCCCTGGATATACTCGCTCTGAAAACTGCGCAGCTCGCTCAGCAAGGTGTAATCGGTGGGCAGTTTGCCGCTGCTGACGCTGGCGAAGAGACCGCTTTCCTGAAGCGCTTCAATCAAGCGTTGCTGAACGAGTACCGGCGCATCGTCGTGCCAGCGCGCGCCCTCATATACGCTGACCACCATGGGTTCAGGAAATACCACAATACGTTCGCTACCCAACAGGCGGCCGGCTTCCGGTGTCTCTACTCCTAGCGTGATGGAACCCAGCGATGCAGGTGCTTCGTTGATGCTGCTGGCGGGAAGACGATAAAGCGTCAATGACTCCTGTTCAGGTAGCACGGTACAACCTGAAACAGCCAATGCCGTGATACAGGCCAGTAGTGAAGACCTAAGTAGCGGCTTCGGTAGGCGGAGCAAGAAGCTTGATTTATTCAAGGGCTGAACTCCTCTACGCGATCGCGCCCGAGTAGAAAATCAGTGGGGTTTTCATTCAGACGCCGCGTAAGTCGGTTGAGGTTGGTAAGGGTCTCGCGCAATTGATCCAGGGCGGGGGCTATGTCTTGACTGCCTTGCAATCCGATTTCGATGGCTTGGGCGTTATTTTCGACCAACTGCTCGATGCGCTGTGCGGCTTGCGCCACGTTGTTGCTGGCATCCGTGGCGCTTTGAAGCATTTGTTCTCCATCGTCCTCGAGTAACTGGGTCGTTGCCTGGCTAAGCTTGCTGATATCGGCCAGGGTCTGGGTCGCTTCTCGAGTCAGCTCCCCAAACAGCGCCATATTTGTATCCAACGCTTCTTGCTGGGAAGCGATGATTTGCGTTATCTGAGCCACGTTAGCCACTATTTCCTCGGCGCGTTGGGCATTATCGTCGGTAAACAGTTGGTTGATGTTGCTCAGGATTTCATTGATGTTTCCAAGCGCTTCGCCGCCCTCATCGAAGAGAGCCGCGATGGGCGAGGGATCGGCGCGAATCAACGGCGGATGAGTGTCTGCTTCACGGTGCAACAAGGGGCTCTCCGGGTGGCCACCATACAGCTGAATGCGCATATTGCCGGCCACACTGGCCAACGCCAGGCGTGCCCGCGTATCTACCTTGATAGGGGTGTCCTGGTAGACGCGAATATCGGCCAATACCTGACGTGGGTCGTCGGGGTTGAGCTTCAATTCCGTGACGTTACCCACTTCTATGCCATTGTATTGGACCTGGCTGTCGGTAGATAAGCCGCCCACGCTTTGCTCGAACAAGACCCGGTACGCATGGTATTGCTGTTGCCTGCCGGCCTGGTTGATCCAGAGCGCAAACAACAAGGCGCCACCCGCCAGTGCCAGGGTAAAGAATCCGATCAATACATGATGCGCACGGGTTTCCATGGGCTGGCTACTCCTGAAGGTGGTGAGTGCTGGCGGCTTGCTGGGCGGCCCGACCCCGAGGGCCATGAAAATACGCCTGAACCCAGTCGTCCTGGGTGGCGGCTATCTCATCCAGGGTGCCGGCTGCCAGCACGCGCTTTTGCGAAATCACCGCCACCCGGTCGCAGCTTGAATAGAGTGTATCCAGGTCATGGGTGACCAGAAATACACTGAAGCGCAGGGCGTCGCGCAGGGTGACCAATAGCTCATCGAAGGCCGCCGCACTGATAGGGTCCAGCCCGGCAGTCGGTTCATCGAGAAACAGTACATCCGGGTCGAGTGCCAGCGCTCGCGCCAAGGCGGCACGCTTGACCATGCCCCCCGAAAGCGACTCGGGAGACTGCAGGGCGGCGCTGGCCGGCAAACCCACCAGGGAAAGCTTGACGCGTGCCAGGTACTCGGCATCCGAGCGGGAAAGTCGCGCATGCTCAATCAAGGGAAGGGCAATATTTTCCTGCAAGTTCAATGAACTGAATAAAGCGCCGCGCTGAAAGAGCACGCCGAAGCGCCGCTCCATCTGGCTGCGTTGCTGGCTATCCAGTGAATCCAGAGCCTGGCCAAACACTTCCACGCGGCCTTCATCCGGGCGCTTGAGTCCCACGATGCTGCGCAACAACACGGACTTGCCCGAGCCGGAGCCGCCGACGATGCCCAGGATCTCTCCCGGCAGCACATCCAGGTTGAGGTTGTCGTGAACCACATTGTCGCCGAAGCGATTGACCAGTCCCCTGACGCTTATCACCGGCTCTTGATCCGCTGTTTTATGCTTCGTTTGCCTGTCGCTCATCACCAACCCATTTCCATGAAAAATAACGCGGCAAGCGCATCCAGAAGAATCACCATGAAAATCGACTGCACGACACTTGAGGTGGTGTGTTCTCCCACGGACTGAGCGCTACCCTTGACCTTGAACCCTTCCAGGCAACCGATCAACGCAATCACAAAGGCAAACACCGGAGCCTTGCTGAGTCCAAGCAAAAAATGCGTGACTGCAATATCACGCTCCAGGGTGCCGATAAACTGGGATAACGCAATATCCAGGGACAAGGAGGCCACCATCGCGCCGCCCGCCAGACCGCTGAGCATCCCCACAAAGGTCAACAAGGGCAAGGTGATCAGCATCGCCATGACGCGAGGCAGTACCAGCAGCTCAATGGGATCGAGGCCCTGGGTCCGCAGGGCGTCGATTTCTTCGTTGGCTTTCATTGACCCGAGTTGCGCAGTGAAAGCACTGGCGGTGCGCCCGGCGAGCAAGATCGCCGCCAAGAGGACGCCGAATTCGCGCAGAAAGGAAAATGCCACCAGGTCAATGGTATAAATAGTGGCGCCGAAATTGCGAAGCACTGTCGCGCCGAGAAAGGCCACCACGGCGCCCACCATGAACGTCAACAACGCCACGATGGGCACGGCGTTGAAGCCGCTTTGCTGAATATGCGCAACGATGGCGGTAATCCGCCAGCGGCGAGGATGCCACAAGATCCGCGCGAAGGTGGCGACTACCAGGCCGGTAAACCCCATCAATTGAAGCTGCTGGTGCCACAAGGCTTCGACTTGCTGGCCGAGCATCGCCAGCATGGCGTGCCACCAAGACTCGGACACTGGTTTGGGCGCCAGGGACATGCTCATGGCCTGGGCCACCCGGGCCAACAAGGCCTGGCGCTCTGCCGAAAGCGACGGTGCCCATGCATGAACGTCACCGACTCGTTCGGCTCCCAGTAACTCGACCAGCAAGGCGGCGCCGGCGGTATCGATGGCCCGCAGATTTTCCAGGTTGACCTCATGCACCTGCCCAGCCTGGGCCGGCAGGCTCGCAATGGCGGCTTTCAACTGTGAGTAATGGGCAAGCGTCCATTCGCCTTCAATGGCGAGTTCACCTTCCTGATAGTCCACCCATTGGGTTGACATGGGCAACTCCTTAACTGGAAAGGGGGTGACTATGGCTATATTCCCCAAGCTCTCTCCAGGCGGCATAAGTGCTTAGAAATACCCGCCCGGTCAATTCATCCAGAAAATCACTGCGTTTGAGCTGATCCATGACGGGACCTTTGATCTCCGCCAGATGCAGGGTAACGCCGGAGTCCTTGAGATGTGCATTGATTGCATCGAGACTTTCCAGAGCGGAGGCGTCAATCAGGTTGACCGCTGAGCAGATCAGCACCACATGCTCCAGTTCCGGGCGAGTGGCAATCAGATTGTATAAGGTGTCTTCAAGGTAGCGGGCATTGGCGAAATACAGGCTTTCATCGATACGTAAAAGCGCTAGATGAGAAGCGGTCTCCACTTCATGGCGCACCACATTACGAAAATGCTCGGTATCCGGCACTCGACCCACCAGGGCGCTGTGGGGGCGGCTGGTACGATATAGAAATAGCCCGATCGAGAGGATGACCCCGGCAATGATGCCCATCTCGACGCCTTCCACCAGCGTAAAAGCAATGGTTACCGCCATGGAGGAGAAATCGGTACGCGAATAACGCCACGTCTGGCGCAGCATGGGAATATCCACCAGCGTCAGAATGGAAACGGTAATCGTGGCTGCCAAGGTCGCAATCGGGAGGTAATACAGCAGCGAGGTCATCGACAAGGTCACAACCGCGATGCCTAATGCGGCAAAGGCGCCTGCGGCGGGTGTCTTTGCACCGGCATCGTAATTGATCACGGTGCGCGAGAGACCCCCGGTAACCGGCATGCCGCTGGAAAGACCCGCCGCCAGATTCGCTCCCCCCAGGCCGATCAATTCCTGGTTGGGAGAAATTCGCTGGCGATGCTTGGCAGCCAGCATTTGCCCCATGGATACCGACTCCACGAACCCGACCAGGCTTATCAGCAGGGCGGGAATCAACAGGGCGCGCCATAAGGAGGTATCGGCATCCCAGGGCAGGCTAAGAGCCGGAAGCCCTTGGGGAATACTGCCCACTACCGCGACGCCATGCTCGGCGAGTCCTAAATGCCAGGTCAGCAAAGTAGTGATAACCACGGCAAATACCGGCCCGGCCTTGGCTATCAAGTCGGCCAACATGCTGCGAAGCCCCAGCCGCATCAGGGTTTTCTTACCTTGACGGCGCATGAGCACCAGAAACAGGAGGGTGCCGAAGCCAATTCCCAGCGTCGGCCAATGCAGGCTCGGCAAGTTGGGAACGAGACTGATCAGGCGTTCAACGAGCGTGAAACCGCTACTTTCGATGCCCAGCAGGTTGCCCAGCTGGCTGGTGGCAATAAGAATACCTGAAGCCGTGAGAAAGCCGGAAATCACCGGATGGCTCAGAAAGTTGCTGAAAAACCCCAGGCGCAAAAGCCCCATGGCTATCAGCATGACGCCGGAAAGTAGTGACAGGATCAATGCCGCTTGCAGGTAATCGGGCGTTCCCGGTGTGGTGACGCCCGAAAGCGCCGCGCCGGTCATCAAGGCGATGATAGCCACCGGGCCCACGGCCAGGGTACGGCTGGTACCGAACACGCAGTACAACAATTGCGGCAGGATACTGGCATAAAGCCCTACCACGGCGGGCAACCCCGCCAACAGGGCATAGGCCAATGACTGG
Organism: Vreelandella rituensis; assembly: GCF_003336665.1. Lineage (GTDB taxonomy): Bacteria > Pseudomonadota > Gammaproteobacteria > Pseudomonadales > Halomonadaceae > Vreelandella > Vreelandella rituensis. The sequence goes on along the minus strand of NZ_QPIJ01000003.1, from coordinate 74,512 downwards.
GGAATCACCATGATGGTCACTATCACGCCCGCCAGAAGGTCGGCACCAAGCAAACGACCATGATAGTGAGGCAACCAGCTGAGTATGGGAAAGTAGCGTTTGAACATGAGCCTCTAATGGCGCTAGGAAGGGTGAACGATAAAAAGGGTGAACGATAAAGTAGTCAGACTAAACGATATTGGCTTCCAGGGTGAGCCTTGGTTAGCATCAGATGCAATTGCACCAAATGAAGACGCGGATGCGCTTTCATCCCCATCACATCGCCATAAGGATACACGATGAAACCTGAAACCATTGCTCTACATCATGGTTATGTCCCTGATAATCAACATGCCGTGGCAGTGCCTATTCATCAGACGACATCTTTTTCGTTTGATAACGCCCAACATGCCGCTGATCTTTTCGATCTCAAGGTCGAAGGCAATATCTATTCGCGCATCATGAACCCCACCTGCGCCGTGCTAGAACAGCGTATTGCCGCCCTGGAAGGTGGCATCGCCGGCTTGGCGGTAGCCTCGGGAATGGCGGCGATCACTTACGCTATCCAGACCATTGCCGAAGCCGGCGACAACATCGTCTCGATCAGCGAGCTGTACGGCGGCACCTATAATCTGTTTGCGCATACCTTGCCGCGCCAGGGCATTCAGGTGCGTTTCGCCGATAAAGACGATTTTGCCGGTATCGAAGCGCTTATCGATGAGCGCACCAAGGCGGTGTATTGCGAAAGCGTGGGAAATCCCTCGGGTGGTATCGTCGATATCGAGCGTCTTGCCGAATTGGCCCATCGCCATGGTGTTCCGGTGATCGTGGATAACACCACCGCCACGCCGTTTCTGTGGCGGCCAATCGAGCACGGTGCGGATATCGTGGTGCACTCGGCCACCAAATACATTGGCGGCCACGGCACGACCGTGGGTGGCGTCATCGTGGATTCCGGAAAATTCCCCTGGGCTGAGCACGCAACGCGTTTCCCGCTACTCACCGAGCCGGATGTGTCCTATCACGGAGTAAGTTATACCCGCGATGTCGGCGAGGCGGCGTTCATTGCCCGTGCGCGAGTGGTGCCACTTCGCAACATGGGTGCGGCACTCTCTGCGCAGGCGGCTTGGAACCTTCTGCAGGGCCTGGAAACACTGGCGTTACGTATCGAGCGTATTTGTGAAAACACCCATAAAGTCGCCAACTTTCTGGAGCAGCATCCTCGGGTTACCTGGGTGCAATATGCCGGTCTCGAAAGCCATAAGGATTTCGCTTTGGCGCAGAAATACATGGGTGGCAATGCCTCTGGGATTCTTAGTTTCGGCATTGAAGGCGGGCAACAGGCCGGTGAGCGTTTCTATGATGCCTTGAGTTTGATACTGCGTCTGGTCAACATCGGCGATGCCAAGAGTTGCTCCTCGATTCCTGCTTCCACAACACACCGTCAACTCGATGCGGATGAGCTCAAGGCTGCAGGCGTGTCGGCGGACATGGTTCGGCTGTCGATAGGTATAGAGCATATCGAGGATATTCTAGCCGATATCGATCAAGCACTTGCATCGATTGGCTGAGACATCGGCACCCCTCGAAAGTGCTAGTCCGTTCAGTCGTTTAACACGTTAAGCTGGGAGGTGGGGGAAGAGACAGTGGGTGCCGTTTTCAGCGCTACTGTCTCGTTACATCAATTTCAATAAAAAGAGCTCAGCCCATGCGTATATTGCCGCTAGTGTTTTCGACGGGATTGTTTGCCGTATCCGTGCTGTTGGCTTATCAAGGAGGGGGGTGGGTTTACCTCGGCTTGGTATTGGCGGCAATGGGGGGTGGGCTCTGTGTATTCAATGGATTGGTGAACGTCTATTACGCTAGTAAGGATGGGTTGGCACGTATCCGACTGTGGCTGTGGCCGGTGCAGGATTATCGTTCACTACGGGCCATGGCATATCGGTTGATGAGCCGGGCGAGCAGTACCGCGATTGCATCGGCGGAAGTGTCGTTTCACGCCGACAAGATGGATCAGCGGCTGGATCATCAGGAAGCCATGGCCCGTGAGGCTTCTTCAAGCATGGCGGCGATCAACACCGCGATTGTGCAGGTCTCATCCAGCGCGTCCCAAGTGGCTTCCTTGGCGGAAAGTGCCCGCCAGGCCAGTCATCATAATCGCAGTGAACTGGATGAAGTCATCACTGAAATGATGCAGATTGCCGAGCGCTCGGGTCAGGCACTGGAAATGCTCAATTCTCTCAATGACAAGATAGAGCGGGTGCGCAACGTGACCTCGATGATCGAGGGCATTGCCGAACAGACGCACCTGCTCTCGCTCAACGCCTCTATCGAAGCGGCACGGGCGGGGGAACATGGTCGTGGTTTTGCGGTAGTGGCGGGCGAGGTACGCAACCTAGCGCTAAAGACCTCCACGGCGACACAGAGCGTTGATGAACTGGTCAAGGACATGCACCAGAGCGGCCAAAGCGTGGTTGATACCATGGGGCATTTGATGGCGCGTATCAATGAACGTTCGCATGGTATCAAGAGTGTGGGGAGTAGCCTGGTCAGTATCACCGAAGATTTTGATCAGGTGCATCGCGAAATCACCAGTGTCGCGGATGCCATGGACAATACCCGCCAACATAGCCAGACGGTAGCCGATAATCTGCGTCAACTGGAAGACGACGTGGACGAAGGCAATCGTAATATGCATGAGTTGGCACAGCAGGCCAGGGCCTTGATGGAAGCCGCAGAAGGAGTGGATAGCGAGCTGGCGCAACAACGACTCGATGGGCGCCATCAGCAAGTGTTTCATGCCGCGAGGGCCACCGCCGATCATCTGGGTAAACTGTTTGAAACCGCCTTGAAAAGAAGCGAGCTACAGGTTTCCAGCTTGTTTGAACCACGCTATGAGCCGATTCCGGGCACCAGCCCGCCCCAGTACAAGACCGGCTTCGATTCTTTTACCGATCGCCATTTACCCGATCTTCAGGAGCCTCTGCTCAAGACGCTGAAAGTAGGCTACGCCATTGCCTGTGACCGCAACGGCTATGTCCCCACCCATAACCAGGCGGTAAGCAGGGCGCCCTCTGGTGATTATGCGCACGATCTGAAGTTCTGCCGCAACAAGCGCATTTTCGATGACCCTACCGGCAGCCGTTGTGGGGCGCATGAAAACGCCTTGCTGCTGCAGACCTATAAACGCGATACCGGGGAAATCATGCATGATCTTTCGGTGCCGATATATGTCAATGGCAAGCATTGGGGAGGTTTCCGTATCGGCTACCAACCTGAGCAAGCCTCAATCGCTCAACTTGAAACCAGCTCTCCACAACTAATCAGTGACCAGCGCCCGGCTCGGGCGTGATTGCCAGGCGGACCAGGAGTACATTGCCAGCCCAGTCCAGATCAGCAAAAAGGTAGTGAGCTGGATGGGCGAGAGAGGTTCGTGAAAGACCAACAGGGCAATCAGAAACTGAATGCTGGGGTTGATGTACATCAGAAACCCCAAAGTGGCCAAGCGCAGGCGTCTTGCCGCTCCGGCAAATGCCATCAAGGGCAAGGCGGTGATCACACCGCTGGCGATCAGCAGCAAGGTGGTGAATTGCTCATCGGCAAAGTGCGAAAGCTCCTGCAGACTGAGCCAGCTCAGTGCCAACAGGCCCAGCGGAAGCAGCAAGAGAGTTTCCACGAACAACCCGGAAAGTCCGTCCAGCGGTATCTGTTTTCTGAGCAGCCCGTAAGTGCCAAAGGACAGCGCCAGTGCCAGGCTGATCCAGGGTAATTCCCCGAGCAGAAAGAATTGAATGGCAATCGCCAGCGTCGCCAGCCCCAGGGCGACCAGTTGCAACCGGGCCATGAACTCACGCAACACCAGCATGCCCAGCGCTACATTTACCAGGGGGGTCAGAAAATAGCCCAGACTGGCCTGCAACACCTGTTTGGTTTCCACCGCATAAATATACAATCCCCAGTTAAGGGCAATAAGCAGTGCGCAGCCCAATACCCGCCCCAAGCGTTTTGGCTCAGCCAAGGCCAGCCTAACCGGCGCCCAGCGTCCAAGCAGGGTGATCAAGCCCACTAGGAAAAGACATGACCAGATTATCCGATGTATCAATATTTCATAAGCGGGCACTCCCTCGAACAAGGCGAAAAAAAGCGGAAAGCAGCCCCACATGACATAGGCGGCAAGCCCGAACCCCACGCCTTTGGCGGCTTCCGGATCAGCATTGTTTGAGCGGAGCATGACGGCCTCATCGTTGAAAAATGCTAATCTAGCACATAATGAACCCCAGATTATTAAAGCGGATGAAGGAGCATTATCGATGAGTAAGCTGAGAGCCAGCCTTGTGCAATGCGACCTGCGCTGGGAAGATCCACAGGCTAATCATCAGCACCTGGAGACCCTACTGGGCGAACTGGATGGGCATGAAACGGATCTGATTGTGTTGCCGGAAATGTTTGCAACCGGTTTCACCATGAATTCGCGTGAGATGGCTCAGCCGATGCAGGAAAGCCTTAGTGTGGCGTGGCTGAGTGACCAGGCGCAGCAGCGTGATTGTGTGATGACCGGCAGTGTGGCGATCAAGGATAATGGCGAATACTACAACCGGATGATCTGGGCCACACCGGACGGTGACATCGTGCATTACGATAAGCGTCATCTATTTCGTATGGCCGGTGAACATGAACGCTATGGCATGGGCAAGGAGCGTTGCGTGGTGGAACTCAAGGGCATGAAGCTCTTGCTGAGCGTCTGTTACGACCTGCGCTTTCCGGTATGGCTACGTCAGCAGCCCACTGCCGATGAGGCGTTTGAATATGATGCCCTCTTGTGTGTCGCCAATTGGCCGGCTCCCCGGCGTCAGCCATGGCGCACCTTGCTACAAGCCCGAGCGGTGGAAAATCTGTGCTATGTGATTGGGGTCAATCGTGTGGGTGAGGATGCCAAGAGCATGCATTATGCCGGCGACTCGATGTTAGTCGATTTCAAGGGAGACACCATGATTGACCGCGCAGCCGACACTGGTTTCATCGAGACAGGCACTCTGGACAAGGACGCTCTGGATACATTTCGCGAGAAGTTTCCCGCCTGGCAGGATGCCGATCGTTTTCAACTTTTGCCGGGAGTAGGGCACTGATGCGTCTGGATCGTTTTTTGAGCGAAACCACGGAATTGACCCGCAGCCTGGCCAAGCGAGCGCTCAAACGTGAAGAAGTCACCGTCAATGGTGAAGTGACCAAGCAAAGTGCGTTACAGCTTGACCTTGAGCAGGACAAGGTCACTTGGAATGGTGTGTCGCTCGAGTTGGTCGGTCTGCGTTATCTGATGATAAACAAGCCGGAAGGCGTGGAATGCACGGCACGGCGAGGGTTGTACCCACGAGTAGTGGAGTTGATCGATCTACCCAAAGTGGAACGCTTGCAATCGGTTGGCCGCCTGGATGTAGACACTACCGGCCTGTTGTTATTGACCGACGACGGTCACTGGTCGCATCGGGTCAGTGCCCCCAAAAAGCGTTGTGGCAAAGTGTATTTGGCGAGTCTGGCGCAACCCCTGGAAGGAAAGCAGGCGGAAGAGGCCATTGCCCGGGTTAGCGAAGGATTAATGCTGGATGGTGAAGAAGAGCTCACGCACCCGGCTACCCTTGAAATGTTGACGCCCACTCAGGCACGCCTGACCATCACTGAAGGCCGTTATCATCAGGTAAAACGCATGTTTGCAGCTCTGGGCAACCACGTGGAAGCGCTGCATCGCGAGTCAATCGGCCCCTTGGTGCTGGACCCTTCACTGGAACCCGGCGAATGGCGCGAGCTTACTGCCGAAGAAGTCGCACTGTTCTGAACCTTGTCCCAAAGGAACGGCATTAAGACTGAAGGAAGGCACTTGTCTTTCCCGGTGGTACCGTTTGGGTCCGCCGAGATGGGGTGAGTGTCTTTAAAAATGTGCTGCTGATCGTTCTCCTCGTCGTTTGCGGGATGCTAGCAATACAAGCGAAGTTTGATATCGTGCTTGCTACCGGCGTTGTGTCTAACATTAGCTACGACCGGCAGAGCTTAGAGAAAATACAACTCGGAGGAAATGCTCAGCAGTATCAAAAGCCGTAAAATCCCAAAATTTCGTCTGCTCTTCTCCGCTGCTGCTTTCCTGGCGTCTGCTATCGTTCAGCTTTCGCTTTGGGCAGTATATTATCTAAAAGCGTGTAATACCTCTTCCTGAGTCGCGTAGCGCGAAGGAAGGGGATACAAGCGCGGCATCCGAGAGGACGCCTTGTGTTCTTACGCAAATGATACTAAGCTGTAAGCCATGAAAGCCGAACGCGCCTACAAATCCCGATTCTACCCCACGCCCGAGCAGGAAATCCTGCTGGCGCGGACGTTTGGGTGCGTGCGGTTTGTCTGGAACGCAGTGCTGCGCTATCGCACCGATGCGTTCTATCAGCGTCAGGAAAAGGTCGGCTACAACGATGCCAGCGCTTTCCTGACCCAGCTGAAAAAGCAGCCTGACACCGCGTTCCTGGCCGAGGTCAGTTCGGTGCCCTTGCAGCAATGCCTGCGCCATCAGCAATCGGCCTTCAAGCACTTCTTTGCCAAGCACGCACGATACCCGCGTTTCAAGTCAAAGAAGCAGCGGCAGTCCGCCACCTTTGCCAGTTCGGCGTTTGCGTATCGCAACGGCCAGATCACGCTGGCCAAGTGCCAGGACCCCCTCAGCATCCGCTGGAGCCGCGTGCTTCCGTCAGCCCCCAGCACCGTTACCGTGTCCCAAGACCGCGCCGGTCGCTATTTCATTAGCTGCCTGTGCAAAGTGGACGCCGAATCACTGTCCATTACCCCCAAGATGGTGGGTATCGATCTCGGGCTGAAAGACCTGTTCGTGACCAGTGACGGCAAGCGCGTCAATAACCCCCGCCATCCGGCGCGTCACGCACGCAAATTGGCGCGGGCGCAACGGCAACTGAGCCGTAAGCAAAAAGGCTCGAACAATCGGGCGAAAGCCAAGCGGAAAGTGGCCAGGCGCCACGCGAAAATCGCCGATGCCCGGCTTGACCACCTTCATAAACTCACCCGGCAGATCATCAACGAGAACCAAGTGATCTGTGCTGAAAGCCTCGCGGTGAAAAACAGGGTCAAGAACCGGTCTCTGGCGAAAGCCATCAGCGATGTGGGCTGGGGGGAGCTGGTGCGCCAGCTCGACTACAAGGCGGAATGGGCGGGGCGCCAGTTCGTCCAGATCGACCGCTGGTACCCCAGCAGCAAGCGCTGCCATGGCTGCGGGTTTGTCGTCGAATCCCTGCCGCTCAATGTTCGCACCTGGGACTGTCCGGACTGCGGCACCCAAGGCATCGACCGCGACGTCAATGCCGCCCGCAACATCCTACAAGCCGGCACCGCGCTGTTAGCCGGTGCTGAGAGTTGAAGCACTACCGAGGGGCACTCGGGAAGTTACGCCTGTGGAGTTTGTGTAAGACCGGCAATGCCAAGGCATTGAGGCGACGGACAGCGAAGCAGGAACCTGGGAGGTAACGACCAGGGAATCCCCTTCCACAAGCGCGCTAGCGCTGAAGGTGGGGGAGGATGTCAACCGGGACCAAACACCTAGCATGTCGTTTCAAGGTGATGACGAAGGTTGGGTTACATAACGCTGTTTCTGGGTATTGTGATCATCCGTGGTATGCAGGGCCTGCCAGGCATCATAAGTACTTAGAAATATTTGTCCTGTTAATTCATTGATAAACGCTGTTTTTTTAAGTCGATCCATTACCGGTCCCTTTACTTCGGCCAAGTGCAACGTTGTACCCATATCGTGAAGGCGTGCGTTGATGGCTTCTAGGCTTTCCAGAGCTGAGGCATCAATGACATTAACGGCCTGGCATGCGATAACTACGTGCCGAAGAGGCGGTTGCCCTGCAGCTATCGCGGTAACGGTATTTTCCAGATAGCGGGCATTGGCAAAGTAAAGGCTCTCATCTATTCGTAGAATCACAAGGTGAGGATCGGTTTCCACGGCGTGTCGTTTCACATTACGAAAATGCTCGCTACCCGGAACACGACCCACCACGGCACTATGCGGACGGCTAGTACGATAAAGATGAAGCGCTAATGAGAGGCTCACGCCAGCTATAATGCCACTCTCAACGCCAACGCCAAGCGTTACGATGATCGTTGCCAGCATGGCGCTAAAATCGCTACGCGAGTATTGCCAAGTACGCTGGATCGTGCCGAAGTCCACTAAGGATAGCACTGCGATGATAATCGTGGCCGCCAAGGTAGCGATGGGAAGGTAGGCAATGAAAGGTGTGAAGAAAAGAGTAGCCAGCATTATCCCGACAGCTGTAAAGGCACCCGCAGCAGGCGTTTCTGCACCGGCTTCGAAGTTAACCACCGAACGCGAGAAACCACCGGTGACGGGCATGCCGCCTGTAAAAGATGATGCGATGTTAGCAGTGCCTAAGCCAATTAGCTCCTGATTTGGATCAATTTGTTGGCGACGTTTCGCTGCCAGCGTTTGTCCTACAGACACGGATTCTACAAATCCAACGATACTGATCAAGAGTGCGGCGAGAAACAGTTCTTGCCAAATACCACTATCACCGCCAGGTAGTGTAAGTGGCGGAAAGCCAGAAGGGATGTCACCGACAACGGCAACGCCCTGATGATTTAATCCAAATGCCCAAGTAGCGTAGGTTGTTATTGCAACGGCGAGTATTGGAGCCGCTTTGGTCAGCATGTCTGCCGCTCGAGCTGGCGTTCCGAGAGAGATAAGTAGTCTTTTTAACCAGCGACGCGTGACATAAAGGAAGGCAAGTACGCTTACACCAATTGCCAGAGTCGGTAAGTTAAGTTGGTTAATATTGGCCGCCATGCTTTGGCCTAACGCTATCAGTGTGTGTCCGCTTCCTTCGATGCCAAGAATGTGTTTTGTCTGGCTGGCGGCAATGATGAGACCTGATGCGGTGATAAATCCAGAAATGACCGGATGGCTGAGAAAGTTGGCCAGAAATCCCAGCCTTGCGAGGCCCATCAAGACCAGTATGGCTCCTGATAACAGCGCCAATATGAGAGCCGCTGCTATGTACTCGGAAGAACCCGGCGTTGCTATGTTGCCAATGGCTGCGGCAGTCATAAGTGAGACGACTGCAACAGGGCCTACGGCGAGAGTACGGCTTGTGCCAAACAAGGTATAAATGACTAACGGTGCGATACTGGCGTAAAGACCCACTTCCGGGGGTAGGCCCGCCAGCATCGCGTAGGCCAGTGATTGAGGAATCAGCATGACGGTCACGATCAACGCTGCGAGTAAATCACTGACCAGTGGTTTACGTCCGTAATGCGGCAGCCATTGTAAAATAGGTAAGTAGCGTCTTATTTGCATGTTATGTCTCACACGCTGCGGTCGGTTGTGTTTTCTAACCTGTTGCGGTGCTCCTCAATGTCATGCCCTGCAGCACGTGCTGAAGCGAGTAGTCGCGGAATGTCGCAGCTAGGTGCCTGACTTTTGGCATGTGCCCAAAGGTGCACTGCGCGTTTGCCACTGCGGCAGAAGGCCAAAATCGGCGTGGGGAGATGGTCCATTGCTTGACCAAAGGCGGCGATATCGGCATCGCTATACTCACCGGGAGAGACCGGGATGCAGCGCCATTCAATGCCAAGCTTGGCAGCTTTAGCGCGCAAGGCCTGAGCGTCTGGAAAGTCGTCGGCCTCGCCGGGACGGCGGTTACAAATGACCGATTTAAAGCCGCGTTCGGCAACCTCGTTAAGGTCTTTTGGCGTTACTGCTTCACTAATCGCAAAGCCGGGCTCAAGCTCGTGAATTTTCATGGGACATTTCCTGTGAGTAACAGCGCACGCGAACGTAAAAACGCCGCCAGCGAGGCGGCGCACCAAGGCCTATCAATCCCAGGCGGCGCCTTCCAGCGCGTCAAGAGGGATTTTCAAGTAGCGGCGGCCGTTGGCTTCCGGTTCCGGCAAGCGACCGCCGCGGGTATTGATCTGCAACGCATGCAGAATCAGCTTGGGCATCGGCAATTCGCGGTCACGCTCGTTGCGCAAAGCGATAAAGTCAGCTTCATCCATGCCCGCCAAGTGCGGGTTCCCCGCCTTTTGCTGCTTCACCGTACTTTCCCACTGGGGCTCACGGTCATTGGGCATGTAGTCGTGGCCGGTGAAAAGGCGTGTGTCCTCGGGTAGCGCAAGAATCGCCTGAATGGAGTTCCACAACGTTTTAGCGTTGCCACCGGGAAAGTCGGCCCGGGCGGTGCCGAAGTCCGGCTGGAAAATCGTGTCATGAACAAACGCCGCATCGCCAATCACGTAGGTGATCGATGCCAGCGTATGTCCCGGCGAAAACATCACGCGAGCATCAATCTCACCTACCTTGAACGTATCGCCGTCAGCAAACAGCTGATCCCACTGACGGCCATCGGTGGGGAAATCCGGCCAGTGATAGATGTCTTTCCAAAGCTCTTGAACGTCAGTGACGTATTTGCCGATCGCGGTGGGCGCACCGGTTTTCTCTTGCAGGTAGTGTGCAGCAGAGAAGTGATCAGCGTGCGGGTGGGTGTCCAAAATCCACTGCACCTCGAAGCCTTGCGCTTTGACGTAGGCCAGCAGCTCGTCTGCATGATGCGTGGCGGTGGCGCCAGACTTCTCATCATAATCCAGCACCGGGTCGATAATCGCGCACTGGCGTGTGGCCGGATCGCTGACGATGTACTGCACACTAGAGGTGCGTGGGTCGAAAAAACCGGCAACATCCGGCTGGTCAGCGGCGGTGCTGCGAGATAGCGAAAACGTTTGCATATGGGCCTCCTGAGAATGGAAACGGGGTAAAAAAGAGATGAAACTGACCGCCCTCTAAAAGACCATCATGTACCAGGCTTCTGGAATGGTTATGCCATGCGCGTCACTGGTTTTGTAACGACTTCCCTAATCAGCACAGGACGTCTTGAGTTGGGTGGCCGTTGCTTATGTTTTTCAAAATTATGCTATAAAGATAGACCATAAGGCTATAATAGGGAAGTTAATCACAGCTATGGCTGAAATAGGGTGGGTTTATTTGACATCCTCCCCCACCTTCAGCGCTGACGCGCTTGCGGAAGGGGATTCCCAGGTCGTCGCCTTCCTGGTTCCTGCTTCGCTGTCCGTCGCCTCAATGCCTTGGCATTGCCGGTCTTACACAAACTCCACAGGCGTACATTTCCGAGTGCCCCTCGGTAGTGCTTCAACTCTCAGCACCGGCTAACAGCGCGGTGCCGGCTTGTAGAATGTTACGGGCTGCATTCACATCGCGGTCGATGCCTTGGGTGCCGCAGCCGGGGCAGTCCCAGATGCGAACATCGAGCGACAGGGATTCCAGTACAAACCCGCAGCCATGACAGCGTTTCGAGCTAGGATACCAGCGGTCGATCTGGACGAACTGACACCCCGCCCATTCTGCTTTGTAGTCGAGCTGGCGCACCAGCTCCCCCCAGCCCACATCGCTGATGGCTTTCGCCAGATGCCGGTTCTTGACCATGTTCTTCACCGCGAGGCTTTCAGCACAGATCACTTGGTTCTCGTTGACGATCTGCCGGGTGAGTTTGTGTAGGTGGTCAAGCCGGGCATCGGCGATTTTCGCGTGGCGCCGAGCCACCGTACGCCGCGCCTTGGCGCGGTTGTTGGAGCCTTTTTGCTTCCGTGATAGCTGGCGCTGTGCCCGCGCCAGCTTACGCGCATGACGCGCCGTATGGCGGGGGTTGTTGACCCGTTTGCCGTCACTGGTGACAAATAGGTCTTTCAAGCCAAGATCAATCCCCACCATCTTCGGCACCACGCCGAGCGATAGGGTTTCGACCTTGCACAGGCAGCTAATGAAATAGCGACCGGCGCGGTCTTGGGACACGGTAACGGTGCTGGGGGCTGACGGAAGCACGCGGCTCCAGCGGATGCTGAGGGGTTCCTGGCACTTGGCCAGCGTGACCTGGCCGTTGCGATACGCAAACGCCGAACTGGCAAAGGTGGCAGACTGCCGCTGCTTCTTTGACTTGAATCGCGGGTATCGTGCGCGCTTGGCAAAGAAGTGCTTGAAGGCCGATTGTTGATGGCGCAGGCATTGCTGCAAGGGCACCGAACTGACCTCGGCCAGGAACGCGGTGTCAGGCTGCTTTTTCAGCTGGGTCAGGAAAGCGCTGGCGTCGTTGTAACCGATCTTTTCCTGACGTTGATAGAACGCATCGGTGCGATAGCGCAGCACCGCGTTCCAGACAAACCGCACGCACCCAAACGTCCACGCCAGCAGGATTTCCTGCTCGGGCGTCGGGTAGAAGCGGTACTTGTAGGCGCGTTCGGCTTTCATGACTTACGGCCTAGTATCATTTGTGTAAGAACACAAGGCGTCCTCTCGGATGCCGCGCTTGTATCCCCTTCCTTCGCGCTACGCGACTCAGGAAGAGGTATTACGCGCTTTTTGATAAGGAGAGGAGCCCATCCTAATGCTTGCCTAGCTCAGCATGACATTGGCGCCTAGCGCCATCAGCAGCGCGGAGAAGATTCCGTTGCGTAGCAGGGCCAAGCGCGGTGAGGCGTCGCAGGCACGGCCCAGCGTTGCACCGAGTGTGACGTAAAGCAGATCAAACGCTACGCCGATCCCGACCAGCAGAGCCCCTAAGAGGACAAACTGTGACGCTATCGGCATGGTCGGGTTAAGAAACTGCGGCAGTAGCACCGAGCAGAACACAAGCGATTTCGGGTTGAGAAAATTAGTCAGAAATCCCCGTCGCGTCCAGTGCCATACGCTTAGCATGGCGGCTGGTGTCACTGTCCCAGTCTGTACAGCTGCCGGTATGTTTCTCCGCGTGCTTCGCCACAGCTGAACGCCTAGCGCTATCAGGTAGGTCCCGCCGACCACCTTCACAGCCAGTAACAGCTGCGGTGACGCCGTCAAAAGCGCCGTCATTCCCAGCGCGGCCAACAGCACATGCCCACTACGCGCAGCGGCGAGACCGCCTAGCACACCGATACCCTCCAGACGTCCGCGCTGCGCAGTAGTCTCCATCAATAGCAGCATATCGGGGCCGGGCAGCACGTAGACCACGATAAGAGCAAGCATAAAGGGCGCCAGTTCCAGCATGATGAGCAGCCTGTCCGGTGAGGATGAGTTGGCTACAGAGTACGCCAGAATTGCGGGGAGTAAGTTGCGTTCTACTGAAACATTTGCCTATATACAAGCATATCCTGCCACTTTTAAGAATATAAAGGACATAATATGTCGTTAGCTGTCTTTGACCGTTACGATCGCCATATCCTTCAGCTGTTGCAAGTGGAGGGACGCTTGAGCAATGCGGCCTTAGCTGAACGGGTCGGGCTATCTCCGTCGCCCTGCTTGCGCCGGGTCAAGCAGCTGGAAGCCGAGGGTGTGGTGCGCGGTTATCAGGCATGCCTTGATCGCGAAGCCGTCGGGCTAGGGTTAACAGTGTTTGTCAACGTCAAGGTGGAGCGGCACCAAGAGGCGTCGGCGGACGCCTTCAAAGAAGCGATCGTGTCACTTCCCGAGGTGGTTTCGGTACATCTGGTCTCTGGCGAGGCGGATTTTCTACTGCAAGTGGTGGCGCCGGATCTCAAGCACTACGAGCGTTTTTTAACGGGCGTGCTGCTAAAGATTCCAGGGGTGCGCGATATTCGCAGCAACTTTGCCATTCAAACTCTCAAGTCGCAGGGGACTCTGCCCATCTAGTCGGTTGGACTGACGCTTCGGCCTGTGTGTCCGGGAAACTATAGCCACTTCACTATAGCTGCTCCAGAAAGCGTGTCAGTATGGTAATCGAAGGGGGCGGCACTACCCGCGCTCGCGCACAAGATAGCTAAGCGGATGAAGTGCCAGAAACGCCAGCACGAAAACGCCGACCATAGCGCCGATCAAGGCTACCCAGTCGAAGACGGTGGCGATATACGACAGCTGCGAATGTGTGAGCCATGGAATCCATAGCAGCGAAGAAAGCCCGATGAGAGCCGCAATCACGAGAGCTGGATAACAACGGTACTGGGTCAGTTGGTAGCCTCGAAGATAGGCAATAATGTGAAGAGCAATCAAAAAGGTAATCCCAGCCATTAACCACCAGACGAATGGAGCCAAGGCGTACATCAATACTATGAGTGTGCCGTAAATGGTCATTTCAAGCTCCTGTCAGGCCTGGCCTTCGAGTACCGCGTAGTAAGCTGGTTGTAGCATCCGGTCTTTCATGACCCACACCGCCCAGGACTCGTCTTTCGGGTCAATAAACGGGAAGGAGGGCATGAAGGCATAGTTATCCGCGTAGCCAAACTCGACCAACATAGCTTTACCGATACCGGTAATCATGGGGCAGGAGGTATAGCCGTTATGTCGGGCGGGTAGGGGCTTACCCATCAGCTGAGCAAGCAGGTTAGCTTCCACCACCGGCGCCTGCGCCTTGACGCTTGCCGCGGTCTTGTTGATCGGCGCACCGATGACGTCGCCAATGCCGAAGACTTCGGGGTAACGATTGTGCTGCAGCGTATGAATATCCACATCAAGCCACTCATTGGCGAAGGGACCTTCCTGCGCGATCAAGTCGCTCTGCTTGAGAAAGTCATGCGCGCTCATGGGAGGTACGACATGAATGAAGTCGTAGTCTCGAGTGATGCGTTCATCACCGTCGCCATCTTCAAGAACGAATTCTGCCTGCTTGGCCCCAGGGTCGATTGCCGTCAAGCGGTGGTAATGATGGCGATTGACGCCTTGCTGATCGAAACGCTCCTTGACGAAACCATCCACCCAGGGTTGAGAGAATAAGCTTGCCCCCGGTGCCATGAAATCAACGTCGAAATCATCGCGACGGCCGCTATCTTCCAGATGTGACAGGGTGGTGAACGTCATTTTTAGCGGTGCGCCAGCGCACTTCACAGCCGTGGGTGAAATGGTGAAAATCCCTTGTCCTTGGCCGCTATCGACCCAAGCTTTAATCGCTTGGCGTGTGCGAGACGCGGCTTCAATGCTGGCATAAACGCTGCCGATTCCGTGTTGACCCACCAGCGAAGGAGACATGCCGTCAATCAAGTGATAATTGAGCTGGAGACCGGTAGCGACGACCAGATAGTCGTAATCGACTGCTTCCCCGTTGGTGAGTTCGACACGGCGTTTTTCTGCGTCGACACCCGCGGCGTGCTCGCGTACCCAGTTAATCCCTTGTGGAACAAATTGGGCGTTGGGGCGCATGGTTTTATCAGCTGCCCACACTCCAGAGGCCACCATTGTCCAGCCGGGCTGATAATGGTGTGCTTCACGCGGCTCAATCAGCGTGATAGTGCCGCCACGTAGGCGTGTGGCTAAACGATTGGCCATTGCCATACCCGATGCGCCACCACCCAGGATGACGATATGTGCTTGGGTATCGATCGTATTGGCGTGCAACTGGGTAGCAAAAAGCGTGCTGGCACCTATGCCGACACCAGCTTTCAGAAGCTGGCGACGGCTAAGCGTTACGGGGCGGTATGTCATGGCAGACTCCCACAGCATGGCTTGGCTGTTATATTATTTATTGTTATAATCATATAATTAATTTCAAATTTAATTTTAGCTTAATACACAGCCGGCGCCATACACATTTTGTCGCAGTTGCGACGGTTGATTTGGTTTTCGCAGCCATGAAAAAAGGGGATTGGTATGCGCGTACTGCTCGTCGAAGATGACGCGCCAGTGGCCGCTGGCGTCGAGACCGGATTAGCACTGAGCGACTTCGTGGTCGATACCGTTACTACGTTGGTTGCTGCGCGAGGTGCTCTGGCGACGATCGACTATGACGCGGTCGTACTCGATCGCCGTCTGCCCGACGGCGATGGGCTGACGCTGTTGCAAGAATGGCGTCATTCGGGCGTTGCGACGCCGGTGCTGATGCTGACGGCTCGAGACGCCGTGGCCAGTCGCATCGAGGGACTCCAGGGAGGGGCAGACGATTACCTGGTCAAGCCGTTCGATCTGGACGAGTTGACCGCGAGGCTTCAGGCGCTCCTGCGCCGTGCGGCAGGGCAAGTCGACAACTCCCTTCGTCACGGTAATCTGGCCCTGGACCCTGTCGCTCGCAGTGTCACGCTTGATGGCGTACCGGTGACACTGGGACGGCGGGAGTTGATGCTGCTGGAGGCACTGATCCGTGCTCGTGGGCGAATCCTGAGTGCCGACCAATTGAAGGATTGCCTCTACAGCATCGATGACGAGATCGAAAGCAATGCGCTCAACGTGCATATCTATCAACTGCGTCGCAAGCTTGGGCGCAACGTGATCGAGACGGCCCGAGGCATCGGTTATCGCCTCGGTGCACCGAGTGGCGATACGACATCATGAGCCTGCGTCTGAGACTCGTGGCCACGCTTGGGATTACGTTGATGCTGCTGTGGGGAATCACCGCAGCGTGGTCGATGCGCGACCTGTCGAACCAGCTCGAGCACGCGATGGATCAGCGCTTGGCGCAATCGGCGCGCATGGTGGCGAATCTGCTGGATCGCGCCCCGGCGGCTGCATGGAATGGCGAGGAAGGCGGCGTAACATCGACCATTCCCGCGCTCGAGGGTGTCGCTTGTCGCGTTTCGTCGCTGCGCGGAAAGATGGTGGCTGGCACGCATCCCGAAATGAACGACGTTCTTGCGGTCGATGCCGAAGGTTACAGCTATCGCAATCACGCTGGGCAGCGCTGGCGTGTCTACACCCTGGTCGACGATGACAAGCGAATCACCGTGGCGGATCGCCTGCGTGAGCGGGAGTCGCTGTTGGCACAGGTTCGCCGTGCCGCCTTCTATCCGTTTCTGCTTGCGCTGATCGGCAGCCTCATCGCCTTGTGGTGGGGCGTGACCCGGGGGCTATCGCCGCTTTCGAAGTTACAGCGGCAGCTGAATTCACGCGACCATGACGACCTCTCGGCATTACCCGTTCGCAGGTTGCCCGGCGAAATTCGGCCGCTGATCGATGGCTTCAACACGTTGCTTGCACGGACTCGGCGGATGCTCGAATTGGAGCAACGTTTCACCGACGATGCCGCTCACGAGCTGCGGACACCGCTGACCGCCATTCGCACCCATCTTCAGATCGCACGACGGGTCGAGGGGAACCAGCACCGGGAAGCAATGCGGCAGGCCGAGGCGGGTGTGGGACGGCTGACGAAAACGCTCGACCAGCTGTTGCTGCTAGCACGGATGGAGAGCGAAGAGATCACCCGGGGAGGTCTCGATTCCACGCCTCTCGAGGAGGCACTGGAAACCGCGATGACCGAAACCGGCAGTCGCGACCGTTGTCGTTACAACGAGAGGGTGAACCGGATACACATCGCCCTGTCGGGTGCGCTACTGGTGATCGCTCTGCGTAATCTGCTCGGGAATGCGGTGCGTCATGGTTTGCCTGGCGCCCCGATCGAAATCGAGGCACAAGAATCGAATGGCATGGCGGTGATCAACATCATCAACCAGGGGGAGACCATTAGGCCCGAACAGCTTGCTCGCCTGACGGAGCGGTTCCAGCGAGGAAGTCACCCCCAGGGTAGTGGCCTGGGACTCTCCATCGTCGACGCGATCGTCACCCGTGCCGGTGGTCGGGTGACGTTCACGTCCGGCAACGGCGTCGGGTTGCGGGTGTCGCTCCAGTTGCCGTCGAGTTGATCCAGTGATGGTTCAGGGCGCGTCGCTACCCATGACGCTGCGAAGCTTGTCCGGCGTGGGAGCACCCATGACTTTGCGTACCTCGCCATCATCGTCCTGATAGAAGGTAACGGGTGTTGCGTAGAGTTGGCCGTCGCGCATCATCTGGGTGTTTTCGCTGACCCACTGTTCGCTTTGATCGCTGCCCGCGCTGTCCGGTAGGGTGCCGTTGCGGAAGTGCTCGGCGATCGCATCGCCGGGGTTATCCGCGCTGAGAAGCGCTGCCGCTTTTTCGGGGCTGTCTGCCTTGAGAATACCTACCATCAGATGGCGAATCTGAACCTTGCCGCTCTCGACCCAGGGTTGGGCATCCTCCCAGAACTTGCGGCAGTAAGGGCAGTTGGGGTCACTGAAGGTATAGATCACTCGTGGTGCATCGGCATCTCCATCGCGAACCCAATGGTGATCAGCCATCTGCTGCCAAAGCTCGGCGTTCTTGGGGCCGTTGACGAGCTGCTCCAGCCGCTCGGTAGAGATGTCTCGTCCCTGAGCATCGATCAGCGTGCCGACGATGGCATGCTCACCGTCCGTGGTCAGATACGCCGCGACGGCCTGGCCGCGCATGCTGGCGGCATAGCCCAGCCCGTCGGGCGCGTCGAATTCACCGTGAATCGTGAAACCTTGCTGCTCCAGCGCTTTAATCGGCGTGGGCCAGTCGTCGTCAGCGGTGGCTGGCAGGCTCGCCGCTAGGGCGATGCCGACACTGAAAGTAGCCATCAAAGCGCGCAGTGGCGTCATGCGGGGATTGCGAATGTACATAGGTGTTGTTTCCGGGGTTGGAAAGATAATGGTTGAAAAGATCATGGTTGGAAGGGTCATGGTTCGAGACGCTCGAGACTGCGATCGAGCGTGGCGCGAGAAAGCTCACCGAAGTGGGTGTCGATAAGCATGCCATCGGCGTTGTAATAGAGCGTGGTCGGCATGGCCATGGCTCCCACTTCCTGGCCGAAGGCCATGTTCGGGTCGCGATAGACGTGATCAAGCGCGAGAGACTCTCGCTGCATGAAGGTATTGATTGTGCCAACGCTCTCGCCCTGATTGACGAACACGAACGTTATGTCGTCCCGCTCCTGCTGGGCCTGTTCGAGTATCGGCATCTCGCGACGGCAAGGGGGGCACCAGCTGGCCCAGAGGTTGATCACCATGGGCCGGCCGGCGTCTTGCAGCACGACGGGCAAGGTCACCTGCGAGCCATCGAGGACGGCCAGCGGTATCGACGGTACGGTCGCCCCTCGAGGAATCATCAGTGCCAGCACACCCGCCGTCAGCGACCAGACCAGAGCGCCTGATACCACGGCGATGCCGAGCGGTCGCCTCTCGCGAGGGTGGCGCCATAGCCGCCAGGCGAGATAGAGCGAGGCGATGGCAAGACCGGCCAGCGGCTCGAAGCCGCCATCGCGGATGTCCAGCCAGGACCAAAACGTGTCGTAGCTCTCCCAGTATCGGGCGACAAAAACGCCCCGCGCCCCGACCACACCGATGAGTAGGGCATTGAACAAGCGATCGCCGACACTGACCTGTCGGCGGCGACCTAGCCAGGCACCGACGATCAGCGCGACGATCATCGACACAACCAGCAAGAGCTGTCCCAGACTCAGGCCGAGCGGGCCGATGGCCAGGCTGCGATCCAGAGGATTCATGGGCTGCTCCCGGTTGTGTCTTTGCCCGCTCGTTTAGCCTGATCGAAGCGGTCGAGAAAGGTTTCGGCGTTCAGTTCGCCGATGATACGTGCACTACGACGTTCGTCCCCGTCGGGGCCGAACCACATCAGCGTCGGCGGGCCGACGACACCGAAGTGCTGCATGATGGCCTGGTCATGAGCATCATAGTCGGTGACATCAATGCTCAGTCGTTGTACATCCTGCAGCTCGGCCTGGACGGTCGGGTCGGTAAAGACTTCCTGCTCGATCACCTTGCAGGAGATGCACCAGTCAGCCGTGAATTCGACGAGCGTCATCCGGTGACTTCCAACGGTCTGCGCGATACGTGCGTCGAGCATTGCCAGGTCATCGACTTCATCGAACGCGAGTGGCTGGCTGGCGGCCGATGCCGTCGAGGAATCGCCCGCCGGTGAGTAAACTGCCAGCGGGCGCCACGGATCATTGGCACCACCGGCGGCACCGATCAGTATCAACGAACTCCACAGGCCGATGATCGCTGCGCTGGCGGTTGCTACCTGGGGCACCACGCTCGAGGCGTTGGCGCTCCGTGCCAAGGCATGAAGCGAAACGGCAAAGCCCAGCCCCAGAGCGCCCCAAAGGCCGAGGACGATGGCATCCGGCACCACGCGGGCGACGAACCAGATCGCCATCCCCAGCAGAACGAAACCGAAAAAGGCTCTAACGCGAATCATCCAGGCACCCGGCTTGGGCAGCAGGCGACTACCCATGGTGCAGATCAGGATCAGCGGTGCGCCCATCCCGAGGCCGAGCGATAGCAGCGCCGCACCACCCAACCAGGGATTACCGCTTTCGGCGATGAACAGTAGCGCCCCCGCCAGCGGTGCGGTCATGCAGGGACCCACCAGCAGAGCGGAGAGCACGCCCATCCCGGCGGCCCCTTTCAAGCGTCCGCCGCGTTGACGCACCATCCTGGCATCCAGACGCTGCCGGAGCATTCTCGGTAGCTCCAGTTCGAACAGGCCGAACATGGCCAGTGCGAGAACAATGAAAAGCAGCGAAAACAGGCCGATGAACCAAGCGTTCTGGAACAGTATCTGCAGGTTGGCGCCGGCCATGGCGGCGGCAACACCGAGTATCGCGTAGGTGGCGGCCATGGGCAGAACGAAGGCGGTAGACAGCACGAAACCAGTCGTTCGGTGACTCTCTCCTGCCTTGCGCTGACCGACGATCAGGCTAGACAGAATCGGGATCATCGGCAGCACGCAGGGCGTGAATGTCAGAAGCAGGCCCATCCCGAAGAAAGCAACCAGCGCCCAGACCCAGTTAGCGCCAGCCAGTTGCGCCGCCAGTTGCTGATCTTCCGCCATCTCCGCTCTTGAATCGGAAGCGGGACTTGATGTCGCGGTGGGGGACGTGTTCGTGGTATCGGAGGGTACGTTGGTTACCGATGCGCCGGCCGCAGCGGGTGCCAGGTCGAAGGTCCGCTGCTGCGGCGGATAGCAAAGCCCGGCGTCGGCGCACCCCTGCCAGTGGAGGGTTATCGTGTCGGCGTCACCGGGGCGAGTGGTCATGTTCAACGCCTGCCGGTAGACCTCGGAGCGACCGAAGTACTCGTCCTCGATGGTCTCCCCATCGGGCATGTCCAGCGATAGCTCGCGGCCTCCCGCTTCGGCAGAGAAACTGTGGCGGTAGAGGTAGTAACCGGGTTCGATTTGCCAATCGATCGCCAGTTCATTGCCATCCTGAGCCAGCGTTGGCTTGAAGGCCTGATCCGGGGGAAGAAAATCCCCCTGCTGCCCGAAGGGACTCTGGGCGGTGGCCAATGTGGCAATGCTGAGCATAGCCAGCATCAGTACCCACCGCACGAGCCTCGATCGCATGACCCCTTGCATTGGCCGCGTTTTTGGTCGCATTTCCATCACTCCTGATTTGATGCCGGCTAGGTTGGACCATGGGGATGAGCTGAAAATGAACCTCCCTTGCTATCTCGGCCTCGAAGGTATATTCATAAAATAAATATCGTTATTCTGATGGGGTTCGACTGGCGTTTTTCTGGTCTTATGGGCGCGTCATCGACCTGTCGCTAAATAAATTAAAGCTTAAAATTGAGTATTGTTATGAATGGTAACTTAGTGGTTTCGGGTTTAAGAAACAGTGTGATATCAGTGCGTACTGCAGTGGCGTTAGGAGCATGTATGTGGCCGTTAGTGGGATATGCAGACGTGGACGCCATACCTGAAAACCACCATGTGATTCCGGCCAAAGGTGACCTTGTAGGACAGAATTATCAAGTGACAGCCAATAAAGAAGATACGCTGATCGATATTGCCCGCACGCATAACGTTGGTTATGAGGAGATACGCTCCGCGAACCCTGAGGTGAGTATCTGGATGCCAGGTGAAGGCGTCGCGGTCACGATTCCAAGACGCCATATTTTACCTAACGTAGCGCGAACAGGCATTGTGATTAACGTCGCCGAACTTAGGCTTTACTATTACCCTGAGGTAGGGGAAGGGGAGGCGCCGCGGATAGAAACGTATCCGATTGGAATTGGCCGCGAAGGCTATAATACGCCGCTTGGGATCACTGAAACGACCATTCGGTTAGAGCAGCCGGCGTGGTATCCGCCGCAATCAATGCGCCAGGAGGCCGCTGAGCGCGGAGATCCTGCCCCGGCTGTTGTCCCCCCAGGACCTGATAATCCCCTAGGTGAGCACGCAATTTTGTTGGATATTCCAGGATACCTGATTCATGGCACAAACCAGCCTGACGGTATCGGTATGCGCGCCAGTCGCGGCTGCATTCGGATGTACCCTGAAGATATTGGGTCGATATTTGATGACATACCCAGCGGCACCCAGGTCAATATTATCGATCAACCGATTAAAGTCGGTGCAGACGAAGAAGGTGCTGCTTATGTGCAAGTCTTCAAGACATTTGCTAATGATGAGTCAATGACTGAAACATTAAAGGAAATGCTTGTTTCGCAATCACTTGTTGTAGAGGGCACTTTGGATAAACTCGATGACGAACGATTAGGCGAACTTTTTGAGCAGCCGGATGATCAATTAAAATTGTTATCGTCATTATATAAAATGCCTAATGGAAGCGGTGATGAACCAACTGATGGGTCAGGAATGCTGAAAGATTTTTTAACGCGAATGGAGTGACAGCACGCAGCGGCTAAGCCGCGCGTTTTTTAATAAAATACCAATTATACAAACTGTGAAGTAAGAAGCAGGGCGCAAGAAAGCAACGAAGTTGGCTGCTTTAAAAGGTGCTTTCACGACGTGCTTTCAAGCGTTCGCGCTTCAGGCTTCCAGTGTGCCTGCCGAAAGAATGCGCCATGGAGCTTGAACCGTCGTACCGAGAATTGCTGCGTTATGTTGCCGCACCACCGGGGGCAGCCAATTCGCCTAAATGCTTTGGCAAGGTATAGTGGCCGCTGTTTTATTCCCTATGCAGATATCCTTATGCTTAAGCGTTTAATACCTGTGGTGATCCTGGCCCTCGGCATCGTCGGCTTTATGGCTTTGCGTTTGACGCGCCCTGAGCCTGCCCCGGCGGTGGCTCAGGAGCGCAGCTGGCCTGTAGAGGCGTTGTCAGTATCGCTCGTCGAGCATGTCCCGTTGCTGCCGCTATTTGGCGAAGTGATGGCACCCGAGATGATCAATTTAGTGGCGCCTATAGAAGCCCGGGTGGCTGCTCGCCCGGTCAGTGACGGGCAGCGAGTCCATGAAGGTGAATTACTGGTGGCGCTTGACGATGCTGATCTTTTTCCACCGCTACGCCAGGCCGAAGCAGAGGTGGCGGATCTTGAGGCCCAGTTAGAGAATGAGCACATCCGCCATGACAACGATCGCCAGGTATTAGCCCGAGAGCGTGAAATCCTTGCAAGTGCCACTCGTCAGCTGGAACGTAACCGGGCGTTGGTGGCGCGAAACCTTACTTCTCAAGCCGATCTTGACGTGGCACGAGACAATGTTGCGCGCGCTCAATTGAATGTGACCAGCCGTGAAAGTGCGGTCGCCGAGTTTCCCTCGCGTCTGGCAAGTCTGGAAGCGCGTCTGGCACGCACTCAGGTGATGCTGGCGACAGCGCAACGCGACCTGGAACGCGGGCGTGTTCATGCACCCTTCGAGGGTAGAGTCACTCGTGTACAAGTAGCGCCCGGTGATCATGTGGCCGCCCGTGCGCCCTTATTGTCACTTTATCCAATTGACGGCTTGGAAATGCGCGCTCGCATCCCCCAGCGCTTTCGAGCGGAAATTGAAGAGCATCTGACGCAAGGCACACCGTTACTGGCCATAGCCGAGAGGAGCGAGCAGCGTTTCGTCCTTGAACGTTTAGCGGGAGAGAGCGACCCGACTGGCACCGAGGCAATCTTCTCGCTAGAAAGCCAAGCTCATGGGCTACGCCCTGGCTCCATGGTGACAGTGCAGCTAGAGCGCCCTGCAGTAGCCAATGCGCTGGCGGTTCCCTACGCCGCTCTGCACGGCCCCAACTTGCTCTACCGCATTAATGGTGATAATCGACTTGAGCGCCAGCACGTTGAGCGCCTGGGAGAAATCCAGAAGGATGAAGGTGAGCGTTGGCTCTTGGTGCGTGCTGAAGAATTAAATGAGGGTGACCGAGTGATGGCAACCCATTTGCCCAATGCCATGCAGGGATTGCGTGTCGAGGTGACTGATGGGCTGGTGGGCAAAGGGATAAACCCATGAACAAACGTAGAGGCCTGATTAATTTTTTTGTCCACCATAAGGTGGCGGCCAACCTGGTGATGCTGGTGATGTTGTTAGGCGGCGCCTTAGGCATCGCACGCATGAACATCCAGTTTTTCCCTACCTTCGCCCTTGATGTGGTCACTGTGCGTGTGGTGTGGAGCGGGGCCTCTGCTGAAGACATAGAACAGGGCATTACCAATCCTCTTGAGCAGAAGCTTCGCAGTCTCGATGACTTGAAGCGCATGACATCGACTTCGGCTCAGGGCATTGCCAACATTACCCTCGAATTCGTGGAAGACAGCGACCCGGTGTTGACGCTTGATGAGGTTCGCCAGCAGGTCGACAGCTTCACTAACTTACCCGCAGCTGCTGAAGCGCCGGAGGTTTCGCGCCAGGCGCGCTATGAACCGGTGGCGCGGTTAATAGTACACGGAGATCTGGCGCCCCATGAGCTGCGCCAGTTAACTCAGCGTTTTGAAGACGAGCTGTTGATGAAGGGTATAGATCGAGTAGAAATTACCGGTCTTCCTGCGCAGCAGATCAGTATTGAAGTACCATCCGAGCGATTGCAGGAACTGGGGCTCTCACTGGAAGAAATTGCCGCTCGGGTCCAGAAGATGTCACGCGATTTACCGGCAGGATTGCTGGGCCAGCAGGACAGTACGAGAGAGTTGCGCTCACTCGAGCAACACCGTGACGCCCTAGCCTTCGAGGACATGACGGTTCTCAGTAGTGACCGAGTGCAGCTACGTCTGGGTGATATTGCCACGATTCACCAGGAGCCGCGCGAGAGGCAGGTCGAACTCGCCTATCGCGGTCAGCCAGCGGCCGAGCTGATTTTGCAGCGCGCCGAGACAGGCGACTCACTGGAAGCGGCTCGAACGTTGGACGCTTGGCTGGAAGAAGTTCGTCCAATCCTGCCATCTAACGTTGGGCTTGAGGTTTACGATGAGTCCTGGCAATTAATCGATGAGCGCATCTCGTTGCTACTGGGCAACGGTGCGACCGGCCTGCTCTTGGTGATTATCCTTCTCTATTTCTTTCTTCCAGCGCGCGTGGCGCTATGGGTGGCCATCGGCATTCCCACGGCTTTTCTCGCGTCCTTGGGCGTTTTCTGGGGCATTGGCGGTTCGATCAATATGCTGTCGTTGTTTGCCTTGATCATGGCGCTAGGCGTGATCGTCGACGATGCCATTGTCGTCGGGGAAGACGCTGACGCTCATCACCGCATGGGCGAGGAGCCTCAGTATGCCTCGGCCGGCGCGGCGCGGCGCATGTTATGGCCAGTGGTGGCATCATCACTCACTACGGTCGCCGCCTTCATGCCCCTGTTGATGGTGGGTGGGGTGATCGGCAATATCCTGGGAGATATTCCGGTCATCATGATCTGTGTCCTGATCGCATCGCTGCTGGAGTGCTTTGTCGTGCTGCCCGCGCACCTGCGCAACGCCTTTGTGCCAAGAGAAAAACATAAGCGGCCTGTCCGTGGCATCACGCGGCTACGTGAACGTTTCGAAACGCGCTTTGATGACTTTCGCGAAGGGCCGTTCCGGCGTTTCTCCGCGCTGACACTGCGCTACCGTGGCGTCACTCTCGCCAGTGCCTTGGCGATCACGCTGGTCACCGCCGGGCTTCTGGCCGGTGGTCGGCTGGGCTTCAATTTTTTCCCATCGCCTGAGTCTAGCGTGGTGTATGCCAATGCCAGTTTCGTCGCAGGTACCGACCGTACGCGTGTGGCTGATTTTGTCGATCATCTGCAGTCGACGCTGGAAGAGACGGATCAGGCCATGGGCGGAGGGCTAGTGCGGGTCGCAGTATCCCGTTATGGCGCTACCCAGGAAGGTGGCTCGCCTGGGCGCACGGGTGATGAGGTCGGGTCGTTGATGGTGGAGCTGATTTCCCCAGATGCTCGCGCCGTGCGCAATGCCGCCTTTATTCGCGCCTGGCGCGAGCGTATACAACAGCCGGCGGGCATCGATAGCCTCAATATTAACGAGCGTGCCGCTGGCCCACCGGGACGTGATGTCAACGTGCGACTGACGGGTGAAGACGCTGAAGCACTGCGACGCGCTGCCGATACCCTAGGGCAAGCAATGGCAGGCTTACCAGGGGTGATCAGTACGCAAGACGACATGCCATGGGGGCGCGAGCAGTTGATCTACCGGGTTAATGCGTTTGGCCAGGTGTTGGGCCTGACCACTGATGCGCTGGGGAGTCAGTTGCGCACCGCCTTCGATGGCCAAGTGGTACAAGTCCATCAGTCCGGTGCCGACGAAATAGAGGTAAGAGTGCAACTGCCTCGGGCGCAGCGCGAGCGTTTGACAACCCTCTCACGTCTGGCAATAACCTTGCCGGATGGCCGTCAGGTGCCGCTTTCCCAAGTGATGGACTTGGAATATCGTCAAGGCTTTGAAACCTTGCGTCATGCTGACGGTCAGCTGGCCGTGGAAGTAACCGCAGAGATCAATAGTCAGGTCACCTCGGCAGAGCAGGTGCTGGAAAGTCTTTCAGCAGAGCTATTGCCAAACTTGGAGCGTGAGCATTTCCTGAATTATAGCTTTGAGGGACGAGCCGCTGACCAACGAGAAACGTTGGCGGACATGCGTACCGGTTTATTGATTGGTCTGGGATTGATGTATGGTGTTCTAACCTGGGTGTTCGCGTCCTGGAGTCTGCCATTGATCGTCATGGCAATCATTCCCTTCTCACTTGTAGGGGCGTTGCTTGGACACTGGGCGCTGGGCATCGATCTCACCATCTTGTCGCTATTCGGCTTGTTTGGGCTGTCGGGCATTGTGGTGAATAACGCCATCATATTGGTCAGCTTTTATCGTCAGCAGCGCAAACAGGGGTTGGCGATTGATGTCGCACTCAATGAAGCGGTGGTGCAGCGAGTACGAGCGGTGCTGTTAACCTCACTGACAACCATTGGTGGACTCTTGCCCTTGTTGTTTGAAACGTCGCTGCAAGCGCAGTTCTTGATTCCCATGGCGACCTCTATCGCCTTTGGCCTGGGTGGTTCTACGCTGCTGGTGCTATTGGTGACGCCCGTTCTGCTTTCATGGCTAGAGCATGGCCGCGAAAGGTTGGCGCTAAAACCGGCGCGGGCAGCGTCGAATTGATAACCAGCTATGCGACTTGAAAACAAAACACCGGTAAAATCCAGGTTGTAGCAATGGAAACCAATAGCGGTGGGAAAACAAAAACAGGAGATAATATGCCGGATGAAATGCTGCTGCCCGTTATTCTTGGTGGATTATCGGTGATTTTAGGGCTTGTGACGGCTATTCTGCTCTACAAAATAGTGATTAAGCCTTCTCGCCAGTCGGCGCCTAACGCCACCACCGAAACGCCCACGAAAAACAAGCAACAGGCGGTGGCGCCCACCCAGGAGCGCCAGCCCTCAAAACATAAAGACGCCAAACCCAAGAAGAAGACGGAGCAATGTCTTTTCGTGGTTTTTGACGAGCCCAGCCATGAGATTAATGCCGCTTTGGGCGCGCTCCTGGCTGAACGCAACGCTTTTTACGAAGCTGACCTCGGGGCATTCCATCTACCCCCTGGACCCCAGGGTTACCCGCTGATGGTGGCCAATGCCACTTCTCCTGGCTTGCTGCCGCCGATCCATAAAGAAGGTGAGCACGCGCCTGTGAAAGGCATCTCCATCCTGATTCGCTTTCTAAATGCACGAAAAGTTTCCCGTCATCCCGATGATCTGATTGCCTTCACCCATACGGTGGCCGACCTGGGCGCGTCACGCATCCTCGATGCCGAGCAGAAACCCATCACGGAAGGCAAGCTGGCCGAGATGCGAAGGGAAGGCGAGGTCGCTGAACAAGAAGGTTAAGAGTCAAGGAGGTAAGCACGTGCCTGAGTTTTTAACGAGCTACTCCCGCTAAGCATCGCACAAAAAGGGCGCCACTTGGGCGCCCAGCGTGCGTCTAACCCATGCAGCTAAAGATGTGTCAGTGATACCCCTCGCCAACCTTGACCTTGCCGCGGAACACCCAGTATGACCAGGCGGTGTACGCTAGCACCACAGGGATGACAAATATCATCCCGACGAGCATGAAGAGCTGTGATTCCGGTGCGGAGGCGGCGTCCCAGATAGTGTAGTCAGGCGGCACAATCACGGGCCATTTGCTGGCGATGAGACCTAGGTAGGTGAAAATGAAAAGCCCCAGCGCCATTACGAACGGCAAACCCTCTTGCTGGCGCTTAACCGAACGGTAGAGCATGGCGGCGCACGCCATGGCCAGGATCGGAAAGACCCAGATCAAATGCAGTTGGTCGAGCCAACGAGCACGGACGTCCAGACTGACAAGGGGCGTCCATAGGCTGACAATGCCGAATACCACGAGTACTGCCAACAGCAGTTTGGGCGCAATGCTATAGGCCCAGGCTTGTACATGGCCCTCAGATTTGAGAATAAGCCAAGTGGCGCCCAGTAACGCATAGCCTGCCATCAAGCCTAAGCCGGTAAGAACGGTAAAGGGTGTCAACCAGTCGAGGGCGCCGCCCACGTAGACAAAGTCCTCCACCGCGAAGCCTTGAATGTATGCGCCGACCACGGCGCCTTGGGCAAAGGCGGCTATCGCTGAGCCCCAGCAGAAGGCGCGGTTCCACCAGTGACGATTTTTCTTGGATTTAAAGCGAAACTCAAAGGAGATGCCGCGGAAAATAAGCCCGGCGAGCATAAGAAACACCCCAATGTACAGCGCCGGCAAAAACACCGAATAGACAAGCGGGAAGGCCCCGAGCAGGCCGGCACCACCGAGTACCAGCCAGGTTTCATTGCCATCCCATATTGGCGCGATCGAGTTCATCATTACATCACGGGATTCCTCATCTGGAGCGAAGGGGTACAAAATCCCCAGTCCCAGATCGAAGCCGTCCATGAGCACGTACATGATGACGCCGAAGCCGATAATCGCTGCCCAAATCAAGGTAAGGTCGAGACCCATCATGCGTTAGCTCCCTTTATGTCATCCCCCTCAAGGGGGGTATGGGCCGCTGAAAGCGGACGTTTCGGACGTTCTACCTCATCGCTGTCCTGATCATCGGCCCCCGGCAGCATGCCTTCACCAACGACACGGCCCAAGTAGTAAATCCCGACCACAAACACCACGCCATAAACCGCCATATAGCCAATCAGGGTAAATAGCGCCATGGCGCCGGTGAGCGAAGGTGTCAACCCCTGAGCATGGGTCATCACGCCATAAACCAACCATGGCGCTCGGCCGGCCTCGGTCACAATCCAGCCAGCGAGAACCGCAAGGAAAGGGGTGCCGATCATTGCCACCAATGTTTTCAGGTACAGCGGGCTTTCAAACACTCGGCCTTTCCAGCGCAGCAATAGCCCGGCCAACGCCACGCCGATCATCAAGAAACCAATCCCGACCATGACGCGGAACGACCAGAACACAATCGCTACCGGCGGCTGTTCCTCAGGTGCAGCTTCATTGATGCCGGGTACCTCGCCATCGGCGCGGTGGGTCAAGATGATGCTTGCCAGGTCGGGTATGCCGATTTCAAAACGGTTCGTCTGAGTGTCTTGATCGGGTATGGCGAACAGAAGCAGTGGCACATTGGACTGGGTTTCCCAGTTCCCTTCCATGGCCGCAAGCTTGGTAGGCTGATGTTCCAGCGTATTGAGGCCATGGAAATCACCGATCACCACCTGAGCCGGCGTCAGCACCAGCAGTAACCATAGACACATGGAGAGCGCTTTTTTGTTCGCCTCTACATCACGTTGACGCAGCAAGAACCAAGCGCTCACGCCAGCCACGACGAAGCCACCCGTGAGGAAAGAGGCCATGCCCATGTGAGTGAAACGGTACCAGAACGACGGATTGAAAATCGCTTCGGCCCAGGAGGTGATGTGGAAGCGGCCGTCGATTAGCTCGTAGCCAGCGGGTGTCTGCATCCAGCTATTGGCCGAGAGAATCCAGAAGGAAGATATAAACGTGCCGACGGCAACCATGATCGCCGCGAACAGGTGAACACCTTCAGGCACTTTATTGCGTCCAAACAACAGTACACCCAAGAACGCCGCTTCCAAGAAGAATGCCGTTATTACCTCGTAGCTAAGCACCGGACCTAGAAAGTTAGAGGTGGCCAGGGCAAAGTTGCTCCAGTTCGTGCCGAACTGGAATGACATGACAATCCCCGAGACCACGCCCATGGCGAAGACCACAGCAAATACCTTGGTCCAGAAAAGGGCCAGACGGTCCCATGCGGTGTTTCCGGTTTTATAGAATAATCCGTGTAAGAGGGCGATATAGGATGCCAGGCCAATGGTAAACACTGGGAAAATGGCATGAAAAAGCACTACAAAGGCAAATTGCAGCCTGGATAATAATAGGGGATCCAGCTCCATGATGACCTCCAACGCATGTCGCAAGGAAGAGATAAGCATATCCGAAAATAAAACCTTATTAATCATGCAGATCAGGCATTTATTTTTTAATGGAATATGCTTATTACGTATACCTATTTTAAACGAAAGGAGTGTAACTAGTTAACGTTTGTTAGTGTTTGCGCCATGGCGTATTGTCGCAGCAGCGTTGGGGCGGCCTTCTATCAATCTCAGCATATGAGTAATACCGGGTGGAGTAGGGGCGTCGTTGCTGACGTCATGAACGAGATAGATAACGCTGCGCTCTTTTAGCCAGGCGTCTAAAGAATCAGACAATAGTTGTGCGGTAGGCTCATCAACACCGGCAAACGGTTCATCCAGGATCACCAAATCCGGTTGACATAGATAAAGACGCGCCAATGCGACTCGACGTGCCTGCCCACCGGAAAGTCTGCGTCCACCTTCCCCGACCCATGTGTCCAACCCTTGGGGCAGCGTCTGCACCCAAGAAGCCAGCGCAACGCGCTCAAGCGCCTGCCACAAGTCATCCTCACCGGCGTCTGGGTTAGCGAGACGCAGGTTGGTCGCTAAGCTGGCATCCAGAAGCTCGGTTTGTTGCGTGAGTACTGCGACACGTCGGCGCAGCGCAGCGTCAGGCCAGTATTCAAGCGGTATGCCGCCAAGAATGATATTCCCTTGAGTGGGTGTAAGTTGACGGCTAATGAGCATTGCCAGCGTGGATTTTCCTGAGCCGGATTCCCCCACAATTGCCCAGCGTTCACCGGGCTTGAGTGTTAGTGACAGATTATCTAACGCGGGTTGGAGGGCTGTAGGGTAATGAACGCTAACAGCATTTAATGATATTTCGTGGGCACTGCCCGGGTCGCTCGTGGTTGTTTCTGGCACCGGCTGTCGTTGCGCTTCCAATTGGTTCAGCCTCTCTGCGGCACTTTTAGTCGCCCCAAACCAGGTAAAGGCGGCGGGTAGTGCGCCGAGCGCTTCATTCATGGCCAGTACTGCCATGGGCAGCATTACCATCACTGCACCGCTGATGCTGCCCGCTTGCCACGCTAGCGCGGCGAGCCATAGCGTCATTAACGTGGCTGCACCGACGAGCCACCCTTCCAGGGCATTGCCCAGTGCGACCCAGTGCCCCAGACGCTGCTGTGCATGCTGTAAATGCTGCTCAATGGCGGTCAGCCGCTCGCGGTGAATGGCCAAACTTCCGTATGCCTTGAGCTCTGCCATGCCCTGCAGCTGCTCCATCGTGCGGCTGCGCAGCGCCTCGAGCTGGCTGACATGACGCTCGCTTGCCGCCAGACCCAGTCGCGCCTGGCCGAGCGTCAACCATAGCCAGCCAAGCAGGAGCAGTGCAGCGAGCGAACCGCCCGCCAAGGGCACGAACAGTGCCACTCCACCGCTGAGCAGCAGAATCGCAAGCAGCGCCACGGCAGGCGGTGCCAGCAGCCGTAGATAGAGGCTATCCAGGGTGTCGATGTCGGCTGTCAGGCGGTTGAGCCAGTCGCTGGCGCGGCGCTGCGCCAGGGCACGGCTATCCAGGCCGGCGAGTACACCAAATAGCTGGGTACGCAGATCGGCGAGCAGGCGCAGTACGGTATCGTGGTTATACAGTCGTTCCACATAACGGCTGACGGTCCGGCTAACGGCAAAAAAGCGAATCGCACCGCCAGGAACATACACCTCAAGCGAGGCGGCAACGCCAGCGGCGAGCAACAAACCGGTGAGGCCGGTGGCAGTAATAAACCAGCCTGAGACGGCGAGCAGGCCCAGCGCTGAAAACAGCGTCAGTGCCATCAACATCGCCCCCAAACCAAGCCGTTTACGACGTTTGGCGAGGACGGCCAGCCAGGGGCGGAACGTGACGGCCAGAGAATTGAGTTTAGCCATGGGGCACCTCCAGAACGTGGCCGTCGCGGATTTGCCAGTGGCGGTCGGTGAGGGCCATCAAGGCGGGGTGATGGGTGGCGATCACCAAGGTACGTCCAGCATGACGCAGCGTTTGCAGTGCTGCGATCACGGCTTGCTCGGTATCTTCATCTAGACTGGCGGTAGGCTCATCAAGCAATACCAACGGCGCTTGAGACAGGAACACCCGCGCCAGTGCCAAACGCTGTGCCTGCCCGCCGGATAGACCGAAGCCGCGTTCGCCAATGGGGGTGTCGATACCCGCAGGTAGCCGTTTGATCAATTCGCCGAGGTGAGCGCTCTCCAGCGCTTGATGCAGCTCATCAATGCTGGCTCGGGGCGCGGCCAAGCGCAGGTTGTCGGCCAAAGTGCCTTGAATCAACAGTGGACGCTGATCCATCCAGGCAAAGCGAAGCGCATCCGCCGGACGGCGCTCGCCGTCACTGGGCGCCACAAAGCCTGCGAGCAGCTGTAGCAGGGTGGATTTACCACTGCCCGAAGCGCCAGTGACGACAACCGCTTCTCCACGTGCCAACTGTTGCGTGACCGGCCCCAGGACAATTCCACGCCCAGGGTGTGTGACACTGGCGCCCTCCAGTTCGATGAGTGTATCGCTGGCATGAGGGGGAGCTACTGTGGTGTGGGCATGGCTGGTGAAAAGAGGCTCGTTTAATAGATGGGTCAGTCTATCAGCGGCGCCCAAGGCAGCGGCGCGGTCGTGGTAGCGCTGCGCCAAGCTTCGCAGTGGTTGGAAAAACTCGGGTGCAAGCAGTAGTACCAGCAAGCCGCTAAACAGCGTTAGCTCATCGGCGGGACCGTAGTCGATATAGCCTAACAGGCCAAAACCGATATAAATTGCTACTACCGCAATAGCGACCGAAGAAAAAAATTCCAGCACGGCGGAAGAGAGAAATGCTAAACGCAAGGTGCGCATGCTGCGGACACGATAGCCTTCCGAGGCCGTCCGTACGCTCTGCTCGGCTTGACGCGTTTGGCCGAATAACTGCAGCGTGGTGAGGCTACGCACGCGATCGATAAAGTGGCCGGAAAGGCGTGCCACTTCGGCGAACTGGTCGCGGTTCAGTTGCTCAGCACCCATGCCGACCAAGGCCATGAACAGCGGAATCATCGGCGCGGAGAGCAGTAAAAACAGGGCGGCTAGCCAGTCTTGCGTCAGTGTTATCGTCAGCACGCCGAGTGGCAGCAGCAGGGCAAGCCATAGCTGTACGCGAAAGTGGGCAAAGTAACCGTCGATCGCTTCCACTTGCTCAACCAGCTGATACGACAACGATGCTGAGTGGTAGCTCGCCAAGCGTACCGGCCCGAGGGCGGCTAGGTGATCAAGCAGGCGTTGGCGTAACTGCTTACGAATCACCAGCGATGCTTTCTGGCTCAGCGTTTCTTGAGCGTAGGTGAGCAGTCCGCGTAGCGGCAATAGCAGCAGCCAAACCGCAAACAGCGGCGTGAGGCGCGCAAGCGGCTGAGTATTCACCAACAAGGCGCTGACCAGCCAGGCAAAAAGCCCCATTTGCACCCAAGTCAATGCGCCGGCGACCATGCCACTGATAACAGCCAGAGTGAAACGACGGCGCTGAGTCGCCGCAAGGTCGTTCAGTAACCCTTTGGCAGTGAGCGCAGGCATGGTATTTCCTTTAGCGATGTATAAGTTTGGTATCGCTATCAAGCCTACGATGAATGTGACCCATCACCAAGGGGTGTGCGGCAAAGCGACTCGCATTCTCCGCAGTCTGCTGACAGGCAGTCAGTCTCGCCCACTGCCCGCTTCCTGACATCGTGACTACACTCTTCCTGTTGCATCGACTCAAGAGGTCTTCATGGCACACCGTACTCTGTCACGTCGCAGGCTACTACAGAGCATGCTGTCATTGGCTGCGTCCACAGCTGTACCGGCACTTCACGGCGATATCCCCGAGCAGACACCACTGAAACGCAAGGTGCCCGGTACCGACATCCAGCTGCCGCTGGTGGGCCTGGGTAGCTGGATTACCTTTAACGTGGGCAATGACCCAGCGCTTCTCAAGCAGTGCACGGCGGTGATGGAGGCCTTCTTTGCCATGGGCGGGTGCATGATCGACTCCTCGCCGATGTACGGAACCTCCCAGGCAACCATTGGCCATGGCCTTGAGGCGCTCGATGCCGTCAAGCAGGTCTATGCCACCGACAAGGTCTGGACATCCAGCCACGAAGAAGGCTCCAAGCAGATTGAGGCCTCACGCCGAGACTGGGGCGTTTCCCGCTTCGATCTGCTTCAGGTCCACAATCTGGTGGCCTGGGAGGAGCACCTCGAGATGCTGTTCGCGATGAAGGAGGCCGGTGAGATACGCCATGTGGGTATCACCACCTCCCATGGCAGGCGCCATGACACCCTGGAGCGCATCATGCGCGATCATCCGTTGGATTTCGTGCAGCTGACCTACAACATCGTCGATCGCGAGGCCGAATCACGCCTGCTACCCTTGGCTAGGGAGCGCGGCATCGGGGTGATTGCCAACCGACCCTTCCAGCGGAAACGCTTGATCCGGTACCTGGAAGACAAGCCTCTGCCACCTTGGGCTGCGGATATCGATGCAGGAGGCTGGGCTCAGTTCATCCTCAAGTTCATCGTTTCCCACCCGGATATCAGCTGCGCCATTCCCGCCACCACCCGCGCCGATCACGTGCGCGAGAACATGGCCGCTGCGGCAGAGCCCCTGCCCGATGCGACCATGCGCCGGCGCATGGTCGACTATGTCCAGAACCTTTGAGTCCAGCGTCTGTGACGGGAGATGTCGGTGATGGATATAAGCGAGTGGACGAGCTATCGCCCGGGAGATCTTTTGATGTTCTCGCTGCGAGTCTACGAACGCCTGTTCGTGCTGTACAACCAAGCGCTGTGGCCCGCCCAGCTTCTGGCGTTGGTGTTGGGCGCGGCCATACTTTTTGCCCTCTTGCGCCCCACATCCTTGCGTGTGCGCTTGGTGTTCGTGGCCCTGGCACTGGCCTGGGGCTTCGTGGCTTGGGTGTTTCTCTGGCAGCGCTATGCACCCATCAACCTGGGCATCCGCTACGCGGTACCACTGTTCGTGCTTCAGGCGCTGCTGTTGGCTCTGTGCGCCATGAAGGGCGCACCTGAGCTGCAAAGGCGCTGGTGCCTTTCGCGGACCATCGGCGTCGGTCTCTTCCTGCATGCCCTGGTCCTGCATCCGCTTCTGGCGGTGCCGTTCGGACGCGGGCTTGCGGGAGCCGAGGTGTTCGCGCTCACCCCGGATCCCCTGGCTATCGCCACCTTGGGTGTCGCCGTCATGCTCAGGTCGTCGTGGTGGAGTTGGGCGCTCTGGTTGGTCCCCGCGCTCTGGTGTCTGGCTAGCGGTCTCACCCTTTATCTGCTGGATGCCCGGGGTGCTTCTGTGCCGCTTCTAACGGTGGCGCTTGCCCTGGTTGCCCGGGTATGGCCAGGCGGGCGACGCCACGACTGAGGTTGTCGAGAGCGATCATCCTTTCCAAGTCATTCGGTATAGAAACGGGCACTTTCAAGTTCTTGTCTGGCTTTCAGCTGGCCAGACGAGGCGAAATGGTGTGTTATGGGGCATTCGATCAGGTGATTCAGGGAGTCGCTGTGGACAAGGGAAATGCAAGGGCAGGCGTGCTCATGCGGCAGATAACCGGTCTCTATCAGCGATTGCTGCTGACACTCTTTACTCTTATGCCCATGATGGCCGTCGCCTATATCGAGGTCTTTCAGGAGCCGAGCCTGCGCTTCGAGTCCCATATGGTGCACGAGATGGCGATTGCACTGGCCATCACGCTCAGTGCCTTTATCACCTACGTTACCTGGCGCTGCTATACGGTCTCGGGCGAGGTACTCGTGCGCTGGCTTGCACTAGGATTTCTGGGGTTCACACTGATCTACCTGCCGCACGGACTCCTGACGCGTCTTGCCCCTGACGATCAGGGGCTATTTCTCGTCTATGGCCCGGTTTCCCGGCTGGCGATGGCGGTCTGCTTTCTGGTGGGCCTGTACTACCATGACGCACCTGCGGATGCATTGGAATCACGTAAGCGACTATCTCCCTGGATAAAGGCCGGGGCAGCCTTTCTGGCGCTCGACCTGGTGCTTGCAGGTGTCTATTTCCTGTCGGCGACACAGGTAAAGTTCCTGTTTACCATGGTGGAGATAGTGGCCTTGATCCTGCTGCTGGCCGGTGTTCTTTTCATGGCTCTGCGGCGATTTCGCCTGCCGCTGATGGTCATCTACATGATTTCCCTTGGCGTTCTCTCCCAGTCCTCGATCGCCTTTCTGCTGTCCGACATCTGGAGCCACCAGTGGTGGCTGGCCCATGGTATTTCGGCCGCCGGATTCTTCATACTCAGCTTTGGTGTTGTACAGGCTTTCCGTACCACTCGCTCGTTTTCCACCGTTTACAGTCAGGCGCAGGTAATGGAGCAACTCAGGGTGCAGCAGGCCCGTACCCTGGATGCACTGGCACAACTCGAAAAGGCCAATACACAACTGGCGCGACAGGCCGCCACGGACTGGCTGACCGGCACCGCCAATCGCCGCCAGCACACGACAAGAGCTAAAGAAGATATTGCCCGAGCGTCACGGGATGACGGAGATCTGTCGGTACTATGTCTGGATATCGATCATTTCAAGCAGATCAACGACAGCCACGGCCATGATGTCGGTGATGAAGTGCTCAAGGGCATGTGTATCGAGATACAGCGCAATTTGCGGGCTCAGGACCTGCTGAGCCGAGTCGGCGGCGAGGAATTCCAGGTATTGTTGCCGGAAACGGACCTGGGGCAGGCGGCACGAATTGCCGAGCGAATCCGTGCCGCCGTTGCCGCGCTACGCTTTCAGGCGGAAGACACGACGGTTGGCATCACCCTGAGTATCGGTTGCGCACAGTTGGGGCAGGATGGAATCGACATGGATGCCCTTACGCGCAAGGGCGACAAGCGGCTCTACTTGGCCAAGGAAGGGGGGCGCAATCAGGTAGTGACCGATGACGCGCCCGTCGCGCTTTCCGACTGATCGGCCGGTAAGTGGCCGACAGTGAGTACGAAGACATGACCCGATGCCCGACGGGAGCGGTGCTTAAAAGGCTCCCAGCAGGGTGCCAGTGATGATCAGCAATACCAGGGATGCCAAGGGAATCAGCACCGCCACCACGGCAATATCGAGATAGGCCTGACGATGGGTCAGCCCGCAGATGGAGAGCAGGGTGATCACCGCGCCGTTGTGGGGCAGGGCATCCAGGCCGCCGGTGGCCACCGTCGTAACCCGGTGCAGCAGCTCGGGTGCGATGCCCGCTGCCTGACCCATTGCCAGGTAGGTATCGCCCAGCGTCGCCAGGGCGATGCTCATGCCGCCGGAGGCGGAGCCGGTCATGCCCGCCAGCAGGTTCACCGCGATGGCAAGGGAGATCAGAGGGTTGTCGCCACCTACCGAGGTCACCCAGAGGCTGATGGTCTCGAAGGCCGCGAGAGAGGCGATCACCGCGCCGAAGCCTACCAGGCTCGCGGTGTTGAAGATCGGTAGCAGGGAGGCGTTGGCGCCGCTGTCGAGAGTCGCGGTGAGGTGCGTCAGGCGCCGGTAGTTGGTGGCGATGATCAGCAAAATGGAAATCACCAGTGCCGAGATCACCGACCAGACCCCGCGCACCGAGTCGATGTCGGTGGCGCCGAAGGCGGGCTCGCTTAGATAGCCGGTCTCCATCGCCGGAATCACCACGGCGGTGAACAGCAGGTTCAGGGCGATCACCAGTACGATGGGCAGAAGGGCCAGAAGCAGGCCTGGCCGGTCAGACGCGGGTGGATGGGGTGTCACCTCCGCGAGATCGAACCCTTCCCCCGCGGCGTATTCCCGCAGCGGCGCGCCCACGGACATGTCTTTTCCTTTACCGGATTCGTTTTCCTCCTGCCCGCCATGGATCTTCCCGGTATCACTCTTCTCACCACCATGGCTCTCCTCACCATAGCCTTCGCCTGTGCGCTGTGCCCGGCGCGCCCGATGGTCGAGCCAGGCCTGCCCCGCCACCAGCATGAAAAGCCCGGTGAGGATGCCAAGGCCCGGGGCGGCGAAGGGCGAGGTACCGAAGTAGGGCATGGGTATGGCGTTCTGGATCGCCGGGGTGCCCGGCAGGGCGGTCATGGTGAAGGTGAAAGCGCCCAGGGCGATGGTGCCGGGAATCAGGCGCTTGGGAATGTCGGCCTGACGAAAGAGGGCGGCGGCGATGGGGTAGACGGCAAAGGCCACCACAAACAGCGACACTCCGCCGTAGGTCATCAGCGCGCAGGAGAGTACCACCGCGAGAATTGCTCGGGCCTCGCCCAGGCGTCGGACGATGGCGCTGGCCAGCACCTCGGCGCTGCCCGAGTCCTCCATCAGTTTGCCGAATATCGCCCCCAGCAGAAATAGCGGAAAGAAGCGGACGATGAAATCTCCCGCCGCGCCCATGAAGATCTGGGTGTAGCTGGCCAGAAGCGGTGCTTCCACCGAAACCAGGGCTACCAGCGCTGCGAGCACCGGCGCCAGGATGAGAAGGCTCAGACCGCGATAGGCCAAATACATGAGCAGCACAAGGGCGACAACGATTGACAGGATACCGGTCATGCGAGTGCCTTCAGTCGGCGCTCGGCCTGAGGTATCGGGTTGGTGTGCCGGGTTGCTTGCGTCGTCATCTTCACCCCTTATCGTCGAATTCCGCAGTTGCCGGATGGTGTAAGAGCGTGATGCTGCACTGCATTGCAAAGCTAGGCAAGCTTTGCCTCACCCATCAGGCGGTACGGTACTCGGTTTGCATCGCCTGTGCTGTCGGGTTGATACCGCTGCCGCGCCACCCATCCCTCTTTCCACGACTGCCTGGCTTGCGGAAATTGCTTTCCCATGGCGTCGGTGTGAGCATGGGTCATACACTAGAATCCTGACGTCGCGATTTTTGCGGGTATCATTACAACAAGAGGTGTTTTTCTATGCGCCCTTTAGAGAAGCCATCGTTTGATGAATGGCAGGCTAGCCTTTGCGCAGTTTGTGGTAGCTTTGAAACTCATCAGGACGCTAGCCGTAAATTTGTAGGGAGTGTTTCCAAGCAAGACCTTGATGGGCTTGAAATCGCCTATATCACAACGAATGTGCAGCGCATGATTCATCGCAGGAGCCGTTCACATAATGACGACCGTTTCTGTTTTCTTGTCCTGCAGCGGGCGGGTACCGCAATTTTCAGGCAGTTCGGGGAAGAGGTCTTTTTGCACTCCGGCCACATGGTGCTGATGGACTCGGGAAGTCCGTTTGAAATTAACCCCCAAGGCTTGACGGATCAGGTCTCATTGCACCTGGATCGAGAAAAAGTATGTGGTATCTTGCCTGAACATGTGAAGAAATTCGGCAGGTTACAGCTAGGTTCGGTTAGCGGACGGTTACTGCACCTTATCGTGGGTCAATTGCTTATGGATACGCAGAGACCTCTGTCCCAGGCGGAAGGTGATTCGTTGCAGGATTCCGTCATACCCTTATTGAGGCCTGCTCTCCAGGGAGGCCATGAAACACCTTCGATTTATCATCTCGATGACCTTTACCAACTGGCCACTCATGAGATTGAAAAAAACCTGAAAAGCCCGAGACTGGATGCCGAAACCCTGGCGGTTCTCGTGTGCGTTTCCGTGCGAAAGTTGTACCGTTGCTTTGAAAACCAAGGTGAGTCCGTCCATGGTTATATTGTAAAAAGGCGTATACAGCGTGCTGCGCAGGATCTGATTGACCCGCAACTTCATGTCCGCTCTATATCCGCTGCCGCCTATGAATGGGGGTTTTGCGATCCTTCCCATTTCAGTAAGGCATTCAAGAAAGTTTATGGCTGTAGTCCCAAGGAATATCGCGCCAATTTCCTCATGCTTGCAAACGCGGAGGACTCCATATACGTCAACAGACCCTAAAGACTTAACTTCATAAAAATAGGACTGCACCAGACCGGCTTTGAAGCCGGTTTTTTAATGCCGCAATGCTGGCTTTGCTCCGTGCGCAATCAGGCCCCTCTGTGCGATTGGCAGGAAAGTACCGGTTTTTGGCAGAGATATACAGGCGCCGCAAGACCATGCCAAGTACTTTGCATATGACCCCCCTATTAAAAACAATCAAGGAAGGGACGAAATGCAAGAAAGTCATCATATAAAGCAAACCTTGGCAAGACTGGCAACCAGCGGCTGTGCCTTATCAGTGCTGGCGATCGCCCCGGCTAGTTTTGCCTATGAAATGGCGAATCTGGGCGAATCGACGGTCAATATCAACGTGCAGGCGGTTTATGCCGCTTTCCACAGCGGGCGGGGCTATGACCAATTCGGCAACACCGAAGACAAGGACTATGACTGGCAAGAGGGCTACCTTGAATACGGGTTCGAGCTAGCTCCCAAATCCTTCGGAAAAGGAGGTATTTACGCTGAGCTAAGTGCCGTCACCACTGCAACCTGGGGAGATGGCGATGCCGCAGGCTTCACCATGGGGGATGAGAACGAGTCAGATATCGAAGACGCCTATCTTGGGTACCGCCATGATGGGGTCATGCTAGGCGGAAAGCCGTGGAGTGTGGATGTGTCCGCGGGTAGCCAGGTCATTCAGTTAGGCGATGGTTTTCTCATTGCCAGTGATGCCGTCAATTTCGGTAGTGGCCTGGGTGATGATTTCAATCGAGGCGGCGCCTACTACTTGGCTGGTCGCAAAACCTTTGACCAAACCTTCCTGTTGAAAGCGTCGAACGCTGCCTGGCAGACCCAGCTGGGCTGGATCGAATCGGATAACCGTGCCCAGGCCAACACCGAATTGGGAATCATGGCGCTTCAGCACAGCCATGAGGCTGGGGCTGTCGAACTGACTTATATCCGTGGGCTGGAAGTAGACGAAGCATTCGCTTCACCTGCCCAACTGGAACGCGACGGCATGGACACTTATAGCCTGCGTTTCGAGCAAGCCCTGGGTAGCGAAAATGCTTCGATCCAGGGGGAGTATGCCTACCAGACAAAAGCCACCAACGAGAATGCCTGGTACCTCGAACCTGCTTACACCTTCACCGATATGCCTTGGCAGCCGACGTTTACCTTGCGTTATAGCCGTTTCTCCGAGGACTGGGACCCGCTTTTCTATGGGTTTACCCGTGGCTTCGGGACTTGGTTTCAAGGCGAAGTCGCGGCTAATTATGCCGGTCCTTTCAACTCGAACACCGACGTCTGGCATCTAGGCGCAACCGCGCAGCCCACTGAAACGCTTTCACTGGGCGCCTTGTACTTTGATTTCGATACGTTGGATACGAGCAACCAGCCTGATATGAGTGGCCAGGAAATCAATCTCTACGCTGAATGGTTTCCGAGCCAACATCTTTTCGTAATGCCGCTACTCGGCTGGTACCAGCCCGAGAAATCCGCATCGCAGGGCGGGGTACAGCTGGGGGATGACGATACCAATGCCTATGCCCAGTTAATAGTCGGCACTTTCTTCTGAAAACCGGAGGTTTTATGAATGATGTGAGTATTGAGCGCCTTCCTGAGGTCGAGGCTTTCCTCAAGCGTGCAACAGGCTCGTACATCGATGGCAACTTCATTGCCGGGGCGGAGAGAAAGGTGGATGTGTTCAACCCGGCCACCGGTGAAGCACTAAGCCAGGTCGGACTGGCTGACGAGGCGATTGTCGATCGAGCGGTGTCTGTCGCCAAGGCCACATTTGATAGCAAAAAGTGGCGTGGCATGAAGCCCGCCCAGCGTGAACGAATCCTGCTGAAATTCGCCGACTTGCTTGAGAACAACAGCGAAGAGTTCGCTCAGATCGAGACCCTAAACCAAGGCAAGTCGATCAATATCACCCGCGCACTGGATGTTGGCTATTCGGTGGACTTCATGCGCTACATGGCGGGGTGGACGACCAAGGTCGAAGGCAAGACGGTCGATGTTTCTATCGGCATGCCCGAAGGGGCGGAGTTCAACGCCTATACGATCCGCCAACCCGTCGGAGTGGTTGCCGGCATCGTGCCGTGGAATTTTCCGTTGATGATCGCGCTATGGAAAATCATGCCGGCCCTGGCCACGGGCTGTTCAGTGGTCATTAAACCGGCCTCGGAAACACCCCTCAGTGCACTGCGCCTGGCGGAACTGGCTATCGAAGCGGGCGTACCCAGCGGTGTGTTCAATGTGGTGGTGGGCTCAGGCTCTACCGCTGGCGCTCAGCTCTCGCGCCACCCTGATGTTCGCAAGGTGACATTCACCGGCTCCACAGCGGTGGGTAAGCAGATCGGCCACGCCGCTGTCGATCATATGGCGCATTTCGCCTTGGAATTGGGGGGCAAGAACCCGATGCTTGTCCTGGAGGATGCCGATCTGGACAAGGCCGTGCAAGGCGCCTTGATGGCGGGTCTCCTCAATCAGGGCCAAGTGTGCGCTGCCGCTTCACGCTTCTATGTGCACCGCAGCATTTATGACGGCTTCTGCCAACGCCTCTACGAAGCCATCTCGCAGATGTCCGTCGGGCCGGGCATGGACCCCACCACTCAGCTCAATCCGCTCGTATCCAAGCGCCACCAACAAAGCGTTCTGGGCTATATCGACAAGGCCGAGCAAGAAGGCGCGAGGGTTCTTCGTGGCGCTGAAGTACCTGATGACGGGGGCTATTACGTCTCGCCTATCGTCCTTGCCGATGTGACTCAGGACATGACCGTGGCGCGAGAGGAAATTTTCGGCCCTGTGCTGTCGCTCATCGTTTTTGATGACGTGGATGAGGCCCTGGGAATGGTCAATGACAGCGACCTGGGACTGTCGGCAAGTATCTGGACCAACAATCTTACCCAGGCCATGCGCCTTATTCCCGAGATCGAGGCGGGCACCGTCTGGGTCAATACGCATGTCACGCTGGATTCGAGCCTGCCTTTCGGCGGCTTCAAGCAGTCCGGGATTGGGCGTGAATTCGGAAGAGAAGCCGTGGAATCCTTTACCGAGATCAAATCGGTGTGTATCGCTTACTAGCTGAAGAAGGACAATAATCATGAGCTATGTGCATAAAGGGCTTGGCGCGATCATGGCGTCAGCCAGCCTGTTCGCCATACCGGCAGTTGCCGAGGTCACGCACCCACTTGATGGGCTGGAAGGTGAAGAGTACCAGGCAGTGACCCAGATTCTTCGAGACGATGGCAAACTCACCGATAGCGGGCGTTTCCCCTTGATCGAACTGGTGGAGCCCGATAAATCGTTCGTGCTCGATTGGGAAGAAGGCGACACCATCCCACGTACCGCGCGAGCTATCGTCAAGGAGGAAGGCTCTGCGTTTGAAGCGATTATCGATCTAGTTGACGGCAAAATAGTTTCCTGGAACGAAACCGGCGGCCAAAGCATGCTGCTGTTCGACGAGTTCATCAAGACAATGGATCTGGCACTTGGCCATCCAGACATGATAGAGGGGCTGCAAGCCCGGGGCCTGACCCCCAACGACGTTTTTTGCTTGCCGCTGACGGCGGGAAATTTCCTGACCGAGGAAGAGCGGGGCGGTCGCTTGATGAAGGTGCCTTGCTACCTGAACCCGGAAGCCTCCAACTTTTACGCTAAACCCATCGAAGGGCTGGTGGCGCTGGTCGACCTCAATGCAATGGAAGTGGTCGAGGTGATCGATACCGGCGCTATTCCCTTGCCCGAAGACCCCTGGGGTTATACCGATGAGGAGATCGACGAGCGTTACGGCTTGCGCGAAGAATCCAACCCGGCTGAGTTGACTCAACCCGGTGGGGCGAACTTCACCATTGAGGGAAGCGAGATTGAATGGGACATGTGGCGCTTCAATTATCGTATCGACAAGCGTCCGGGGCTCGTTCTTTCCAATATTGCCGCCAAGGATGACGACGACTGGCGCTCCGTGCTTTATCAGGCGCATCTCTCCGAAGTGTTCGTGCCGTACATGGATCCGGACGAGGGTTGGTACTGGCGCACCTAC
Organism: Vreelandella rituensis; assembly: GCF_003336665.1. Taxonomy (GTDB): domain Bacteria; phylum Pseudomonadota; class Gammaproteobacteria; order Pseudomonadales; family Halomonadaceae; genus Vreelandella; species Vreelandella rituensis. Next base: position 30,277 of record NZ_QPIJ01000003.1, on the reverse strand, counting down.
ATGGACAGTGGTGAGTATGGCTTTGGACTATTTCTGACCCCGTTGCGGCCAAGGGTCGACTGCCCCGCCCACTCCACCTTTCTGCCCGCCATGGTCCACACGGACACCGGCGAGCCGTTGGAGATTCCCGATGCAATCTGTGTCTTCGAGCGTAGCACCGGTGATCCCATCTGGCGTCACTATGAAATTTTCGCCCAGTCCGAGGAACAAGCCGTGCCCACTGAAGGCCGTCCGTGGACCGAGCTTGTGGTACGTACCGCTTCCCAGATCGGCAACTATGACTATCTGATCGACTATGTCTTCATGCAGGATGGCCGCATTCGGGTGATGGTCGGTTCAACCGGGCTGGACGCCGTTAAAGGGGTCGCCTCGAAGAGCATGAATGACGACACAGCGGAGAAAGATACCCAGCACGGGACATTGATCGCGCCGAACCTCGTCGCGCCGAACCATGATCATTTCTTCAATTTCCGCTTCGACTTCGACATCGACGGCCAGGAAAACACCTTCATGCGCACCGGAATCGTGCCGGCCACGGTAGAGGACGATGCGGTTCGTCGGTCCATGTGGACGACTGAAATGTCAGTGCCGGAAACCGAGAAGGAGGCGCAGTACCGCGTCAACCCCAATACACCCGCCATGTATCATGTGACCAATACCAACAAGGAAAGTGGTCTGGGTCACAACCCGGGCTACATGATCCTTCCCAACAATAGCGTCGCTTACAGCCCGCTGGATGTGGTCAACGATGCGCCCGCTATCCGCAATGCCTATATCGACAAGACCTTTTGGGTTACCCCTTACGACAAGGCCCAGCGCTATGCCGGCGGCGAGTATGCCTTCCAGAGCACAGGAGAGGATACCTTGCCGAAATGGGCCGAGGAGGGACGTTCGGTCAAGGATAAGGATATCGTGGTCTGGTATACGATGGGCTTCCATCATATACCCAGAATGGAAGACTGGCCGGTAATGCCGACGATGTGGAAAGGCACGATTCTCTCGCCCTTCAACTTCTTCGACCACAATCCGTCCATCACGGTGCGTACACCGGAGTAAGGTGTTAACCACCCAAAACCTTGTCTTCAGGTAGACGGCGAAGCTCTGGCGAAATGCCGGAGCTTTGTCGTTAAAGACGACGCGCTACTTCAGTTCGAATAGCTTGCCAGTCATTTTTATACCGTTATATTGAGTTGCTTCAAGTACTATCTCAAAACCACCCATTCACAAGCTATCCAGCCCAGAAAATTCTGATTTAGGAAGCGGGTGCCAGGTTGGCTGCCGCCACCAAGGTCCGGGTGTAAGAATGTTGCGGATTGGATAGCACCTCGAGGCAATCGCCTTGTTCCACCACCTCACCTTCCTTCAATACCATGATGCGATGTGCCATGGCGCGTATCACTGCTAGGTCATGGCTGATGAACAGGTAGCTTAATTGACGACGATGCTGAAGCTCTCGCAATAGTGTGACAAGCTGCTTCTGTACGCTGCGATCCAGTGCCGAGGTGGGTTCGTCGAGCACCAGTAATTCAGGTTCGAGAATGATGGCACGGGCGACAGCAATGCGTTGGCGTTGCCCCCCGGAAAATTCGTGAGGATAGCGGGCGGCACAGCTTTCGGGTAATTCGACTTCACGTAATGTCTGGTTGACCCTTTGCGTGACTTCCTGTTTTGAAAGCTTGGGATAATGAAAGCGCAGGCCTTCACTGATAATGTCGAACACCGGCATGCGTGGCGACAGGGCGCCATAAGGGTCTTGAAACACCATCTGCAAACGGTGGCGTTGTCGACGCAGCTGATTACCGCTTAGCTGGTCGAGCCGCTCGCTGCCCAGCCTGATTTCACCACGACTGGTGGTGAGGCGCATCAGCGCTGAGGCCAGGGTGGTCTTGCCCGAACCGGATTCGCCCACGATTCCCAGGGTTTCGCCCGGCGTGATGTAAAGGTCTGTGGGTTTCACCGCCTCAAAAGGCGGCGGTTGGCGTCCGAAGAGGCCTTTTCTGGGGCGCGCGAAGCTGACCGCAAGTGCTTTAGCTTCGAGCAGGGGCTGAACGCGTGCTACCGGGGCCGGGCGGCCTTCGGGTTCGGCATCGATCAGCGCTTGGGTGTAGGCACTTTGGGGGCGCGTAAACACCGTTTCCACCGGGCCGGTTTCTTGCTCTTTCCCCTGGTACATCACGCAAACCCGGTCGGCATGGCGCCGCACAAGGTTGAGGTCATGGGTAATGAACAGCATGCCCATGCCATAGGCATCACGCAGCTCCTTCAACAGCGCGAGAATTTCTTGTTGTACCGTCACATCCAGTGCCGTGGTGGGTTCGTCAGCCACCAGCAAGTCGGGCTGGTTGGCAATTGCCATGGCGATCATGACCCGCTGGCGCTGGCCCCCGGAAAGTTGATGCGGCCAGACATCCAGCAGCTCATCGGGGCGCGGCAGCTTGACCTGGGTAAGCAGTTCGCGCATGCGCTGGCGGGCCTGGTTGCCGCGCAAACCCTGGTGCAGGCGCAAGGTTTCGCCAATCTGTTTGCCGATGGTGTGCAAGGGATTGAGCGATGTCATCGGCTCCTGAAAGATAAAACCGACGCGATTGCCGTGGATTTTCGTCCAGTCCGCATGCTTGAGAGAATCAAGCTCGGTATCGCCAAGACGCCGATGCCCGGTGATGTGGGCATTCGGCGGTAACAAGTTCATCATTCCCAGGGCGGAAACCGATTTCCCCGAGCCGGATTCCCCTACCAGCGCCAAGGTTTCGCCGGGCTGAATATGCAGCGACAGATCCTCAACGATGGAGGTTTCATCAAAGGCAATACTCAGGCGTTCGATTTCCAGCAGCGGCTTAGGCATGCGCCTGTTCCTTGTCTTGATCGGGTTGGACGCTATGAATGTGGCGCGGGTCGAAGGCATCACGCAAGCCCTCGCCAATGAATACCAGCAGCGACAGCATGATGGCGAGGGTCATGAAGGCGGTAATCCCGAGCCATGGCGCGTGCAGGTTGTTCTTGCCCTGGGCGGCCAGTTCTCCCAATGAAGGCGCGCCGGGGGGGAGGCCGAAACCCAGGAAATCCAGGGCCGTCAGAGTGCCGATCGCCCCGGTAAACAGGAACGGGATGAAGGTGAGGGTCGCCACCATGGCGTTGGGCAACACATGACGCCACATGATCAGGCGTGACGGTAGGCCCATGGCCTTGGCGGCGCGCACGTATTCCAGGTTACGTGCGCGCAAAAATTCGGCACGCACGATATCCACCAGACCGAGCCAGGAAAACAGCAGCATGATCCCCAAAAGCCACCAGAAGCCCGGTTGCACGAAACTTGCCAGAATGATCAACAGGAAAAGTACCGGTAGGCCCGACCAGATTTCGGTAAAGCGCTGGCCGATCAAATCCACTTTCCCGCCGAAGTAGCCTTGAATGCCGCCGATCAGCACGCCCATCACCAGCGAACCCGCTGTGAGCACCAGGGCGAAGGCCACCGAGAGCCGAAAGCCGTAGATCACCCTGGCCAGTACATCGCGCCCCTGGTCATCGGTGCCCAGCCAGTGGCGAGCATCGGGAGGCGCGGGAGAAGGCCGGGTCATCTGCATGTCCAGCGTCTGGTAGGAAAACGGGATTATCGGCCACAAGGCCCAGCCATGTTCACTGATCTGTTGCTGTATGAAAGGGTCGAGGTAGTCGGTACGCGTCGGCAAGAATCCATCGAACTCGGTTTCCGGATAATCCACCAGCAGCGGTACGTACCAGTTTCCCTCGTACTGCATGACGATGGGTTTATCGTTGGCGATAAGCTCAGCAAATAGGCTCAAGATAAACAGTACGCCAAACAGCCACAGTGAAATATACGCGCGGCGGTTGGCTTTGAACGCTGCCAGACGGCGCCGGGTAATTGGGGAAAACCGGTTTGTCAAAATGCCCATCAACTCATGATTCCCGGGTGGCGAAATCGATGCGTGGGTCGACCCACACATAGGTAAGATCGGATATCAGCTTGAGCACAAGGCCGATCAGGGTATATAGGAACAGGGTGCCGAAAATCACCGGATAATCGCGTTGCATCACGGCTTCGAAACCCAGCAAGCCCAGCCCGTCCAGCGAGAAAATCACTTCGATCAGAAGCGCCCCAGTGAAAAAGATGCCGATCAAGGCGGCGGGAATCCCGGCGATGATGATCAACATGGCGTTGCGAAACACATGGCCGTAAAGCACGCGGCGTTCGCTGGCTCCCTTGGCTCGCGCAGTCAGCACATATTGCTTGTGGATTTCATCCAGGAAGCTGTTTTTGGTCAGCATGGTCAGGGTGGCAAAACTGCCGATCGAAAGGGCGACTACCGGCAAGGTGATATGCCAGAAATAATCCTTGATCTTGCCTAGAGTAGATAGCTGGTCGAAGTTCGGCGAGGTCAGTCCTCGCAGCGGGAACCAGTCAAGGTAGGTGCCGCCGGCAAACAGCACGATCAGCAGGATAGCGAACAGAAACCCCGGAATGGCATAACCCACGATCACCAGCCCCGAGGTCCACACATCGAATCGTGACCCATGGCGTAGTGCCTTGCGCACCCCCAAGGGAATCGAGATTAGATACACCAGCAACGTGGTCCAGAGCCCCAGTGAGATCGAGACGGGGAGACGCTCCAGCATCAGGTCGATCACCGGGCGATCACGAAAGAAGCTGGTGCCGAAATCCAGCGTGAGGTAGTCGCCCATCATGCCCAAGAAACGCAGGTGGGCCGGCTGATCGAAGCCGAACTGCTGTTCGAGCTGTTCGATGAAGCGTGGATCGATCCCCCTGGCGCCACGCGATTCATCTTGCACCTGAACTTCCGCGCCGCCCATGTCCATGCGTGTGCTGGCCATGGCGTCGGCACCTTCAAAGCGGGCCAGCATCTGATCGATCGGCCCCCCCGGGGCCGCCTGAACGATAATGAAATTCAGCAGCATGATCCCGAACAGGGTAGGGATCATCAATAGCAGACGGCGTAAGGTATAACGAGCCACGTAGCGTTCCTTTTACGGCTGGGTTTGGCGTTGGTTACTCCTAACGCTGTTGCTCAGCTTCTTGTTGGGGATCCACCCACCAGGCATCCAGATCCATGGCGTATTGGGGGAAGGGTTCGGGGTAGCCGAATTTATCCCATATCGCAATTCGGGTCTCACCGGAATGATAATGAGGAATCACATAAAATCCCCAGCGCAGGACGCGGTCCAGAGCACGGGCGACTTGATGGAGCTCTTCACGGCTGTCCACGGCAATCAATTTTTCCACCAAAGCGTCCACCACCGGGCTTTCCAGGCCCATGCGATTACGGCTTTGCGGGCTGTCCGCTGCCTCGCTGGTCCAGTAGTCACGTTGTTCGTTGCCGGGGTTATTGGATTGGGGGAAATGGCTGATCACCATGTCGAAATCGAAATTCCGCTGGCGGTTGAGGTATTGATTGATATCGACGATACGCAACGATGTCTGCACGCCCAGACGCGCCATGTTGCGAAGCATGGGTTGGACTACCCGTTCGAGGCCGGAATCGTAAAGCAGTACTTCCAGTTCCAGTGGCTGTTGCGTCTCTTGATTGACCAGCACGCCATTTTTAATCTTATAACCGGCTTCCTGCAGCAGGCTGAAGGCCAGACGGAACCGCTGGCGCATATCGTCGGGGCGTGCCATGGGAAGAGGGCTGGTAAAGACGCGTTGTGAATGATGCTCTTCGGCAATCTGTTCCCGAAAAGGAGCGAGCAGGGCCAGTTCTTCGCCACTGGGCAAACCCTGTGCTTCCATTTGAGAGTTCTCGAAAAAGCTTTCGGTGCGCTGATAGGTATCGTAGAAGATATTGGTGTTCAACCAGTCAAAATCAAACGTCAGGCTCAGGGCTTCGCGCACACGCGGGTCGCTGAATTTATCCTTGCGCAGATTGAACACAAAGGCCTGCATCATCGAAGGATTGACGTCGGGCACGGTAAGGCGCTTGACCTTCCCTTCACGGTAAGCGGGAAAGTCATAGCCGGTTGCCCAGGTGGCGGCACGCGCATCGATGCGAAAGTCAGTGAGCCCGGCCTTGAACGCTTCCCAGGCGATGTCGCGGTCACGGTAATAGTCGAAGATAAGCTGGTCTATGTTGTAGCGCCCGCGATTGACCGGCAGATTTTTGCCCCAGTAATCTTCATCGCGTTGAAAGACGATACGTCGACCGGGGTCTATCTCGGCTATCCGATAAGGGCCGGAGCCGGGATGTCGTGCCAGCGTCGGGGCGGTGAACTCGCGCGGCTCCCAGTAATGCCGGGGCAAGATGGGCAACTGGGCGACAATCAGGGGAAGCTCGCGGGAGTTGGTGTCGTTGAACGTGAAACGTACCCGGTGGTCATCCAGGGCGACCACTTTTTCGACTCCGGCATAATAACTGCTGTAGAAGGGGTTGCCTTTGTCGCGCAGTAATTCCAGCGTAAAGACCACATCGTAGGCGGTGACGGGTTCACCATCCTGAAAGCGGGCTTCCGGACGCAGGTCGAACTCGATCCAGCTGCGATCAGGCGCCAGACGTACGCCTTGGGCGAGTAGTCCATACAGGCTGAAAGGTTCGCCTGGATTTTCTACCATCAGGGTGTCGTATATCTGAAAGATACCGGTGGCGGGCGTGCCACGAATAATGAACGGATTGGTTGAATCAAAACTGCCACCTACCGCCGTGCGGGTCATGCTGCCCCCTGTGGGAGCTTGCGGATTGACATGCGGAAAGTAGGGAAAATCTTCCGTCAGCGCCGGGGTGTCATAAAGGGAAAGGGCGTGAACGGTTTGTATCGCTTTGCGGGGCATATCGTTGTGCTCGACGGTTTCACCCAGCGCAATGTCGAGACTCAAGATAGCCCCCAAGCTCCAAGGCAATAGAGCATGGAAAAATTGCGCGACGCATCGCATGACGGCCTTCCTTTTAAACGAGGTCAAACACCTCAGCCCTCTGAGAGTGTCAGGAGCTGTCCCGGCTGTATAGCTTCCGGCCGATCGATGCCATTCAGGCGCGCCAGTTCCTGCTGGTTGACCTTATAGCGTGCCGCAATGGCGGAAAGGCTATCGCCGCGTTGCACCAGGTAAGTATTACCGTTTTCTGCGATCTGTTGGGTGCCGTTGTTGGTCAAGCCGGCAAGCAAGGAAACGTCGGCTTGTTCCGGCACCAGCAGTATCCGTGCCAGCCGTGGCTCCAAGGTGCCGTTAAGCAGTCCGGGATTCAGCTCAGTCAATGACGACGGGCTGATTTTCATCAGGCGTGACGCTTCTGCAAGGCTTACCGGCTGGCTGAGCCTTACTTGAGTGAATGCAGGTTGGGTATGAATATCGGGTAGGTTTATCTGGTAGTGCGCGGGATCGTTGACGATTGCCGCAATCGCATACAACTTGGGTAGGTATTGCATGGTTTCGGAGGGAAGTCGCAGGCTCCAGTAATCCTGCTCCGCTGTTTGGCGTAACGCCCGATTAACCGTGCCGGCGCCAGCATTGTAGGCCGCCAGAGAAAGCGTGAGATCGCCTTCATACCATTGGTCGGCTTGCATTTCGATGTAGTCCAGCGCCGCGGCGGTGGATCTTATAACGTCGAGTCGCCCATCATAGTTACCATTGCGTACCAGACCCAGAGCATCGCCGGTTCTCGGCATGAATTGCCATAGGCCGGCGGCACCCCGGTGGCTGCGGGCGACGGGGTCAAAGGAGCTTTCCACAAAAGGTATCAAGGCCAGCTCGCCCGGCAAGCCGCGCTCAGCGACTTGTTGCGTGATCCATGCGAGCCAAGGCCGGGCGCGTTCGGTAATCGCCACGATATTTTCGGGGCTGGAACGGTAAAAATCGATCCATTCCTCTACACGCGCTTGGGCTTCGGGGGGTAGCGGTTGCTTCTGCCATTGGAAGGTCTTGCGTAACATGCTCCAGGCATCTTGCTGCTTGAGTTCCAAGGCTTCCCAGAAATGCAGCTTGAGAGGAAAGACGCTATTGAATCTTTCGGTTGTAGCCGCCTGACTGGTGGTCGTGGCCGCTAGCAATCCCAGGAGCAGCGTACCGCCGGCACTCAATAAGAGGCGTTGGCGTAAAGTACGGTAGGTCATAAACAAGATAATCCATGTCAAAATGACGTTTAAAAGTGTTGTTAAAGAGGGTGTTAAAAACGATTTTTCCATTCGCGCAAGGTAGTGAACGTCGCCAGGTTATCGTCAGCCGGACCTTGTGTGCCCGCCGCTTGACGTACCCCTGATGTCTCGGTGCGCAGGAATGGGTTGATTTTTAGCTCGCGTCCAATCGTGCTGGGTAATGTGGGGCGTTCGAGTGCTCTGACTTTACGGCATTCTTCAAGCGTAGCCTTGACGTCCTGATTGTCAGGGTCTGCCACTTGAGCAAACGCCAAGTTTGCTTGTGTGTATTCATGCGCGGCAAATACCAAGGTGTCTCGAGGAAGGCGAGCCAGGCGCGTCAGAGCCTGTTGCATCTGTTCGGGTGTGCCTTCGAACAGACGCCCGCATCCGGCGCAAAACAGGGTGTCGCCACAGAACAGCAATGGCGGAATGCCGGGAGCAAAAAAACTGATGTGATCGAGTGTATGGCCGGGAGTGGCCATCACATCGAACAAGCGACCCATGACGCGCACCTCATCCCCGTCACCGACTTCTTCATCAATGCCGCTGATCTGGGGATTTTTGGGGCCAATCACGCGAGGGGCGTAGCGCTTAATAAGCTCGGCCAGGCCTCCGGTATGATCGTGATGGTGATGGGTGATCAGGACAGCCTCGAGGGTGAGCGACTCGCGTTCGAGCAGCTCGATGACCGGTGTTGCTTCGCCTGGATCCACCACGCAAACGCCTTGACTCGAATCCTGTCTTAATAACCAGATATAGTTATCGCTTAGGGCGGGAATCGGTGTCACGCTCAGCATGGGCGAGATCCTTGGAGGCGGTGAATAAACTGTTAGCGGCTTCAGGTACCCGCCAACACTACGAACTACGATAAAGTGGCTAAAAAACCTTAACTGTGGAGGGAAGCGCTTTTCATGTCAAATTCGACAACGGCGATGGAACTGGCCCAGTGCCTGAAGGAAAGCAGGCAATATTGGGATTCTGAGGCGGGTCGAACTCAGTGGGAAGCGCAGCGTGCCTGTCTGGGTCCGGTGTGCGAAGGGCTTTTTGGGGGGCATAGTCTGGAGATGGGAATGGCTGGGCCGCTTACCACCATGTGCCCGATTCGCCACCCTATGCGTTGGGCGCCGGTGCATGGCATGGCCGAGACTGAACGAACCTTGGTGTGCCCGCCGGATGCGCTGCCACTCCCCGACCAATGTCTTGATTTAACCGTGCTTCACCATTGGCTCGAAAATGTGCCCAATGCCCATCACACTCTGCAGGAGGCTGCTCGCGTCACGGCAGATAATGGAAAACTGGTTATCTTCGGCTTCCATCCTTTTGGGGTGGGGCAGTTGTCACGTCATCGGCCTTTTCGTCGTCACCAGATCCCCTGGAACGGCACATGGCGTACGCCGGCCGGCCTTCGTGAGTGGTTGGCGTTTGTCGATTTTGAAATAGAACGCGTAGACTATTGCTGCTTTCGTTGGCCTGGGGGCAAGGCAGGCCCTGAATTTTGGGAAACGTTGGGTAGGCGCTATAACTTGCCTATCGGAGAAAGTTACATGATTCAGGCAAGGCGTCAGCAACAGCGGGCGTCGATCAAGCCGCTGAGGTTCAGCCTGAAAGCGCCGATACGCAACACTACGCAGGGTGCGACGCGGTCAAGTTCCGAAAACCATGGGCGCCATGCTAGCCCCTGCAAAAGGAAGGACGACAACAGTGAGTGAAGTACCCCATCAAGACCCACCGAAGGTCACCATTTATACCGATGGTGCCTGTCGTGGAAATCCGGGACCCGGCGGGTGGGGCGCCGTCCTGTACAGCGGAGGGCATGAAAAGACGCTGAAAGGCTTCGAACCGGTCACCACCAATAATCGTATGGAGTTGATGGCCGCCATCATGGCGCTGCGTGAGCTGAAAAAACCTTGCAAGGTGCTCTTATGGACGGATTCGCAGTATCTTCGCCAAGGCATCACCCAGTGGATCAGCAATTGGGTCAAGCGTAACTGGATGACCTCCGCACGGCAGCCGGTAAAAAATGTCGAGCTGTGGAAAGCCTTGCAGCAGGAAACGGCTCGGCACGAGATCGAGTGGCATTGGGTAAAAGGCCATAATGGTCACGTCGACAACGAACGCGCCGACGCCCTGGCCAATGCCGCCATTGATGAGCATAACCGGAGAGTTGCCCATGAGGCAGGTAATACTTGATACGGAAACCACTGGCATTGACCCTCGATCCGGCCATCGTCTGGTGGAAATCGGAGCGGTGGAAATGGTCAACCGGCGCTTCACTGGCCGAACGTATCATCAGTACATCAATCCCGAGCGTGATATCGGCCCGGAAGTGGTGGCGGTGCACGGCATCACCAATGAAAAGGTAGCCAATGAACCGGTATTCGCCGACGTTGCCGAGACATTCCTGGATTTCATCCGTGGTGCGGAACTGGTCATTCATAACGCGCCGTTCGACGTAGGCTTCATCGATCATGAGTTTACGCTGTTAAGCCAGCGTCCTGGTGCGCCGGCATTAGGCTTGGTAGCACAGCACTGTCGGGTGTTGGATACCCTTGTCATGGCTCGCCAGAAGCACCCGGGGCAGCGCAATAGCCTGGATGCCTTGTGCAAACGCTATGACATCGATAATGGGCACCGGGTCTTGCACGGTGCGTTGTTGGATGCCGAGATTCTCGCCGATGTCTATCTGGCGATGACCGGTGGACAAACCGCACTGACGCTTGAAGCGAGTACCGCCGCCCAGCAGGGCCTCGTCACCGCAGCCAACCAAGGGCTTGCCATTGAACGCTTGAGCATCCCCGCAGGGCAGCTTCGCGTGATACGGCCAACGCAGCAAGAGCAGGCCGCACATCTGGCTAAATGCGACGCCAACGGGATTGACTGGCCGAAAACCGAGCTCCGCGATGCTTAAACGCACTATCCCCACTCCGGAAACACATGGGCGCGTGATTCGACTTGCCCGGGGGAAGATCGCCCCGGCTTTTGTGCCGGAAAATGAAAATTTGCCGTTTTCTCCCTTGCAGCCGGAACAGCCTTGGGTGTCTACGCTGCAACCTTTGTGCTATTGGCATGACGAGCCTGTCGCCCTGAGTCTGGAAGATACGCCGGGAGACGACTGGATTGATGGACGGCGTTGGTTGTCGCAACTGCCCGAATCCTGGTACGGGTTGGTTTCCACTGCCTTGCAGGTCGGTGCCTGGCTGGAAAATCATCGCTTTTGCGGGCGCTGCGGTGAGCCTTCAAGCAAGTTGGAGGCGGAATTCGCCATGCATTGCTATGCATGTGGGCATCGTAATTATCCGCGGATTTCCCCTTGCATCATCACCTTGGTGACTTGTGGCGAGGCGATGCTACTGGCGCGCAGCCCGCGTTTTGAAGCGGGGCGCTATTCCACTTTGGCTGGTTTTATCGAGCCGGGCGAGACGGCTGAAGAAGCTGTGCACCGGGAGGTGTTCGAAGAAGTGGGGGTATATATTGACCAGGTTCGCTATTACCGGAGCCAGGCATGGCCGTTTCCACATTCTTTGATGCTGGGCTATTTCGCTGAAGCCACGACTCGAAGGATCCGTATTGATGGCGTTGAAATCAGCGATGCTGCTTGGTTTTCCCCGCGTCAATTACCCATTTTACCCCCTGTCTTTTCGATTTCCCGCGAATTGATCGAAGTTCATCTCGATCGGTGGGCGGATAATTCTGAGCGGAAAAAGTAGCCCTGCTTTGCACAGGGCGCACTTCGCTCACTCAGTCCTGTTTCTTAATCGGAGGGAAATAGCTTGGTAAGCTGAGTAGCCAGCATGACATTGCCGGTTGCTTTGAGCTTACCGGTCATGAACGCGGTCATGCCGTTGACATCACCACTCATGATACCTTTGAGCGTATCGGTGCTAAGGCGCAGGCTGACGGAAGGGTCTTCGTGCTCACCTTCGTTAATGTCCAATGTGCCTTCTTTGACCACCAGATAATGGCTGCCGGCATCGTTAAAATGAAACTGAAAAACTTCATCCATGTGGGTAGCGGCTTGCGGATTGAAGCGAGCTTGCAGTTTTTCCAGGGTGTTGGTTGACATCGTTAGACTCTCTATCTGACTGAAAAATTTAGTGTGAAGCACCGACATTCGGTGGCGGGGAGTTTGTACGAGGTTATTTCAAACATTCGTTTCAATCAAGCGCCCTAGGATAATATAGTTAACGGAAGCCTGCGGTTGCGGCTTTTACATAGGTTCGCCAAAGGAGAAGACTATGATGAATGAATGGGCGGTTGATATAGCCACTTTCGTTGTCCAGGTAATCATTGTGGTGATGTTGGTGGGGGGTGGGCTATTGCTCCTGCTGCGGTCACGTCATGAATCGAACGAACAGCTGACATTGCACATCGAAACTCTCAATGACCAGCGTCGCTATCGTCGACGCCGGTTGGCAATAGCGGCTACTTCGCTTTCCCAGCGCAAAAGCTTGATCAAATCATTTCGCCGCGACGATAAGGCCAAGCAAAAAGGCAAAGGTGACACCGATAAGGGGGCTGAACCCGCCAGAGTATGGGTATTGGATTTTCACGGCGATCTCAAAGCCTCGGCCACGGGGCATTTTGCCGAAGAAATCTCAGCCGTGCTGGATGTCGCCGAACGTAATGATGAAGTGGTGATACGCCTGGAATCGGGTGGAGGGCTTGTGCACGCTTACGGATTGGCCGCTGCTCAGATGGATCGTTTACGCGAAGCCGGCCTCAAGACAGTAGTATGTGTGGATAAGGTCGCTGCCAGCGGGGGGTACTTGATGGCGTGTACGGCCAGTGAGGTACGTGCTGCTCCTTTTGCTGTGCTTGGCTCGATCGGCGTGGTGGCTCAAATACCTAATATTCATCGTTTGCTCAAGCGCCATGACATTGATGTGGAATTGCTGACCGCAGGCAAGTACAAGCGCACCTTGACGGTCATTGGGGAAAACACCGAAGAAGGCCGGGAAAAGTTTATCGAAGATCTAGAGGATACCCATCGGCTTTTCAAGGAATATGTCGCTGAGCGGCGTCCATCCATGGACATTGAGTTGGTGGCGACAGGCGAGATCTGGTATGGAAGCGAAGCGGTGAGTAAGGGGCTGGTCGATGCGGTGGGTACCAGCGAAGCTTACCTGGTCGAGCGTATGCAGGCCTCGCGTGTGTTGTCGGTAAAGCTTGAACCGCCCAAGACCATGAGCAACAGGCTGGGGCTGGCTATCTCGGTCGCCGCAGAGAGCGTCTTGCTCAAAGGGTTGGGCTTGCTGGAGGCCAGCCGTTGGCACAAGCAATGAGTCAAACAGTTAATCAGCATTGCCCAGGCTAACGCCGTACTGGTCTTTGTGCTATTGCGCGTAATACTGCGCCAATGTCTCCAGGATGGCATTGGCGCTTTGGCTGGCCAGCGAATAAAAGATGGTTTGGGATTCGCGGCGGGTGGTGACCAGACCATCGTTGCGCAAGATGGCCAGGTGCTGAGAAAGCGCCGACTGGCTCAAGGCCAGCTGATGATTGATCTGGGTGACCGATAATTCCTGGTTGGCCAGCAAGCACAATATCTGTAGGCGTTTTTCATTGGCCATGGCCTTGAGCAGGTGAGTCCCCTGAGCAATGGCGTTGCCGTCTTGTTGCAGCAGGCGCGAAGCGGCGTTGGTTGAAGAGGGCATGACGATCTCCCAGCCTACGTAATAATGACACGAGGCATGGCATAAATTATTGAGAAACCAGCGCTTATCGCGTGGATTACGTTTTTATCAATTATGATTTAATGATCAATAATTTCAGCCGCTATGTCCAAGTTATTGTTTAACGATGTATCAATGGTGTGAATTTTTTTGATGTCGACAATCTTTTCGGCGGCTTGCACCTTTAGTCGCTTTTTAGCCCATAGTATGAAGGTGAAACGGCTGTTTTCTTTCTAGACTGTCAACAATCATTGCAATCTGGAAGAAAAACTACCCATGAACCGCTATCAACAAGAATTCACCCGTTCCATTGAGCAGCCAGAAATGTTCTGGGCAGAACAGGCGAAACGCATTCCCTGGTTCACTCCACCGTCCACTATCCTTTCCTATGATGACCAGCAGCATGCTCGCTGGTTTGCCGATGGGGAAATGAACATCTGTCATGCGGCTCTTGATCACCATGTGGATCAAGGCCGTGGCGATCAGGCTGCAATCTATTGGGATTCTCCCGTCACCCAAAGCAAGAAGGTCATCAGCTACCGTGAAATGCGTGATCAAGTGGCTTATTTTGCCGGCGCGCTAAAAAACCTGGGCGTTGAAAAAGGTGATCGGGTCATCATTTACATGCCCATGGTGCCTGAGGCGCTGGTGGCCATGTATGCCTGTGCTCGGCTCGGGGCGGTGCATTCGGTGGTATTCGGCGGTTTTGCCCCGCACGAACTTGCGGTACGTATTGACGATGCCAAGCCTAAGGTGGTGATAGCGGCTTCCTGCGGAGTGGAAGTCAATAAGGTGTTGCCTTACAAGCCGATCATTGACGAAGCGATCAAGCAGAGCACCCATCAGCCGTCAGCCTGTGTGATCTTTCAACGCGACCAGGGTATTGCCGAGCTGGGGCCGAATGACCATGACTGGGATGAGCTGGTAAAAGCTGCCGACTTTACCGATTGCGTCCCGGTCATGGGGACCGACCCGCTGTACGTTCTTTACACCTCGGGTACGACGGGCAAGCCCAAAGGCGTGGTGCGCGATACCGCCGGCTATGCGGTAGCGCTTGCATATTCGATGGAAGCGATCTATGACATGGAACCCGGTGAGGTCTTTTTCTCCGCGTCGGACGTCGGCTGGGTGGTGGGGCATTCCTATATCGTTTATGCCCCTTTGCTGCGGGGATGCACCACGGTGGTTTACGAAGGCAAGCCGGTAAAAACCCCGGATGCCGGAGCGTTCTGGCGCTTGATCGAGGAATACAAGGTCAAGAGTTTTTTCACCGCGCCTACCGCGTTTCGCGCCATCAAGAAAGAAGACCCGGATGCCAAGCTGCTCGAACAATACGATATCAGCAGCATGAAGGCTCTATACCTGGCGGGTGAAAGATTGGACCCACCGACGTTCCATTGGCTGGATGATCTGCTTGATGTACCCGTCATCGATCATTGGTGGCAAACCGAAACCGGCTGGCCGATTGCTGCCAATCCACGTGGCATCGAAGCCATGCCTACCAAGGCCGGTTCCGCCACGGTGCCGGTGCCTGGGTTCAACGTTCAGATCCTCGACCGTGAAGGCGAGCAGACCGAGCCCATGAATCAGGGCAGTGTGGTGATCAAGCAGCCGTTGCCACCTGGTTGTCTGGTCGGTGTATGGGGAGACCCCCAGCGGTTCCATAGCGCCTACATGGCAGCATTTCCGGGTTACTACCTGACCGGCGATGGCGGTTTTTTCGATGAAGATGGTTACCTGTTCATCATGGGACGCACCGATGATGTGATCAACATTGCTGGCCATCGCTTGTCGACCGGTGAAATGGAAGAAGTAGTCGGCGCTCATCCGGCGGTAGCGGAGTGCGCGGTCATTGGCATTCATGATGAACTGAAAGGGCAGTTGCCGGTCGGGTTGGTCATTCCCAAGGATGGCTTCGACGGCGATGAAGCAGCGCTGGAAAAGGAGCTGATCGCCTTGGTGAGGGATCAGATCGGACCGATTGCCTGCTTCAAGCAAGTGCTGGTGGTCAACCGCCTGCCGAAGACGCGTTCAGGCAAGATTCTGCGCAAATTGCTGCGCAATATCGCCGATGGCAAGGATTACGGACTTCCCTCCACCATTGACGACCCGTCCAGTTTGCAGGATGTGCATGACGCCATGCGTGAGCGTGACGTGGGTTCCTCCACCAAGGCACAGCCCATCTGATCGTTCAAGGCGCGATGTGATTGTTCAAGATCTGCATAGCCTTCGGCCTAGAGTCCTATGGTCTTTTGCGCCAAGCTAACATCTTCTACCCCAAGCCACCTCTGTGCAGGTGGCTTTCTTTCACCAATCGCTTGCGTATAATGCCAGCGCATCAAGTCATCTTGTCTGTGTTCCAGCACAACAAGTCGTCTTGTGTCGGGAGGGTTCCCTCACCCCTCTGTTTTTTCAAAAAGGATAACCTGCCATGTTTGTTTTATCTGAAACGCAGCGCCGCCGCTGTCTCGCCCTGATGGTAACCTTCCATATTTTGGTAATCGCAGCGAGTAATTATCTCGTACAGTTACCTTTTACATTGTTCGGGTTACATACCACCTGGGGCGCGTTCAGCTTTCCCTTCATTTTTCTGGCCACTGATTTGACTGTGCGGCTGTTTGGCAAGGAAACCGCACGCGCTATTATCATGCGGGTGATGCTGCCTGCACTGGTGGTGTCTTACGTGGTCTCGGTCGTTTTTCCTCGCGGAAGCTTCGTGGGTATCGAAGCCTTGGGGGAATGGAATCTATTCGTGGCACGTATCGCCCTTGCCAGTTTCATGGCCTATGTGCTCGGCCAGCTGCTGGATGTCCGGGTGTTCGATCGGTTGCGTCACTTGGCGTGGTGGGTTGCGCCGGCCTTTTCCACGGTGTTGGGTAATCTTGCGGATACGTTCGCTTTCTTTTCCATGGCCTTCTACAACAGCCCCGATCCATTCATGGCCGCTAATTGGGTTGAAATTGCCATGGTGGATTACGTGATTAAGCTGGGTATCAGCCTGCTGTTCTTCTTGCCGCTTTACGGCATCTTGTTGGCGTGGCTTTCCCGGCGGCTGGTTACGTTGACGGGGAATCAGGATGTTGCGCCGCTATCGCTCGCTGACAGGCCATCGTCATAACCAAGTAAAGGAGCCGAGATGTCACGCCAAGTCCCTACACTTTCCCTGCATTATCTGGATTCAGGGGTGCCGGAAGGAAATACACATAACCCCTTGCCGTTAGTGGTCGTCCATGGACTTCTGGGCAGTGCCGACAACTGGCGTTCGCACCTCAAGGTCTGGCAGGCATCTCGCAGAGTGATCGCGGTGGACCTGCGCAATCACGGCCGTTCCCCGCATGCCAAGGGCATGAGCTACCGGGAAATGAGCGAGGATGTGCTGGCGCTGTTGGAGCAGCTAGGTATCGAAAAGGCCCATTTTCTCGGACATTCCATGGGCGGAAAGGTGGTTATCAGCGTGGCCCGTTTGGCGCCTCAGCGGGTGGCGTCATTGTTGGTAGCGGATATTGCTCCGGTAGCCTATTCGCATGGCCATGACAGGGTGTTCGCCGGTTTGCGTCGGCTCGAGGCGGGCAAGCCCAGGAACCGTCGTGAAGCGGATGAGCTTCTGGCCGAGCATATCGAAGAGCGAGCCGTCCGTCTGTTTCTAGCCACCAATCTGGAGCGCAATGAAGGTGAGGGTGTTCTCACCTTGCGTATTGGGCTTGATGAGATAATGGAGGGTTATCCGGATCTTATGCAATTGCCGGCAGGAGATCAGCCCTACGAGGGGCCGACCTTGATACTGCGGGGTGCTAATTCCGATTATGTCACTGACGACATGCTACCGGCGACCCGCGAGATGCTGCCCTGCACGAGAGTGGTGACACTCAAGAACGCCGGCCATTGGTTGCATGCCGAACAGCCCGAAGCGTTTCAAGAAGCAGTGCGAGTGTTTCTGGCGGCGCAACCAGACAGTGCCTGATTGCGCCGGTTCGGTCATTAAAGCTCGATCACTTCGAGTTGATGCTGTTGGCTATCGCGCAGAAAGCGGTTGAGAATACGATAGCTGTCGACATCAAATTGCGGGGTAGCCGCTTGAAGGCGTCTTGCATCATCAAGGGTGGGGGTGCTGCCCAGGTAACGCCAATCTTCCACGACATGCCAACCACCGATCTTACTGGCAGGGTGATGCTCACCGATGGCAATGCGCCCTTGCCAGGGCCATGCCTGAAGCTGCAAGCGCGCCATGGCCTCCCGGGCACGCTGGGTATGCTGAGTTAGCGATTCCACGCCGGTGCAAGCGCCGCGACACTTGCCGAGCTGATTGGCAAAACAACGCCCCCGGCCTTTTTCCAGCCCTATCACCTGGGGGCACAACCGCTCCTCATCGACAATTTTTTTCAGTGCGGCGCGCGCTTTTCTCGCGCTGCGAAACAAACCATACAGCGCCAGGCCTGATGCCTGGTTGAGTTGTGTTTCATTGCTTAACTGTGGCTGAGGCGAGTCATCCGGCCAGTACCAGCTGTACAGGTTGCCTTGGCGTCGCAACTGGCGGTTCATGATGGGCATCAATCCTTTGATCAATAGGGCTTCACGTAGCTGAGCCCCCAAGTCACCGCTGGTTTCCTCCCATTCGATATGTTGTACCTGCTGCGCCAGACGCATCTCCTTGTCATCCTGATGGTCGCGCTGGAAATGCCCCAGCACTCGGCTGCGTAGGTTGATGCTCTTGCCCACGTAAAGCGGCAGGCGGTTATGACCATACAAGAGATATACGCCGGGTGAAGAAGGTATCTCGTTGAGCAGGTCGGGGGTCAGGTGAACGGGCAGACTTCTATGTTTGCGTTCGGTTTCCAGCAGTGAAGCGAAGGTATCGTCGGGTAGGGTGGCGTGCCAGTGTTGCCAGAGTTTCCATAACGCTTGGGCATCGGCTTCGGCGCGGTGACCCGAGGCATAGGGAATGCCATGCTGCTTGAGCAGCGCGCCCAGGTTGTGTTCAGGTTGTTGCGGAGCCAGGCGACGTGACAAGCGCAGGGTGCAGATCACCTCGGCCCGATAGGCAATACCGACACGCTTGAATTCGTTACGCAGAAAACTGTGATCAAAGCGTGCATTATGCGCGACTAGCCGAGCGCCGCCGAGCCACTCCTGAAGGGCCGAAGCAATATCACCAAACCTTGGGGCCTCCGCCAGTAACGTATCCGTAACTCCGGTTAACTCGGCAATAGCGGCAGGGACCCGGCATTCCGGGTAAATCAAGCTGCTCCAGCGGGCCACCTCCCGGCCATCCACGACTTTAAGTGCCGCGATTTCGGTGATTCTATCTCGGGTACTACGAGTGCCGGTGGTTTCCAGGTCGATAAACACCAAAGTTTCGGTAGCTGGCATTGCTTGGGTATCGCCTCAAAAAGTCAAGGTGCATGGGGGTCAATGGCCAGGCGTTCCACCGAATAAGGGGAGTCTATCTGGCCTCTCTGGTGAAGGAATGCCTCGAAACCTGCATAGCGCCGATAATCCAGAGCGGCCGGGCGCAAAGCCATGCGCCGCAAGATATCATTCCATGCGCCTTGATTGATCTCATTATCCAGGATGGGCTGTGCTTGAATCATCAATTGCCATGCTTCTTCTGGATGCTCGACTATCCACTGGCTGGCCTTTTCCAGTGCCGTCACCAAACGCGATATGACGTCACGGTCACGGTGTATTTTTTCGCTGTTGGCTAACAGGATCAATCCATCGTAGTGAGGGATTTCAAATTTTGCGGTGCGTAGCACCGTTGTAGCGACGCCGTCATTTGCCAGCTGGGGTGGGAGAAAATGAAAGAAACCATCCGCCACGGCATCCACGCGTTGTTCACGTAAAGCATCCGCCGCATCGTAATGCAGATTTTCCGGGAGATTTTCGGAAACCAATGGCGTTTCCGGTATCAGCTGAGAAAGAACCATCTCGCGGCTGTCCTGGGTAGCGAAGCCGTAGTGCAGTGCAGCAAATTCTTCGCTATTTTCCGGGGGCTGTTCGCCAGCAATGATGACTGCCGTCATGGGTGTTTCAATCAAGGTGGCAATACGCACGAGCGGTGCCCCTTTATGCACCTGTAAGTGCAATTGAGGTTGTCGGCTCAAGGCAAAGTCCACTTCGCCGGCGGCCAGTAACTTGGTGGGCACCGACGGATCCGCAGGCGTCGAAAGCGTTACTTGCAGCCCCTGCACAGCGAAGAGATCGCGTGCCTGCGCTATCACAAAGGCAGCATGTTGGGGGCTCAAATACCAGTCGAGCATGATGTCGATCGTCTTGACCGGTGGGGGCTCCAACGGGTCTGGTGGGGTAAAAGCCATCTCGGGGGCTTCAGGTTCCTCTTCAATGGATGGGGAAAACAGAAAAGAAGGAACCTCTACCTGGCTATCCAGCATCAATGGGGCGGTATCTGCCTCGGTGGGAGCCGCAGCTTCATTGGTTTCCTCGGCTAACGCTGTCGACAGCGGATAGGCGAGTGTCGCGACCAGACTCAGCAGGATAATTCCCAAAGGAAGGCGTCCAGGCATGGGGCTTGGCTCCAAGGTGGTTGTTAACGGGGAGTGTATCCGTTTGCGAAACGCCCTGACCAGCGCAACATATCACCTTCTTGGTTGAGCCAAGTAACGTCGACGTCGGTAAATTAGTCGGAGCATGCGATAATGATTGCCACGATGCACAGAGGGAATAAGCGCGATGGAGGCAATCAATACGCTTTTCTTGGTAAGCGGTTTTTTATTGGCGCTCAGTATTCTGGCCAGCCGTTTATCTTCGATCATGGGAGTGCCCCTGCTGCTGATCTTTCTGGCGCTGGGTATGTTGGCGGGAGAAGAAGGCCTGCTGGGGCTTGAATTCGATGATTACTCCTTAGCATTTGTCATCGGGCATCTGGCACTGGCCATGATCCTGCTCGATGGTGGTTTGCGAACGCGCTTGAAAACCTTTCGCGTGGGTTTCAAGCCTGCGCTAACGCTCGCTACGCTCGGCGTGTTCATCACAAGCGGCCTGGTAGGTTTGATTGCTACCTGGATTTTCGATCTCTCGCTGATCGAGGGCTTTCTGGTCGGAGCGATTGTCGGCTCCACGGATGCCGCAGCGGTGTTTTCCATGCTCAGTGGTCGGGGGGTCAATCTCAACGAAAGGGTGGGCGCTACTCTTGAAATCGAGTCGGGTACCAACGACCCGATGGCGATTTTTCTGACGGTAATGCTGGTGGAGCTCCTGGTGGGTGATATCGGCGGCCCCTTGGAAACCCTCGGTTTTCTGCTCATGCAATTCGGTTTGGGTCTGGTGATCGGGCTGGGGGGAGGTTGGCTGAGTGCCAAGTTGTTGCGCTGGCTGGATTTGGCGCCTGGTCTCTATGCGATGCTCGCCCTGGGGTTGGGTTTCAGTGTTTTCGGCCTGACCAGTGTCTTCGGCGGCAGTGGCTTTCTGGCGATATACCTTGCTGGTTTGATGATCGGCAATCAGCCAGGACGCCATCTCAATTTCATTCTTCCGGTACACGATGGCTTGGCCTGGCTGAGTCAAATCGGCCTGTTTCTAGTATTAGGACTTTTGGTGACGCCTAGTGAACTATGGGAATATGCGTTGCCGGCTTCGCTGGTGGCGTTGGCACTGATTTTTGTCGCTCGGCCCTTGGCGGTTCTGATTACCATCAAGCCTTTCTTCAAGTTTCGCTGGCGTGAAACCTTCTTTATTGCCTGGGTGGGGCTGCGTGGCGCAGTGCCTATTGTACTGGCGATATTTCCGCTAATTGGCGGCGTGGAAAACGCATCGCTCTACTTCAACGTCGCCTTTGCCGTGGTGTTGATGTCGCTGTTGATACAGGGTGGATCGTTAACCTTGGTGGCTCGTTGGTTACGGGTGGAGGTGCCTATCGGTGTGACCCCCAATCGACGTGGCCCCTTGGGCATCCTGCCCGAAAATGACTATGAAATGTTCGTCTATGAGGTGGAAAATAAGGACCTGGAAGAAGTGCCGATTCGCTTGCTGCGGTTTCCTTCCGGGGCCTTGATCTCGGCGCTTTTTCGTAACCATGCCATGCTGCATCCGAAGGGCAGCACGCGCCTGCATGAGGGGGATGTGATTTGTGTGATAGGCCGCACGGAAGACTTGCCGGCATTGAACCGCTTGTTCAATGGCGACTCCAAACTGAAGCAGGAACGCGCCTTCTTCGGTACCTTTACGCTTGATGGATCGGCGTTGATGCAAGATGTCGCCCAAGCATACGGACTGACACTCAGTCCCGGGGAGCAAGACATGACACTGGAGGAATTTGTGTCACTTCGAGTAGGTGGCCATCCGGTAGTGGGGGATGATGTGGATTGGCACGGAATTCACTGGGTAGTCAGTGAGATGGAAGGAGGCAAGATCACCCGCGTGGGCTTGCGTCTTTATTAACCCCATTGACTCACGGAAAAATCCTGATAATATATGCACCACCAAGTCGGAGGGATGGCAGAGCGGTTGAATGCACCGGTCTTGAAAACCGGCGTAGGTGAATAACCTACCCAGGGTTCGAATCCCTGTCCCTCCGCCAAGTATTACGATTAAGCCGCTGATTTAAGCGGCTTTTTTGTGTCTGGTGTTTAGTCAGCCCATACTTTAGATTTGGCTTTCACTGAAGCGCACAGGATGCTGTTGGACAGCTTCCCCTTCCCTAGGTCTCTTATAGGCCAGTATCTGATACCTCATGGTCGTCTCAGTTGAGACAGCTCGGTTGGAGCGGACATCCTGATAAGTCTCTCACTGCTATGGCCCGCGTCCATCGTGTGGATGGATTCGCCTCAGCATCGCACGCACGGTGGTTACCGCTTGGACGGCCTACAGATGATAGACGTGAGCTACTCGATGCTGCCATTCGAGGTCTGTGGCGCCCTTGGCGTAAAGGTTATATCGCTATCGCATGGTCGGGGTAATGCTGCTGGATATTTCACATCAGCTAGCTCTGGGCGAAATACCACATACCAGTGTGGAGACAAGGCGCAGCGAGCAGCTTTGGGTAATTGCTTTTCTGATGTTATCGACATTCGATGTTCTCCTTTGCTGGTTAACCCAGACTGATTGCGCCGACATTGGAGCGCACCAGGTGAACTGAGCTGCAGTCAGAGTTATTCTTGTTCAGAGGCGTTTGAGTAAGCCAGCACTAGACATGATGTTTTGACCTGCCCTCCTCAATGTGGCTCTGTCTAAGGGTTGTTTACCCATCCCCAACGATAACCCACGATCGTTGAGGACGGGCAGGTCAAAACATCATGTCTAGGGGCTGGGATCCCACTCGCCATCGCCTTGCCCCGAGCGCCCTGGACCGAGTGCTGGCGACTATCCCCGGCATCGACAGCAGCCTGCAGCGCTATTTCCAGAAGTTCGAGAATGCCCAGCAGGCGCTGGACGCGGTTATCGAGGACCTGAAAGGAGGTCGCGACATGCTGCATCGTGACAACATCACCCTGAACGATGACCAGCAGGCCCTGCGCGAGCTGAACCGCCAGATCGCCCTTGGGCCGCTTGATTGATCGCCGCCTGCAGGACGCTATCGCCGCTCGCGATGCCGATGATCCGCGGCGTCGCTTCCTTGAGGAAGAACTGCTCTTTCCCCTGCGTCAGCGCATCGTCGACCTCCAGCAGCAACTGGCGGTGAGCCAGCAGGGCGTGCTGGCGCTGGAGGTCATCATCTGCAACAACCGAGAATTGATGCGCGGCGTGGACAGGGCCATCAACGTGACCGTCTCGGCCCTCACCGTGGCGGTGACCGTGGCGATGGCCATGGCCATGGCCAATCAGCGCCTGGTGCTGGATCGCGTCGAAGCCCTCAACACCACCACGTCGCAGATGATCGGCGGGCCCTGCGCCAGCAAGGCGTGGACATCCAGAAGCGGGCCTCCGGCGCGATGCTCGACATGCAGGTGCTCGAGGAGGCTTTCGGCGAGGTGATGGGCACAATCGATGATCTCTCGACCTATCGTCAGGAGGCCCTGCTCCGGCTGGATGAGCAGATCGACCGCCTGGCGACCCTGTCGCAGCAGGCAATGCATCCATCGAGCGTCTCCGAGAGGGTAACGAGGCACAACCGCGGAATGGCCGCTTCTATAAGCCGGCGCCGTGACTCGCGCGGTCTGAGCGCAGTTTCGCGTCGGCGGCAGGGATGTTCTACGCTTGGGAAGAACTCCATGACATGGCCGACCCGAGGAGACCCCGCCATGACCAGCCAGCCCTTTCTTACCGACATCAAGACGATTCGTGACCGTGCCCGCCAGCATATCGAAGACGGTGCCGTCACTGCCGGATACAACGCCGATCGCGAGACGGTGATCCAGCTGCTCAACGAAGTACTGGCCACCGAGATCGTCTGCACGCTGCGTTACAAGCGTCACCAGTACATGGCGACCGGCCTCAGCGCCAAGGTGGCGGCAGACGAGTTTCAGGAGCATGCCAGACAGGAACAACAACACGCCGACTGGGCGGCCGAGCGTATCGTCCAGTTGGGCGGTGAGCCTGATTTCTCGCCGGAAGGCCTGGTGTCGAGGGCACATGCAGAATACGTGCCCGGCGAGAACCTGCGGGACATGATCAAGGAAGACCTGATCGCCGAACGCATCGCCATCGACAGCTATCGTGAAATTGCCGCCTATCTCGGCGACCAGGACCCAACCACACGGCGCATCATCGAGGATATCCTCGCCCAAGAGGAAGAGCACGCCGACGACATGCAAGGCCTGCTCGAGGGGCTCGACGCCCTGCAACGCAACAACGCCTGACCGCTGCACTGTATTCGACAGGAGATTGACGCTATGTCCAGCCCTGAGCACAGTGTTAAGTGATCTTACCCATCATCACTTAACACTGTGCTGAAGAAAGACGCTTTCACTTTCCACCATCAAGCAGAATTTTAACCTGCGCCCCTCGGCTTCGGAGGGCTTCCACTGCCAAACAAAAACCAAAAAACGATGGGCTGTTGACATTTCCGGCATAGGGGGCCATTGGTAACGGTCGCTTAAAAGCGATGCGTTCCTACTATTTTCTAATTGGCTGGTAATGGATGAAGAGGAAAATGTACGGGGATTACTCAAACTTCCTGTAAAACCTCGCTTGAGCGTCACTGAAGAGCGCGTTGTGATGATCTGCACTTCTGACCGGAAATTACTCAGGCTTGATGAACAGATGCAGCAAACCCGTAAAGACAAACAGCAAGAAGGCGAGCCAAAATAATAGGCGGTGATCTCAAGAATACGCATAAATTTTTGCTAGTATAACCATAGACCTGCCACCTCAGTGCAACAGGAAAAACCAAACATCATTATGAGCAATAGTCGCGTGATTTATTTGACAGGCGGTGCTCAGGGTATCGGACTGGGCATTGCCGAGCATTTACTCCACCAAGGTGACTGTGTTGCCTTGACGGATATCGATGCCGAAGCGATTGAATTCTGTCGGGAGCGGCTTGGTCACCCGCAGCAACTGCTTGCCATGTACTCGGATGTACGCGATGAAGCACAGATTGCCGATAGCCTGGCTCAAACTCTGACGCGCTTTGGCCGGCTGGACGGCGTGATTCATAATGCTGGGATTGCCGATCCGTTTTGTGGCCCCGTCGAGACCCTTGAACTAGCCACTTGGCAGAATTATCTGGATACCAACCTCACCCCGGGCTTTCTGTGTGCCAAGCATGCAGCACCTCATTTGCGTGCCACCCGCGGCAGCCTGATCTTGATAGGATCGACTCGCGCCCTGCAATCGGAGCCCGACAGCATTGCCTATGCGGCAAGCAAAGGCGGCATCCAGGCGCTTACCCATGCCTTGGCGGTAAGCCTGGGGCCGGGTATCCGCGTCAACGCCATCAGTCCCGGATGGATTGACGTGAGCGACTGGCAGAAAACGTCACAACGCCAGCCAGCTGAACTCGACGAACAGGATCATGCCCAGCATCCCGCCGGCCGGGTGGG
Organism: Vreelandella rituensis; assembly: GCF_003336665.1. Classification (GTDB taxonomy): domain Bacteria; phylum Pseudomonadota; class Gammaproteobacteria; order Pseudomonadales; family Halomonadaceae; genus Vreelandella; species Vreelandella rituensis. The sequence continues at coordinate 4,572 of NZ_QPIJ01000003.1, read as the reverse complement.
AAGACCCCAGGACATCGCCGCCATGGTCGCCTATTTGCTTTCCAATCAAGCCGGCTTTATCACTGGACAGAATTTCGTGATAGATGGTGGCATGACGCGCAAGATGATTTACGCTGATTGAGACAGTGGTTTGGGGTATCTTCCGCTTGGCGCAGCTTCCATATGCCCTACCTGATTCCCGGCGATCTCTGTGATGTGCATATCGCTCTTCTTGAGGAAATGGATCACTCGATACGTGCGCTTACGCCAGTGACATTGCGCAAGTTTCCAGCAGTTCAGATACGCAGCATCATGGAAAACCATCATCGCCTGGCACGAACTCTGCTCTGGTTGCCCCTGGTGGATGAGGCCGTGTTGCGGGAATGGCTGGTCAATATGGAGACTCGGCCAGCCGAGACTCGCATGGCGCATATCTTATCTAGAAGCGCGTAATACCTCTTCCTGAGTCGCGTAGCGCGAAGGGAGGGGATACAAGCGCGGCGTCCGAGAGGACGCCTTGTGTTCTTACGCAAATGATACTAAACTGTAATTCATGAAAAGCGAACGCGCCTACAAGTACCGATTCTACCCGACGCCCGAGCAGGAAATCCTGCTGGCGCGGACGTTTGGGTGCGTGCGGTTTGTCTGGAACGCAGTGCTGCGCTATCGCACCGATGCGTTCTATCAACGCCAGGAAAAGATCGGTTACAACGACGCCAGCGCTTTCCTGACCCAGCTGAAAAAGCAGCCTGACACCGCGTTCCTGGCCGAGGTCAGTTCGGTGCCCTTGCAGCAATGCCTGCGCCATCAACAATCGGCCTTCAAGCACTTCTTTGCCAAGCTCGCACGATACCCGCGATTCAAGTCAAAGAAGCAGCGGCAGTCCGCCACCTTTGCCAGTTCGGCGTTTGCGTATCGCAACGGCGAGATCGCACTGGCCAAGTGCCAGGAACCCCTCAGCATCCGCTGGAGCCGCGTGCTTCCGTCAGCCCCCAGCACCGTTACCGTGTCCCAAGACCGCGCCGGTCGCTATTTCATTAGCTGCTTGTGCAAAGTGGACGCCGAATCACTGCCCATCACGCCCAAGATGGTGGGTATCGATCTCGGGCTGAAAGACCTGTTCGTGACCAGTGACGGCAAGCGCGTCAATAACCCCCGCCATACGGTGCGTCACGCATGCAAATTGGCGCGGGCGCAACGGCAACTGAGCCGTAAGCAAAAAGGCTCGAACAATCGGGCGAAAGCCAAGCAGAAAGTGGCCAGGCGCCACGCGAAAATTGCCGATGCCCGGCTTGACCACCTTCATAAACTCACCCGGCAGATCGTCAACGAGAACCAAGTGATCTGTGCTGAAAGCCTCGCGGTGAAAAATATGGTCAAGAACCGGTCTCTGGCGAAAGCCATCAGTGATGTGGGCTGGGGGGAGTTGGTGCGCCAGCTCGACTACAAGGCGGAATGGGCGGGGCGCCAGTTCGTCCAGATCGACCGTTGGTACCCCAGCAGCAAGCGCTGCCATGGCTGCGGGTTTGTGATGGAATCACTGCCGCTCGATGTTCGCACCTGGGACTGCCCGGACTGCGGCACCCAAGGCATCGACCGCGACATCAATGCCGCCCGCAACATCCTACAAGCCGGCACCGCGCTGTTAGCCGGTGCTGAGAGTTGAAGCACTACCGAGGGGCACTCGGGAAGTTACGCCTGTGGAGTTTGTGTAAGACCGGCAATGCCAAGGCATTGAGGCGACGGACAGCGAAGCAGGAACCTGGGAGGTAACGACCAGGGAATCCCCTTCCACAAGCGCGCTAGCGCTGAAGGTGGGGGAGGATGTCAATGTGAAATGCTGATACGCTCGCGTATTGCTGGCTGTGCTGAGGATTGTGCTGAGGATAATAGTTTTTGAGTTTCCGCTTACCCAGGCGGAACTCGGTGAATCGTTGGGACTAACCCCGGTGCATACTAATTATGCTTATCAAAAACTGCGCCGGGAAGGCTTGGTGACGCTGGACAAGAAACGTTTGACGATCCATGACTGGGAACGATTGAAGACGTTTTCTCAATTCGATCCGCTCTACCTGAATTGCCAAAACCTACCTTGAACCAACCCCGGCGCAATCTTGGTTGCTTTAGCTTCGAGTCAAGCCGGATCGGCCAGGGAAGGCCATCAGTGGCCCGGCCTGGGAGCGGTTGGGCGCATTACGCGGCGTCGAGAACTGGTCAATAAAACATCAGAAGAAACCGCGTATTACTTGCTGAATGACACCATGTCACCGGCGCGAATGATCGATGTGACTCGCCAGCATTGGGCCATTGAAAATAGTCTGCACTGGGTGCTGGATGTCACGTTCAAGGAAGATGAAAACCGCACGCGTCGCGGTCATGGCGCTGAAGATCTGGCTCTCTTGCGCAAACTTGCACTTAACGCCACCGAACGAGAGCCCTCGAAAGGCTCCAAGAAGGGGAAGCGCAAGAAAGCCGGTTGGGATGACGACTATCTACTCGCTATCATTCAGCAGTTCGCTCAACTGCGATAGCCCTGGGGTATAAGTACAAACTCGCGCAGCGCACGATTGATCACAGCTAAAATGAGGATGCCGGTCCAAATCACCAATGTCTTTAAAGCGACTACCGTAAGCATCGATTGCTCCTATAGCGCTTAACAGAGATTATATAAGTATCAAGAGCGGTTTTTTAGGATTCCCCAAAATGAACGGCTTGTCCTGAAAATGATGGCATTACAGATAATAGAAGGGCTTGGGCATATATGCACACGTTCTGAAAGGCCGCTTTTGACCGTTCTCTACCGTTCGAAAAGTTGTATGAACGTACGCAGCGTGGTTTCGCAACTGCCTATCGCAATCTCCGTTGACACCCTGTCAGCGCTCTGAGTGTGTGTTTGATCCAGAACCTTATTTTGGTGAAGAGAGTAAACGAGCTGGAAGAAGAGCTAAAGCAATATCAGTCGAGGTTCTTTGAGAGATGCTAATTTCATAAGTGCGGACAGTTACAGAGATTTATCAAAGGTTCTGGGTGACTTTCTGGCCTTTCCAAGCCGCATATCTTAGGTTATTCGGGGTGGAGCCACCATCCAGAAGGAAAGTGCAATGCTGAAAACTTTGGAAGCGGATTTACAGGCCTGGATGTTGCCGGGCATTTCGGCGTTGCTTGCCGTGATAGCCAGTTACACCCTCTACCGGCTGACGCTAGCGGTAATCCGGCACTTTTCGAAACGGCGAACCGTTCCCCGGCTGTTTCTGGACGCGGCTGCCAAGGCGCTGGGCTTGGTCACCAGCTTGCTGGTACTCAGGGCTACGCTCAATGGCGCTCCGGATGACCTGCTGCTCTTGGCGCCGGTGAAACAGGTGGTCACATTGCTACTGATTCTGTCCCTGACGTGGGCAGCGGTTCGCCTGACCTCAGTCATTGGCGACGTTATCGTGTTGCTAAATCCGGTATTGGAAGGACAGTGGAAACGGGCACGCAGAGTAGAGACGCAGACACGCTTTTTGGTCCGTTGCTTGAATGTTCTCATTATCATCGTGGGCATTGGTGCCGCGCTGATGACCTTCGAGCCGGTACAGAAAGTGGGCGCCAGCCTGCTGGCGTCCGCAGGTATTGGCGGCATTATCCTGGGTTTTGCTGCACGACCGGTATTTAGTAACCTGTTGGCGGGCATTCAGATTGCGCTCACCCAGCCGTTCCGCATTGATGATGTGTTGTACGTGCAGGGCGAGTGGTGCTGGGTCGAGGAAGTGACCGCAACCTATGTAGTCCTGCGGGTGTGGGATCAGCGTCGGCTTATAGTACCGTTGCAGTGGTTTATCGAGAACCCTTTCCAGAACTGGTCGCGGAATACGACGGATTTACAGGGCACGGTCTTTATCTGGGTTGATTACACCATGCCCATCGAGCCACTGCGCCAGGAGTTCTCGCGTTTGCTGGATATGATGAAGCAGTGGGATGGCAAGGTGGCGACTGTTCAGATTACCGACTCCAATGATCAGGCGCTACAGGTCCGCTTCCTTATGAGTGCACCTAACTCCAGCCAGAGCTGGGATCTGCGATGTGCTATCCGTGAGGGGCTGGTGACGTTTATACAGCAGCATTACCCCTCGCAACTGCCCCGCCTTCGCGCGCGATTGGTGGATATTTCTCCGGAGTTTGAGGGTAACGCCAACCAACCTGGATGACCTTCAAGGAGAACCGCCTGAGGTATCTAGGCTTGGTCGCCGACTCCAATCTGGTAACCGAAAAAAGCCGTAGTGCTGTCGCCGGACTTTGAATCGCCCCGAGATTTGTAGACACCACCTGGTCTTATAATGGTGGTATAAGGGGGATCGCCTGAGGGGCCAATTAAAATGTTGTAACTGTTCAGCTCACGCTGCCTGACTCCGCTCGTCTCGTCGCATAAACAAGGGCATCTCACCCGCAAAGAGTTGCTCCAGTGCCACGTGAGCCGACAGGCCCTGCTTGACCCCGGGTTATTCACGACGCAGGCCTGAAAACGAAGATAGCGAATGGTAACCTCTATAAAAATCAGTACGTTCCGGCAAGAACCTGATGCAAGAGGACCATTCGCTATGGGTGAAAGATTAC
>NZ_QPIJ01000029.1 GCF_003336665.1 Vreelandella rituensis | reverse complement strand
CTGCCGTCAACGCCACCCGTTGGGCGCTGTTCGGAGCCATGAAAACCACCGGCCTGCCGGTCGCCGTGGGCAGTGGTGGTCGCACCAAGTACAACCGTCAGCGGCTGGGTATTCCCAAGACTCATGCCCTGGATGCGGCCTGTGTCGGCAAGTTCGACACCCTGAAAGGCTGGCGGGTACCCACCCTAGTCATCAAGGCCATGGGCCGTGGCAGCTACCAGCGCACGCGCCTCGACAAGTTCGGCTTTCCGCGTGGCTATTTGATGCGGCAGAAGCAAGTACAGGGCTTTCAGACCGGCGATAGGGTCAGGGCGATTGTCCCGGCCGGCAAGAAGACCGGCAGCCACACGGGGCGCGTGGCGATTCGCAAGACCGGCAGTTTCAATATTCAGACCGAACAGGGAGCGGCCCAGGGGATTTCCTGGCGCCACTGCACCCTGCTGCAACGCGGTGATGGCTACGGCTATCACCCACTACCCACAATCCAATCATAAAGGAGACGCGTACAGGGAACCCCGAGTCGTGCTGCGCACGACGCGCTATCCCTCCCGGCGCTAAAGCAACCGGGTTTCCCGCGCAAAACGATGAAACCTAATGTTTTAAAAGCGGGTGCTTTAAAACCCAACGGCCTGTTTCGCTCCGGCAGCACCCGTGTGCTGCCGGGGTTCGGTCTTTCCATGGGCATCAGCGTCACCTTCATTTCGTTGGTGCTGCTGTTGCCCATGACGGGGCTGTTCGGGCAGCTGGCCGGTCTGAGTCTGGCGCAATACTGGGCCATCATCACCGAAGGCCGCGTGGTGGCAAGCTACATGGTGACGATCGGCGCCGCAGCCGTGGCGGCTCTGGTCAATGCCGTGTTCGGCTTGTTGCTGGCCTGGGTACTGGTGCGCTACAGCTTTCCCGGCAAGCGGCTTCTCGATGCGCTGATGGACCTGCCCTTCGCCCTACCCACCGCAGTTGCCGGCATTACCCTCGCCACCCTTTATGCCAGCAATGGCTGGATGGGTCGCTTGCTGGAACCGCTAGGGTTTCAGGTCGCCTATACCTGGGTGGGGATCGCCCTGGCCATGGCTTTTACCAGTATTCCATTTGTGGTGCGCACGGTGCAGCCGGTATTGGAAGACATGCCGATAGAGGTGGATGAGGCGGCCATGTCGCTGGGAGCAACCGACGGTGTCGCCTTTCGCCGAGTCATCCTGCCGCACCTTTGGCCGGCATTGGTGACCGGGACCGGCCTGGCATTCGTGCGTTCTTTGGGTGAATTCGGAGCGATCATCTTCATTGCCGGCAACATGCCCTATGAAACCGAGATCACCGCCCTGATGATTTTCGTCAAATTGCAGGAATACGATTTCGCCGGTGCTTCGGCGATCGCCTCGGTAGTGTTGTTCGTGTCACTGGCTCTGCTGCTGGCCATCAACATCTGGCAAGGGCGCTTCATCCGGCGTCTGCATGGAGGAAAGGGCTGATGAGACGCATTGGTGATGCTCCGACTGTCCGGCGCCTATTGATCGGTGCCGCCCTGTTCCTTGCCGCGCTATTTCTGCTGCTGCCGTTGGTGGCGATCTTCGCCCAAGCATTCGCCCAGGGCGTGGCGGTGTTCTGGGACAATGTCAGCAACGAATATACCCTGTCCGCCATTGGCCTGACCTTGTTCGTCGCTGTGCTGACGATCCCCGTCTGCCTGGTGTTCGGGGTAGCCCTGGCATGGCTGGTCACTCGTTTCAGTTTTCCAGGGCGGCGGGTACTGCAGACCTTGATCGATATCCCCTTCGCCGTATCGCCGGTAGTGGCAGGCCTGGTTTACCTTCTGCTATATGGCCGCACCGGCTGGATGGGCACCTGGCTGGACAGCTACGACATTCAATTGATGTTCGCCTGGCCAGGCATCGTGATGGTGACTATCTTCGTGACCTGCCCTTTCGTGGCCCGGGAACTGATTCCTCTGATGCAGGCCCAAGGCTCCAAGGAAGAAGAAGCCGCGGTGGTACTCGGCGCTTCGGGCTGGACCACGTTTCGGCGTATCACCCTGCCCAACATTCGCTGGGCACTGCTGTATGGCGTGATACTCACCAACGCTCGGGCCGTAGGCGAATTCGGTGCGGTTTCGGTGGTTTCCGGCGCCATTCGCGGCCAGACGAACACCTTGCCGCTACATCTGGAACAGCTTTACCAGGATTACAATGCCGTGGGGGCTTTCGCCTGCGCAGCTTTGCTGGCCTTGATCGCCTTGCTGACTCTGGCAGCCAAGGCAGGGCTTGAATGGCGCGCATCGCGCCGGGAGGCATTTTTATGAGCATTCGTCTTCAGCAGATTTCCAAGCATTTCGGTAATACCCGAGCGCTGGAACCGGTCAATCTGGACATTCACGAAGGTGAACTGGTCGGGCTACTGGGTCCCTCCGGCTCGGGTAAAACCACCCTGCTGCGCATCATTGCCGGGCTGGAAAGTGCCGACACCCACCCCCGCTCGGGCAAGATCCTGTTCGGCGACCGGGATGTAACCCATGTGCATGTGCGTGACCGGCGTATCGGGTTCGTCTTTCAGCATTACGCCCTGTTTCGGCACATGAGCGTCTACGAAAACGTGGCCTTCGGTTTGAAAGTCATGCCGCGCAACCGGCGTCCCAGTACAGGCGAGATTCGCGCCAGGGTGTTTCGCTTGCTGGAAATGGTCAAACTGGAAGACTTCGCCAACCGCTTCCCCGCCCAGCTTTCCGGTGGGCAGCAACAGCGCGTCTCGCTGGCCCGTGCCCTGGCAGTCAAGCCGGACGTTCTCCTGCTGGATGAGCCGTTCGGTGCCCTCGATGCCAAGGTGCGCCAGGACTTGCGCCGCTGGTTGCGTCGCCTGCACGACGAACTCAATTTCACCAGCGTGTTCGTCACCCACGATCAGGAAGAAGCGCTGGAGCTTTCCGACCGGGTGGTAGTGATGAGCAACGGCAAGATCGAACAGATCGACACCCCGGAAACGCTTTATCGTCATCCGGCCAACCGTTTTGTGTTCGAGTTCCTGGGGGATGTCAATCACCTGGAAGGCAAGGTACAGAACGGCATTCTGACCTGCGGCGATGCACGCCTGGACGTGGATTTACCCGATGGCCACGAAGAGCTACTGCTTCGCCCCCATGAACTCAGGTTGATCGAAACACCCACTGCGCATGCCCATTTACCGGTGACGGTTACCGCTACCGTTCCGGTGGGCGCTGAAGTCCGTGTCGAGCTGGAGGCCGATTGGCTGGCCAACCCCTGGCTTGCCACCATCAGGCACGCTGACTTCGAGCGCCTGGGGTTAACCCGAGGCCAACGGCTTTATGTCGAACCGCGCCGCTGGCATCGCTTTGCCCAGCAGTCGCCCAGATATTCTCCTTCACCCAGCACGGCATGAGCATTTGCCTGGGGCAAGGCGCGCGCTATACTCGCCAAGGCTTTTTTAACTGCTTTTGTCTTGCCCCAGGGAGCGTCACCATGCTGCAGCGCCATTTCTTTCATGGATTTATTATCTTGCTGGTCAGCCTTTGGCTTGCCGGCTGTGCCAGTCCTCATTACTTGCAACTTAGCCCCCAACGTTCCGCCAGTGTTCCCCAGGTAGGCCAAGGCCAGGCAGTCACGGTAATCGCTCAGGATGGGCGCGACAGCGACATCATCGGCAATCGTACCGGCAGAGGGATGTCGTCGGCACATATCACCGTGAGTAGCCATGAGCTGATTCCGCACCTTCAGAAAGAGGCCGAACGTGCGGTGCGCGATATGGGTTTCACGCCGACGCAGGAAGCCGCCGAGGGCCGACCCAGCCTTGTGCTGGTGCTTGACAACCTGGCCTATGTTCGCGGTGACAGCGGCCAGGCATTGATCGATGAAGCGCGCCTGGAAGCGGTATTTCGTGCCGAAGCCAGCCATCAGGGCACTACCTATATCGGCACTTACACCTCACGCCGCACCCAGGGCTATGCGATCAAACCCGATCGTGACAGCAACACGCGTATGCTCAATGACTTGCTCAGCGATGGGCTGGACCGCGCCTTCGGAGACCCGGAGCTAGCCGGACTTCTGGCGCGCTAGTCAGCCCCGCGGACCGCGACGCTCGAGCGCCCATACCGACTCGGCTCTGCCCATGGCATCCGAGGCACTGTCTTCCAGATGAGTCAGGCGAAAGTTGGGAGAAAATATGTCTTGAATTTCCTGCGCCGGCACGCTGAAAGGCGGACCGGCGCCAGACTTTTCGTGGGTCAGGCTGATCAGCAACCCTTTCGCCCCGGGCGGAATCAGTTGAGCCAGGTGAAAAGCATAACGCTGGCGTCCGGCCGGTGGCAGGGCAATCAACGAGGCACGGTCATAAAACGCCCCGATTTCAGCGGCCTGTTGAATATGCAGATGAAAGAAATCACCGCACCACAACTCAATGCTACCTTGGCGCGATATATCAAACCCAGCCTGGCGATAACGTGACACTTCGCCTTGACGCTGGGCCAGAAACTGTTCAATGGCTTCAGGCACCAACTCGATTCCCAGGACCGGATAGCCATGCTGAGCCAACCAGCGCATATCCAGACTTTTGCCACACAACGGCACCAGCACCTTGGTTTCGGGAGGCACTTCCAGTTGCGGCCAGTAGCGCTCCAGAGCGGGATGGACGTCATTCAAATGAAATCCAATCCGTCCCTCCCGCCAGCGCGTCATCCATTCGAGGCTCATGCTCTAGAACCAACGGTCACGTTTTTTACGCCGACGCGGCAAATGCGGCACGATCAAGCCCACTAACAGCCCCGCCCCGGCGACACTGCCGCCGTACATGAAGTAACGCATCAACAAATCTTCTTCCTGGGTATCGAGTCGCGCTTGAAGCGCTCGCACCTGCTGGCGCGACTGTTCCGTTTCGCTGTCCAACTCATTGTTGCGTGTTTCAAGGTCGGCGATCCGCTGTTCACGAACCTCCAGGGTCTGGGTCATGGAAGCGACTCGCTGCTCCCAAGTCTCGTTGATCCCTTCAAGCTCGGCACTCAAGGCCTCGACCTGTGCTTCCAATACCGGCAATTGCTCACGAGCGCTGGGCGTTTCCTGCAGCTCCTGGCTCAGTACCCAAACGGTGTCACCCTCGCTATTTTCCACGCGGGTGTAGTCACCACTGGTTTCCAACACGTCTACCGGCTCACCTGCGGTGAGTGTCCCGATGATCCGATAGCCATCGGTTGGGCCGCTGCGCACATAAGTGGTCAGCTCATCGGAAACCCAGGCGTTACCCTCCGCTTGCTGAGCCAACACCATCAGACTGGTGGTGCCCAGAAGCATACCCACCGCGAGACGCGAAAAACGGAGTTGAGATAGATTTACTCGCATTAGACCTTGCCCTGAATTGTAAACACTTACCTGCCCACGATTTCCTGCCCGCTCCATTCGCCAGGAAAAGCTTACTCACCTCGTGGAGGCAAGGAGAATGGGCGGGGAAATTCAGCGATGCTGGATTCACTTTTTACCGCCCTGAGAGGCCCTTCACGCTCCACTTCGTCAATACGCACAATGGCGTTCAGCGGCAGGTAACTGCGCTTGACGCCTTCGAAGGTACGTTGAAGTTTCTCTGTGGCAGTGTCCACTACCAGGCGGCTGGGATCCTCAAATACGAACTCCTCGACCTCAATAAAGCCCCAGAGTTCGCTTTGAAAAATCTCTCTGACGTATAAATCCCAAATTTCACCTTGTTGGTGCACTACGACACGATAGATCGGCTTGGCCGCCATCTTGGCCCGTTCCTCTTGCGCTGAATGATGTCACTGGAAATTGAAAATAGCTGCGACTAGATTATCACATTCACCTCTTGAAACCTCGAAGGTTAGGGTGTCCATCCGTGCTTTTCGACAGTATTGCGTTAGCTGTACGAGCAATGACAACGCTAGCCAGCCCATGCAACTCTCGTCTATGGTAGATGGTGGCGGTGCGGGATGGAAAACAAAGCACCGGCTATCAACCATTTCATCAATAACGGAGTCATCACTATGCAAAAGGATCCGAACAAGGGCTATATCGCCCTGCTGGGCTGGAGCCTGAACGCCATCGAAGCGGCCGAAAATTTTGACCGGCGTTACATTGTGGTGGCGCCCGATTGGGCGGAAGACTATTGCCAGAAACATGATATCCCCTACGTGCCCTGGAACTTCGAGCGCTTGAACGACCGCTCGATCGAAATCGCCGAAACGCTAAAGGAAAAAGGCGTCGACGTGGCCATTCCGCTGTATGAAGAAACCGTGGAATGGGCCGGTGCGATCAACTCCGTGCTGCTGGATAACCCCCGCATCTACGGCCAGTCGCTGCTGTTGCGCGACAAAGCCTTGATGAAACGTCGGGCGCAGCTGGGCGGTATCCGTGTGGGCATTTTCGAAGAAGCCCACGACAAGGAAGATGTGGTGCGTTTCCTCAAGCGCGTCAACCAGACGCTGCTCAAGCTTGATGGCGATCCCAACGACCCGATTCACCTTAAAGCGTTTGACAAGGCCGGTTGTCTTGGTCACCGCGTCATCCGCACCCCGGATGAAGTCGATACCATTCCCGACGAGGAATTCCCGGTATTGATGGAATCGCACCTGGATGGTTGGGAATTCGCCGTGGAAGCCTGGATCCACAAGGGCAAGATCGTCTTTCTGAACATTTCCGAATACGTGACCCTGGGGTATTCGGTGTTCGTTCCCGCCTCGCCGGAGCTGGAAAAATACCGCGAACAAATCACCCAGCAGATCGAGAAGCTGATCAAGGCATTCGACATCGAGTTCGGCCTGATCCATCCCGAGTACTTTGTCACTAGCGATGGTGAGATGTACTTCGGGGAGGTGGCCTATCGTCCGCCCGGCTTCAAGGTGTTCGAGCTACTGGAAAAAGTCTACGGCTTCAATGCCTACCAGGCCACCATGCTGGTATTCGACCCCAAGAGCACCTCGGAAGAAGTCGCCGCCTTTTTCCCCAAGGAAGTCGTGGATGCCGATGGGTTCGCCGGTTGCTTCGGTGTATACCCCCGTCGCCGCGTGGTAAGCCGTCTGGAAATTCCCGAGGAAACCGAAGATCACCCTTACTTCGAGTCGCATGAACTGACCGCACCCATGGAAGAAACCGTGACCAAGCGCACCGCTTTCGGGACTCACTGGGGGCTTATTTACTTCAAGGGCGACGATGCGCACACCCTGCGCGACTTACTGAAACATCAGGAAGAGCTCGACTTCTATGTATAATCCCAAGCAATCGCCGGGATAAGGAGTCTTTGTGACTACTGATAATAGTATATCGCCACCAAGCAATGAGAAACTGACCGGCCTGTTAGCCAAGCTTGATGACGCCGTGCGCCTGCTTTTGCAGGCGCCAGCCTTTTCCAAGCCCGGAAAACTGCCTCGAGTGCTGGATACCGCTCGCCGTGTACTGCTTCAGGAGGGCGGAGCGGCCGCTATCGAGCAACGCGCCCAGGCACTGGAGGCAGCCGGCGTGTTCGCTGGTTCCGACTGGGAAACGCCCCAGTATCTGGTGCCCAGCCTCACCCCTCATGCATTGAAAAGCGCCGACCCCAATGTGGTGGTCATCGAGTCCCTGAGCGAACTGCGCCTGCTAGCAGTTTCCAAGGGGGAATACATTCATGACCAAATTTCCGCCGAGCATGCCCACCACTACCTGACCCAGACAATGGCGATCAACCTCTGGTTGCTGTTCAGCACTCCCAGCGAAGCCGAGCGTGAAACCCAGGGTCGCCTGGCGATGATTCCACGCCATCTGTTTCAGCACCTCGCCGAGCGAATCGGTTACGAGCACGTCATCGATCAACTGATCGAGGAAATCTGGCGGATTCTCAAACAACGTCCGATCCAGGTCGATTCGATCAAGCAAATGATCATGCAGATAGCCCTGTGCCAAGCTAACCCGGAAATTGACCTGGGCAGTAGTGGCCAGGGAGCCGACCGTCTGGTTAGTTCGCTGTTCGGGCCGACCCAGGCATGCCGTGAAGACCCCGGTCTCGATGTGTATCGCGAACGTCTGGACCACATGGATCAAGCCTCACTCCAGGCCGAGGCTACCGGCTTTGCTCGCGCCATGCACGATACTGGCCTTGTCTCGCCCTACCATCCGGTACTGTTGCGCCATTTGCTCGAAGAAAATGACAACCTGGTGGCCGAAACGCTAGGGCTCTCCTCGACCGGGCGCGATTGCCTGATGTGCTATCGGGAGTTGGTCCATGCCCTGATTCGGGGCGGTGTCTATCCGGCCACGTCCCAGGCACTGTATGGGCTTTCCTTGATGCTGGAACGCGGCATTCTCTATCAGCCGCCGGTTGCCCCCGCCATGTGGCGCCAGCTCGGGCTGGTACTTTCCGAATGGTCCGAGGCCCGCTTGACCCTGACTTACGGCGACACCGCTTCACCACGGGCACGCCTGCTGGAAGGCGTGGTTTGCATGCTAGGCATGCCGCTGGGAGTCGGACAAGGCAACAACCCTACCTGTCAATCGGCACGCGCGCTCTCCATGTGGGCCTACAACGACCCGGATTACCTGTTGCAAATGGTGGCCTGGGCCGCACGTGATGACGAGATCATCATGCACTTCGAAGGACAGCCGATTTCATCCATGGCCAGCCTTTCCGGGGTGGCCACCGAACTGCCCATGGACCTTGATCCAGTGTCGCTGTTGGTGGTGCCGCACCTGGATCGGATTTATGCCGAAATGGGTAGACGTTGCGTGGGACGTGAAGGTGACCCGCACCGCTGGGTCAACCCGGAATTCCACGGCTGGTGGTCGGGCCGCGGCTTTCGCATCAACGTTGATGTCGCCACTGGAAACCTCTTCGAGGTGGATGACTTCCTGCGACATTTCTATGCCAGCTACCACCCCTACTACAATGGCAATCAGCCTCTGATTCATCCCCAGCCCGCCGGTATTGCGTTTACCGATAGCGCCGCCCGCTTCATTGGTTGGCACGCCATCACCATCTTGCGTATCACCCTTGATCCGCGCGATGTGATGCGGGTGTATTTCTACAACCCCAACAATGATAGTGGCCAGGATTGGGGGGATGAGGTCAAGGTGAGCACCGCTGGCAGCGGCGAGCGCTTCGGTGAGGCATCATTGCCTATCGAGCAGTTTGCCTCGCGTTTGTACATTTTCCATTACGACCCTCTAGAGCGAGGCGACCTCAGCAAAGTGCCGGATACCGAACTGGAAAGCGTAAAAGGTTACTTGTTCCGTAGCTGGGGAGCGTCACGCATACCGCCCACGGACCTTCAAGCCACTCAAGCCCCGGTCAAATAACATATTGTTCCAGCATACCAACGCCGCCGTCTTCTATTGGACGGCGGCGTTGGCACCTTGAGCGTTCGCATCTTGAAAGTCCGAGGCGGCCTTCAAACTCATCGCAATACAGACCCCACCCTCGATACCCTCTTCGACGTGTACTTCTCCCTGCATTTGATAGAAGGACTGGCGTACATTGGCCAGCCCCATGCCGGTTCCTGCTTCAGCATTCACCGCTGGCGTTAAGCGTGTAAACAGCTCGAACACAGCCTCTCTATCGGCAAGAGAAATGCCCATGCCATTGTCACAGACACGCAGCGTAACCTTGTCTGCATGGCGCAGTGCGGTTATGCGAATCATGAGCGGGCGCTGCTCAACGCGATAGGTATAGGCATTATTCATCACGGCTACCAGTGCCTCGTGAAGGTACTCGGGATCAGCCTCGACGGCAGGCAATGCTGGGGCAATTTCAACATCGACTTCGGTGGCGTTAAGCAGAGAGTGTTGAAGCGCTGTTTCGAGTGCCATGTTCAGCGCGACTGGCTGTAGAGCAGGCGACTCTCGCTGAAATGCCAGGTATTGCTGCACTTTATTGACCAGTAAATGCAAGTGACGTGCTTGTTGGCCAATGAAGCCCACTGCAGTGGACATATCAGATTGTGAACCGGTCTCGAAGGCATTTTCCAGATAAGAGGCATAGGCCACCAAGCGACGCGAGGGCTCCTGAAAATGGTGCGCCATCGCCTCACTCAATCGCGCCAAATCACGATTGGCACGTTCAAGACGCTGCTCACGATTACGTATTTCCGCCGCCATGGAATTGAACTCTTGAGCAAGTACGCCAAGTTCATCCCGCGAGCTCTCATTCATGGCGACCTGATACTTCCCTTCACGTAATTCCTTGACCCCCTGTACCAAGCCTTGGATCGGCTGCGTTACCTGGCGGACAAGAAACCATAATGCTAACGGCAATGCGAGAATTGCTGAAGCCAGCATCGCCAACATGAGAGCCTTCAGTGTTTTATTGCGTGACTCCAGGTAGAGATCATTGGGGTATTTCAGCACTAGCGTCACAGGCTCGAGAGTATCGTTGAACAACTCTCGCATTCCGTAAAACCCTTGCTCGGTCCGATAAATAGCGGTGCTACCCTGCCCTTCCTTTTGTAGAAGGGATAATTGACGTTCCAACTCAAGATCCCGGTTCATAGTGCTTATCACAGTTTGACCCTCGGTTCGCAGCTGATATTTCAAAGGAGCCGTAATCAAATTGGAAAACACCGTTTCATCCAAGTGGCGCAACATGATCAAATGACCATCTGGCGTTTCTTTTTCAAAATTCAGCGAGTGCCGATAAAGCAACTGCAAACTCTCATCAATCAGATACAGTCCATTGGAAAGGCTTGAACGAAGCACTTCCAAACGTTCTTCCAATAGGTAAAGCGAGGCTTGAAATTCTTGTGATTTCTCTTGTGAAAAAGGCTGTGTAGCAGTGGACTTTATTTCTGCCTGGCCTTGCTGGTAGCTCTGATACAGACGGTCCCAGCTTTTTTCCCAAAGGCTGGCAGCCGCTACGAGCCGGCTTCCCTGATCGAAAAGATATGCCTGGTCACTACGCCCGGTTTGCACGGCGGTTAGCAAGCGCGCACCGATACTGAGCTTTTCTTCATCAAAAAGAATGCTCTTGTAATTATTGCGATCCTCATAGATATTTATCAAATTCAATGAAGCTTCGAGATTGATATCGTCATCTAACAATCTCGCCTCATGCTGCAACTCCTCTCTTAGCCGAATATAATCCAAAGCGACTATTTCGAAGCTGTTTTCAATCATCTGCTGGGCTTTGTACCTATGATAATTCAATAAGCTCAGATTGCTCATAAAACCCGCCAATAGCAGAACGCCCAGCGTAACGCTGAAGATCAGCAGTAAAAGTCGGTGTTTCAGCGTTAACATAGGCATCAGATAACAGCCATTTAGAAGAGAGTCCTTACCATGAGATTATGTTAAAAAATAGGCACAATTTCAGTGGCATTTTCTACCGTCACCATGATCGACTCGTTCATGATGGTCTTGGGGAAAATTTCCCCGGCAAGTAGCGTCAGTGCGGCCTCAGCCCCTTCTTCCCCTAATGTCGGGTAAGTGAAACTGGCACTCTGCTGACCGGCAAGCAAGGCATCCTGGGCTCCTTGAATGTAATCTATGCCTACAGTCGGAATGTCACCGGGATTTATATCGTAGCGCTTCATCACCATCCTGGCGCCCTCGAGCATACTATCGCTATGCGAATAAATGGCGTCGAAATGATTACCTTGACTAAGAAACTCTTCCAGTATGAGGATAGCGTCCCGGCGCAGGTAATTACCGGTACGTGCGACAAGCTCGATACCCGGACGTTGCTCCATAAAGTTAATGAAGCCTTCCCTACGCAATATCGTAGGTGTAGCGCCCGGCAACCCCTCCAACATCAGGATTCGTCCTTTACCTTCTAGCGCCGAATCAAGAAATTGCGCTGCTCTCAAGCCAATGTTGTAATTATCGTTGTGTAAAAATGTGCTGTAGGCGGCGTGATCCACATGGCGATCTAGCAATATCACTGGAATGCCACGTTCATAAGCCTCACGAATCACTTGGCTTGCCCCCAGAATTTCGCGCGGACTAGTAATCAGGGCATCTATCTTCTGCTCGATCAACTGGTGTATATGCGCCACCTGAAGCGCTGTCTGGCCCTGGCCGTCGGTGTATACAAATTCAACATCCGGGTAGGCCTCGAAAACACCTTGGGCATCTTTCACCTGCGCCAAACGCCAGTCGTTGGAGAGGTCATCCTGAGCAAAGGCGACCACAAAAGTAGCGGCTTTTTCCGAGGCAGAAATCGCCATGGCAGCAGTACTCAACACTAACGCAAGCAACACTTTGTTTATCTTCTTCATGCTGCTTTTCCGTTAGCAGTCATACCTGATTGTTCGGTCAAGAAAACCTCTCAAGATATCAGGGTGATACAAAAAGGAGTCAACAACAGGGTTTATTCCGACGTCATTTTTTTCGGTAATTCGGTGACACTTCCCCAGTAGTCACACAGGCAACGCAATGCCTCGATCAATGCTTCAATACTCAACGGCTTGACAATATAGCCAGCAGCCCCGCTAACGTAGGCTTGACTGATGTCACGCTGGTCTGAGGATGTCGTCAGTATCACCACAGGCAGCGCACAGAGCAATGGATCCTGTTTCAACTCGGCTAGAAACGTATGGCCATCCATGCCCGGCATATTGATATCCAGCAGGATCAAGTCAGGTCCTGACAGCATATCGAAGACCTTATCGAATCCATCTTCACGACGAAGCAATGCCAAACCTTCTCGACCGTCTACTGCGGTTGAAATCCGAGTATCGGGGGAGGCTTGTTTCATCGCCATTCTGACCAAATATTCATCTGCAGGATCATCTTCCAGCAACAGAATGCTCAATGGGGCTCTTTTCATGCAAATAACCTCAGGCTAGCGCGAATTTTGCTGGGATAGCTTGCTTTTCCATAGCATGCAAAGGCATGACGTAGCTTCACTTGTGTAATAAGCGTCCCGCTCACTGATACTCGCGTCAGTGAGCGGGACGCTTCACCAGACATAACCAGTAATCTTCAAGCGCCTGAATAGATTTGATGAATTGAACAATGTCGACCGGCTTTACAATGAATCCCGAAGCGCCAAGGTCATATGAAGCATATATATCATTTTCGGCATCCGAGGTGGTCAGCACGATGACGGGGATTTGCCGTAATTTTTCCAATGCCTTGAAATGTTTCAGGAACGTTCGTCCATCCATGCGTGGCATGTTCAAATCCAGCAATATCAAATCCGGTCTGGGAGCCTTCTGGTAACTCCCTTCATTTTGCAAAAATGCTAACGCTTCCACGCCATCACCTACATCATGCACATCCACAAGCAACCGACTCTCATTGAATGCCATCCGGGTGAGGTGAATATCAGCCGGTTCATCTTCCACCAGAAGCACGGTAAAGGAGGGTTTAACGTCCATCGCTATTTCTCGCTCTAGGTAAATCAAATACGAAACAAGCACCGCCCTCGGCGCTTTCTTCTATGTGGACATGGCCATTGGCCATTCGCAAAACTTTCACTACCAACGCAAGCCCCATGCCCGTCCCCGGATAGCGTGCCGAGCTGGGCACCAACCGCGTGAACATCTCGAAAACCTGTTCACGATACTCGGGAGCGATCCCTTGGCCATTATCAGCAACGCGAAATATCACCCGATCCTCGGATTGTTTCGCTGACACGATTATATGTAAGGGCTTTTCAATTCGACGGTAATACCAAGCGTTCTCCAGCAGCACCTTGAATAGGTATGCAAGTCGCCGTTGATCAAACTGTACTTTGGGCAAACGTCCGGATATCGTCAAAGCACTCTCGTCTCTGGCTTGCTTCAACACCGGATCGGTTTGATAGACCTCCTCAAGAATAGCGCGCGCATCCAGACTTTCCGAGGCAGTAGGAGCACTATCGAAACTCAGGTAACGCTGTACATCACTCACAAGGTTTCTCAAGTGCTTCGCCTGGCTGTTGATAAAATCGATAGACAGGCGGGCATCGGCGTCCTCCACCTGAGACATTGTCTTCTCCAGGCGTTGGGCGAAGCTGACCAGGCGTCGGCTAGGCTCTTGAAAGTGATGCGCCATCACATGACTAAGCCGCTCAAGCTCTTTATTGCGAAAAGAAAGCTCGTCGACCAGGTATTTTCTTTCCTTCTGAGCACGCTTCAAGCGCACCACCAGGATAACCAATATGACGATCGCCGCGCCTTGCAAAAGACTGGCGCCTATTGCCAACCAGCGGATCAGCTCTTTCGATTGCTGAATCTCAGCGGTTTGCAAGTCGACTTGTTCCTCCACACTGGCAACATAATGCCGCCTTGCCGGCCCGATAAAATCGCTGGCGTCATATAGAGAAGAGACAAGCAGTTGCCTGTCATCAAACGAGTATTCTTGGGTATAAACCCCCATCATCTTGACCCCGCCACTTGCCAACCGATGACGCACGAAAAGGTGATTACGAATATCTTGAGAGACGGCGCTTAATTCTTGTTTAATTTGGCTGAGGCTGAATATGTTGATTTGTTCAATCTGCATGCCTACCAACTGATCAAATCCATAGAAAGCCTTGGCAGCCGTATTCGCCTCGACGATCTCTCCGGTTTGCGGGTCGACTACCCACATGGGAGAGGGATGTTGCTCGAAAAAATCGTCGAAAGAAGGTTGTGCCAACACCGCCAGGCTAACGGCGGGTCCTATCAGAAATACTACTGACAGCCACCGAATGAGCCCGTAAAAAGCCCTCATGAACTTGGTTCTTGCGGCCCGCGCAGGGCCAGCGTGAAATTAAAGGAACTCCCCCTGCCATTCCCTCCTGATTCCACCCAGATAGTGCCACCGTGACGCTCGACAATCTTGCGACATATCGCCAAGCCTACGCCGGCACCCTCGTATTGTTCGCGGGTATGTAGTCGCTGAAAAACCTTGAAGAGTCGGTCGGTATGCTCCGGGGCGATACCGATTCCATTATCCCTGACGCTGAAGCGGGATTTTTGAGCGTCCCCTCCAGCCTCCAGGCATATTTCGATAGTGTTATCCGCTTTGCGGTACTTAAGGGCATTACCCACCAAGTTCTGAAACAGGCGAGTCATTTCATCAGGGCTTGCGTATATCTTTGGCCATTGCCCTTCTATGCTGAGCTTGGCACCGGTTTCTTCAATGTCCGGTTGCAGAAAGCGCAGCGCTTCCTCCAAGGCTTCTCGACTATCCATCCAGTTCATGGGCTGGCCTTTACGCCCCACACGGGAATATTCGAGCAACGAGACCAGCATTTGATCCATACGCTTAGCGCCATCCTTCATGAAATGCAGCATGGTGTCGGTATGCTCATCCAAGTCGGCACCCAAATGGCGCTCAAGCAATTGAGAATAACTGGTCACCATACGCAAGGGCTGGCGTAAATCATGTGAGGCTGCATAAGCGAAGTGCTCAAGCTCTTTATTGGAGCGCTCAAGCGAATCTCGATAAACGTCAAGCGCATCCTCAGCCTGTTTCACATCGCTGATATCGTGTATGTACCCATGCCAGATGGTACTTTCATCGTCCAAACGTTCAGGCGTCGCTGTGCCTTCAAGCCACCTCAGCCCCCGTTGGGGATGATTGACTCGAAAGCGCTGGCGCCAGGTAGTCAGCTTATGCTCAGACGCCTCGATGGAGCCAACCACCAAGGAGAAATCCTCGGGATGAATCACCTCGAATATCGGCGAGGCATCCGTTTTTACGTCTTCGGAGCTAGCCCCGTAAATATGCTTGATACCCGCACTGGAATAGGGAAAGGCGCTACGTCCATCAGGCCACTGATGGTATTGATATAGGGTACCGGGTAACAGGGCAGCTAGCTTTTTCAGCCGCTCCGTCAGCTCCGAAGCAATAAATTCGGCTTCTTTGCGTTCGGTGATATCGCTATGTGTACCAACAACCCAGAGTGGCTCCCCCTCAGGCGTACGCGAAACCACCTTGCCTCGGTCCTGCACCCATATCCAATGCCCGTCCCGATGGCGCATTCGCGCTTCCAGGTCATAACTGGGTTTCTCACCCGAAAAATGTTCCGTTAATGCCCGTTCGGATTGCTTGAGGTCGTCCGGGTGGGCCAGCGCCATCCAGGTATCGATGGTGGTGGGTTCCAGCGACGCCAGTGAATAGCCCACCATTTCCGCCCAGCGCTCGTTAAAGCGGGTTTCGCCGGTTTGAACGTTCCACTCCCAAGTACCCGCCCCGGTGCCCCAAAGAATGTTTTCCAGCGCCTCACGCTGTTCGCTTAAAGCCTGCAAGGTGTGCTTGTACTCAGTAATGTCGTGCCAAGTCACCACTACACGCCCTTCTTCGTGGCTATCCAACACCAGCAATGAGACTTTCACGATGACTGCTTTTCCATCAGTGCGGCTGTGAACCCACTCAAACGGTGTAGTAAGCGTTGTAGGCAACTCAGCCAGCAATCGCCTTGACTTGCCCTGTGAGCACTCTCCGTCAGGCTGACAGGCTGGGGAAATATCTTGTGGCCTCTTGCCAATCAACTGCCGAGCATCCGTCATTCCCAAAAGCTCGAGAGCGGCGCGATTGGCACTCACAAAACGTGCATCACCCTGACTGTCTATCTCCTGCTGCAGTAAAGGAGTAGGCAAACACTCCATTAGCTCATTGTAATATTGATGGCTTTCCATGGTGCTAATCCTCTTCAGGCATGTCGGAGGGTTGCGCATCATGCAGGTGCACACAGACCCGATTACGTCCACTGTTCTTGGCCAGGTACAAACCTTTGTCGGCGCGCACCAAGGCACCGTCCGGGCGATGGTCGCCGGGGTACATAAGCGTTGCTCCGATACTTACCGTAATACGCAGCAGCGTACCGTCTTCAAGTGGGACTCTCATCGCCTCGATCGCGCAACGCAGCTTCTCCGCTGCTCGCGTGGCGCCGGCAAGATCCGTGTCAGGGAGCACCACTGCAAACTCCTCCCCCCCCAGACGACCCAAGACATCGCTTACACGCAGCTCATCAGTCAAGGTATTCGCAAAGACACGCAACACCTCGTCACCCGCAGCATGGCCGTAGGTATCATTGACACGTTTGAAGTGATCGATATCCAGCATCAAGACACCCACGCTGTAGTCGGGGCGTCGCAATAAATGGCCGTACTCTCGTGCGGCGGTTTCTATGAAGATTCGTCGATTGGGTAAGCCAGTGAGCGTATCGAGGGTGGCGAGCTCAGTGAGTTTTTCTTCAAGCCGCTTGCGCTCTGTAATGTTCTGCTGCACGCCCACCATTCGCATGGGACGACCCTCGGCATTACGCTCCACGATATGCCCCGACTCGAATATCCATACCCAGTGGCCATCCCGATGGCGCATGCGGAACTCACACTGATAGGTAGGTGCCGCTCCCGTACCATGTGCCTGAATGGCGCGCTCAATGTCAGGTGCATCCAGCGGGTGAACCTGGGCATGCCACCACTGCCTGTTCTGAGTAACGGCAAGGTCCCCTTGTGTATAACCCAATCTCGAAAGCCAACGATCACAAAGGATCAGAACGTCACTCTCCATCCGCCATTCCCAAATGCCCAAGTTGCCTCCTTCAATGGCTGCCGACATACGCTCTTCGGAAAGCAGCAAGCGCTTTTCCATCTGGGCACGGCTTATCGCGTAGCGTATGGCCCTCAGCAGATTGGAGGCATCGATATCCCCCTTGACAATATAATCCTGGGCACCGGCCTCCAGTGTCTGCAAAGCAAAATCGACGTCATCATGGCCCGTGAGCACCACCGTCGGAACATCTGTCAGCCGTGTTCTCACCGCTTCGACGGTGGCAATACCTGTAGAATCCGGCAGGTTCAGATCCAACAGGATGATGTCAGGCGAGAAATCTTCCAGTGCCGTCGTCATCGCTGCGAGACTTTCCACCCACTTCAACTGATGGGCGGCACCGCTGTCTTTCAAGGTGTAATGTACAATACCCGCATCACCTGGATCGTCTTCCACCAAGAGCACATTGATGGGCTCCATTACTTACCCCTTGATCACACCCTGAAATATTACGTAGAATCAGCCAACGAAAGTTAACTAAGATTTATAAATTAATTCTTTCATACTTTGTCATTAAATGAAAATTAAAATGATACATGTATTATATATATTTAATACATCTGTATAGTTTTTTAACTAGCACCTTGTGATTCTTGGCTTATAAACATCTATTTTCCATGTATTTTTAGCTGACTTACCCCCCAACCAGGTTCCACAGAAATATGTCAATGCTCCGACTTGACCAACTGCTGCTCAGCCAAGGGCTGGCGCGCTCACGCACCCGCGCTCAGCGCTTGATTCGTCATGGGCGGGTTTCGCTGATGGAAGATGGCAGAGTGCTTTGCAAGCCTGGTGAAAAGCTTGCTGAAACCACTGGGCTGTGTGTCGAGGACGACCCCGAAGAACGCTATGTTTCGCGCGCGGGTTTAAAGCTTGAAGCCGTGCTGGAAGCATTGGCGCTGCGCCTGGAAGGCCAGTGCGTGCTGGATATCGGTCAGTCCACCGGAGGTTTTACCGACTGTGCCCTGCACTATGGCGCCGCACGGGTGGTGGGCATTGAAGTCGGCCACGGTCAGCTTGATGAGCGCTTGCGCGGCGATTCACGCGTGGAATGCCTGGAAGGCATCAACGCACGCTATTTGAGCCAGTCCGAAAGAGTCATCACGGCACTTCAAGCCCAGCCCCCCAGTATCGCGGTGATGGATGTATCGTTCATTTCACAAACCCTGATTCTTGCAGAAATCGCCAGCGTACTTAAACCCGGTGGACAGCTTGTGTCACTGGTAAAACCCCAATTTGAACTGGGGCCGGATGGCGTCGATACGCGGGGCATCGTCCGTGATGCTAGCCGTTACCCCGAGGTGCAACAGCGCATCCAGTCCGCCTGCGAAATGTGCGGCTTTGAGGTACTGCATTGGCAGGAAAGCCCGATTACCGGCAGCGACGGTAACCGGGAATTTCTGCTGCACGCCCGTTTACGCTGAACTGGTGCGCTCTAGATAGCATTTTCGCCGGTGTTTACTACGCCCATGTCCCTGTCAGGGCTACCTGAAACGCTTCGAGACAATACCTTGACCGGCCCGCGCTGGTCGTGATGCAGCCATATATCCATCTGCTCGAAGGCGATCTTGATACCCTGCTCGCGGAACATCGCATCCACTCGACAATTGACTTCATCGGCGGCGCATAGCCGATCCAGGACATTATTGACGAAGATACGCAACTCGAAATTGAGACTGTGTGGGCCGTAACTCAAGCAGAACACTTGCGGCTCCGGATCGACCAGTACCCGAGGATTCTCATCCGCAACCTGGCGCAACAATCGATGCACAAGCTGCAAATCCGAGCCATGGGCGACCCCATAGCTCAACACGACTCGGGTGACATTGTCCGACAGCGACCAGTTGATCAGCTGGTCGGTGACAAATGTCTTATTGGGGATGATGATTTCCTTACGATCGAAATCGGTCACCGTGGTGGCGCGAATCCGGATTCGACTGACCGTACCATGAAGATTACCCAAGGTAATGGTATCGCCGATGCGTATCGGACGTTCGAACAGGATGATCAGGCCGGACACGAAATTAGCGAAAATTTCCTGTAACCCAAAACCCAACCCCAGGCTTAGCGCCGCGACTAGCCATTGGAGCTTGTTCCACGACACCCCCAAGGTAGCCAGCGCCATCACCACACCGGTACCGACAATCACATAGGAAAGCAGTGAGCTGATGGCATAAGCACCGCCCGGCTTGAGCGACAGGCGTGACAGCACCATGACTTCAAGAAGCCCCGGGAGGTTGCGCGCCATGATGAAGGTCACAGCCACTATCAACAGGGCGGTAAATACATCGGGAATCGAGAGGGCGTCGCTGACGAGATCATCACCGGCACCCGCCTCCCATAATGCCACTTGATCGAGATAACCCAACACATTCAACAGATCCGACCACACAAGGTAGAGCAAGACACTGAAGCCGATCAGCAAAATCAGCTGGGAAAGCCGCAATGACTGCTGATTGATCTTGTGCATGTCCAGGGGTGGCTCTTCGACTTCCGCCGTGCCTTCCATGCCATCCTGATGCAGCGCACGGCGTCGGGCCAGTGCTCTTCGATAGGCCAGCCGACGCGCGGCAACCGCCAGGCTACGCACCACCGTTGCCTCGACCACGACCCACAGTCCCAACAGGTACAGGGTCACCGCAAAGCGCCCGACTAAACTCAGGGCGGTGTATTCATACCCCATGACCATCAGCCCCGCCAGCACCAGGGGTACCAGCGCCATGCCCATCCCCAACAGAAAACGCAGCAAATGCACGCCGAAAAATGGAATATGCGCCAGGATCAAACGAGCCAGAATCGCGCTCATAGCCACCAGGCCCAACAGAAACACCCCTAGCACCAAAGGCTGAGAGGAAAGCGATGCTTCTCCATCATTAGCCAGAGCGGCAATGGCGATTACCGGCACCAATGCCAGTCCTAAGCCACCCAACAAACGCCGCAACCAGGCAATATAGCCTGGGGGCCAGGTAAAATGGCGCGCCGCCACGCCATCCGCCACCAGCAGGCGGCGTCCCCAGGCAATCACCAGCCAACTCAATGCTAGCTGCCACAAGGCCGGGGCAAGCGCTATGCTCAGCCTCCCTCCTTCGGCCATCAGGCTTACTCCCAACCCGGCCAGCACTAACGGGCCGGGGCAAGCCAACAGAATATTGATCAGCACGGCCTTGGGTGTATGTAACTGGGTATCGCTGTTGAGTCGTCCAATCTGGGCATGCAGCGCGGCCAGGCGGTGCTTGATGCGGCGCCGCCACGCCATCAGCCCAAGGCTAGCCAGCAGCAATGGCATACCTGCCAGTGATTGCCAGGTAGGCATACGCCACTGCGCAGGCAACACTTCTCGCCATTCACCTGTCTGCCACTGGGTACGCAAGTTTTTCGGCACTTGGCGTACCCAAACCATGTCCAAAGGACGGGTGTTGGCGACCCAAAACAACTGTTCATCGATAATGTTACGCAGCTCCAGCGTGGTAGTGAATAGCTGCTGCTGGTTGAGCTGAAGTTCAATGGCGCCACTCAGTAGCACGCCATACACCTGTTCCAATTGTTCCACTAACTCACGGCGTGATTGATAAAGCCGAACGAGAGAGTCCACCAAACCAGGCGTCACCCCCACCTCAGCCTCTTCCAACCGCTGTGTTGCGAGGCGTTCGGTATAGCGCAGCTGGTCGCGTTGCCGCATCAAGTCGAATTGCTGCAAACGCAAGTCGGCAATTTCTTCCTGTAAATCCTTGCGAGCGGTGACCTGAGGCAAGGCTTGACGCTGTTCACGCAAGATTCGTGACAGCAACCGGCTGCCACGAATCGCCTGGATCTGTTCATTCAAGCTACGCTGCAAATGTTGGACATTGTCGAGCTGGCGGCGAATATCGATGCCTTCCCTGATCACGCTATTAGAGCGATCCGTGGCACGCAATAATTCCAGGCTGAGCGCCTGGTTGATTTGCTGTGCGCGAACCACCACAGGATGGCCTTCGGCGATCAAGGGATCGTCGCGTGCCGCATCGGCAATCGCCTGTTCGGAAAGCACCCGACGCTGGCGATCGATCACACCTTGCAGCAAGCTCAGCTGGCGCTCCTGATGCTCGATCTGCAGCATCAGCACATCACGGCGTTGCTGGGCCAGTTCCCGCAACCGGCTATTGGCACTCAATTCGCGTTGATGAAAACGTATTTCCTGCTCGGCCACGCTACGTTCCAACTGTAGCCGGATTGACTGCGCATCATGCATTTCCGAAAGTTGTTGGTCAGCGAGCAATACCGCCTGCGCTTCCTGCTCGCGTCTCAAGCGCTCGGCACGCTGCATGGCATCGGCTATGGCTTGCTGGGCGCGCTCGGGAAGCGTATGTGCAGCCAGCAACTGAGCATTGACGTCAGCTAACCGACCTTGCAACTGCTGAAGTTCGGCTAATGCGTCTTGCTGGCGTGCTTGCAGTTCATCAAGCGCCATTTCACTGAGGTTGGTCACCAGCAGGGTTTGCGTGGCCTCCTCCTCTTCACGCAA
Source organism: Vreelandella rituensis (assembly GCF_003336665.1). GTDB lineage: Bacteria > Pseudomonadota > Gammaproteobacteria > Pseudomonadales > Halomonadaceae > Vreelandella > Vreelandella rituensis. Next base: position 28,705 of record NZ_QPIJ01000029.1, on the reverse strand, counting down.
TGCCCGTTCCAGGCGCAGGAGTTCATCCGGTGCTTGCTGCACGCGCTCATCCAAAGCATTCAGGCGCGCGGCAACAGAATCGAGACGCTCATAAGCACTGAGGGCGGCTTCAAGTGCCGCTCGTTCACGCGCACTCTCTGGATCAACGTCACCTTCCCGCTTTTCATGATGAGCGAGCCGTTGCTGTAGAACGTCTCTTTCGGGCACGCCTTCAAGGCCCCATGCCCAGCTGGTGGCAAGCAACATGATGGCAACGCCTGCCCCTGACCAGAGGCGGCGGCAAATTAATGAGAGAACAGCGATTTTTAAGCTATTATTTACACCATATGCCACTACTGTTTACTCGCGCGACAGCCCGGAACCGGACAAGCGTTGTATTGTCGAACCAAGGCCTGCGCTTGGCAATCACGGAAACTGGCTTGCTCATATGACATGATAGAAATAGCCTTCCGCTTTTCGTATTTCCTGTACTTCTCTTTTTTCATGGATTGTTGCCATGCTCGTCGAAAACCCCATGCTCGTCGAAAACCTATGCATTGAAAACCTACGTGTTAATGAATTGTCTTCTGGAAGAATGATGGATGTAAAAAGAGGTGCTGGAAAATGCTTGTTCACAGCTGCCCTCATTATTGTCGGCATGCTTCCTTTGAGCGCATTAGCCGAAAACGATACACAGGACATCGATGCGCGCATCAGAGCCCTGAATGCCGAGCTGTTTGAGCTTCAACAACAACGGCGTGAGATTACCGATTCGACAAATCAGCAGGAAGAACCCGAAACGCTCCCCGAGGCGGCCGCATTCCAGGATCTCAATGAACGCCGCCAACTTGAGCAAGAATCAAGTCGCAATCCATTCTCGATCACCACCCATCGAACGAATTATCTTTTCCCGATTAGCTACAACGTGAACCCCAACCATGTAGCGTTTCGCCAATTGTCGTCAGAGACGGGGCCGGACAAGGCGGAATTAAAGTTTCAGTTCAGCACCAAAGTCAACTTGATCGAAGGACTTTTCGGTAACCATGGTGATCTTTACTTCGCATACACCCAGCGCAGCTGGTGGCAGGCATACAATACCGATGCCTCTTCACCGTTTCGCGAAACCAATTACGAGCCGGAAATCTTCATCGACTTCGATAATGCCTGGAATGCTTTAGGTTGGGTCAATACACGTAACCGGATCGCCCTGAACCACCAGTCCAACGGCCGTTCGCAACAGCTTTCACGCAGCTGGAATCGACTTTATCTGGAAACCACCTTTCAACGCGGCGATTGGGCGTTGACCTTGGCGCCTCATTGGCGCATACCGGAATCTGAAAGTGAGGATGACAACCCTGATATCGAGCGCTATTTAGGCTACGGTGACATCCGGCTGAGTAAACGCCTTAACGATAATCATGAGATCAGCACTCAACTGCGCGGCAACCCCAGCGCTGGCAATATCGGTACTCAGCTGGATTACAGCTGGCCGGCATTCAACAGTCTGCGTGCCCATATACAGTACTACTACGGCTATGGAGAAAGCCTGGTCGATTATGACCATCGCGTACACCGCCTAAGCCTGGGATTCAGCCTGAACCCTGTTTTCAGTGCCAGCGGTTTCAATCGTTAACCATTGATAGGCACCTTGTGTCCCGGCCTACGACTGCTATGCTGAGGATGTCACCCACCGTCAGAGGAAAAATTGAATGGCTAAACATTCGATCGAAACACCAACAAGCACGGATCAGCTAAAACAGGATTTACGTCACTTGAGCGAAACGGTGGAAGAGTTGGTCAACGCCACTGCCAAGGATGCATCCGGCGAAATGCGTGACTTGCGTGAGCGTGCCGAGAAGCGCTTGAAGGAAACGCGTTCAAGGGTTGAGTCGCGAGGCGAACATATCTACGACAACGCGCGTCAGAACATTAATCATCAGGCGGATGCCTGCGACCGTTATGTGCACGATCATCCCTGGACCAGCATTGGTATCGGCGCTGCCGCCGGCATGATCATTGGTATGTTGCTCGGGCGGCGCTGATGGCATTGGGTCCTACCCAGCGGGTATTTGAAGCCGCCAAGCGATTACTGAAAACCCTTCTCTCGGGAGGGGAAACGAGATTACGCTTGGCGGTTCTTGAGCTTGAAGAAGAACGTGATCGTTTGGTGTCTCTATTGCTATTGGTAGGCGCTAGCTTGGTGTTTCTCTTGCTGGGCATCGCTACCTTGACGGCACTTGTCGTGGTTATTTTCTGGGACAGCTACCGTCTTATCGCGATTGCCGGCAGTGCCGTTATGCTACTGGCATTGAGTGGCATTCTCGCGCTTCGTGCCCGCAAACAAGCCCGCACTCATACTTTGCTCAAGGAAACCTTGAGCCAATTGGCGGCCGACCGAAACCTGCTGGAAGCAGATGCTCATGATGAAAAATCGAGACGCTAACCCTTCTTTTCCAACTCGTCAGGAGCGCAAGGAGGCGCTGCTAACGCTGCTTGAGCAGCAGCGTATTGACTTACTGGTGGAAAGCGAGCGTTTCCTGCGTGCGGGCCAATCCCTTGACAATGGCTTCAATCGTTTGAAAACGCCGCTGTATATGGTGGGTGGTGTCGTACTTTGGCGCAGTCTACGCCACCCTCATCGTATTCTATACAATGCCAAACGCCTCCTGACAGGGTATGTCGTGGTACGCAAGTTTCGACAATACCTTAAATAGCGCTTTCTCACTCAAGCGCTATCTCAAGCACCATCTCAAATAGAGCTGCCGCAAGCCACCCCACTCGCCCAGGCCCACTGAAAGTTATACCCACCCAGCTCGCCGGTAACATCCAGCACTTCGCCGATAAAGCGCAGCTGGGGCAAGGCCTTGACTTCGAATGTCCGCGAAGAAATTGCATCCGTATCCACACCGCCCAATGTTACCTCCGCTGTCCGCCAGCCTTCCGTGCCGGCGGGTTTTATCTGCCACTGATTAAGCCGTTCGGCCCACGCCTGTAGAGTGGCGTTGGAGCATTCTGCCAAGGTGCCACCCGCCAGGTTGGGTTCGGGATACCAGCCAAGCAGCGCCTGAGCCAGGCGTTTTGGAAAGCGCTCCCCCAGCCAGGTAGCCAATTGCCGCTTAGGTGTCTCTCTGCGTGCCAGACATAACTGTTCAAAAACGCTTTCGCCGGGCAGCAGGTCTATTTCAAGTGACTCACCCGGCTGCCAGGCGCTGGAAATCTGCAACATCGCAGGCCCTGAAAGCCCTCGGTGCGTGAATAGCAGCGGTTCTTCGAAACGCTTACCCTGACAACTGACCGCTACCGGCAGGCTAAGTCCCGAAAGTTCGGCTGCGCGCGTTTTCCAGGGATCACTCAAGGTAAAAGGCACCAGGCCGGGACGTGTGGGCATCACCTCGATTCCGAACTGGCGGGCGATATCATACCCGAACCCGCTGGCGCCCATGCTCGGAATCGATAGCCCACCGCTGGCCACCACCACAGCACCTGCTTCCACCTTCCCAGACGACGTTACCAGGCGCATGCCCTCGCCTTGGCGCTCGACGCGATCAATCCGGGTTTTCAACTGAACCGTAACCCCCGCCCATTCACATTCGGTAAGCAGCAAGGCGACAATTTCCTTTGCCGAGGTTGCGCAGAACAACTGGCCTGGGGTCTTTTCCACGTACTCGACGCCGTGTCGCTCCACCAGTTCGACAAAGTGTTCCGGACGGTAGCGTTTTAGAGCGGAGATGCAGAAAGACGGATTGGCCGAGGTGAAGTGTTTTGGCGTCGTGGCAAGATTGGTAAAATTACAGCGCCCCCCCCCCGACATCAAAATCTTCTTGCCGGCTTTATTGGCATGATCGACTACCAGTACTCGGCGTCCGGCATAGCCGGCTGTCAGTGCACACATCAGCCCTGCGGCACCGGCGCCGACCACCACCACGTCATAGGTCATGAAATGCTGGCTCATAAAATGTCAGCTCATTAAAGCGATCGCCCATGATTGAAACGACTCCAGAGAGTAAAAAAAGAAGTTAAAAGAAAAGAAGTTAAAAGAGAAAGTAAAAGGCCGTTATTCTAACAGCTAACCTTGGCCTCCCAGCAATCGAGGCGGCAACCCTTACGTGCTTGAAGGGCATTCCTATGGTATACAGAAGCTATACACAGCATGAACCAGAATAGCATGTCGCCTATTTTGTAATGCGTCACCGGCACACTTTTCAGACTCACTTGCTTTAAGAGATACCTCCATGCCCTTCCCCTTTCGTGGTTTTTTTCTTGCCGGGCTACTGACACTGCTGCTCATCTCTTCCGTGCAAGCCCAGTCCGTACCGACTGTCATAGGCGCCCGCGCGACACTTGAACCCTGGTCGGACCCGATTGAGGCACTAGGCACCCTGCGCGCTGACGAGAGCATTACCCTTTCCGCCACGCTTACCGAAATCATCGCCCAGATCAATTTTAGCGACGGTGAACAGGTGGAAGCCGGACAGCTTTTGATCAAGCTGGAAGACAACGAAGAACAGGCGCAACTGCGCGTCGCTCAGGCAATTCGCGATGAACGGCGCAATGCCTTGAACCGGGCGTCACAACTGTTGGAGCGCAACCTGGCGCCGCGTGCGGAGGTGGAAGATACCCAGGCGCGGCTACGCCAAGCCGAGGCGGAAATCCAGGCGTTGCAGGCACGGCTTGCCAACTACCGGCTGCTGGCACCGTTCAGCGGGCGCGTCGGGTTTCGTAATATCAGTACCGGCGCTCTGGTCACCCCGGGCATGGCGCTTGTCACCCTGGACAAGCTCGACATCATGAAACTGGATTTCGCGGTGCCGGAAGTCTTTCTGGACGTTCTCGAACCCGGCTTGATCCTCACTGCCACCAGTGCCGCTTTTCCCGGCTATACCTTTCAAGGGGAAATCGCCACCATCGGGAGCCGGGTTGACCCCATCTCGCGCAGCATGAACGTGCGCGCCGAATTGCAGAACCCTGAGATGCGCCTGCGCCCCGGCATGCTGATGGAAGTCGTGGTGCGACGCCGCCCACGCCAGACGATAGTCATTCCCGAAGCCGCCCTGATTCCCGAAGGGGAGCGCCACTTCGTTCTGGTGATTCACGAAGAGGAAGATAATCGCATCGAAAGGCGTCAGGTCCAGATTGGCCAACGCCGCCCGGGCGATGTCGAGGTGCTTGAAGGGATCAACAAGGGTGAGCTTGTCGTCAGCCACGGCGTACAGCACAGCCGCGAAGGCGATAATGTCCAACTGCTGGGCATCGCCAGCGACGAGACCTCGGTTCGCGAGCTTCTCGAATCGCGTCGCGGACAGGGAGACAGCTGATGCGCTTGTCGGATATTTCCGTTCAACGCCCGGTACTCGCCATGGTATTGGCAGCGCTGATCGTCGCCTTCGGCCTGCTGGCTTTGAATCGGCTGCCATTGCAGGAATATCCTTCCATCGATCCCCCCGTGGTCAGTATCGACACGCGCTATCCCGGCGCCTCTGCCAGTGTCGTGGAAACCCGTATCACGCAACTGCTCGAAGACCGGATTGCCGGTGTGGCAGGCATCGAGGTGATTTCCTCCTCCAGCCAGGATGGTCGTTCAAGTATCAATGTCGAGTTCTCCCTGGAAATGGACATCGACGCCGCCGCCAACGATATCCGTGACCGCATCTCCGGCTCCCTGGATAACCTGCCCGTGGAAGCGGAACCGCCCGAGGTACAGAAGGCCGACTCCAGCTCGGAAGTGGTGGTATGGCTGAGCCTGTCGGGGGAAGGCTACGGCATGGCCGAACTCACCGATTACGCCAACCGCTACCTGGTGGATCGTTTTTCGGTACAGCCCGGTGTGGCCCAGGTAAGAGTGGGTGGCGGGCGTGACTATGCGATGCGCATCTGGCTGGATGCCAATGCCTTGGCCGCTCGCAACCTCTCGGCAAGTGACGTGGAAGCCGCCCTGCGCAGTGAAAACGTCGAGCTGCCCGGAGGCGCCATCGAGTCGCAGGACCGCCAGTTCATCGTGCGCCTGCCACGCAGTTTTTCCACCCCGGAAGACTTTCGCCGCCTGGCCATCGTCCAGGGTGAAGACGGTTATCTGGTTCGGCTCGGCGACGTGGCAAGGGTCGAGATAGGCGCCGTGGAAGAACGCACCATCTTTCGCGGCAACGGCCTGCCCATGGTGGGGCTGGGCATGATGAAACAGTCCACCGCCAACGTGCTCGAGCTTTCACAAGGCGTGAAGGCCGAGATGGAACGCCTGCAGCCCACCCTGCCCCAAGGCATGACCCTGGGGTTGAATTTCGATGCATCGGTGTTCGTTTCCGGGGCAATATCCCAGGTGGTGCAGACGCTGTTCATTGCCATGGGTCTCGTTGTGGTGGCGATCTTTGTCTTTCTGGGCAACCTGCGCACCACCCTGATTCCCGCCGTGACTGTACCTATCGCCTTGATCGGCACCTTCGCCGCCCTGGGCGTGATGAATTTTTCGATCAATCTTTTGACCTTGCTGGCACTGGTGCTGGCCATCGGCCTGATCGTCGACGATGCGATCGTGGTGCTGGAGAACATTCACCGGCGCATGCACGACTATGGCGAAACACCCCTGGTCGCCGCCTTTCGCGGTACTCGCCAGATCGCCTTCGCCGTCATCGCCACCACTCTGGTACTGATCGCCGTGTTCATTCCCCTGAGCATGCTCCAGGGGGATATCGGCCGGTTGTTCTCCGAATTCGCCTTGACCCTGGCGGCGGCGGTGGCCATTTCCAGTGTGCTGGCGTTGTCGCTTACTCCGATGATGGCTTCCAAGATTCTCAAGCCGAACATGCATGAAGGGCGTATCGCCCATGCCGTTCAGCAGGGGCTGGAGCGCTCACGCGCTATCTATCGTGCCATGCTGTTCCGGGTACTCAAGGCGCGGCTGCTGGTGATTGCGGTCTTCGTCGGGTTGATCGGCGGCATGCTATGGCTCAATGGCCAGCTACCCAACGAATACACACCTCAGGAAGATCGCGGCAATTTCTTCGTGATCGTCAACGGCCCCCCCGGCGCCACCTATGACTACATGCTCGACTACATGGACGAGATCGAGGCTCGGTTACTGCCCATGGTAGATTCCGGCGAAATCGAGCGCGCCGTGGTACGCGCCCCGCGCGGCTGGGGCAATATCGAGAACTTCAATAGCGGTTTCGTGATTATCGGCCTGGCCGACTGGGGAGAACGACGCTCGGCCTGGGCGATCATGGCCGATATCCGCACCTTGCTCAGCGATCTTCCGGGGATCCGCGCCTTTCCGGTAATGCGCCAAGGCTTCGGCCAGCGGGTGGAAAAACCCGTGCAATACGTGCTCGGTGGCGGCACTTATGCCCAGCTCGCCGAATGGCGCGATACCTTGCTTGAGCATATCCGCGAAGACAATCCTCGCCTGACCGGGCTGGACAGCGATTACGAAGAAAACCAGCCCCAGCTGCGCGTGGACATCGACTATAACCGAGCCGCCTCGCTGGGGGTCACCGTCAGCGAGATCGGCCGCACCCTGGAAACCTTGCTGGGGGGGCGCACCGTCACGCGCTATGTGGATGACGGCGAAGAATACGATGTCATCCTGGAGGGCGAGCCTAACGCTCGCCCCAGCCCGCGCTCACTGGACAGTTTGCAGGTGCGCTCCCAACGCAGCGGCGAACTGATTCCGCTGGCAAGCCTGGTCACCCTGACCGACTTCGCCGGACCGAGCACCCTCAACCGCTTCAACCGCCTGCGCGCGATCACCATCGAAGCCGATCTGGCCGACGGCTATCCCCTGGGAGAAGCACTGGCCTACCTGGATGCCAGCGTTGCCCAGGTACTGCCGGCGGAAGTCCAGACCGACGTCAAGGGCGCCTCCCGCGATTACCTTGAAGCCAGCGGGGCGACGGGCTTTTTGCTGGGTCTTGGCATTCTGGTGGTGTTTCTGGTGCTGGCCGCTCAGTTTGAAAGCTTTATCCATCCACTGGTCATCATGTTCACCGTCCCGCTGGCGATCTTCGGCGCCTTGCTAGGGCTGTATGTCACCGGGCAATCGCTGAATATCTATAGTCAGGTGGGGCTGGTCATGCTGGTCGGCCTTGCGGCCAAGAACGGCATATTGATCGTCGAGTTTGCCAACCAGCTTCGTGATGAAGGGTTGGCTTTCCAGGAAGCATTGATGCAAGCCGCGGTGACACGCCTGAGGCCGATCGTGATGACCGCGGTGACCACCATGGCCGGCGCGGTACCGCTGATCATTTCCAGCGGTGCGGGTGCCGAAACGCGCCTGGTGATTGGTACCGTCATCATCGCTGGGGTAGGCGCCGCCACGCTGTTCACGCTGTTTGTGGTACCGGTGGCCTACGACCTGCTGGCGCGATATACCGGATCTCCCGGCGCGGTCAAACGTCAGTTGGACGAAGAAATGACCAAGGTGCACTAAATAGCACAGGGCCGCCCGAGGGCGACCCTGTGTTTTGCATCGGCATGTGCCTAATAGCTAAGGGCATTGACTGCTTAACATTCGCCGATGCGTTCGCCTTCGATGGTGGTATTCATGCTGATTTCACCCATCGGCGACTGGGTAAGAATATCCACGCTGCCTTCTACACGATCACCCATGAAGTTCATGTTGCCGTCGATGTTCGCTTCACCACCTTCCGCTCGGCATACCATGCTGTAGGAGAGGCCGTTAGCGTCGGCTTGCTGGCTCAACACCTCGCAACCTTCTTCCTCTTCGATGAACGTGAAGGCGTCATTTTCAAGTTCTTCCTGGGTGATACACTGACGCTCGGTTTCGGTCCGATCCGGGATCTCCATATCACCCTTGATCTGAGTCACGCTGACGAATTCCCATTCCCCAGGCTCGATATTGGGGGTTTCCGCCATGGCTGCCACTGGCAACGTCAAAGCGGCGGCCAACACGATTGAACGCATCTTCATTGTTTACTCTCGCTTATTTTAACGTGGAATCTACCCTGTGCATTATGCATCCTAGTGGATCGAAATACAGAATGCGCGTCAACTCGCTCATCTTTAGCAACACTCGATGGAGGCCCCATGCCGGAAGACGCTCTTGTTCCCTACCATTTCCACTGCCCTTACTGCGATAGCGCCCTGGAGTTCCTTATCGATGCCTCCCAGGGTAGCCACACCACCTGGGAAGACTGCCATCAATGTTGTGCGCCCATTCAGCTGCAGGTAGAGGTTTCACCGATGACCGATGAACTGACGGTAACCACCGGCCGCGACGATGACGTGCTTTAAGCCTGGATCCATTCGGGCAAGCCTTGCAATCCACTTGTTACGGCCCAACATTCGCAGCAGCGCTCGAAAGGCAGTAGCTGAGGGCACTTAGCTAAATTGCCCGGTGAAAGAAGGATAGCCCAACTGATAGATAGTAAAAACCTATCAAATCAATCGTCACATTCAACTTTCACTATGGCGAGCCCAGCGCTATCCTACGCCCATCGACTTAGCCATCCACCCAACTCAACGGAGACACATCACTAATGTCCCTTATCAACACCGAAGTAAAACCATTTTCCGCCAAGGCCTATCACAACGGCGAATTCATCGACGTCAACGAAGAAAGCCTGAAGGGTAAGTGGAACATTTTCTTCTTTTACCCGGCTGACTTCACCTTTGTCTGCCCCACTGAGCTTGGTGACCTGGCCGACAACTATGAAGAATTCCAGAAGCTGGGCGTGGAAATCTACGGCGTTTCCACCGACACCCACTTCACGCACAAAGCATGGCACGACAGCTCCGACACCATCAGCAAGCTTAATTACCCGATGCTGGCGGACCCGACTCACGTTGTATCGCGCAACTTCGAAGTCCTGATCGAAGCCGACGGTGTAGCAGAGCGCGGCACCTTCGTGGTCGACCCCCAGGGCAAGATCCAGATCGTCGAAATCAATGCCGGCAACATCGGCCGTAACGCCGAAGAACTGCTGCGCAAGGTCAAGGCGGCTCAGTACGTCGCGGCTCATCCCAACGAAGTATGCCCGGCCAAATGGAAAGAAGGCGAAGCGACACTGGCGCCGTCACTGGACCTGGTCGGCAAGATCTAAACTCCCTGCCATACCGGCTCTGAAGCAGCCCAAGCCACTACTTAACGTACCCATGGCTTGACTGCGACGTTGCCCAACGCCCGGGCACCAGCTCGGGCGTTTGTTTTTCCCGCACATCGTTTCATCGGCCCACCCAGGTCATTGCGTTCTTGTGTGGGCACGATACTTGAAGTTATCTTTTTTATTGCGAGGAAACCGCTGTCATGTTGGACGCCAATCTGAAAAATCAGTTGAAAACTTATCTGGAAAAAGTGACTCAGCCGTTCGAGATCGTTGCGTCCCTCGATGACGGCGCCAAGTCACAGGAGTTGCTCGGCTTGCTCGAAGACATCGACAGCCTGAGCGACAAGCTTTCCCTGAAAACCGACGGTCAGGATAGCCGCAGGCCGTCGTTTGCCTTGAATCGCCCCGGCGAAGAAACCGGGGTGGTATTCGCCGGGATTCCCTTGGGCCATGAGTTTACCTCCCTGGTACTGGCGCTTCTCCAGACCGGAGGGCATCCGCCCAAGGTTTCCGATGAGGTCATCGAGCAGATCAAGTCGATCGAAGGCGACTTCCTGTTCGAGACCTATTATTCGCTTTCCTGCCAGAATTGCCCGGATGTCGTCCAGGCACTGAACCTGCTGGCTATCTTCAACCCCGGCATTCGTCACGTGGCCATCGACGGCGCCCTGTTCCAGGACGAAGTGGAAGCGCGGGAAGTCATGTCGGTACCCAGCATCTACCTGAACGGCAAGCCGTTCGATCAAGGCCGCATGACCCTCGAGCAGATTCTGGCCAAGGTCGATACCGGTGCCGCCGAACGCGATGCTAAGAAGCTCAATGAAAAAGCCGCCTTTGACACCCTGATTATCGGCGGCGGCCCCGCCGGTGCGTCCGCGGCGATCTACTCCGCACGCAAGGGCATCAATACCGGACTTGCCGCTGAAGCCTTTGGTGGCCAGGTGGCCGACACCATGGGGATCGAAAATTTCATCTCCGTTTCGCACACGGAAGGCCCCAAGCTGGTCAGAGCCCTGGAAGAGCACGTCAAGGATTATGAGGTTGACGTGATGAACCTGCAGCGCGCGGTGAAATTCACCCCTGCGGACGTTCAGGGTGGTCTGCATCAGTTGAGCTTCGATTCGGGCGCTACGTTGAAAAGCAAGACCGTCATTCTGGCCACCGGTGCCCGCTGGCGTGAAATGAACGTCCCCGGTGAGCAAGAGTACCGTAACAAGGGTGTGGCCTACTGCCCGCACTGCGACGGCCCGCTATACAAGGGTAAGCGCGTGGCGGTGATCGGCGGCGGCAATTCCGGTGTCGAAGCCGCGATCGACTTGGCGGGTATCGTCGCCCATGTCACCTTGATCGAATTCATGGATGAGCTGCGCGCCGACGCCGTGCTGCAGACCAAGCTCAAAAGCCTGCCCAATGTCACGGTCATCGCCAGCGCCCAGACCACCGAAGTCAATGGTGACGGCAACCGTGTCACCGGCCTGAGCTACAAGGACCGTCACACCGATGAGCTGAAGCAAGTCGACCTGGAAGGGATTTTCGTCCAGATCGGTCTGGTGCCCAATACCGAGTGGCTCAAGGGCTCGCCCATCGAAATGACCCCGCGTGGCGAGATCATCATCGATTCCCACGGCATGACCTCAGTGCCCGGTGTGTTTGCCGCCGGTGATGTGACCACCGTCCCCTACAAGCAGATCGTGATTGCGGTAGGCGAAGGGGCTAAAGCGTCTCTCGGTGCTTTCGACTTCATCATCCGTAACTGATCGCATCCGCAACTGATCAAAAAACCACCGTAAAACCAGAACGCCCGCGACTCTTCACAGAGTAGCGGGCGTTTTTATGGCGTTTTTCAATGCTTTATCATCAGCCCCCAGTCGCTCGTTTCAGGCTAGGCCACATACCGAGCAGGCGGGGTCACGCATGACACGAAAATGGCGCCACTGGCCGCTCAATCCATCGAAGGTGGAAAGCCCCTGGTGCACCTTACCCGCACCGCTAAGCAACTTGATGGCTTCCAGCGCCTGAAAGCTCCCGATCAATCCCACCAGCGGTGCGATAACGCCGCTTTCGGCACAGCTCAAGGCTTCATCGCCCGAGCCATCCGGCGGATACAGGCAGGCATAGCAAGGGCTCTGAGCGTCACGGGGGTCAAATACCGCCAATTGCCCTGAAAAGCGAATCGCCGCCCCCGACACCAGTGGTTTGCCGGCTTTTCTGCAGGCCGCGTTGATTGCGTAGCGGCTGGAAAAACGATCGGTGCAGTCCAGGACCACGTCCGCGTTGGTCACCGCTTCAAGCAAGGCTTCGTCCTGCAACTGGACAGGCAAGGCGCTGAGTTCACAATCCGGGTTGAGTGCCGCAGCAGCAGCCACGGCGGACACTGCCTTGTTACGCCCGATATCGGCTTCACGATGGGCGATCTGGCGCTGCAAGTTGGAAAGTTCCACTTCATCGGCATCGGCAATCGTCACTTGCCCGACGCCTGCTGCAGCCAAGTACAGGGCCACCGGCGAGCCTAGTCCGCCCCCGCCGATAATCAGCGCCCGGGCGGCAAGCAGGCGCTCCTGGCCTTCGATGTCCACTTCCGGCAGCATTATCTGGCGGCTATAACGCAGCAGCGCTTGATCCTGCATTGACTGTCTCATTTGTCGTCAAATTCCTCGATATCGGGTACCGGCAAGGCGAAGCTCTCTTTCACTTCCTCCATGACCACATAGCTTTTGGATTCCTTGACCCCCGGCAGCGTCAACACCACATCGCCGAGTAGCTGGCGGTAGGCGGACATCTCGGGAATCCGGCATTTGAGAATGTAGTCGAACTGCCCCGACACCAGATGACACTCCTGGATCTGGGGCAGCTCCTCGACAGCACGCCGGAATTCATCGAACACCGCCGGGGATTGCGTTTCCAGGCTGATTTCAACGAATACCAATAGATTGGCCTTGAGCGCTCGAGGATCGAGAATCGCCTGATAACCGCGGATGATGCCCGCGCGCTCCAATCGTTTGACACGCTCGAGACAGGGCGTGGTGGAAAGGCCGACATCGGCGGCGAGGTCGACATAGGAGATACGCGCGTTTTCCTGCAAGGCGCGCAAGATCTTGAGGTCAATACGGTCCAGCGTTCGATTTTTGATTTTCATTGTGTTTTTGACTTCCTATCGGACTGTATTGTCTTAGGCTCAAGTTGGGGTCGGCAACCAGCGCCCCAAGGTCACACGTTCGTGCCCGCCCAGATCCCGGCGACTTTGCACCTCGACATAACCAGCTTCACGCAAGGCCTGCTGCACCGCCAGAGCCTGAGTGTAACCGTGCTCCAGCAGCAACCAGCCACCAATTTCCAGGTAGGTGCTTGCCGAGGCGATCAAATGATACAGATCCGCCAAACCGGACTGCTCCGCCACCAGGGCGGAAGCCGGTTCAAAGCGAACATCCCCTTGCATCAAATGTGGATCATCGGCCGCTATATAAGGCGGATTGCTGAGGATAACATCGAACCGGGTAGCGTCATCCAGAGCGGCGAACCAGTCGCTGAGCTGGAAGGTTGCGTTAGCCAGGGCCAGGCGCTGGGCATTGTGCCGCGCAAGCGCCACGGCTTGCTCGCGGATATCCACCCCTTCTACTTGCCAACCGGGCCGCTCACTGGCAAAGGCCAGCGCAATGGCGCCGGTGCCGGACCCCAGATCGAGCAGGCGCCCGCCAGGCTGAGAGCCCTGCGCCAGCGCGGCTTCGACCAGGGTTTCGGTATCCGGACGCGGGATCAAGGTCTCCGGCGACGTTGCAAGACGCAACCCCCAAAACTCACGTTCACCGGTCAGGTAAGCCACCGGCATGCCCTGAACACGAGCGGCAATCAGCGCATCGAAACGCGCGTGCTGCCAGGTGGGGCAGGGTTTGTCGCCCCAGGTGTACAGCCAGGCACGCTCACGCCCCAACACATGGCAAAGCAGCACGTCGGCATCCAGGCGCGGGCTGGATGAGCCGGCCTGCCTCAAGCGCTTGGCGGCCTGCATGACCAAGGTATCCAACGTCATCCGGCATCCTGCAACGCTGCCAGCTGTTCGGCTTGATATTCGTTGATCAAGGGCTCGATCACATCATCCAACTGTTCACCGCTGATCACTTCGTTCAGTTTGTAGAGCGTCAGGTTGATGCGGTGATCGGTGATGCGCCCCTGGGGAAAGTTATAGGTGCGAATACGTTCGCTGCGATCCCCCGAGCCCACCAGGGAGCGGCGGGTATCCGCCTGTGCCTGACGCTGGCTGTTCTGGGCCGACTGCTTGAGCTTGGCGGCCAGAAGCGACATCGCCTTGGCACGGTTCTTGTGCTGGCTGCGTTCTTCCTGGCACTCCACCACGACGCCACTGGGCAAGTGGGTCAGGCGTATCGCGGAATCAGTGGTGTTGACGTGCTGACCACCCGCCCCGCTGGAACGAAAGGTATCGACACGCAAGTCAGAAGGGTTGATGTCGATGTCGCCGATATCGTCGACCTCAGGCATCACCGCCACGGTGCAGGCCGAGGTGTGAATGCGGCCTTGAGACTCGGTGGCCGGCACCCGCTGAACCCGATGGGCACCGGACTCGAATTTCAAATGGGCGTAAACGTAATCGCCCTTTACCCGGGAAATCACTTCCTTGTAGCCGCCCTGCTCGCCATGATTGGCGCTGACGATTTCCACTTTCCAACCGCGTTTTTCGGCATAACGGGCATACATGCGAAACAGGTCCCCGGCAAACAGGGCGGCTTCATCCCCCCCGGTTCCGGCGCGCACTTCCAGAAACACCCCGCGCCCATCATCCGGGTCCTTCGGCACCAGCAATCGCTTGAGGTCGGCTTCAAGCGCTTCCAGGCGCGCACGCCCTTCCGTCAGCTCCATCTGGGCCAGCTCACGCATTTCCGCGTCGCTATCGTGGCTTAACTGCTCGGCCGCTTCCATGTCGCCTTCGGTCTCGCGAAACCGGGTCCAGGTGTCAACCAGCGGTTCGAGTTCGGCATATTCCCGTGAGTAATCCCGGAAACGACGCTGATCGTTGATTACCTCCGGTTCGGACAGCAGCATGGAGAGTTCTTCGAACCGTTCACTAAAGGCTTCAAGGCGTTGACGCAACGTAGCTTTCATGCAGGCGTATTATCCTTCTGACGATGGGCAAGAGCGGGCATTTCGGCGGGGAGTAACAGGCTTGAGGCGGCATCGAGCAGGTCGTATTGCTCACGGGAGGCGGCGTCACGAATCGCCTGGGTCGGCTGATGCATCAAGCGATTGGCCAACTGATGGGCGAGACGTTCGATCACCTCAGCCGGGTCTTCGCCACGCGCAAGACGCTCAAGTGCCTGTTGGCGCGAGATGTCGCGCAGGGCCTCGCCTTGGCGTCGATAATCACGAATCAATTCCCCACCATTACGAATACGCCGATCATGTTGCCAGCTGGCCACACCGTGGTGAATCAGGGTTTCCGCCTGGTCGGCGGCCACCTGGCGATGTTTGCGATTTTCCTGGATGACCTCTTCCAGGTCATCCACCGTATACAGAAATACATCCGCAAGCTCACCCACTTCCGGCTCGATATCACGGGGCACGGCGATATCGACCATGAATACCGGCCGGTGGCGGCGTTTCTTCAAAGCGCGCTCGACCATCCCCTTGCCTAATATCGGCAGCGGCGACCCGGTGGAAGAAATCACGATATCCGCACGTTCCAAGGCCTGAGGGATTTCTTCCAGAGTAATGGCTTCGCCGCCCAGCTCGGCCGAGACGCGTTCAGCTCGCTCGCGCGTCCGGTTGGCAACGGTCAGATGGCGCACCCCGGCTTCATGTAAATGGCGCGCCACTAGCTCGATGGTTTCACCCGCGCCGATCAACAGTGCCCGCGCCCGGGAAAAGTCATCGAAGATCCGGCTGGCCAAGCTGACAGCCGCGTACGCCACGGATACCGGATTCTTGCCGATCCCGGTTTCCGTGCGCACTTGTTTGGCCACCGCAAAGGTGTGCTGAAACAGGCGCTCGAGTTCGCCACCCAAGCCGTCGGCATCGCGTGCCTGCTGATAGGCGTCCTTGAGCTGGCCGAGTATCTGCGGCTCACCCAATACCATGGAGTCCAGCCCTACCGCCACGCGCATCAAATGACGGGCAGCATCGTTATCCAGGTAATGGTAAGCACAGCGCGCCAGCTCCTCGACCCGCAAGCCATGGAAACGCCCCAGCCAGTCGAGCACGGCTTGCTCACCTTCAGCATCAGTCACGCAATACAATTCCGTGCGATTGCAGGTGGAAAGTACCGCCGCTTCGCTTATTTGCGGTAGGCTGCGCAGTTCGGCAAGCGCCATTTCCAGCTGAGTCGCTGTAAAGGCCACCTGTTCGCGTACGGCCACCGTGGCGGTGCGATGATTGATTCCCAGGGCAAGAAGCGTCATGCGTTATGCGTCTTCGCTAGTGTCAGTCTTTGCATGGTCATTGAATGCCCGCGTAAGGCAGATTTGATCGGTTATTTGAACGCGTCGGGGCTGTTCATCGCCCCTTCAAGGCGATATATCCTATCACAGCCATGAACCAACAGGCGCACACGACTTTGCCCCGCCGCGGCAAGCCGCTATGCTGACACTTCAGGCAACCTGAGCGAGAAATGCATGCCTTCACGTTGGACCCTATTCCCCTTGGTCGCTGTGGCCGTTTTCTTCAGTGGCTGCCAGACGTTCACCTCTCAAGAAAAATCGCAGGAAGGGATACTTGAGACATTTCCCTCGGATCCCATGCGTTCGGCACCGCCGATTACCCAAGGGCTGGATGCCGCCGGCCTGAGCATCCTGCTGGGCGCCGAACTGGCCGGGCAGCGCGGCGATTACAGTACCGCCGGCCGAGGCTACCTGGATGCCGCTCAACGTTACCCCACTCCGATGCTTGCCGAGCGCGCCACCCTGGCGGCACGCTTCGCCAATGACCCGGCGTTGCTGGAGGAAGCGGCAACACGCTGGCGCGAGCTCGCTCCCCAGTCGGATGCTCCCGCCCGCCTATTGGCCGACTTTTCATTACAGCGAGGCAATTGGCAGGAAAGCCTTGAGCAGCGACTGAATGTCGCAGGTAATGGCGGCTATGGTAACGTGGCAAGCTTTGCCGAAACGGCTCTCGCGGAAAACGCGCCGCTGGCTCCGCTGGTCGCTCAACTACGTGCTTACCTGGCTAACCCCGGCGTCGACGCGTTTGAATCTCATAGCGATGTGCTTTTGGGAACCGCCCTGCTCGAAGCCGCTATCGGCGATACGCAAAGTGCCATGCGTCGGCTTGACCAGGCAGCAACGCTCACGCCGGAAGAGCCCAGCCTGTGGCTGACCCGCGCCAACCTGGCATTGCAGAATCAGGACCCCGCCACGGCACGTCGTGCGGCGAAACGCGGTCTTGAACTCTCGCCGGATGACGCACGTTTCATCCTGCTGCTGACCCAAGCGGAAGCCCGGCTCGGCAACATTGCCGCCGCCGAAGCATATACCGATGGCCTGCTTGAACAGCATGCGGGTAGCCAATCTCTTCGCATGGCCCTGGCTCAACTTTACCTGGAAGAAGGCTATCCCGAACCGGCTGGACGCTTACTGCAGCCTCTCGTCGCCGAGCAGGACACGCCGCCTCTGGCCTACTATCTGCTGGGCGCCATTACCCAGCATGAGGACGATGTCGATAATGCCCTGCTGTATTACCGTCAGGTCGAACCGGGAGAGGAATTCATGCCGGCGCGCATTGCCGCCGCACGCATGCTGATCGAGAATGACCGCCTGCTCGATGCCCGGGCTTTTTTACGTATCGAACGCATGCGCTTTGAAGAATATTTCAGTGAACTGGTCATGCTTGAAGCCAGCCTGCTCGATGAACTCGACATGAGCGCCTCCGCAGACGCTCTGCTTGATCGCGAACTTGGTCGCACCCCGGATGATACCCAGCTTCTCTACATGCGGGCGATGCGCGCTTGGGAAGACGGCGACCTTGCAGCCATGGAGCGGGATTTACGGCGCATTCTAAAAAACGACCCCGATAATGCCATGGCGCTCAATGCCCTGGGCTACACCCTGGCCGACCTTGGCCTTACCGATCGCCTGGAGGAAGCTCGCGAATTGATCGAGCGTGCCTACCAGCAAGAACCCGACAATCCTGCGGTACTGGATAGCCTGGGCTGGGTCCATTACCGTCAAGGCGACCCGCAACAGGCGCTGCCTTGGCTTGAGCGCGCTTACGCCCTGATGCCCGACCAGGAAATTGCTGCACATCTGGCGGAAGTCCTGCATGCATTGGGGCGCACCTCTGAAGCTCGCCAGGTGATCCAGGAGGTCATGCAGCGTTTCAGCGATTATCCTCAGATAGAAAAATTGCTTGAACGCCACCCCCAGCTCACTCCCGCAGCGAGTACTTCATGATGCAGCCCTTTCTCGCCACCGTTTACACTTTTTCCGGAGTTTCCATGCCCTCTTTATTAGCGTCATCCACATTTTCACGCTTTTTACTCCCGGCACTCGCCGTCATTCTTCTCGCCGGTTGCGCCGCCCCCGGCGCGCCTCTCGAAGGCGAGCGTCAATCCGGCCAATGGGAAGCTCAGCAATCCGCACTCGAACGACTCGACACCTGGGGCCTGGCAGGCAAGGTGGGGCTGCGTACTTCCGAAGAGTCGACCAGTGCCAATCTCGACTGGAATCAATATCCGCATTATTTTCGCATGCTGATCAGCGGCCCTTTCGGCGGGGGGCGTAGCGTACTGGAAGGCCGTGAAGGCCGTTACTCCTTGACCACCGGTGAGGGCCGCTTTGAAGCCGAGACGCCTGAAGCCTTGATGAACGCCCAGCTCGGCTGGTCGCTTCCGGTGGAAGCCATGCCTGACTGGGTGCGCGGTCTTCCCGGCGACCATGCAAGCTATCGCCTGGAAACCGATGAACTCGGCTTCCCCAGCCACCTTCAACAGGACGGTTGGGAAATCGACTATCGCGATTGGGAACGCCTCGATGATCTCTGGTTGCCACGCCGCATGGTACTCAACTACGACGACCTCAGGATTACCCTGGTGATCAACCAATGGCGCTCTGAACCCTGAGGAAAACGCATGACCGCAGGGCTGACTCTACCGGCACCCGCCAAGCTCAACCGAATGCTGCATATCGTTGGTCGCCGTCACGACGGCTACCATGAGCTGCAGACCCTGTTTCAGTTTCTCGACCACGGCGACAACCTGACGTTGACAGCCCGCCGGGATGGGGAGATTCACCTTTCCCCTGCGCTTGAAACTGTCACCCACGAGGACAACCTGGTGGTGCGCGCCGCACGGCTATTGCAACGCGCCAGCCACGCTTCTTCGGGAGCGGACATCCATCTGGAAAAACGCTTACCCCTGGGCGGCGGCCTGGGCGGTGGCAGTTCCAATGCCGCCACGACACTTCTAGGGCTCAACCAGCTATGGCAACTCGGCCTGAGTCTTGAACGCCTTGCCGCCCTGGGTGCCCAGTTAGGGGCTGATGTCCCGGTGTTTATCCATGGTCGTGCGGCTTGGGCGGAAGGCATCGGGGAACGCTTGACCCCGGTGACCCTCGATACGCCCTGGTTCGTGGTGGTGCACCCCGGGATGAGCGTCGCCACGCCGGTGGTGTTCAATGACCCGCAATTGACACGCGACAGCCGCCCCATTACCATGGCGCGCGCACTGCAGGGGGGAGCGCCTGAGTGGCGTAACGACTGCGAGTCCACCGTCAGACTGCGTTATCCGCAAGTAGCGCAAGCACTTGACTGGTTGTCTCAGTACGCACCCAGCATGTTGACCGGCACCGGCGCCTGTCTGTTTGCTCGTCTTGATTCAGAGCAGGCGGCACAGGCATTAGCAGCGGCGGCCAATCAACACTGGCATGCCTTCGTGGCACGCGGTCTCAACGTCTCTCCTCTTCACGATGCTCTGGGCTGCTGAACACCCAGAGCCATCGCTTCGGTTGCCAAGCTGGATATCGAAAAACTGATCCCGCCGCTCTGAGCGATGGCCGGAAGGCCTGTTCCTCCCACGATCCCCAACACTGCAAAGGTGGCTGCGCGTGTCAAAATTGATGGTTTTCGCCGGGAATGCCAACCCCGAACTCGCTCACAAGATCGCCGAGAGCCTGGATAGCCGCATGGGTAACGCCACGGTAGGCCAATTCAGCGATGGTGAAATCGCGGTCGAAATCAACGAGAACGTGCGCGGCAAGGATGTCTTTATCCTTCAGTCCACCTGTGCACCGACCAACGACAACCTGATGGAACTGATCCTGATGGTGGATGCGTTGCGTCGCGCTTCGGCGGCTCGAATCACCGCGGTACTGCCTTACTTCGGTTACGCCCGCCAGGATCGCCGCGTGCGCTCTGCCCGCGTACCGATTTCCGCCAAGGTAGTCGCCGACATGATGGTCAAGGCCGGCGTTGACCGCGTCATGACCATGGACCTTCACGCCGACCAGATTCAGGGTTTTTTCGATGTACCGGTAGACAACGTCTACGGCTCACCGATTCTTCTCGACGACATCGAACGTCAGAATTACGATGATCTGGTCGTGGTTTCTCCCGATGTGGGCGGCGTGGTGCGTGCTCGTGCGATTGCCAAGCAACTTCATGCGGACCTGGCGATCATCGACAAGCGCCGCCCCCAGGCCAACCAGGCCCAGGTGATGCATATCATCGGGGACATCGAAGGCCGCACCTGTGTGGTGGTGGACGACATGATCGACACCGCTGGCACGCTGTGCAAAGCAGGTGAGGCGCTCAAGGCGCATGGCGCCAAGCGTGTGGTGGCCTATGCAACTCACCCGATTCTCTCCGGCCCGGCGGTAGACAATATTACCGAGTCGGTGCTGGATGAAGTGGTGGTGACCGACACCATCCCGTTGTCCGATATCGCGCGCCGCAGTGGCAAGATCCGCCAGCTCAGTGTAGCCGGCCTGATTGCCGAGGCGATTCGCCGTGTCAGCAACGAAGAATCCGTCAGTGCGATGTTCCATTAAGCGCCACTGACAACTCAGCTCCACCAGGAGCTCCCGGAAACGTCGTCGTCTGGTCGCGGGCGGCGACGTTTCCTTACTTAAACCAAGAGGCACATTACATGTCTGATTTTATCCTTAACGCCAGCGTTCGTAACGACCTGGGGAAAGGTGCGAGCCGCCGCCTGCGTCGTGCGAACCAACAGGTTCCCGCCGTGATCTACGGCGGTGAAGCTGCGCCGCAATCCATTTCCGTGGAAAAAACCGCTTTCTACAAGGCCATTGAAGACGAGAGCTTCTTCTCTTCCGTGCTTACCTTGGTGGTTGACGGCAACAAAGAGCAAGTCGTGGTGCGTGACCTGCAGCGTCACCCCTTCAAGCCGTTGCTGATTCATGCCGACTTCCTGCGTGTCGATGCCACTCACGAAATCACCCTGCGCGTGCCGCTGCATGTTTTGGGTGAAGAAAAGAGCATCGGCATCAAGGACGATGGCGGTGAATTGCACGTTTTGGCCAACGAAGTCGAAATCAGCTGCTTGCCCAAGGATCTGCCTGACTTCCTCGAAGTCGACATTTCCGAGCTTGCACTGGGTACCACACTGCACCTGTCCGACCTGACCGTGCCTGCCGGCGTCACCATCGTCGCCTTGACTCATGGCACAGATCACGACAACGCCGTGCTCAGCATCGTCAAGCCCAAGGTACGCGGTACCGAGGAAGACGAAGAAGGCGGTGAAGAAAGCGGTACCAGCGCAGAGTAAGCGCTTGCCAGGGTCATGTTCGCATGGCCCTCGTGATATTGATCAAGCGCTCCGGCGCTTGATCTTTTTTTTGCGGCCGGCCATCCGAGGCAGCCGCCCTTCGGACCGCCGCTGGCGCGACGTCGAAAATTTCTCCTGGAATTTTTTTGGAGGTGAGCATGAGTCAGGTGACAGCCATCATCGGGCTGGGTAATCCCGGAGCCGAATACGCCGCCACACGCCACAATGCCGGCGCCTGGCTGGTCGATGCCTTGGCCAGACAAGCGCATAGCGAACTGCGTCCGGAAAAGAAATT
Organism: Vreelandella rituensis; assembly: GCF_003336665.1. Lineage (GTDB taxonomy): Bacteria > Pseudomonadota > Gammaproteobacteria > Pseudomonadales > Halomonadaceae > Vreelandella > Vreelandella rituensis. The sequence continues at coordinate 6,654 of NZ_QPIJ01000029.1, read as the reverse complement.
TCTGGGGCTATACGCCAAGATACGGCTCGACGATCATGAGCTACACCTGCTCAACCCGACCACCTTCATGAATCGCAGCGGCGCTGCCGTGGCCGCCCTGTGTCAGTTTTTCAAGCTGGCCCCGGAAAACTTGCTGGTGGCTCATGATGAGCTGGACCTTCCCCCCGGCCAGGCTCGCTACAAGACCGGCGGCGGGCACGGCGGACACAATGGTCTGCGCGACATCATCAGTGCGCTGGGCAATCAGAAGCAGTTTCATCGCGCTCGCATCGGCATCGGCCATCCCGGGGATGCACGCCAAGTCACCCATTACGTGCTTGGCCGGCCCGGAAAATCGGAACAGGCCGCCATCGAGGATGCCCTGTCGGAGTGCCTTGCCACCTTGCCCTATGCAGTGGCGGGCGATTGGGCCAAAGCCATGAATCGGTTGCACAGCGTCAAGCCCTAAGAGTGACGCGCCCTGGCGTTGCGCGACGGCAGTCGTTGAACGTAAAGTTCGCGCAGCTGCATTTTTTCAAGTACAGACTTTCAGGAATACATCATGGGCTTCAATTGCGGCATCGTCGGCTTGCCAAACGTCGGCAAATCCACTCTTTTCAATGCCTTGACCAAATCCGGGATCGATGCAGAAAACTTTCCGTTCTGCACCATAGAGCCCAACGTGGGCATCGTCCCCATGCCCGACCCGCGCCTTGACAAGCTCGCCGAGATCGTCAAACCGCAAAAAGTGCTGCCGACCACCATGGAATTCGTGGATATCGCAGGCCTGGTGGCGGGCGCTTCCAAAGGCGAAGGACTGGGCAACAAGTTTCTGGCCAACATCCGCGAGACCGAGGCCATCGCGCATGTGGTGCGTTGTTTCGACAACGATAACGTTATCCATGTGGCCAATCAGATCGACCCGCGTGCGGATATCGAAATTATCAACATGGAGCTGGCACTGGCCGACCTGGATACCGTAGAGCGCGCTATTCAACGCCTGGTGCGCGTCGCCAAGGGCGGGGACAAGGATGCCATTGCCACCAAGGCGATTCTCGAACGTGTCCAGCCCCATCTGGCTGAAGGCTACCCTTTGAGAAGTTTCGGCCTGGATGAAGAGGATCAGCGTCAACTCAAGAGCTTCGGCTTCTTGACGCTGAAACCCACCATGTACATCGCCAACGTCAATGAAGACGGCTTTGAAAATAACCCTTACCTCGATGTGGTCAATGAAATTGCCGCCGAGGAAGGTGCCGTGGTGGTACCGGTGTGCAACCAGATCGAAGCCGAAATCGCGGAACTCGACGACGAGGAACGCTCCATGTTCCTGGATGAAATGGGCATGTCCGAGCCGGGTCTGGACCGCGTGATTCGTGCCGGTTACGCCCTGCTCGGTCTGCAGACTTACTTCACCGCCGGGGTGAAGGAAGTGCGTGCCTGGACCGTCAAGCAAGGAGCAACCGCCCCGGAAGCCGCAGGCGTTATCCACTCCGACTTCCAAAAAGGCTTCATTCGCGCCGAAGTGATCGCTTATGACGACTTCGTTTCGCTAGGCGGCGAACAAGGCGCCAAGGATGCAGGCAAATGGCGCCTGGAAGGCAAGGAGTACATTGTCCAGGATGGCGACGTGATCCATTTCCGGTTCAATGTATGAGTCTGAAAAGATACGTTTGAACCGGCCAACGCCTTGACGAGGATCGAATTACTCAGTAATATTCGCCCCCGTTGAAAGGCTACGTAGCTCAGCTGGTTAGAGCACATCACTCATAATGATGGGGTCCCCTGTTCGAATCAGGGCGTAGCCACCAAGATTGCCAAAAAGCCCGCTGATTTTGTCAGCGGGCTTTTTGTATGAAAGGTTTGTATGGACTCGCATGCAAGAGTTCGATCAGTTCAGCTGTCTGCGGTTGAGAAAGGCGGTGAGCACCCGGGTAAGATGGACCACATCCTGGCTACCGGCGGTTTCGCGGATAGAGTGCATTGCCCATTGCGCAACACCCACATCCAACGTCGGCACACCCACCTCCGTGGCCGTGATCGGCCCTATCGTGCTGCCACACCCCATGTCGGCCCGGGTAACGAATGTTTGCACCGGCACGCCCACCTCTCGGCACAGATCACGAAACAAGGCACTCGTCGCGCTGTTTGTGGCGTAGCGCTGATTGGCATTGACCTTGATTACCGGCCCACCGTTGATCCTTGGGCCATGCGCCGCATCGTGCTTGTCGGAAAAATTGGGATGCAAGGCATGGGCGTTGTCGCAGGAAATCATGCACGATGACTGGATCAAGCGAATCAATGCCTCTTCGCCCCCTTTACCAATCTGGGCATTGATACGTTTGAGCACATCGCCCAGAAACGGCCCCTGTGCTCCACAGGCACTGGCACTGCCGACTTCCTCATGGTCGCTGGCAACGAACAACGCTCCTTGGCTACCATCACTTTCGAGTAATGCTTCCAGGCCGATGAAACACGAAAGCAGGTTATCCAGCCGAGCACTGGCGAGCAATTCCTGTTTCAAGCCCACCAGGGCCGCCGGTTGCAGGTCGTAGAATGCCAACTCGAAATCCATTACCTGGATATTTTCCAAGCCATGCTGTTCGTGCAGCCAACCCTCGAGCAGCGGAGTAAACTCGGCTTGCTCAGTTTGCATGACCACCGGCGCCATTTGCGTTTGCGGATTGACTGCTCGGCCGTTGTTGACGTCACGATCCAGATGAATCGCCAGGCTGGGAATAATCGCGATGGGCTTGTCGACATTCAGCAATACGCTTTCCAGACGCCCGTCGGCGTGGCGCACATGTACCCGACCGGCAAGCCCCAGGTCACGATCGAACCAGGGGTTGAACAGCATGCCGCCGTACACTTCCACCCCCAGCTGCAGCCAACCAGCGGCATGCTGGACGGCGTTGGGCTTGAGCCGCAACCCCGGGCTATCGGTATGAGCCCCCAGCATACGTAACGATTGGAGCTCCCCTTGAGGAAGCTGAACGGCTATGATCGAGGAGTCGTTACGGGTGACATAAAAACGTTCGCCCGGCGACAGCTGCCAGGCGGCGGTTTCTTCCAGACGACGAAACCCTGTCGCTTCCAGGCGCTGAGCCATGCATTGCGTGGCATGCCAGGGAGTGGGGGATTGCCCTAAAAAATCGCATAACCGCGCCAGCCCGCCGGCGCTAGCAGAGTTGGACATGAAATTCCTCATAACAGTAGTGAATGCGTCTCGGCCCAGCAGATGAACTGCTACAATGGCCTTTCTTCGGCATGAGTTGCGTCATCATGCAACTCATGAGCCGCTTGCAGGTCTAGAAAGATGCGGGTCTAGAAATCAGAGTGTACACAAATCCGGGAGAGCTTGATTGATGAGCCTGTTTGCAACGCTTTCGCGCGCGACGGCACTTGCCTTGGTGCTGGTAATAGCCAGTCCAGTGGCATCGGCCCAGTTGCAGCCGACGGACGCCCAGCGCACTGTAGCGACAGAGATCGCGGATTCACTCCGCTACGGCCATTACGCCGAGGTAGAATTCGGTGAGGAATGGTCGATAGCAGCGTTTGAGCGCTATCTGGATATTCTGGATGGTCAGCGTGCCTATCTGCTACGTAGCGATATCGATGAATTCCGTGATCTGGAACCCCGCCTGGATCAAGTCATTTTCGATGGTGACCTTGATCGAATCTTCGCCCTTCACCAGCGCCTGAACGAGCGCATGGAAGATCGCCTGGAGTGGCTACTGGCCAAGCTCGACGATGGGCTCGATTTCAGTTTTGACAGCGACATGCGCCTGGAACTGGAGCGTGAAGACGTGCCTTTTGCCAGCCGTGAAAGTGAGCTTGACGAGCTTTGGCACAAGCGCTTGAAGAATGCCGCCCTGACCATGTCGCTGTCAGACCAGGACGATGAGCAGGTCGAGACCACTCTACGTCAGCGCTATGAAGGCCAGCTCTCCCGGGTACGTCAGACCGAGCCGGAAGATGTCTTCGGGCTTTTCATGGCCGCCATCACCGGCACCATCGACCCCCATACCGGCTACCTTTCTCCGCGCCAAGGTGAATCCTTCGATATCCAGATGAGCCTTTCACTGGAAGGCATCGGTGCCCTGCTCCAATCCGATGGAGAGTATGTCAAGGTATCCAGCCTGGTTACAGGCGGCCCCGCCGAGCGTGCCGGCGCCTTGAAGCCCGCCGACCGTATCGTGGCCGTGGGTCAGGAAGACGGTGAGATGGTCAATGTGGTAGGCATGCGCTTGGATAACGTGGTTGATCTGATTCGTGGCCCCAAAGGATCGGTCGTGCGCCTGGATGTCGTCCCCGCTCAGGCCGTGGACATGACTCGCTCGCACGTCATCAATATCACCCGTGATACCGTTGACCTGGAAGACCAGGCCGCTCAGGGTGAAGTCATCGATATTGAACGTGAAGGCCGCACCCATCGTCTCGGAGTCATCGAGATTCCTACCTTCTATGTGGATTTCGACGCTTGGCAGGCAGGTGAAGAGGAATATCGCAGTACCACCCGCGATGTGGCTCAGGAAGTCGAACGCCTCAAGCAGGAGGGAGTGGAGGGTATCGTACTCGACCTGCGCAACAATGGCGGTGGCGCGCTGCAGGAAGCCAACGCTTTGATCGGGCTATTCATTGACCGCGGCCCCACCGTTCAGGTGCGTGATGCTCGCGGACGCATCAATCTCTATGGCGACAGCGAAAGCGGCGCCCTGTATGACGGTCCAATCGGCGTATTGGTCAATCGCCTGTCCGCTTCGGCCTCGGAGATATTTGCCGGTGCTATCCAGGATTATGGTCGCGGAGTGGTCTTGGGCAGCTCGACCTTCGGCAAGGGCACGGTACAAACCATGAGCGAACTCAGCCATGGCCAAATCAAACTGACCCGCGCCAAATTCTACCGGATCTCCGGTGAAAGCACTCAGAACCGAGGTGTCGAACCGGACATCATCTTCCCCAGCCTGTTCGACCCGGAACGTATCGGAGAAAGCAGCCTGGATAACGCCCTGCCTTGGGATAAGGTTCAGAACGTGCAGTACCGCCGTTACGGCGAACCTGAGAATTTCATGGAAACCTTGCTCAGCCGCCATCAGACACGCGCTCAGGAAGAGCCCAACTTTCATTACCTGGAGCGCCAATCGGAACTGGCACGCAAGCTACGAGAACAGCACACCAGTGTCAGCTTGAATCGCGAGCTGCGCCAGAGTGAAATGCAGGCCCAAGAGGCCGAACAGCTTGCACTGGAAAATCAACGGCGTCGTGCTCTGGGCCTGGACCCGCTGGATGAATGGATCGATGCCCGCGATGAAGACATCGAGGAAGAAGAAAATACCCCGGTGGATCGCGCTCAGGTACTCGAAGCGGCCCAAGTCCTGCTGGATTACTCTCAACTGGTCGAAGCCCAGCAGATTGCTCGCCGACAGTAATACCGAGCAAATCACCTTTCTTCATGCCGGGCTTATGCCCTAATGCCAGTCAGTTAACGCTGACTGGCATTTTTCTTGGTGGGGTATTTCTGTGGTCGGCGCCTGACCGATCGAGGACAAGACCGCTCGCGTCGCTCAGGCAGGACGAAGGCAGGACGAAGGCAGGTGCCATGTCCAGCATCGATTGAAGCACGCCGGGCACGCGTCCCGGCGAGACCCAAGGTAGAATCGTCAACTCCTTGATGAGCCAGTGGGCAGCCTGATGGAAGCTAAGCTGGTTGGGATGCACGGCGTCCAGGCTATAGGCCATGCGCGCCATCTGGAAACGGATCAGGTTGTGGGCCAGCAAGGTGCCCCAGAGCTCCTGAAAGACCATCTCCGGCGTGCGGCTGCGCAACGTTAGGCGGTTTCCTAACAACGATTGCTTGATTTCCCGGTAGCCCAGTTCGATTTCCCAGCGATGGCTATAAAGGTCGACAATATCTGCCGCCGGAAAGCGCAGCGGGTCGGACATCGAGGTCAGGACCTGGACCTCCTTGCCATTCACCTTGCGCCGTAACAGACGCGCCGTCATTGTCGGCGGCAAGTCCGGCCACTTCTTGCGCGCCTGAGGTGACGTGGTCAAGGTTACCAGGCGGTCTTGCCTACCCAGCGAGCGTTGTTCCTGATAATGCGTTCCCTTCTTCAGCGGAATGAGCCAATGACGTTGCTCGCCTGCGCTCTGCCAGGCATGCAGCAGACCCAGGGAGTAGAACCCACGGTCAAACAGTTTCAGGGAGTGGTCCGGGGTGCTGCCGATGAGCTCAGTGGTCAACTCCATTTCGCTGCTCGCGACGCTATTGAAGGCCGAGCCCGTCAGTAGATGGCTGGTCAGCTCCATCTGGCACACCATGCGAATCTGTGGATAGCTCGCCTCCCCCTGAGCATTGCGTGTGCGCGCGAATGCCGCCTGGTTCTCGGGAGAGTCAGGCGTACGCCAGACCACGCCGTCGACACCCAGTAACGTCAGGCCGCACCAGTGGGGGTGAGGGGTCTGCTGATGCCACAAGGCCTGGGTCTGCTCGAAGACGCGCTTGACGAGCTCCACCCCAAGCCTTTGACGTGCTTGCACCACGGCACTGGGCGCGGCGAAGGGGCGCTTGCCGGGCAGCATGATGTCGAGGTGATTGACGATCTGCCCCATCGGGATATGTCGAAACAAGGCCATCCCGACCACGGCCCAGACGACCATGTCCAACGGCAGGCGACG
>NZ_QPIJ01000028.1 GCF_003336665.1 Vreelandella rituensis | reverse complement strand
CGGGCACTAATGTCGTGCCTTCATGTCCTGGCTGACCGCCAGGCTTGCGCTCGCCGGCAGCCCGTGAACGGCGCACACGGTTCATGTCCTGCGACGGCGGCTTGCTGCTGTTACGACTGCTAGTCGCCAACCGATCCGCCATCAACTTGACCAGCAGCATCAGCACGTCGATGGCAGCACGCAGCGAAGGTGAGACCGTACGATCTTCCTTAAGCTGCTGCCTGACGCGTTCCAGGGCTTCGTCGACGTTGATATCGCTGATGGTCATGTTATCTGATGAGAGAGTTGCCGAATGTCGATACTATGCCAGAGAAAATAACAGGTTGGCGAGTACAGCCTGGAACCTGCTAAATAGTTACCTTTCACAAAGCGATAGGCATACTGGTTTTGACGATGGCGGTATATCACGGCACAGCAGGTTTCACCCGTGAGACGCTGATACTCAAAAACGATCATGCTCTGCGCGTTGGGTAGGTAATAGCTGACGAAATTGCCTTTATCGGCTGCCTGTACAACAAGGCTTGCGGGCTCTTTGCCATAAAACATGGGTATAAGGAGCAAAGCTGATGTTTTCCCGGCACCGTTAGTGCCGACTAAATAGGTGTGCCCTGCACAGGGGATGGCGACCCTCAAACCCGTGAAATAGGAGTGATGAAGTATGATGTTCTGCAGGCCGCTCATTTGCATTCCTTGTAGGCGCTGAATAATAGATATCTAAAATAAATGTAACTGTTCAGCTCACGCTGCCTGACTCCGCTCGTCTCGTTGCATGAACAAGGGCATCTCACCCGCAAAGAGTTGCTCCAGTGCCGCGTGAGCCGACAGGCCCTGCTTGGCGGACGTCGAGAGAAAGCTGCGCATCCGGCAGAAGATCTCCGCACCTTCCCACGAGCGGAAGCAGCCCGATATCTTCTGCTGGACCTTGGTCATCCGCAGGTCACGCTCACCCTGGTTGTTGGTAAAAGGCGCGGCGGAATCCTCAAGAAAACGCAGCACATCCTCCACGCGTGCCTGGAGGCGTTCGAACAGGTTGCGTGCCTGGGTGCGCCCTCGGGTTCCAAGCAGAGGTTTGGCCGGCGGTGGACTCTCGACGTCGCCTTCCGCCAGGCAATGGCGATAGCGCTCTCGCCATCGTCGAGCCGCGTCGGGAGAGAGTCTGCCTCCGGCGTCTTCAACGGCCTGGTTCATCGCCAGCAGCAGATCATGCAGGGTTTTGGCCCAGGCCTGCTGGTCGTTTTCCCAGACACCGATCAGTTCGCGAAGGTGATGGGCATTGCACAGGGCATGCCGGCACTCCGTGTAGCGGTAGTAAGGCTTCCAGTGATCATGCACCAAGACACCTTGCACGAAGGGCAGTACGCCTATGGCATCCATGGCTTCCTGACCCCGTTTGGCGGTGACAAGCGACTGGATAAGGATGTCCTTGACCTGACGCTTCTCGATACCGACCGTGCGATAGGTGCGCCCCCTGGGGAGTGTTCGACGGTCAATAGACAGCTTGACGACCTCGTCGGGATCATCGACGGGCACTAATGTCGTGCCTTCATGTCCTGGCTGACCGCCAGGCTTGCGCTCGCCGGCAGCCCGTGAACGGCGCACACGGTTCATGTCCTGCGACGGCGGCTTGCTGCTGTTACGACTGCTGGTCGCCAACCGATCCGCCATCAACTTGACCAGCAGCATCAGCACGTCGATGGCAGCACGCAGCGAAGGTGAGACCGTACGATCTTCCTTGAGCTGCTGCCTGACACGTTCCAGGGCCTCGTCGACGTTGATATCGCTGATGGTCATGTTATCTGATGAGAGAGTTGCCGAATGTCGATACTATGCCAGAGGAAATAACAGGTTGGCGAGTACAGCCTGGAACCTGCTGAATAGTTACCAAAAGCTTTAAGACAAGAAGCGCAGAACCGCGAACCGTAGTGGCATCAGAGCAGTGTATCTAATGTGCGCTCGTAGCTTATTTCCTGCTCCTCTGCGTTCTCCCCGGGGCTACATGCCACCGCTTCACCCATGTAGTGGAGCTTGCACTCTATGGCAAGTTGGCCGCTGAGCACGGTGTTATTCATGGAGTCTGCAAGCTCAATCAAGGATGTGTAATGCTGTGGTGGCTTGCCGTACTCGGTAAATATCTCGTTGAGCTGCTCTAGCGTCGCAGGGCCTAAACCATCAGCACCGAGCCTTCCTTTATGAAGATGTAACTCATAGGCTGGATAGGCCCCCTGAAGCCCGTATTCAGCATTGGCAAGGACGGATTCATTATCGTTCTGAGCCCAGCGAATATCCGCGAGCGCTATGCGAATATAATTCTGTTGGCGGCTATAGTCGTTTAAGGTGCTAAGCGCTGCATTGCTGGCTTTATCTACCTCACCTTTGTAGAACAATTCCATGGCGTCGTTGATCGTTGAAACGGAACTGATCAACTGCTGTGTATGGGCAGTGTCTTTTAGCGCTGACCACTCTTTACCCGTCATTGGCGGTCGCGCTGCTCGCCGGTAATGGAGCGCAATGTAATCGGCCGCGTCGCCGATACGCTCCTCAGTGTCGGGATGACTTTCAGCGAAGCTTTTCAAGAACCCCTTGAACTTGTTTTTTATATCGTCTAATCCCGACTCTAACTGCTTTTCAAGGTTGATCCCTGCTTTTTGGCTCGCAGCGGCAAGTAAGGCTTGGCGCCTAGCCCCATTCTCAGCCGCGAGTCTGGCATTTTTCTCATCCCAAGCCCGTATTTTTGCCAGAAGTAGGTTCATGCCCTCCGGGTTGTAGCCTGCTGCTACCATTAGATCTAGAGCAATCTTGTCCGCAACGTGTTCTTGGCGGCGTGACCAGCCGGGGTTGAGGAATCCATCTGAAACCATTGTCATGGCTAGCATGTTGCGGATTCGTCGAGTATCTGATGCTGGCAAGTTATTCCCTTCGCTCGTAAGGGAGCTGACAAACGATGCGGTGTATACAGCCTTTTTCTGCAAGTTCACGAAAAGATCAGCATCATTGTGATTAAGCAGCGCATGGACTAACTCATGTGCCAGCAGTGCCGCAAGTTCATGCTGGTTATCGATATCGTTTAGCATTCCCATCGGGATATAAATATTTCCATCCGCGGAAGTTCGTGCATTGAACCCGGCTTCGGCCGATAGGTAAACGCGCCCATCGAGGTCGCTAAGATTGCTTGATGACTTGAGTTTGTCGAGGTGTTGGTTGAGATAGTTCTCCAGGGCAGGATGCTCCACAAGGCCAAGGCCGTTGCTCTGGGCGTGGAACCGGTCTGCTTTCACTCCAATACCTGTTGTAGCTGGTTTGTGATGTGTACTCACCTGAGAGAGGTATGTCTGCTCGTCGTCGAAACTACCGGGCATCAATGTGCTTAATTTTTTAACGGGATTCGTGTTACAGCCAGTAAGGGTGAGAGCCAGTGCACAAGCGCTTACCAACATGATTGATTTCATTGGGCGCACCCCTTTCCCGCTACACCGCGAGATGAGGCGACCGTGCTGGTGTTCAAGGCATTTTGGCAGTCGGCAATGACGTTGTAGGTCTTGGTAGTGTTAATAAAGCTACTGCCTACCGTGTAGCGTTCGCCCTCGATCTCGATCACGAACATGCCCTGCTGATCTTCGAGAATATCAATGGGGTATTGAATACCATCGGCTGCCACCGAGCGCACATAGGATCCGCTTGATGGATCGAAGAGATCCACTTCCGTCACTCCAGCCTTGACTCCCTTGATCATTAACGTTTCTGCTGCACAAGTGCTCTGTACCAGTAGCCCCATGAGTATTGCAGACGCCACCTGTTTGTACCGTTCCCTAGTCATGCTGCTTCTCCTGATAGATATTTTTACTTAACCATTGAGAGCCTCGCTCTACTAGATCAAGTTTTTCTGTCGCGAACCCAAGAGTTATCACACCTAGATAACCAAGCCAGGACGCTGCTGATACATTGAAAAAACGAAATTCGATCCATGAGCACAACCCAATCCAAAAGAGCAACGCGAGGAGGCTAAACAGCCATTTCGAGACATGGGAAAAGCTATTGGCCGACAGGTTCTTGATGATTACAGACCAAGGGTGACGTCTGCGGGAAAGTTGGCGAGCATTATCAAGTTGATTATTTTTGCGAGTATTGTGATGTGCAATAATTCCAATCAGCGCAACAGGGAGCAGTACCGCAAGATCAAGTTGCCACATCGGCAAGGATTGGGAGACTTCCGACTTATAAGCAGTCCCCCAGGTGAGTAGATTGTCGAATGCCATTGCATGGTAATAAACGCCCGGTAAGATTTCTCGTGTCGGCGAGAGAACGATATCCTGAACGCCTAAAAGATTGGCCCCGTAAAAAATGTGTTTTCCTTGCAAGGTAACATGCAATTCTTGCATGGCCTTGGCCTCGGTATCCGCAATCGGATTGAGCAGGTCACGTACAAAAAATGTCGTGTTGTAAGGGGGGCGTCTTTTGAAGTCGGTGAAGCCCTCTGCCACTTCATTCATGAAACTGGCGTTTTCCTGGTGTTCTATATCCATCCAGGAGATATTGAATGAGTTCTCACGGGTTCCCCAGAAGATATCCATTCGGCCGTCAGGGTCGATACTGCCAAGTTCCGGTTTTAATGCCTTTGCCATGCTGAACGCGGCTGTTTCAAGCTCTCCGCTGCTGAACAGATACTGGCGTGCGACGAAATCGGAAGGGTCGAAGCCGATCTGTGCTGAGACAGGAATTACCAGATCTTTGAGCTCGGGCCAGATGCCAAGGAAGCTATCGCGAGATTTTACCGCCATATAAACGGGAATGCTTTTTTGCTTGTATTTTTCGAGCACCTTTAATAGATACCCGAGGCCCGGTTTGTCACGGTCCATCCATAACAGATCGATAAATATCGAGTCAGGGTCATGCAGCAATAACGTATTGAGAACCTTGCCATGAAAATCGTAGGGGGCTGGCCAGCGTCCTTGAAGTTCGGTCTCGATGACTTCATCGGTGAGCAGCAGTACAACTGAATCATGCTGGTGCGTATCAGGATAAAGCCAGTCACCCATGTAATGGTTGAAAAGGTCCTGAGAATACTTGTCTGCGCGCTCACTGATTCCAAAGGGGGAGATCTGGAGAAGTATTAAACCCACCAAGAGCAAGACTAATGTCTGAGCCGCTATCTTGAACACCACAAAAACATCTATTTTTGTCACGAAAAAATAAATTTTTTTTGCTCGGTGCAATATGCTGGCTATTATTTTTTTTGGATTATTCATTATTTATTTTAGACGTATATCTACTCTGGGCTTGTTGTCTGGACATCAGATCGAATTTTACAAGAGATTGCATTCTTGTGGGACTTAAACCACTGACATAGATCAACTAACTGGGAGATTCCATGAATCGACTCTATGTCACCCTTGAGCAACACAGCTTCGCCCCTCACCAGGACTGATGAGAGGCGGTTTGGTTATCGATGAAGATATCGTCTTGGTTAGAACCGCGCGGCGAGCGTGCCGCCGAATTTCCAAAACGTTTGGAGCTTTCATGGTGAGATGAAAGCCGTTCAATAACCCGCTATTTTCTCGATCAGGACGTGATAAAAAGGAATGCCTATCATCACGTTAAGCGGGAAGGTCACGCCCAGCAATGCCAGCATCGCGAGGCCGATATTGGCTTGGGGAATGCTCGCGCGCATCGCGGCCGGCGCGGCAATATAAGAGGCGCTGGCGGTCAGGGCCGCGAGTATCACCACGGAACCGATCGGCAGACCCAGGGCCACGCCCATGGCGATACCCAGCATCGCCAATAGTGGCGGTGTGACGATGGAAAACGTCAGCAGGCGCCAGTGGTGCCAAGGCAACGGGCGCAGCGTCTGGGCGGCGGTCAGCCCCATTTCCAGCAAAAACAGCGCCAGCACGCCCTTGAAGGCATTGGTGAACAGTGCGGTTACCTCGCCGCCTTGGACAGGTCCATAGAGCGCACCGATCAGCACGCCGCCGCCCAGCAGTATCACGCCGCGGTTGGTCAGGGTTTCGTGCCATAGCTTGCTGACGCTCTCGTTAACTTCGGCCCCTTGATGGCGGCGAAACAGCGCAATGGCGATCATGATCGCGGGCAGCTCCATCGCCACCAGATACAGGGTGACCTCGCTGCCTACCAGGAGGTCGCGCGCTTCGACGTAAGCCAGCGCAACGGCAAAATCCGCTGGTGGCAATTGCCTCCGCCGCGCATCCGTTGGCTCAAGCGCCAGGGGTGCTCTCGATGGAACAGCTGCTCAACGAACGTTTGTTGCTGCGCGAGCCGGGTTCGGCCACGCGGATGCTGCTGGAAAGCTGGCTGCAGGAGCACGGCTTGGCGATGCGTTCGACCCTGCAAATGGCCAGTAACGAGGCGATTCGGGTGGTGGTGAGGGCCCGGATGGGCGTGGCGGTGCTCTCTGAGCATGTGCTGCCCAAGGAGCATCCCGAACTTGCGGTACTGCGGGTACAGGGCCTGCCGATCGAAAGCCATTGGCAGCTGATAATACGCAACGATCGCCGCCTGCCGCAGCCGGCCCAGCGTTTCCTGCAGTACACCCGGGATCATCTGGAAGAGTGGATCGAGCCGCGATTCGTGTGCAACGAACTGGCCACGCTGTTCGAGGCGTTACCGTTCAGGTTGGAAGAAGATTAGCCCGTTGGCCCCTTAATTAGCTCTGGTTTCTAGTGATTCGCGCATATCCGGCGTTATGGGCTTCAGATTGGGTAGTTATTTGGTCTAACTGATAGAGAAATAGCTAAAGTTTTTGGCTGTACTGCCGAATCACCTTTTGAGGGCACAGGAGCGTGTCCGCGAAGCGCCATGGAATCGGCTGCGAGCTTGTTAACGTACATACGGCTTTATTATTAGAGCTTATGTCCAGCCACAACCAATCCTTTGCCGCTTTACGTGGCTCCTCGTTTGCCCTTGCTACTGCCCACAGAGGCGGAAAAGAAGAAATCAATTCAGCACAACGCAAGGGAATTCAATGAAGCAAACTATCAAGGTATTGTTCGCGATCGGCCTGGTGGCAGGTGTGAGCGGCTGTTCCTCCTATCAACAGCGTAGCCAGATGGACGCTTTCAATGTTTCCTGGGTTCAAGGCGACTATCTCGGTGCCGTCGAGGCCATGGAGCCCAAACCAAGTCTCACGGGCAAGAAAAAAGCTGAAGATAAGCAACTGCTTGAATTGCTTCACCAAGCCGAGGCTCATCGCATGGCTGGCGACCATACCACTGCCATCGCACTCTACGATCAAGCTGAGACCGGCATGAAGCTGGATGACACCAGCGGGCTGGCTACCGATCTGCTGGAAGGTGGCATGGCAGTGCTGGTTAATGATGCCGAGCGTGATTACACGCCGATGCTAGCCGAGACGGTATTGGTGAACACCTACAAAGGCCTCTCCTTCCTTCAGCAGGGTAACCGAGACCTTGCCCGTATCGAGTTCAATCGTGCCGACGACCGGACACGTCGTGCAGTGGAAACTTTTGCTGCGGAGATCGCCACCCAACGCGACGCCCTTGAACAAGAAAAAGGGAAGCAGCAGTCGCAACAACGCTCGCAACAACAATCAATCCAGCAAAGCTTGGCCAGCGATGCCCTGCAACAGAGTGTAGCGGCCCACTATGGTGAACCTTCCCAGTGGAGTGTTTACCCAGAGTTCATCGTGCCTTCCGCCACCTATCTGCACGGCCTGTTCTTCCTGGCTAGTGGCGAGAGTGGCGATTTGGAGAAGGCCACCGTCTCGCTGAAGCGTGTCGCTGCCATGTCGCCCGGCAACCAGGCACTGGCTGCTGATGCCGAAATGGCGGAGGCTCTCGCGGCGGGTCGGCAGTCACGCGACACAATCGACCATCGGGTATGGGTGATGTACGAGAACGGCCTGGGACCAGTGGCTAAAGAAACTCGCTTCGACGTTCCCCTGTTGCTCTTGCACGGAAACACCACTAGCCCGGCCTATACCGGTATTGCCCTGCCGCGCTATGCGGATCGCGAGCCGGTCATCGAGCCGTTGCAGCTGGTTGATGATCTAGGGGCACGGTACCTTCCCGAATCATTCTCTCCTATGGGCAAGGTAGTACGTACCGAGATGCAGGCCCGCTTCCCCGCGGTTTTGGGGCGTGCCGTAGCCTCTGCGGCTATCAAGGCTCTGATGCAAAATGCCGCCGCCGAGGAGCTTGGGGCCATGGGTCAGCTAGGCTCGGCGCTCTTCGCTGCTGCCACCACCCAAGCCGATCTGCGCAGCTGGCAAGCCATTCCCGATCACTGGGAAGTGACTAGTCTGCCGCGCCCTGAATCCGGTCGTCTCACTCTGGAAGGGTATAACGGCCAGCAAGGTGATATCCAGCTGCCCGAGTGGCCCTACACCCTGGTTTATATCAAACGACCCAGCCAACAAGGTCCAGCGCAGGTGTCACTTATCGACCTTGAAGGTCGCCATGGCGGAGAACATCTCTCTGTATTCGGTAGCAGCAACGCGGATGACCTTATTGCTGACGCGACGTAAATAACGGGCGGTACGCTCTGGCGTATCGTCGTTTTCCCTATTCCGATTCCCTATACCTAGCTCATACGCTCATCATCAGGAAAGCCAGAAATGAACAAACTTCTCGTCCTTGCCACCTGCTTGACCCTACTGCTGGCTGGCTGTGCCACTTCCACCCGTTACGTGGATCCGGATAACGACCAGGGTGCCGTCAGTATGGCATTGGACTACCGCGACTTTGAGCGTGCCGCCAGTGGGTCGGTGGGCTCGATGTTGGAAAGTGGTGCGGTGAATAATCCCAATGGGGGCCGCTATGTGATGGTGGTCAGCCGCATCGTCAACGACACCATGCAGCGCCTGGACACCGACCAGCTGGTCAAGAAGATCCGGGTCGACCTACTGCGTTCCGGCAAGGTAGTCACGACTACCGCGGTAGGTATCGATGGTGCTGAAGATGAGATGAATATGCTCGCGCGCACCCTGCGTGATTCCGAGGAGTTCGATCAGCGCGGCGTGCAAAAAAAGGGCACCTTGCAGGCGCCTGACCTGAGCCTCTCCGGCAAGATTCTGCAACGCAACCGCAAGGTCGGCCGTGAACAGCAGGTGGAGTACTACGTGCAGCTCTCGTTGACGCACTTGGCCAGTGGCCTGGCGTTATGGGAAGACGAGACTCAAGTCATCAAGCGGGGCTCAAATGCCTCGGTCAGCTGGTAAGGAGAATTCGATGACGACGTTCAAACTCAAACTTCTTGTCGCCGCCCTGCTGCTGGGCCTGGCACTTGCCAATCCGGTGGCCGCGCAGGAATTGGCCGAGCAGGCCCAAGCGGCTCAACGAGACGCTGCCACGACGCCACCTTCGCCCTTTTATTCGGTCGACGAAGTGTCGCAAAGCGACGAGAAGATCCAGGCCTTCCTAGAGGGGCGCGGCTGGGTGCAGGGCGAGTCAGCCAGCAACCCGGCGGGCGGTATCTTGGTGATCGCCTCTCAGGATATCCCCGCGGACCCCACCAGCATCGACTTCGGTCAGGCGCGCCTGACCGCCACCGAGGAAGCCTTCCTGCAGGCCATGGGCGAGCTGGTCTCCCAGGACTCGGTAAACATCGGCAAGAGCATGGCCGACCGTTTCATGAAGGACGACCTGCCCCAGGAGGTCGAGGACACCACTAGCCTCGCCGCCTTGGGTGAGGCGCTGGCGAGCCGCTTGGCAGAAGCCTCGGTGCAGACGCTCGACAAACTGATCGAGGAGTTGGGCGGCGACGCCAGCCAGCTGCCCCAGCTCAACGTGGCCGAGCGCCAGCAACTGATCTACGACGAGTTTGTGACCAACACCACCTGGCGTGCCATGGGCCAGCTCTCCGGCGTAGGGATCTTCGGCATCATTGAGGAAGTAGGCGGCAACGGGCCTGTCAACAATGGCCGCGTCAGCGTGGTGGTGGTCAAGTCTGATCGCTTCAGCGAGTTCGGTCGCCAGCTGCGCACCGGTGACGTGGCTGCTGGCCAGGCGATCCCCATCGAAGATATTCAAGCTCGCCTCAAGCCGCAGCTTAAGGAAGGCACGCCGATGCTCGGGTACTTCGGCGTACAGCCGATCGTCGACAGCGAGGGGCGCTACGGCTTGCTCTCCTTCGGCATGGACGCGCCGGCTCTGGTGCGCGGCATGGACGAGTTCGAAATCAGCACCGAGCTGGAGGCCTCTCGCATGAGTGCGCAGATGATGGCCGACGGCTGGCTGGCGCAGTTCGCCAGCATGACCGTGCAGGGTGAGAAGGAGAGCACCAAGCGCAAGCTGCGCGAGCAGGTTCGCCACACTTGGGGCAATGGCCGTTCCGAGATCGAGACCCGGGAAAACGTGGGCAAGATGGTTCACAGCATTCTGGAATCCGAGGCCGATGCCCACTTGCAGGGTGTGCAGACCGTGGGCCAGTGGAACGCCACCGACCCCAGTACCGGTCATCCTTACCTAGGCTATGTGAAGTACTGGTCGCCTGGCACCTCAGCCAAGGCGCAGGGTAAGACACCCAAGCCTGCGGCGGCGGCCAGTGGCAGTAGTTCGGGCGCAGCTTCGGGAACCCCCGCCAGCTCTCGCTCCACCGGGGCATTCGGAGAGTGGTGATGGCGATACGAATGTTAATGCTACTGCTGACCACTTGCTGGTCTCTTTCCTTGCAGGCGGGGGTGCAGACGCGAACCGTGCAGGCCGAGGCCACGGGTATCAATCGTGAAGATGCAATCTTCAATGCCTTGGGTGATGCTGTGCGACAGGTTCATGGTGCCCAAGTTAATGCCAGCAGGGAACTGCACAATTCCATGGATCGGCTCTCGGTTCGCGATAGTGACGGGCGAGAGGCTTCGGTTACCTATGAGTCGCGTGTCGAGAGTGGCACCAGTGTCAAAAGCAAGGGATTGATCAGCGGCTACCGCGTCGTCAGTGTCCAGCCGGCTGCTGGCGGCGGACAACTGGCCCGGCTGGAGGTACAGGTGCCGGTTTATCGAGTGCCGGGTAGCGGTGCCCAGAGCAATCGCCGAAGGCTCGCCGTTTACCCGGTGGAAATCGATACCTACACCCTGCGCCTGGCTGAACAGCCTCTAGGAGCTGGTGACGTCTCGCGGCGGCTCACTCAATCCATTGTCCAAGCCTTCGTGGGGTCGCGTCGTTTCAATATCTTGGATCGCGACATGCGCCAGGCCATGGCGGCGGAACAGCGCCTCGTTGCTTCGGGAAATGTCTCCCTGGCCGAGAAGGCCATGTTAGGTCGCGAACTTGGGGCGGACTACCTGGTCGTCACGCGGTTGACTGAGCTGGATATGGATATGCGCGAAGTCAGCAATCCGGTCACTGGTGAGCGCTCTCATAAGGGAGAGGGAGTGGCTACTTTGGAAGCTCGTGTAGTGATTCCTGCTACTGGCCAAGTGATGTGGAGCCATACCCTGAGTACGGACCTGGCATCGCTAGGTATCGATAAGCCGGGCACGGGTGGCTTTACCCAGCAAGTCTTCGATGGTCTTGGCAGTGAACTCACTTTTCAGGCTCTTAACGTGATTTACCCTCTGCGAGTGGTAGAAAGCCAAGGAGACCGAGTGGTGCTCAATCAAGGAGGAATGATCGTGAAGCCCGGCCAGCGTTGGGCGGTCTACGATATCGGAAAGGCTTATTCCGACCCCTATCATGGCGAGAGCCTTGGGGCTCAGGAAAAGTGGGCGGCCGATGTAGAGATCACCCGTGTCGCCGAAAAAGTCGCCCATGCCCGTGTTATCAATGGGGGAGTCACGGGCAACGGCCAGGTCCTGCGTCGTGTGGATGCCACCGGCGCAGCGACCCGCGAAGCAGAACGTGCCGCGCTGCGCGGTACTCGTGAACGTGTCTGCTTGCCGATGGACCCTTGTTGACACTCACTCTGCAACATGCAATGCCATTCGCCGCCGGCCAGTGTCTAGTTTCGTTTAGGCATAAGTCGGCGGCAGCAAATATCATGCTGTCAATGGGTGATTTCTACTCAGGATTGCCGATTACTACCCAGCCATCTTCTTCGACGCTGACCGGCACAGCATCCAGGGCACACCCCAATCCATGGCCGCCGACGCCTTCGCCGGTACGTGTCGAGAAACTCGCCTCATGGTTGGTGCAGCGCAGAATCTCGCCGTCTTGACTCAGGATGCGCTTGCCGCGCTGGTCCAAGGGCAAGTACTGGTGGGGACAGGCGTTGACATAGGCGACAAGCGTGGAGTCCAGCTTGATCAGTAGAAGTGGAAAACGTCCCTTTTCATTTTCCAATGTGAGGCTAAGCGTACTGTTGGGCAGCTCCTCCTCCTTTACAAGGCGTGTGCCCGGGGAAGGGGCGCTACGATAACTCTGCCATGACTGGGACATACGCTGCTCTCGATGCTTGGTTGGTTATCAATGAATTCAGAAAAATAAGCGCACTCATTGGGGCAGGCGCCCCTGGCGGGCCAGGCGACGTTTGACCCAGCGCTGATAGAACCAGCTGAGTACTGGCTTGATGCCGGGAAGCCCGATCAGCCAGGCCAATGGCTTGAGTCTGGGCGCACGGTTCATCAGCAGGATATACGTATCGAGGCCGTTGTAGATCCGCCCCTGTTCATCTTCGACGTGCAGCGATAAAAGGGCTTCTTGCGGATTTACCCCTCGCTCGCGCAGTAGCGCTTCATTGTCGGTTACATCCACCCATTCGATACCCTTCGCCTGGCTGCCTGCAAGCCGTTCGTAGCGCTGCCTGTCCCGGCGGCAACCGGGGCATTTGGCATCGTAATAAACGTAAAGTGTCGTCGGCTGGGTCATGGTTATCTCCTGGGTGGAGAGTTCAAGGCTAGCTCACTATGCCAGCGTTGACTCTTTCCACCGTAGGGGCTCGAGGCACGTACGACGAGGAGACGAAAGGCAGTTCACGCTCTTTAAGCCAAAGTCCCAGGACTTTGGAAAGTAGAGCTCGCGGTCGGTAAAGGCACTACCGCCGGGATCGGTATAGCAGAGAAACACGCTAATCCCAACACGAGTCAGACCGAACCTGCATGCTCAATAAAGAGATTAGATTGAGTGTCCCAGCAATTCCCCTTACGACTCATCGAGACCTGAAATTCGTATTGATCCAGCTTAGCTCGGTAGTCATGCGACGCATACTGCTTAGGTTTAAGCCTGGGTTATTCATGACGCAGGCCTGAAAACAAGGATGGCGAATGGTATTATCTAGGTAAATCAGTATGTTCCGCCAAGAACCTGACCCTAGAGCACCATTCGCCAATTACCGTCCTGGTCGCCGACCTGCAACGGCGCCGTTCATGTCCAGTTAAGTAGCGATGCCACCACCAGTGATGCTGGCGGATTAATACTCCGCGAAGCGCTCGATATCAGCGGCGTGATCAGCGCGCTTGACTATCACCTGGTGGATCCGCGTGATCCTTTGCGCGTACGTCACTCGCTGACCAGCCAACTCCGTACCGTCGTGCTGCAGCGAGCCATGGGATGGGGCGACTTGAGCGATACCGACGTACTGGGTCACGACCCGCTCTGGCGGTTGGCGTGTAGCGATGCACGAAGCCTGGTACCGCTGGAGGAAGCACGCCCCTCGCAAGCCACATTATCTCGCTTGATCACCTGTCTGAGTGATCCAGATAACCTCGATACGGTGCATGAAGGCTTATTACGGTTGGCGATCTGGCGCTTGAACAGCTTGCCGGACGTCACGCCTTACACGGCCAATACGCCGATGACCCTCGATATCGATGGGCTGCCCATCGAGGTCTTTGGTCGCCAGGGTGGCAGTGCCTATAACGGTTATGCGGGTANGCCAGGGTGGCAGTGCCTATAACGGTTATGCGGGTACCCGGATTTACTCACCCCTTGTCGCCTCCATCGCTGAGACCGGTGACATGGTGGGCGGCTTACTGCGAGAAGGGAATGCCGGCCCGGCAGAAAACGCGGATACCTGGATCCCTCACCTCGTTCAGCGCCTGATGGAAGGCACCCATCGCGACGTGGATCAGTTCCGTGTCCGTCTGGATGCGGGCTTCACCGATGGCGAAACGCTACGCGCGCTCGACTCGCAGGCTATCGCCTACCTGGGGCGGTTAAAGAGCAATAAAGCGTTGCTGACACTGGCGGCACCCTATCTCAAACGGGCGACCACCGGAGACGCCGCGGGAGGGGTGCCATGACCTGGACTACCAGGCCGGCAGTTGGGAGTCTCCGCGGCGCGTGGTGTTGATCGTGCAGGAAAAAACGGATGACCTCCTGCCTCATGCCTTCTTCTTGGTAACAAACCTCAGTCGCTATCATTACCCGGCGGAGAAGGTCCTGGCACTTTATCGCAAGCGCGGCAGGGCGGAAGCCCACATGGGCGAACTCAAGTCGGCCCTTGATCTCCATTTGTCCTCGGCAGATCGAGGGCACTTAACGGTGCAGGACGTCATGGCGCGCAATCAGGCTAACCTGTTGCTGAGCCTCTATGCTTACCAGGTGCTGCACAGCGTGCGTTGCTTAATGGAGCGACATACCGGGCAGGGCTGGAGCCTGATGAAACTGCGTGAACAGGTGTTGAAAGTCGCGGCGACCTTTACCACGCATGCCCGGCAAATCCGAATGCGCCTGGGAGTCGCGGCTGATAAAGGGTGGCCACGCCTGTTAGCGGGTATTCGACGACTGCGACCGCTGCCAGACTAACGTTAGCAAGCTCGATGGTGTAAGGGCAGTAATCGGCGAATAGCTGAGAACACGCAGTGGATAAGTGACTGTTATCAATTAAGAAAAGCAATAAAAACAGGGTGCAGCATAACGATGTCGCATAGTGCGCGCGTCGAGAAGACGTCAGATAGCCACAAAGCGCCCATCACGTAATCGTAAAGCGCTAAAGAATGGCGCTACCGCCGCCGTGATGAATTAGGCGGGCTGAAGGGTGTAGAAGGGACGTAGGAACGGCATGCTCATAACAACAACTGTTATTCGGAGCAGTTGTTCCGCTGGCGCCCCAATTCCTGACAGTTAAGCGGAAATTTATATGGGCACAGCTTGAACGTCCGCTCTTGGCCGTTACCGGCAGGCATATAAAACGGTCGTTTTCTTTACGCATGCTAACTGCCCCTCCAGGAAGCCCTGGAGGGGCAGTTAGCATGCGTAAAGAAATTGCGTAAATATTTATACGTAAAGGAAAGGTGGGGTTGTTTTCTATAATGCCTGAGCATCACCAGCCATGGTGGCCGGTTCAGCGTGAGGGAAAGCGACAGACCTTCGGGCAGGACACGCTAAGAGCTCGGGAAGACTACCCGGTAACCGGCTTGCACGCGACCGCTGATGATGTGGCTGGCTAATTGGGGGATGGATAACAAGGTGCCAATCCCAACATGTCGAAATTAAGGCCCATCATCTTCTGCCCCCAGAAGCGCTTTGATGCGTTCGCCATCACTGATGGCCGCTCTCCACAAGTCATTCCAGCTATCCGGTGGGTTACCGTTCTTGAGCATCTTGCGGAAGATAGCGTAAGCGTCCTGTTTGCTGTCATAGGCGCGCTTGGTGGATTCGTCGTTGACCCCGGCGTAGATGAGGATCTTGCTCGCAAGGTCGTAGCGAAAGAACAGCCGGTACTGCTGATAGAACTTTGCCCGGCACCAATGGGTGTGCTCAGACCCGAGGGTGCTTCCTTGGCGATGCTGAGGGCCTGCCGGGTCCTGTGGAATGTCGTTCTTGGCCAGCTTCACAATCGCCGCCAGACGCTTGGTGGCCGGTTTGCTGCGATATCCGAGTGGATCCTTTTCCTGGAGTTGCTTCACCTTACTGGTGAGCGCATCGACCTGCTCCAGGAATAGCGGATGTGCGTAGATCGTCCATCCGTTTATCTCCAGAGGACTCATGTGTCGTCGTCGTCCTCTGGCAGTTCCTCATCGAGATCTACCTCGATGCCTGCCGTCAGGCGTTCGGCCTCGGCAAAGGTGCTGGCAGTGACAGGACGAATGTTTTCCGGGTGATCCTGCAGATCGCGCTCCAGGAAGGCTAGGAAGCTGGCCATCACGGGGTCTTGGCTGGACTCATCGCGGGCGCGAGTGAGCACCACTTCCCCATTGGGGCGAATCATGTAGTGAATCCGATCGCGGCGTTTCAGCTTCAGCACACGACGAACCGATGCCGGAACGGTCGTCTGGTAGCGATCCGTCAGGGTGGAATCATCCTCAATGGCCGTGTTCATGATTGGCCTCCGCTCAAAGGCAATGCAAAAGTAATGCACTTAAAATAATGCAATCGCATTGCCTCGTCAATGGCAGGGAAAGCAATCAATAGGTCTCCGGCGCGACACCCTATTCTGGTGTGGTTCCCAATATGCGATCATCTGTAAAGAAAACGAATATTAATTTTGATGAGGGTATGCGCCAATAAAGTGTGTGACCAAGCCTGCGACTAGTAAAAGCCAAAGGTCATAACCGAATAGGCGTATCGGGAAGGTGATTAAGAGGTTGTGGCCACGATTTGGTCACAGGGTGGTCACAGGCAAAAAATAAGGGCTTACGAATTAACGTAAGCCC
The DNA here is from genome assembly GCF_003336665.1 of Vreelandella rituensis. Lineage (GTDB taxonomy): Bacteria > Pseudomonadota > Gammaproteobacteria > Pseudomonadales > Halomonadaceae > Vreelandella > Vreelandella rituensis. The sequence continues at coordinate 34,411 of NZ_QPIJ01000028.1, read as the reverse complement.
TTATTTCTAATATTTCAAAATCGGTGGCGCGCCCAGGCATGGAGGTTGTGCGCACCGGTACGGAAGTCGGCCACACCTACCACCTTCTCAGCTATCGCCAGGGGCCGATTAAGCGTTACGAGCCCTTTCTGATCACGATGGACGATGCCAGTGAGGTCTTCCCGAACTTCAGTCATGCCGGGCACGAATTCATTTACCTGCTTGAAGGGCGCCTACTTTATCGACACGGCAAACAGTTTTACGAGATGGGCCCTGGCGATAGCCTGGCATTCGATGCCGCCGTGCCGCATGGGCCGGAGCAACTGTTAGAAGTACCCATCAAGCTGCTCTCGATTATTCATTACGACACCGACGATTCAGGATGACGGATTTGACCAGTAGTCGTGACGACGCGGTGTGAATCGTATTGGCACGTTTTGAAGAACCTGAGCCATGGGTCATCCTCCGATAATGGTTCATAACGTAGACCATTACTCTTCGGGACCAAACAGCTAGCCAGACATCATTTCAGAATGAAATCCATATAGGGGGCCGTGTGCGCAGGCTGTGCGTCATCTCGTGAGCCCGGGGCTTTTTGGCGTTATCACTCTGACACATCCGATATCGTGACAAGAATCACGAGGCTCGGGACGCAGGATCATACGTAAGGATCGAAGCCTCGGCGTGCCTGAGCCTGGCCCTGGACTTCCGAAAGCTTCATCAATCCCTTCCACAGCCGCCGAATGAAGGGCTTCCGGGCGGTTCCTTGAGCTGTGGGCTGATCCCAAATCGTCGGAAATGTCACCGTCGCATTATTCATATAGCAAGCCTCGCATCGTCATTCATATTGCGATGCATTATACCTTAGTATAACGCCTAAAGTCTAACCTGGGTGTCCTGCCGATTAGTAAGCAGTGCGCTGGCCTTGGGGCTGGTCTTTAGAGTTCCCCCTACTCACATTTACGATCGTTGAAGGCATGGTGACTGAAATCCCACTGCCATTCACAGCTGCCCAATATTTTCTCACAATCGCCCTGCTTGCAGAGGCTGATGACCGGATGGGTTTGTTGAATCCCTGCCTGTAATGTCAGGTTTGCGTGTAGTGAAGGGCCAGAAGGGTTGGAATGCCACCCAAGGGTCGTACTTCCCGGCGCCTGAATATAGGGGCCGGCGAGTCCGTAAAGAATAATTTCGAGTTGTGGTATCAGCTTGCTGGTCGTCTCGACGTCAATGTATAGCGAAGGATCGGGCACATGAACGGCGGGCGGGGTAAGTTCGGGGCCGTCAAAGCGCCAGTCACCCTGTGACCAGCTTGTCTGTCGCTGCAGGTGATGTTTCAACAGCACGGGTTCCTGCTGCCGGAAGCCAGCCCCCGTCTCAAGCGCATAGGTAAGGCCGGCCCCTGCCCTGGCGACGATCGGCAGCCAACCCACTCTGAATACCGTGGGGCGCGACCGCTCCTTCCAGAGCAGCCACTCCTCATCCACCTCATTTTCTACGCGCACTTTCAGGCTGCCCGCCTGGCAGATATCAGTATTGAGCTCGACGCGTTCCACCTGGCCGTTATCAAACGTCAATGCATATGTCAGGTGAAGTACTGCACTGTAGGCGATGTCGGCTTCGACACCATACGGAAATACAATCCTTTCCACGGTATCGACTTGAAAGCGACCGGGAGTGCAGTGCAGCTCAGCGGTATGCAAGCCGACCTTTCGGTAATGATCCCCTTCCGCGTAGATATGGGGTTCCAGGCCAAACATCTCGTTTCTTGACCTGATCATCGTTTTAGCCTCGATAATCAGCGTGCCTTGCTCAATAGCATCGGCCAGTGTTGCCCGCTCCAACCGAAGTTGCCAGCCGTCGTCAATCTCTTCCAAGGCGATAACGCGGTGCAGCAGCCCATCCCAGGCTAATCGTTCCTTTGCGCTTGGCTGCCAAAGTGTGTCTTGCCAGGGTTCGTGGTACAGTCTTTCCGGTGGTGTCACCGCTGCCGCCAGAACGTCGCCGGTGCTCAAACCATCGAGCGATGAGGGAAGCAAATCGAGATACAGCGTCAGTTGGGATTCTCGCTCCGTCTCGCCTTGTCCGCTGACAATGGCAAAGAACTCTTCCGACGCTTCCGCCGTCAAGGGCACGACACGGGCGAACAGTTGAACCTCGTCATCATCTGATGAATATATATCCAGATGCTGCGGCTGGTCATCCCCATCATGGAAAGCACTCGCCAGAGGACTGAAAGAGGCCAGTAGCGTAAGAATCAGCCAGCCTATAAGGCGTTGGGAGCGAGTGAGCAAACGGCCGTCTCGAAGCGACATAGGAGTGTCTCCCAAGGCAAAAACCATCTACTCAGTGTAGGCCGCATTGCCGGATAGGTCAGGAGAGACGAAGAAAAGGAGGCGCCCTCGCTCGATAAATCGACAAGAAATACGCTTAATCACTTTGAATTAAGTAGATTTAATTTTAAAGTGCTACGAACTAGATTATTTAACCTCTCGCCCAAATAATACCAGAGCCAGCCTTTAGGATGAAGGAGATGCTTATGGACAACAGTCTGCTGGTGAGCCTGCGCCAATATCGTCCCCGTGAAGGCCGCGATTCCCTGGAAAATTTCGTCACCGAAGTGTTCGCATGGCTACTGCGTAATGGCAGTGGCACCAGGAAGGCAGTGTTGGCGCGTCTTCGCGATACAATGCCGGCGGGGCAGGATTTCGACTTGCCCAGGGACAACGAAGAAATCGAATGGAGCACTCAGGCCCGGTTAGGGAGTCGTCGCCCCGATATGCAGGCCACTTGGCCCGGCATGGCGCTAATCTTTGAACACAAGGTGTGGTCGGGTTTAGGTGACGGCCAGATCATGCGCTACCGTGCGCTGGCTCAGGAAGCATTTCCCGACGCTGCAGTGCGCGTCGTGGCCATTACCGCCAGCCGCCACCAACACAGCAACGAAGCCGATGCTTGTCTGTGCTGGAGTGATATCTACGACACACTGGAGCAGTACTTGGGCGAAGAGGTAGAAGCAACCGAACGCTTCCACATCGAAAGCTTTCTCGCCCTGCTGAACCATGAAGGTCTCCAGCCGGCAGCACCCATGGCCCATGAGGCAATCCTCTACTTTCCCACGGCCGGCAAGCTGCCCCAGCAGCTGGAACAGGCCTTCACACCCCTTGCCGCCAGGGACTGGCCAGTGAATGGAGGTTACCAAGCCGTAATGAAGCGCTTGCGCTGGGGACGACTCGGTATCGAGCTTCACCGTACCGATGCCAAGCGTAAGTGGAGCCCGGGCATTTTCATTGGCTGTGTGATCGATGGTAGCGATCACACAATCAACCACCGCATCGAAGATTCCATAAAACTGCAATTGATACTCGACTTCAGCGATGGGTTACGTCCGCATTATCCCTACATCGACAGTTACCGCGTTTTAAAAGCCACACTAGCTGAAGTCACTCAACATAGCCGGTGGACCTTCTACGACCATTCCAAAGAACGACACCCCAACACCTTTCACCCGCTCTACCTGGAAACACCGCTACTCGAAATTCTTCGCGGCTCCAAGACCATGGAGGAACAGCGTGAAAGAATATTTGATGCCGGTTGCGAAGCCTTGGAATTGTTACAGCATGGTGGGCACTTGGATAAGTTGAGAGACGAATGTGATGTGGTTGCATAATGGCAAGAGATGACCGATATCGACCCAAAGCGGCCAGTCCGGCATAGGCGGCATGTGCGTTCGTTCTCGTTATGCGGCGCGCACGATGATGTTAAGTATTCTAAGAGAGATGTGAGTAAGCCTATGAGAAAGGAAATCCCAGCCCCAGTCATAGCCGTGCTGTCAGAGAACATGCCTGCCATCGAAACACACGCCAGCTTGGACAATCTTTTCTCGTATGCTGAAGCCCCTGGCGAGCCACCCGATGGCTCAAAGCCCGTCAAAGTTCAGGCATGGCTTCGGCGAGTCAATAAAGAGTCTAAGCATCCTTTGGTTGTTTTAGGCCGGATTATTGAGGGTTACATGGAGTTGCCCGATTTGGGGAATGATACATTCTCTTGGCTTGGCGCCCCTGCTGTGGATGTAAAGAAAGAGTTCAAAACCAAGCTAGAAGCAATTCTTTCTCGGTGCAACCTTGCGTATCTTTCGGGCGGAATAATTTCCGATGGTAGTTCTGCACCCAGTCGATCGCTGGCCGAACTGATTAAAGGGCGCGATATTCCCTCAATTGATGCAGAGTTTAATAGAGCCCTTTCCAACGTAAACTCTGAACCTAGAGAGGCCGTGTCAGCCGCATGCAATATTCTTGAATCCATCTTCAAGACATATATAGCAGATGAAAAGTTGGAAATGCCTCAAAAGCAGGATCTCCAAAATGTGTGGAAGGTTGTACGTTCTGACCTAGGCTTTGATCCAGGAGTACTGGAAGATCACGATCTAAAAAAGATTCTTTCTGGCGTATTGTCTGTAGTTGACGGCATTGGAGCGTTTAGAACGCATGCAAGCTCCGCTCATGGCCAAGGGCGAAAAATATATAATCTAAAGCCAAGGCATGCGCGGCTGGCTATCCACTCAGCTCATACCATAGCGTTATTTGTCTTGGAGACTTGGGATGAGAGAAAGACCCAAAAGTAATGCTAGTAATTGCTGGCACACGGGTAAAATTTCCGCTGCGCTTCAATTTTTCCTTTGCTGCAGACGTTATGCCTTTAATGAAGCTATATGAATAAATGGCATATTAATTTTCATGGTGCTCAGTTCTGGGGAGAAAATTTGTCCGGTTGCTTTGACAGAAATGATATTGTATGCCGCGCTTTCTGATGGTAGCGGCCAAGGCTCCGCCGATCCCATAGCAGTCTGCTGAAGCTGAATGAGCCATATGCGTAATCAGGAAATCTATTGTGAATGCAATTGAAAGACACCATTTGCTCTATGAGAAAATTGTCTAAAACTTGTTAGAGGCCTGAATGATTATCGACGATTTTTTGAAGTTTTTGGGTCAGGTTCTCGCTTATGGTGGCGGCTCTGCTGTGGTGGCCTACCTATTGTTCCAATACTTTGGGAAAACATGGATAGAAAACAAATTTGCACAGCGTTTGGACCAACTTAGACATCAACAAGCGCTTGAGCTACAAAAGCTCAGGGTGGAAATTGACGCAATGCTGAGTGGCGCACTAAAGCTACAAGAAAAAGAGTTCTTAGTTCTTCCAGAAGCTTGGGGAAAGCTGGACGAAGCTCATGGCCTCGTTGCGTGGCTGGTTTCACCAATGCAGCAGTACGCGGACGTGGATCGCATGAACCCGGTACAGTTAGATGAATTTCTCGCGGGTACCGAATTCACAGAATTCCAAAAGGATGAAGTCCGGAACTCTCACGATAAGGGGAATACGTACCAAGGCATTATCTTTTGGCATCGCCTTCACAAAGTCAAGCAAGCCTTCGGCGACCTACAGTGCTACGTGGCTAAGAATGGAATATTTTTGCCTCCGGAACTCGAAAAAAAATTCTTAAAAGTGTCAGATAAGCTGTGGTCTGCTGTTGTTTCAAAGGAGGTGGGCCACGAGGCGAAAGACTGGAAAATGCAAAACGAAGGCTGGAAAAAGATCAAAGAAGAAACCGAGCCTCTCTATAAATCCATAAAAAACGATATTCAGGCGAGGCTCCAGGCCCATGGCCGCAAACTATAGGCGTCTAACCACTGGCTTGTGCGGACGCCGGGGATACCGGATGGCGCGCCATGTATTCTGATGTTTCATTGGCGGGAGCCGCACAGCCAGGCTGATTATATCAGAATATACTAAAAGTCCACTCTTGGCCGATAATGGAACAGCCTTAACAAGACTGTATTTCATGTGGAAGGAACGCAGCCATCCTTAATAGTAGAGTACGCGCCGACCTATCAGTCTGCTCAGCTTATCTAACTGAAACAGCTCCGAATAAACTGTTGGAAACAGCCTTGGTGGGACAGCACCGAGGGGTAGTCTCCAAAACTCATTCCATCATCGGGAGCTTTACGCCTAGTTAAAGAGGAGTAAAAATTCCTTCATACGCAAATTCTACAGGGGCTTGGCTCTAGTTTGCTGTCAGATTTTTCGTACAGCCAACTATGCAATGGATAAAAATACATTTATATTATTGATTTTAAAGGATTAAATGGATTTTATTCGTCTGGCGAGTGACCTCATTTTCTTTCTCTACGAAGCCAATTCTCTAGCAAACCAGTCCACAGGCACAGTGAAAGATAGGCAAGACCCTAGAATCAGGCAAGTACCACTACCTGGCATCAAAGCTCTAATATTGATAAAATGTGTGTTTTAGTTATATTAGAATGAATCGGACGGGCGAGGCGCCACCGCCTGGCTTTTGGCCTACCAACCCAAGGAGCTATCTCTAATGGATGATGACCTGCCCATCGTGGCGCCACCCTCATTGCCAACCGCCGCCGATCATCCAGACACACCTGCCTTGCCGGTTCACTACGATAAAGAACCCATCCAAGTTATCCGTGATGTTCGGCAACCCCTGCCACGCTCACAAAATCCGGCCTATCGCCATATCAACAACCAAGAGTCAGCCGGCAGCAAAATTACCAAGCGCAGCTACCTCAATCGCCTGGCCCTGATGCTGGGTGCTCCAGAAATTGAAAAACGAACCTATCTTGATCCCAATACGGGTAAGGAAGATCGTCGCCAGCTTCACCCCGATCAGCTGTTCCCGTTTGATTATGTGCGCTGGGAGCAGCTTTCCGTCAATGTGATGGAGGACTTGCTCGCTGAGCTTCGAGATCACAAAGAAAAACCAGTCAGCGCTGCCACCCGGAACAGCTATCGAGCCTTGATGCGCGGCGTGGCAACTGAAGCGTACAAAATGAAGCTGATGGATGTGGATGTGCTTGAGCGGATCAAGACTGTAAAATCAGCACGTTACCATCGTCTACCCGGGGGTAAGGCGCAGCCAGACCGCATCATCCGCGCCATGCTGGATGTCTGTGACAAGGTGGACGATGCCATCCATGCACGAGATGGCCTGATGCTGACCCTTCTTGTCACCTCGGGACTTCGACGTGCTGAGCTGGTGGGCATCCAGCTCAAGAATATCAATCATGAGACCCATGAATTTTCAGTCACCGGCAAAGGCAATAAAGAACGGGCACTGATGATGCCGGATGTGATCTGGGAGCGTTATATCGATTATCTGGCTCGCTATCGAGGTGACCGCCCGGGATTTCTGTTTACTGCTATTTGGAACAAGCGCAATGAGCCGAGCCTGGGAAAAGGCCTGAGTGTCGCTACCGTCAATCAGCGCATTGAGTCGATACGCCGACGGGCCAGTGGCCTCCTAGGGGTGGCTATTGCTCCTCACGATCTGCGACGTACTTTCGCTACAGATATGTTCAATAACGGCATGACTATCCGAGAGATACAAATCCTCCTTGGCCATGCCTCGGCGGCTACGACTGAAACATATCTCTTTGACGAATCCGCAGAGTATCGCCAGAAGTCAGCTGATCTGAACGCAGGGCGCTTCAAAAAACGTGCGATTGAAAAACAATAAAATGCCAGCACGCTTCAGAAAGCCAATTTACGTCGTTTGTTGCACCTGATACCGGGTAGCTAAAGTGTCGGGCCACCCCTGTCAGACGCTACAAGGTGACCCTGACACCCTCTATATCAGCACCCGTTCGCTGGAGCATCAGACGTGCTGTATTTTTTCTAGTGCTGCATTGCTCAAAAATGCTGAACGACTTTTGACGCCGTGCAAAGCCACGTATTCGTCAATCTGACGAATCACCATGCCGGGTAGCGTCACGGTGACTTTCTCTGCTTTTCCAAGGTAGGGTGTCAGATCAATATCGATCATACCCCAGCCCCAGCCTTCAAAATCCGGGTTGCTGCGATGCTCATTGATCTTTCCCGGCTTGGGAGCAGGTTCACCGCGCGCCACCATGTCTTGCAGCACAATATGTGCGGCCTCGATGACATTATCGTAGGCTTCTTCCGGAGTATCACCCGCGCTCATAGCCCCGGGAATATCAGGAAAAACGATGCCGGTAGCGGTTTTATCGTCTCCCCATTCAATGGCGATGGGATATTGCATTGTGTGCCTCCACGCAGGTTATCGGCAGCACTTGAGTGGGCATGAGGAATCACGAGCGTCAGTATCGCCTCGCGCAGGCGCTCGGCGACCCAGGAAGCACCCTCTGCATCAGTGCCCGACAGTAAGGCCACAAATTCTTCGCCGCCATAGCGGGCCACCAGATCTGCTGGGCCCTCGGCGGGACCCTGACACCCTCTATATCAGCACCCGTTCGCTGGAGCATCAGATGTGCTGTATTTTTTCTAGTGCTGCATTGGTGAATTCTCCCGCGAATCATGCTGCGCATTGATTCGGGGCTTCATCGCTCCGCCACAACGTGGAGAGCGTGACCGGCATCTTCGGTGAGCCAGGGGAACGTTTGCCGCCTGACTCCTGCCCGTCCTTTCGGCGGGTCAGTTTGCGTTTCCATGCCCAGTAACGGGCACCCATGTTGTAGCTGGCGCTAAGATCGGCGTTGTACTGCTTCCTGCTCTGGAAGGTGGCCAGTTCGTATTGCGTCTTGTGCCGCTTCACGCGGCCAGAGCCATCAAACGCCCAGGATGACGTGCCTCGCGCATAGACATAAATCACCTTCCCGCCGGCTTCTTGCCAGCTTTCGGTCGCCAGCCTTTGAGGTCTTCCAGCACGATCACATCAGCGCCTTCGGCCAAGGCGAAATCCACGAGTTGGCGTGATGTCTGTTGCGCCATGTTCTCGTTAATGCGCTGCACTTTGCGGTACCACGTTCGGCCTTCATAACTGACATCAAATACTTGGCAATAGTCTGAACAACAGATTCGAGCACGCATCTTCCAACTGCGATAGCCTTGGGGGCATAAGTCCCCTCTTCGGAACTTGAAGCTGATTGGCCCAAGAAAGGGCGAGTTCGTATGACTACACAACAGCCCCAGATGGCTCCCAATGCCAAGGCTTGATTGATTAGGCGGCGGCTTGGCTCATCAAGCTATCGTATGGAATATTCAGTCCATCATGCAGACGCTTGATCATGCGCAAGCTCAATTTACGCTTCCGGTTCAAGACTTCTGAAACCCGACCGCTAGGACCGATGTATGCCTCGAGGTCGCGCTGAGTCAGGCCTTGTTGCTCCATGCGGAACTTGATCGCCTCGATAGGATCGGGCGGACTGATGGGGTAATGCTTTTCTTCGTAGGCCTCGATAAGAGTGACGAGAATCTCCATCTCATCCGCCTCCGGTGTGCCTTCCTCGGCCTGAAAGATAGCTTCAAGGCGATTGAAGGCAGCCTGAAGATCGGCATCGGATCGAATGGGCTTAATGTTCATTAACTGTCTCCACATCTATTTCATCGTATTGAGCGTGAGTGCCGATGAATTTCACCCAAGCAATGCCACAGCGATACTGCATTTCCGTGACCAGCCGGTACTTATTTCCGGCGATATTGAATACGACGCGGTTATTGCCACAGATACTAGCGCTTCGGAATTGCGCCTTTACATCATGCGGGGTACGCCAAGTTGCGACTATTACCTCGTCGTACCAGCTCTCTAGCGGGCCTTGCGCATCTTGGCAGCCAGGCGCCTCCCAGAACTTGCGCAACGTGCTTTTGGCTATAACCCGCATACTTTCTCCCGTTTTGGGAGAAGCTTAGTCTCAGCTAACCATGGAGTCAAGAGATTACTATGCGCTGACTGCCGCAGATTACGTGGCCCGCACCGGGAACTGCTTTGAGTCCTGGTGGCAACCCCAAGCTGCGTACGGTGACAGCCGTCATCAAGGCGACGGGGATTCAGTTTCACCAGTTAACCTATGCGTCCTGACGGCCTCCACTGACGACAAGGGCCAAGTGACACGCGAAGAAATGACACGCCATGACTACGTGGTGACACTCCATGCAATTAACATAACTTAAGCGGCAAAGCTGTACGGAAAGTAGCGTAAAGCGCTTTATCGCCATATTACCGCTTGTCATGTAGTGGGAGAGGCGATGGCCGCCGTGTCTTGGGCCGAGCATGGATTTTGCTAAACACCCTCTTCAGGACGATTGAAGTGGCTATAGTTTCCCGGACACACAGACGCAGGTAATATCTCCTGCTTATAGTGGTGTGTCATGACTCAGAAGAAAACCAATTCTTATACCGACGAATTCAGAGAAGGTGCCGTCAAACTGGCGATAGAATCGAATCAGCCAGTTGCCCAGTCCGCCCGAGAACTGGGGGTGAACGTTAATACACTGCACACCTGGATCAATAAATTGCACGGCGAACCACCGCCAGGCTCCGGTAAGCAGGTAAATGACGTGCATCTGTATGAGGAGCTAAAACAGCTGCGTCGTGAAAATGCCCGCGCCAATTTGCGTGCGTGACGCGCCGTATGGCGGGGGTTGTTGACCCGTTTGCCGTCACTGGTGACAAATAGGTCTTTCAAGCCAAGATCAATCCCCACCATCTTCGGCACCACGCCGAGCGATAGGGTTTCGACCTTGCACAGGCAGCTAATGAAATAGCGACCGGCGCGGTCTTGGGAGACGGTAACGGTGCTGGGGGCTGACGGAAGCACGCGGCTCCAGCGGATGTTAAGCAATGGGATGGACTCCTCCTCACCTAACCGGCATCTAAGTGCCAAAATGGAAGGTGAACCATCAACCATCGTGAAGATGAGGAGAAGTCCAGATGAACATTATCCGCGTCGGTGTTGATATTGCCAAGTCAGTGTTTCACGTTCACGGTGTCGACCGTCACGATCAGATCCAATGGCAGGGTAAGTACTCTCGGAATAAGTGGCTGGATGCACTAAGCCGAAAAGTGCCCGCCGGCGCAGAGATCGGCATGGAAGCCTGTGCTTCATCTCATCATTGGGCACGGGAGCTTCAAAAACGGGGGTATCAGGTCCGGCTAATTGCGGCTCAGTTTGTCAAACCTTACGTTAAAAGCAATAAGAATGATCGGGTGGATGCGGAAGCAATCTGTGAAGCGATGAGTCGTCCCAATATGCGCTTTGTTGCCCCCAAGACCGTTGTCCAGCAAGACATTCAGGCGGCACACCGCATCCGTGAGGAGCTGGTAAGCCAACGAACCGCTAAAGCCAACCAAATTCGGGGACTGGTAGGCGAGTATGGGATTATCGCGCCCGTTGGCATTCTGCAACTGCGCCGAGCGTTACCTCGCTGGTTGGAAGATGCAGAGAACGGGCTCACTGATAGCTTTCGCATTTTGCTCAATGGCTTGGCTGAGGATCTCCAGTATCTAGATGATCGAATCGTAGCACTCGACGAGAGAATTACTGAAAGCGTGAAACAAGATCCCGTCGCACGGCGCTTAATGACGTTAAGAGGTGTTGGGCCACTCACTGCCAGTGCTCTATCCGGTGCGCTGGGAGACGGCAAGGCATTCAAGAGAGGTCGTGATTTTGCCGCCTCTCTTGGACTGACACCCCGTCAACACAGCACAGGGGGAAAAGACCGCCTTTTAGGCATTAGCAAACGCGGTGATAGCTATCTGCGTAAACTACTTATTCATGGAGCACGGGCCGTTTTACGCCATGCAGATCGCAGGGATGACGGTCTGAGCCATTGGCTTAAAGGTCTGGTGTCCAGAAAACATATCAATGTTGCGACGGTGGCATTGGCTAATAAAACTGCCCGAATTGCCTGGGCGCTGGTAAGTAATGAAACAGCTTATGACGACAATCTTGCTGCGGCGAGTGTCGGCGTTTAAGTGAGTTAGTTGAGGGTGGCGCACGCCTTCTAAATAGTCGGTATCGAAAATTCTGCTGGAGACCTTCCACACCGCGATTGCATGGCATTTTGATTGATGGCGAACAGGACGAACCGGCGCTGGGAAACCCCTAAGGAACATGGAGCCACGAGCTCGTTTAAGCGATTGGGAGCCAGTGCGCGGATAGCCCATTAGGGTTCGATGCTAAAAAATGGCATCATTAAAGAGACCGGATACACGTAGGCAGTCGTACCTTAGTCACGATCAAACAAAGTGCTTGCAATAGAGGAGGAGTCCATACACGGTTCCTGGCACTTGGCCAGCGTGATCTGGCCGTTGCGATACGCAAACGCCGAACTGGCAAAGGTGGCGGACTGCCGCTGCTTCTTTGACTTGAATCGCGGGTATCGTGCGCGCTTGGCAAAGAAGTGCTTGAAGGCCGATTGTTGATGGCGCAGGCATTGCTGCAAGGGCACCGAACTGACCTCGGCCAGGAACGCGGTTTCCGGTGCCTTTTTCAGCTGGGTCAGGAAAGCGCTGGCGTCGTTGTAACCAATCTTTTCCTGGCGTTGATAGAACGCATCGGTGCGATAGCGCAGCACTGCGTTCCAGACAAACCGCACGCACCCAAACGTCCGCGCCAGCAGGATTTCCTGCTCGGGCGTCGGGTAGAATCGGTATTTGTAGGCGCGTTCAATTTTCATGACTTACAGCTTAGTATCATTTTCGTAAGAAAACAAGGCGTCCTCTCGGACGCCGCGCTTGTATCTCCTCCCTTCGCGCCACGAGACTCAGGAAGAAGTATTACGCGCTTCTAGATAACGGCATATTTACATCCTCCGACCACTAAAAATCATAGATTTTTTCAGTATAATCGCGCCCCTTCATCAATACCCCCCAAGTAAAAACATAATTACAGGAAGGAGTTACTCCTTGACGAACCATCCAGAAAAAGCCAACGGTAACCTGTGGCGACGAATCCCTCTGTGGCAAAAAATTCTCACTGGTCTCGTGCTGGGCATCCTGGCGGGTGCTTTGATGGGCGAAAACGCCAGTGTATTCAAACCTATCGGCGATATCTTCATAAACGCCATCAAGATGCTGATCGTACCTTTGGTGTTCTCTACTCTGGTAGTAGGCATCACGGCAATGCGCGATCCGCAGAAGATGGGCCGTATCGGCGTACGCACCATCGGGCTTTATCTCATCACCACCGCTTTTGCGATTTCCATCGGTCTGCTCGCCTCGCTGATCTTCCAGCCTGGCGTAGGCCTGGAGATGAGTTTTGAATCCGGTGTGCAAGCCAGTGAAGCGCCGAGTCTGATTGAAATTCTGGTGGGTCTGGTGCCGCAGAACCCAATCGATGCTCTCGCTAAAGGAAACATCCTCCAGATCATCGTTTTCGCCATTGGATTAGGTATCTCCTTGACATTGATTGGGGAGAAAGGCGAGCCGGTCATTCGTGTTTTTGAAAGCTTCGCCGAGGCTATGTACAAGCTGACCAGCTTCGTCATGGCGCTCGCGCCGTTCGGCGTGTTCGGCCTGATTGCGCATGTCTCCGGCAGTTATGGGCTCGAAGTATTGTTGCCGTTGGCCAAGGTCATCGGCGTGGCTTATCTGGCCAGTGTGCTGCACGTATTGGTGGTTTATACCGGTTTGCTGGCATTGGTTGGTCGGCTCAATCCCGTGCGCTACTTGCAAGGGATTCTCGATGCTTTGGTCGTCGCCTATTCGTCGGCTTCATCCTCGGGCACCCTGCCTGTCTCTCTGCGCTGTGCCCAGAAGAATCTTGGTGTATCGGAAGGTGTAGCTGGTTTCGTATTGCCGGTGGGCGCCACCATCAACATGGATGGCACCGCCATCTATCAAGGCGTAGTGGCGGTATTTATCGCCCAGTTGCTGGGCGTCGATCTCAGCCTGATGGATTACGGGATGATCATTCTCACCGGTACCTTGGCATCTATCGGGACAGCTGGTGTTCCCGGTGCCGGTCTGATCATGTTGTCCATCGTGATGGCCCAGATTGGTTTACCGCTGGAAGCTATTGCAGTGATTGCTGGCATCGACCGTATCCTGGATATGGCGCGTACCAGTGTGAACGTGGCGGGTGACCTCATGGTCACGACCTTGGTCGGCAAGAGCGAAGGCGAGCTCGACGAAACGATTTATAACGCCCGCCACAAGAGCTGAACCCACGTCAGCAGCACCGGTGCAAGGCCGGTGCTGCTTTTCTTGATACTGATTTTCTTAGCGATATCATCGTCCGGCAAGCCGTTCTCGTGCCAAGTCGTCGCCAAGTCAGGCTAAAATGGAACTGTCCATAATACCCCATTATGTCCAATATGCTCGGCATGATGGCCAGGTCGTGGGCTATGCGGATAGGTGTTCATCAAGCCAACGGGGCAATCACCCACGCATCTATCAGCAGCGCTGATGATGCGGGGCTTGCAGGAAGATGTGCAAGTCCTAGTTGACTAGGCCAGGGCTATCGCAGTTAGAAATAATCGCTTTCTAAGGTCTTGGCTTCATGCCTGATAAATAGCTTGAACAATAGACTCGAGCGCCCATCTGCCAACTGCGATAGCCCTGGTTCCTCCATGCCTTGCCAGGCATGCTGTAAGCCCAGTGAATAGAAAGCACGATCAAATACCGTCAGGAGTGCTGGCGATGAGCTGGGGGGACAGCTGCTTTTCGCTACGCTATTGACAGGATGGGGAGCAGTCACATTGAAACTAATGTTTCGCATGCGAAACATTTTTCTAGCAGCCTGTCGGATTTCATGGGGAGTAAATCGCAGAAGTAAGGCCTCCTTGGCTTTTTCTTCCAGTTCTTGAAGTTTTCCGTCAAGCACCGAATACAGCAACTGGCAGACTGGAAAGCGCCAACATGGAGATAGGGGGGGTCTGATAGCGGCTTTGTCCATAGAAATAGTTTTCCACTGTTTCTGTGGATAAAACTGTGAATTCGATAAGATATATCACCTTAACTCCTTATTTTTTTGTTATTCATCGTCACAGTTAACAGCCTGATCATTTTTTATACATTTTGTCCAAGCTGGAAGCAAACAGGATGTCGCACTCCTGGATCACCGACAAAATTCTGCTGCGCTGCCATGTGATACCCGAGGTGGGGCATAGCCGCTGGACCGCATCATCAAGGTGGAGCTGATCGCGCTGTTCCATGCCCATCGTCAGGTCCACAAGCCGGCGAACTCCAACTGGGTGATGCACCTGTTACTCTACGTCTACAACCTGGTGCTGGAGTGGGAGCTTCCGGGACTCCAGGAGAACCCCACCAAGGAAATTCGCCAGTTCCAGGAGAACAACAAGCGCGAGCGTTTCCTGACGCCGGTGGAAGCCAAGCGGTTGTTTCTGGCCATCGAGACTTCGCCCAACACCCTGCTGGCGTCCATGGTGTTGCTGTTGACCGGCGCAGGGAAGTATTGAAGGCGCGCTGGGAGGATATTCACTGGGACCAGCGGCGCTGTTGGATACCGCTGTCCAAGGCCGGTGAGGCGCGCCATGTGCGCACCATACCCACCTTTCCCAGGAAACGTTGCTGAGTGCCACCAGCGGGGTGGGCTTGATACTCAGCGCCTCGATGGTGGTCCCGGCGAGGCTTCCCTTGCTCCCGGTGGAGGTGACTCAAAGCCTGGCGAGATGACCCATCGCCACAGAGCCACACGGAAAGGCCGCCCCGAATGGAGCGGCCTTTGGCGCCTTGTCGCGTCGCCCACTACCGAGCAACCCACCGCTCAAAAGCGAATGCCCGCGCCATCACGTCGTAAGGTTATCGCCAGCGCCGCCAGGCGCAAGGAAGTCAGTCACCGTGAGCTTGAATGCCAACCCCCCCAACTATTCACCTTCCCGCTCCGCATCGTTCAAAAACGACACCTCATCTCTCACCGCCCAAACGCCAAGC
The DNA here is from genome assembly GCF_003336665.1 of Vreelandella rituensis. Taxonomy (GTDB): domain Bacteria; phylum Pseudomonadota; class Gammaproteobacteria; order Pseudomonadales; family Halomonadaceae; genus Vreelandella; species Vreelandella rituensis. The sequence goes on along the minus strand of NZ_QPIJ01000028.1, from coordinate 18,753 downwards.
GACGCGTCTCTTCATCGGCGCTAAGTTCACGGATGCGATTCATCGCACGTTTAACCAGTTCATGGGAAACATTGGTCATGGTGAGCTCCTCCTGCCAGTGCTTAAAGAAGGTGATCCAGCACTGCTAAAAGGTGGGATCAGTGCTTATCTTCGATGCGAAGCTTGGCAATCTCGTCAACCGCTAATCCTGTCGCTTCGGCAATTTGCTCATCACTGAACACACCGAAAGCCAGATGACGGACAGTTTGGCGCTTTTCTTCCAACGCACGCCGCTCAGCTTTCTGCCGCTCTTCCCGACGCCCTTCTTGGCGCTCTTGCTGTGCCCAGTTTCCCAAATTCTCTGCCAACATATCTTTATCCTCCACCAAACTGTTGAAAGGTGGACTCAGTGCTGGGTCTCGGCGCGTAGCTTTTCGACTTCTTCAACCGGCAGTTCTTCGATCTCAGCAATCAGTTGATCGTTCATTTCGGTCAGTGCAATCAGCTTGCGGGCCGCGTTGCGCTTGCCTTCTAACGCACGCTGCTCGGCTTCCCTTACGCGCTGCTCGGCTTCCTCAAGGGTTTCCTGACGGCCTTCCTGAACTGCTTTTTCTCGCTCTACGCGCTCAATCGTGTTGACGTATGGCATGTGCTTTTCCTCCTGTATGGCGTTAACCGCCTGTACAAACTCGGGTTCCAGGGCCTTGGGCAACTGGAGCATCCAATCGATAATGTTAAACAGTCTTACGATCTGCTCGCGGCTGTAGCCCCGTTCATACAGCAGCCGTATCAGGGCAATCTTGACATCCTTGCGCGTGGCACCGTCCTTTACTCGCTTGGCCTGAATCTGAGCCATCACCACCAGAGCAAAGACGTTGTCGCTGGCTTCCAATTCTTTCCAGCGTGCCTCCCAATCTCGCAGGGATGACAGTCTGAGTCATTGGCTTAAAGGTCTGACGTCTCGAAAACATATCAATGTCGCAACGGTAGCCCTAGCCAATAAAACGGCTCGGATCGCCTGGGCACTGGTGTGTAATAAAACAGCTTATGACGACAATCTTGCTGCGGCGAGTGTCGGCGTTTAAGTGAGTTAGTTGAGGGCGGTAGAACATGCCGTCGACATAGTCAAAATTGAACGTTTTTTGGAGACCATTCCACACCACGATTGCGTGGCACTTTGAAAGATGGCAATCAGGTCGAACCGGCGCTGGGAAACCCCTTACGAACATGGAGCCACGAGCTCGTTTAACCGATTGGGAACCAGTGCGCGGATAGCCCATTAGGGTCCGATGCTAAAAAATAGCATCATTAATGAGACCGAATACACGTAGGCAGTCGTACCTTTATGCAGTCGAACAAAGTGCTTGCAATAGAGGAGGAGTCCATACACGGTTCATGGGAAACATTGGTCATGGTGAGTTCCTCCTACCAGTGTTTGAAGAAGGTGATCCAGCACTGTTAAAAGGCGGGATCAGTGCTTATCTTCGATGCGAAGCTTGGCAATCTCGTCAACCGCTAACCCTGTGACTTCGGCAATCTGCTCATCATTGAGTACCCCTAGCTTCAGCAGGTTGTGAGCAGTCTCGCGCTTATTTTTTTCAATACCTAGCTTCTTACCCTTCTCGATACCTAGCTGCTCACCTTCCCGCTTCGCATCGTTCAAAAACGACACCTCATCCCGCAATGCCCGTTCACGCACAAACGCCAGACGACGCGTCTCTTCGTCAGCGCTAAGCTCGCGGATGCGACTCGTCGCCTTTTGGGAAGACTTAGTGTTTGAAAAGTTCATCAAGGCTATCGACAGTAAGTATTTCATCCGTCCAGGTTTCTAGCTGCCCAGTATCAGCCCGCTCCAGCTTTTCACCTACCCACGCAGGTAACTCACCAAAGCGTTTTTTCAGCAGACGCTGCAGAACGCGACGCTCTCCTGTCATTTCGCCTTCTCGCTTTGCATCGTTCAGCAATGACACCTCATCTCTCAACGCCCGTTCACGCACGAACGCCAGACGACGTGTCTCTTCATCGGCGCTGAGCTCGCGGATGCGGTTCATTGCACGTTTCACCGGTTCGTGGGAAACATTGGCCATGGTGAGTTCCTCCTGCCAGTGCTTGAAGAAAGTGATCCAGGCGCGTAGTGGGCCCTCTGGCAAGCCCAGGCGATCCGCCTTGTTCAGTTCGATCAGGTTCATCTGCAAAACGTTCCCCAGCGAAATATTCGGCTGGCGTTCATCGCGCATCTCGAATCGCCAGATCGCTTGCTCGCGCTCGGCGGCGGTTTCCGTAAACAGGTCGAAGTCCAGCAGGTGCAGGCCCACCGAGGCACGCAGCTCCTGGTAGTCTTCTCCGGCGCTCAGCTGACTTCCCAGCGTGCGGGTCAGGTAGAACAACCCCCGCTTGTGCCACGCGCCATAACGGCGTACCTGAACCTCGACATTATAGCAGTTGCCTTCGCCATCACGCGCCAGCACGTCGAGGATGATGTACTTGCCGGTGAGCTCCGTCGGCTCGATGTTGGGGTTGATGATTTCAACGGACGTAATATCAGGCAAATCCGGGCGCAGATCGTTGATCAGATCGACCAGCAGATCCGGCGCTTCGGCAAACAGCCGCTTGAACACATAGTCGTTGGTAGGATCGAGTAATTCGCTCATGGGCCACTCCTCATGCCATACCGGCACTTTACCATAGCGGGACCACCGCGCGGTTTACCCATGCCACCTAAAAACGCTAACCCCCTGATTCAATGGCGATGACGGCCACCTCAGGATAGCCTGGTGGTTTTACGTTACCGAGTTCCATCCCTGCCCTGACGATGCCGGCCAACCGGTTATCTTGACGGCGCCCTCAACCCCGACACCCCTGGCCTGCTGGGATGACCCCGAGGCGATCGCTCGGACGGTGCCGGATGGGCCTCTGCCAGCGCGGCTGAACGGGCTGGCGCTAAGACCTTATCCGGAGCGCGAGACACTCGACCGAGACGGGCCTTGGGAGGCCGCTGAGGTGACGCAAGCGCAAGCATCGGTTCGTGGCCATACAGCTTGGAAGCCCCACCGCTGTGCTGCGTGCCCATATTGCCCTTGATGTCCAATGGGATGGAGTCCTCCTCACCTAATTCAGCGCTATGCGCCATACTGAGAGGGTGAGGTTACCGGCTGAGGAGAGCATCCCATGAGCATTTCACGCGTTGGTGTCGATATTGCCAAATCCGTCTTTCATGTTCACGGCATCGATCGTCATGACCAGGTCGAGTGGCGCGGCAAGTACAAGCGCGACAAGTGGTTGGATGCCATCGTCAAGCGCGTCCCCACGGGGGGCGAGATCGGTATGGAGGCGTGTGCCTCCGCCCACCACTGGGCGCGTGAGCTGCAGGCACGCGGCTATCACGTCAAACTGATCGCCGCACAGTTCGTCAAACCCTACGTCAAGAGTAACAAGAACGATCGTGTCGATGCAGAAGCCATCTGCGAGGCCATGGGGCGTCCGACCATGCGCTTCGTCGCCGTCAAGACCGTCGCGCAGCAGGATGTTCAAGCGACGCATCGCATCCGCAGTGAACTGGTTCAGCAACGCACTGCCAAGGCCAATCAGATCCGTGGCCTGATCGGCGAGTACGGACTGGTGGCACCTACCGGCATTGGCCAGCTGCGCGCGGCCTTACCTCGCTGGCTGGAAGATGCCGAGAACGGCCTGACCGATGATTTCCGTGTCCTGTTGTCGGGTCTCGCCGAGGACCTGCGCTACCTCGATGATCGCATCGCCACGGTGACCGAGCGCATCGAGCGACACGCCCAGACCGACCCGGTTGCCAAGCGACTGATGACCCTGCAGGGCGTCGGCACACTGACCGCGAGTGCGTTGGCCGGCGCTCTGGGTGATGCTCAGGCCTTCAAGTGTGGCCGTGATTTTGCCGCCTCGCTGGGACTGACACCGCGGCAGCACAGCACGGGAGGTCGTGACCGCCTGCTGGGTATCAGCAAGCGAGGTGACAGCTACCTACGAACCCTGCTGACCCACGGCGCGCGCGCCGTGCTGCGCTACTGTGAAGGCAAGGAAGACAACCTGAGTCACTGGGTCCGGCAACTGGCCGAGCGCAAGCATGCCAATGTGGCGGTGATTGCCCTGGCCAACAAGACGGCACGCATCGCCTGGGCCATCACTCGCCACGACAGGGCCTATGATCCTGGCTTGGCAGCACAGGCGGCGTAACATCCGCCTAACTGTATTACTGAGTTTTCAACAAGATACCCCACCATCACGATTGCTGAGCATGCTGCAAGATGGCGAACAGGTCGAACCGACGTTAGCAAACCCCTACACGTACGGAGAGCAAATAGCTCGAGGGTCCTATTGGGAGCTGACGTGCGGATAGCCCATCAGGGTCCAATGCTTCTGGCATTATTTAAGAGACCGGATATACGTGTGCAGTCGTACCTAACGCCTATCGTGCCCCATGCTTGCAAACGAGGAGGACTCCATATACGTACGTAGAGGCACCTTCTCCTGGTAAAGCGTCTGATCGTTGGCCACGGTCGACCGTGACACCGCCGTCATCAATGCCCAGAATGACCGGCTAACCATACTCGGCAGAGATGTAGGACAACTGGATGGCAAAGGGTGTCCTCTGGATCGCCTCGACCTAGTCAACCAGGACTTGCACCGCTTCCGGCAAGCTCCGCATCCATCAGCAGCGCTGATGATGCGTGGGTGGCTTGCGCGGCCTGCGAGATACACGTGCTCGCGCCAGGATCACGGTCCGATTCAGGTGCCTGAGACTGGGCAACCCGGGCGACGTGAAGCTGGTCGGGGAAGGCGTCTCCGAGCGGCGCATCCCCTACAGTCCCGGCTACCGCGTCTATTACATCACCCGAGGGCCCGCGACGATCAAGCCAAAACCATTGCCACGCAGTGGAAGGAGTAACGCCATGACTGAGCAAGCCGTCACTTTCAGCCACTACGACGCTGCGGACTACCTGCAGACCGAAGAGGACATTGCCCGCGCTCGCAACATGAGCCAGCTCGCCAAGGAAGTCGGGATGAGCCGTGAGGGGCTTTACAAGGCCCTGTCCGGCGAGGGCAACCCGGCCTTCTCCACTATCAGCAAGGTGGCCAACGCCTTGGGGATTGAGCCGCTCTCACAGCCCAAGGGCAACAGCTAAGCCGCTGGCGCTCAATGATGCTCAGCCCACCGGGCGACCAGTGGTTACCCGAAAGGGAATCCTCTTCCTGAGTCGCACCAGCGCGAAGAGAGGATGTCAAAGCAGAATAATCCAAGCTGACTCCGGTTCACTCGGTGATTGTCAGCGCCCGCTCCAGCAGAGCACGCTTACGCGGCAGCAGGCTCACTTCCAGGCCTAGCGGCCGGTATACACGGTTCTTAACCTCTAGCGTGACGTTGCTCTTATCGCCTTCAAGGTCCGACAGAGTGCGCCGGCTAATGCCGACCAGAGAGGCGTAGCGGGTCTGGTTCAGGCCCAACACATCACGCCTCAGCGCACGTAACAGCTGCCCATCAGTTAGCTCACCCGCATAGAAGTGTTTCAACAAAGACACCAGCGCCGCTTCGCGATCATCGGGATAGCGTCGCTTCATAACAACTCCCAGCGCTTGAGTCGAGTACTTATAGTGCGCAAGCCTACTGCGGGCATGTCCAGAATCCGGGAAGGAACACCACGTTCAGCCAGACGCTCATCCACCCCTTCAAGCCCGGCTGCAAGCATCCGAAGCTCGTTCATCACTCGTTCCGGTGCGATGACATCTGCCAACGACTCGGCAATGGCTGGCCAGTCATACTCTCCCCCAGTTTCTAGGGGTAGTCCCCACTGGGTGGTCCTTGTGACCCCTTCGGGATCTGCCTTCATAGGTGCGAAGTCATATACTGGGGCAAGCCCGATGCCTTCGGGGCGCTTGAGCAGGGCCGTATTCCGGCCGTGGTTGTCGGAGTTTCCGAAGGCAATGTTGAGTAGGTCACGCTTGACCCACTCCAGGACAAACGATTCACTATCGAACGCCTCCCCTCCTTCTCGCACTCGATACTGGTCGTGCAGCAAGCTTACCAATCGGCGAAGTGTCTCACCGTGGCGAAGAAAGCTGCCCGGCGCTGCCCCCATTAAGGTGTAGACGGATTCCAGGCCATAGCGAACCCAGGCACCGTCGAGGTACTGCATATCGAAGCGTGGTAGCCACAGGGAGGGATAGCGCTCTCCTTCAACAAGACGCATTTGGTCTGTGTCAATGGTCTCGACACCGAGCGAAGCCAACTCCTGGTAGTAATGGTACTCGGCACGCAAGATGTCGCAATCGTCATCAGAGCGGCTACCACGCGGAAATTTCACCAGCATTGGCAGATCAGATCGATGTCTGTCGTCTTGCCAAGTATCGATCCAGACTTGCTCATCCTCGGTGAACCTGAGCAGCAGCTTGGGCGCCTCACCGCCAGCACCGGTCGCACCACCACTGGCCGCCCCCATCTGCTGGGCATACTCCAGAAAATCCACCTGACGCTCTACGACGCTTTGCATCGGAAAGCGCCGCTCCTCCAAGGTTTGCTTAGCTGAAACATCTGGCACTGCTTCTTTGATACGCAGGTTGCCCACCGGCGCGATGGTGCCATGAGTCAGCAGCTCGACGTCCTGACGCCCTGCTGGCAAATCGTGAAGCCCAAGATAATCTACCCAGAAGCGGCGACTAGCACCGGACGGCATAATATCTTCCAAGAAACCGAACCAGGGCGAAGATTCGTGGGTCAGCATCAATTCTACAGGTAGCTGCATGCTGCAGGCGTGCAGGTCGTCTCGAAAGAGCCATTCGACGGCATAGTCGGTCGCATAGCGAAGCCTAGACGTTCCTTTCACTCCCTTATCTTGGTCAAGCAACGACAATTCGGCAGCATCGTGCCAGGCCTGGTCAATGTGAATCTGTACCGTCAATTTCAAGGGTCACCTATGCGCAGCAAAGTGCTCAAATAATCCTGATAAAATATAACATGAGCAGTTTAACGCACATAATATGCTTTAGGAAAAATAATTGAGCAACTATCTGCTCAATTATGGCAGAGTCGGTCCACAGCTATTTCTCTGCTCGGCATTGCCAAAGCACTCCGCGGGCGGCACCGGCACTGACATTTTCCAAATGAAACCACGCTGACGGGGTTAGTGTGGCTTAGCAAAAAACCGCGTAAACCTCTGCCCACTCGGGCGGGGATACAAGCGGGTACTGCGCAGCCGTTCTAGTCGGGTGTCTTCTGTCCATTGACGTATTCCTGGAGCGCTTCAATCGTTGCCCCTCCCGCACTACAGGCAAAATAAGACCGCGGCCACAGTGCAGCACTTTTGCTCAACCTCGGGATATGGGCATTCAAAAAGCGCACCCGCCGGGAAGAGGTGGATTTCAAATTGTTCACCAGCACACTAATCGATAGCTCCGGCGGGTATTCGATGAGCAGGTGGACGTGATCCTCCTCACCGTCGAACTCAAGGATACGGCAGTCGAGCTTCCCGCAGGCCGATTCAAACGCCTCTCGAAGCTGTCCAATCATGTGGCCGTCGAACACCTTGCGTCGATATTTCGTCGTGAAAGCGAAATGGACGACGAGCCGCGTAACGCTGTAACGGCCTCGCCGATAATTTTCATGCACACTCACTTGTTTTACCTCGTCTAAGCCTCTAATTTATGGGAAGTATAGTAAGGAACACTGACATGCTGAAAGCCACCAGGATACGCATCCACCCCACGTCCGAGCAGGCGGCGTTTCTTAACCGTCAGTTCGGCATGGTGCGTTTCTGCTACAACACCGGCCTTCGCATCATATCTCACCGCTACAAGCGCCACGGCCAGTCGTTGAGTGCTAAGCACGACACCAAGCGGCTACTGACCGTCGCCAAGAAGTCCCGCAAGTATGGATGGATGAAAGAGGCGGACTCCATCGCCCTCCAACAGGCGTGCATTAACCTCGACAAGGCATTTCAGCGCTTCTTTGATCCCTAGCAGAAGACCGGCTATCCCCGCTTCAAGAGCAAGCGTGGAAAACAGCGAGCTATCACTGCGTTGGGATTAAATCCGGGGAGAATTGGGTCAAGGTGCCCAAGCTCGGGCCGATCAAGACAAAGATTCACCGTCCGGTTGACGGCAAGCTCAAGAGCATCACCTCATCGGGTGTTGCATCGTTGAGTCCCTGATGGGGCCGATCCCTGTTATACCAGATAAAGTAACGACTCAGCTCCTCGCGCAGGTGAGCGCCATCCTCGAAGGCTTTCAGATAGACGCACTCGTATTTCACGCTGCGCCAGAGCCGCTCAACGAAGATGTTGTCCTGGTAACTGCCCTTGCCGTCCATGCTGATCCGGACCTCATGGGCTTCCAGCACGTCAGTGAATGCCTTGCTTGTAAACTGACAGCCTTGATCCGTATTGAAGACCTCGGGTGGTCCGTGGTGCGCGAGGGCATCCTCCAGGGCATCGATGCAGAAGTCGGTATCCAGGGTGTTCGATACTCGCCAGGCGAGCACACGGCGGCTATGCCAATCCATGATGGCCACAAGGTACATGAACCCACGTGCCATGGGGAGATAGGTCACATCGGTCGCCCAGACCTGATTGGGGCAGTCGATGACACGTCCCCGCAGTAAGTAAGGGTAGATCCCAGGGCTATCGCAGTTGGCAGATGGGTGCTCGAATCTATTGTTCAGACTATTGCCAAGCACTTGATGTCTGGTATGAAGCCAAGACCTTAGAAAGCAATTATTTCTAACTGCGATAGCCCTGGGGTAGATCCGGTGTCCTTCACCCGGGCGACTGGTGCGCGGCTTCGGATATACCGCCTGCAGCCCCATCTGGCGCATCAGCCGCTGGACTCGCTTGCGGTTCACTTGGTGTCCCAGACGGTTGAGATAGATCGTCATCCGACGTGAGCCATAGACTGGCGTTCGCAGATGTTCCTCGGCAATCAAGCGCATCAGTTCCAGGTCGTAGGCCTGCAGCTCTTTGCGCTGGTAATACACCGAGGAACGGCTGATACCGAGCAACTGGCACTGGCGACGGAGGCTGAGGTCAGGCGCCTGAGGCCCGACCAGTGCCAGGCGCTGGGCCCGACTCAACGATCGAGCCTGCGTGACAAAAAATCGCGTTCCACCGTCAGCTTGCCGATTTCACGGTAGAGCGTATCGATCTCCTCCTGGGTCTTCTGGGCCGCCTTGCCGCCGCCCTTGCTCTCGAAGATGCCGGTGGCGTTGTCCAGCAACTCGCGCTTCCACTGGCTCACCATGGTCGGATGGATTTCGAAGCGGGCAGCGATTTCCGACGTGGTCTGATCGCTCTTAAGAGCGGCGAGAGCCACCTTGGCCTTGAAGTCACTGCTGTACTGTCGGCGTTTCCTGCTCATGATCACGTTCTCCTGTCGGAATGATCAGAGCTTAGCGCCTGGTCCGAATTTTGGGGACCACTTCAGTTGGGTTTATCTTCCGGTGTTCGGTAAGTACCGCCAACAGATCGGCATACGCTTGTTCCGACTTCTCTTCCTCCTTATTGGCACCTTCAATGGCACGATCAATCTCGTTGTTCGCCTTGATCAAGTCTTTTTGTATCGTCCGTTCAATCCGCAAAAGCTCAGAGGGATCTCCATCTGGCACGGCTTTCAGCGCCGCATGAACCTCGTGGCGAAGACGCTTTGCCAGTTCACGCGCCTGCTCTTCTTCCGACTGTTTTTTTCGCGCTTTATGGACCGCCGACGCCAGCTTTTGGGCTGCCGCCAGGATCGCTCTAGAATGCTTCATCGCCTCGGGCAAACCGATGACAGCATTGTGCGACAGATTTGCACTCATCAAAATTACTCCTTATACCCATCGCGCTTCAGCGCGCAGGAGTAATAATGTCGAGCAACTTTTGGTATGCGCCTTGTGATATGGCGGTTTCCTCGGCGGCACTTTCAGCGGCCTTGTCAAACTTCTTGAGCGCCTTCAGTACGTCCTTTTGCACTTCCTCAAAGCTGCGCATTTCAGTTGATGTGCGGTTTTCCAAGCGGCGGTTAAACGCCTCATTAGCTTCTTCCTGAAGCGTTTGCGCGGCGTGTTTCGCCTCTTCTTCGTCAGATCGGTTCTTCTCCACCTTTTTTGCTGCCGCAGCCAAGGTTTTGGCGGCCTCTAAAATGTCATCGGCATGCGGCGCTATCGCATCAAGGCTCAGGATCTCGGTTTGTTGGCCTTCTTTTGACTGCTCGACAGTTTCATTGCTGATAGCGGAGCCTGATGGGTCATGCTCGCTTGTACCCGTGTCGGCTTGTGTTTCGTGGCGTTTATCCAGGACGGCTTGATTTTCTGTATGCATCTCGGTTTCTCAGAGTAGATAGCAAGCCCGGTAAGTCTTGCCGGGCTTGAGGATGGCCATGTTGTTCGCTCACGCTTACTCAAGCGGCACTTCTTCATCCAGAAGTGCGTCTGCCATACCATCGTCTTGCGCTGACGATGCGGTGGTATCGGCTGGCGCTAGGGCTTCCTCGGCGGGCGGCGCCTGATTGGAGTCAGGCAATAGCTGAGCACGAATCCCTGCCTCGATTTCCGCCATTAGCTCGGGGTGTTCTTCCAAATACTGGGCGGCATTCGCCTTGCCTTGGCCGATGCGCGTGCCCTGGCAGCTGTACCAAGCGCCAGCCTTCTCAACCAAGCCGCACGATACCGCGTCCGCCGCTGCAGGTGTGGGGCATACGAGTTCTCCGCTTGAATATTAGTGTTTTCCGCTGAGATCACAGCGATTCTGTTGCAGCCTTATGAATAATGAACCTATCAGAATTCATTGAATTACATAAAGCGTCTCTCCAAAGCAGGAATCTCAAGCTCCATATCGTCAGTAAAAGTGTTGTGGTATCTGGCCGCATCATCTTCCTCATCTTCAAACTCAAATAAGTTTGAAGCATAAGAACGCAGCCACAGTTTTGTGGTATCGGCTGAAAGCACATAGCCCTTCGCACTTTCGGAACCTCTCAATCGGTCGGGTATAGCCCATCCTGTTTTTTCTAGTTTCGCTACTGTAACGATCAAATGTGCAAGCAAGGGCTGATTTGGAGCGACTTTTTCATGAAAATGTTGCCAAAAGCCCTCATCATCCTCAGAAGCCCTCCAACCCTTTAGATCATTGACTTCTGAAAGATTTTCATAAGGGTGAGCCTGGGTTATTCATGACACAGGCCTGAAAACAAGGATGGTCGGGTAGACCGGGCGATTGCTCGATCCTCGACCAAGGTTGGTACGAGATTCGACGCCAGCTTGAGTACAAGATGGCATGGACCGGGGGCTTGTTTGTGGCGGTACCACCGCACCACACGAGCCAGACCTGCCCAGCCTGCTTCTACAAGTCGGCAGACAACCGCAAGACTCAGGCGAGTTTTCTTTGCACGCACTGCGGTTACGCCGAAAACGCTGATATCGGAGGAGCTATCAACGTGCTTCACCGAGGCCTCGACCTGCGCGAAGCCTCGAACCAGTAAGACCTGATCAGGGCGGGACGACGCCCGTAGCGCCTGTGAAGTGAGTGGTGCAGTAGGGCCGCCAGCAGCAGGAACCAGACCACCGGGCGACCAGTGGTCACCTGAAAGGGAATCTTCTTCCTGAGTCGCGCCAGCGCGAAGGAAGGGGAGGATGTCAATTCATGCTATCAGTGATTGCTCAAACCTTGGCACAAAACGCCCCTGTAAATGCCTCCGTAAACGCCCCTGTAAATGTAACAGGGCTAAAAACGCCGGAAGCACTGCTGCGCTTACTGCACGACAACAACCAACTCACCCGCCAACAGCTTGCCGATATTCTCGGCAAGGACGTTCGTACCATTGCCCGCGCACTGGCCAAGTTGCAACAGGCGGGCAAGCTCACACGCATCGGCTCGGACAAAACCGGACATTGGGAGGTTCATCTGTGACAACTTATACACCCATCGCTGAATCCAGCAGCTTCATTGTGTTGGAGAAATACTCCAAGGAATGGAAAGTGGCAGACAGCTACCAGAGCGAAGATGCTCTGGAGCGGGAGCTGATACAAGACCTGGTCAATCATGAAGGCCGTTCACTGCATGCCAAGAGCATTGATGAGCGTTCGCGCAATCGACAGGAGTTGTTCGTCCTGCCAGCGGTCAGCGATAAGCTGCACCCCTACGGGTAGTCCGTCTTGCCCCTTGCTCAGTGGCAGGTTGAGACACGGCACCCCTAGCAGCGTCCAGGCCCGACAATAGACTGGATCCCCGGTGGCATGAAGGCCCGCCGGGGCAACTCCTGGGGCACTCGCTGCCAGGATCACGTCTACCTCATCGGCAAACACTCTCGATAGTGCCTGTTTACACTGCTCGGCCGCTAGCAGGGACACCCGATAGTCGGCATAGGATGTCGCCAAGCCTTGCTCGATCAACTCGACCAGTCTGGCTCCCATTTCCTCGCCATGCTGTTGAAATTCACTGGCCAGCGTCTGCGCCGCTTCATAGGCCAGCACCACTTGGTGATGCATGACGAGGGCGTCGTAACGACTATCCAGGGGCAACGCAAAAACCTTGGCGCCGGCCTGTTCCAGACGCCTGGCGGTACTGGACAAAGCCTGCTCTACATCGAGGTCTAGCGGCCCGTCACCCGGCAGGTTACGCAGCCCGACACGGATGCCGCCGAGATCGGGTAGTACCTTGATGACGTCAGAGCGGGTCAAGGCCGTGAAGGTTGTGCAGATATCCTCGATGTGTCGGGCAAACCAGCCCAGTGTATCCATCGAGGGAGCAAAGGCCTTGATTCCGGAGAAGGATACCGTATTGACGGTGGGCTTGAAGCCGAAAACACCACAGTAACTCGCCGGACGAATGATGCTTCCGGCCGTCTGTGTTCCCAAGGCGAGAGGCACCATGCCGGCCGCTACGGCGGCCGCTGAGCCACTGGAGGAGCCGCCCGGGGTACGTGAGAGATCCTGCGGATTGCGCGTCTTGCCAGGCGTGAAGTAGGCAAACTCGGTGGACACGGTCTTACCCAGCAACATGGCACCCTGTCGTTTGAGCAGGGTGACCACAGCGGCATCCACAACAGCCCCCGGCGAGACGAGATAGCCCCCGGTCCCCCAAGTGGTCGGCATGTCGGCGGTGTCGATGATGTCCTTGATGCCCACCGGAACACCGCGCAGCAACTGCCCGGGGTACGGCAGAATCGCGGTCGAGGTCAGCGGCTTGAGGTATTCCCAGGCTTGGACATCCGCTTCAAACGCCTCGATCCGTGCCTGGCAGGCATGCCACCAGGCCAGGTCCTCACATTCCCCTCGGGTAAGCTGGGCCCGGAAGGCGTCAATGGTGGTGTCATTGAGCTCGGTCATGCCTGCACTCCTCTCATGCTGAAGGGTCACCGGATGCCATGATTGTTTCACACCGATGTCACGGGCCGGTGGGACACCGAGAATGGCCAGGCTGTTACCCAGCTCGGCCTCGATAGCCTGGCCAATGGCCAGCAGCCGCGCGTCCTGCCAGGGTCCGGCCAGCACCTGTAAGCCCACCGGCATGCCGGCATCGTCCTTGCCCACCGGCAGCGTCAACCCGCAGAGGCCCATGAAGTTCCCCACCACCGTATTGCGCAGGGCTTGCATGTTGGCCTTGGGATAGGCCCCTTCTGGCTCGAGGCTCTCGAGGGTCGGCGGCGTCAGCGTCACGGTCGGGGTCAGCAGGGCATCGACACGCGTCAGGCAGTCAGCGGCACTTGCCGTCAGCGACTTGAGCACGTCACAGCGCCGGACATATTCCCAGCCGGGGATGTCGTCGGCCGCCTTGACCCGGGCCGCCACATTGGGATCCAGACCGTCGATGGCCTCCGGTAGCTGGGTCTTGAGGAAAGCTGCCAACTCGACCGCCGCCAGCCCGCCCTGCTGGAAAAGGGTGAAGACCTCATCCGTGCGTGGCAGATCCAGGCTCACGATGCGGGCACCCGCGGCTTCAAGCTGACGGATGGCGGCCTGAACGGACTCGGCGATGCCCGGGCTGCAGTCCTCCCAGAAATAGGCCTCCGGTATCCCGAAGGTCAGATCGGCAAGTGATGGGCGCGCTGGCACCCTGCTGGACCGGGTCGCCAGCGAACCGTCCAGCGCATCGAAGGCAAAGACCAGATCGTCGACACTGCGGGCCAGCAATCCCGGCGTGTCCAAAGTGGCGGACAGCGGCACGATCTGCGCCGTCGACCAGCGCCCCACCGTTGTCTTGAGGCCTGCCACGCCGGTCATTGCGGCAGGCACACGCACCGAGCCTGCCGTGTCCGTCCCTAGCGCCAGGCCTGCCGTCCCGTTGACTAGCGATACCCCGGCGCCGGCACTGGACCCGCCGGGTGTCCGGTGGTGGACTCTATCCCAGGGATTGCGAGGCGCCCCCCAATGGGCATTGGTGCCCAGGCCACCGAAGGCGAACTCTACGCTATGAGTCTTGCCCATTACACTGGGCAACTGACGCAACAGCGCCGAAATCATGGGTCCCGGCTCCTCCCAGTGTCGCGGCAATCGCCGGGCGGACCCAGCATAGGTTGGCAGCCCCGGCACCGCATAGATATCCTTGATCGACACCGGGACCCCCATCAGGGGGCCCGTGTCACCGCCACTGGCAAGAACGCTATCGGTTGCGCGGGCCATCTCACTAGCGGCCTCGCCATTCCAGGTCAGGTAGGCATGATCAAGGGCACCGCGACTGGCGTGGTGGTCAATTGCCGCGTCGGCAAGCTGGACAGCACTCAGCGAGCCACCGCGCAGCCGGTCATGCTGTTCTCGCAGTGGAAGAAAGATCGGGGACATGTGCATCATGGTGGGGCCTTCTTATGAGTACGGTATGGAGTTGAGCAGGCACATCGAATGCCACGGGTGATCAGCCCAACAGGCGGGACGCCGCCTCGGCCAGGGCACGCACCGCAATGTCGGCATCCTTACGCTCGATATGCTCGTCGGGGTGATGGCTGATGCCCGCTCGACAGGGAGTGAACAGCATGGCTGTCGGACAGACTTGGGCCAGATGGATGGCATCATGGAAGGCACCGGAAACGAGTTCCGGCGCTTCTGCGCAGACACTGTGGGCGCTCTCGCGAAGCACGGCCAACAGACGCTCGGGAAAGGCCACCGGTGCCACCCGCGATGTCACCTCGAGGGTGACTTCACAGCCACTCCACTCCCGCTCGGCTAGGACATGGAACTGGCTGTCGAGCACATCCAGTACCTCTTGTGTCGGATGGCGCAGATCGATGGTAAAGGTGGCCCGCTGGGCAATGGTATTGACAGCATCCGGCCACAGAGAAAACTTGCCGATGGTGAAGCGCAGATCATCGTCTTGCTCACGTGTTGCCGCCTTCAGCGCAGACACTAGCTCATGGGCACCATCGAATGCATCCCGACGCGCCTGACGCGGGGTGGTACCGGCATGATTAGCCACTCCCTCGACCTCAATGCGATACCAGTTGACACCTTGGATCCCGCTGACGACGCCCACCGGTTTGCCCAACTGCTCCAGCACTGGTCCTTGCTCAATGTGAAGCTCGAGAAAGGCGTAGGGGACAAAGGGGGCCGGGCGGTACACGAGACCATTGTCCTCCAGCAGAGACAGGCACTCGTGAAGAGCATCACCGAAGCGCACGCCGTCTCCGTCCAGGGCGGCAATGATGTCGTCATACTCCCGCTGCCCGGCGAACCAGGAGGACCCCGAGGCGCCCGGAGCAAAGCGAGCGCCCTCCTCGTTCGTCCAGGAAACGATCTCGAGCGGGCGCCGATGCTCGATGCCTTGCTCCTGCAAGGTCCTGAACACCGCCAGACCCGCCAGCACCCCCAAGGCCCCGTCATGCGCGCCGGCCAGTGGCTGACTATCCATGTGACTACCGATCAACAGCGGGGCCAGGGAGGCATCCTGCCCCTCGCGACGCAGGAAGAGATTGCCTAGGGCATCGAAGAACACCTCGCAACCCAATGAGCGACCCTGCTCAGCGAGCCACAGACGAGCACGATTGTCCTGGGCGTCGAGTGCCAGCCGTCGAATCCCCTTGGGCTCCAGGGCCCCGATGGTCGCCAGCGCCTGGACATCGTCCCAGAGGCGCTGGCCATCCAGGGTTTCACGCAGTTGCGATAACTCCGTCATGTCAACTCCTCAGCGGTAAATCAAATCAGGCAGGTAGGTACTGATCCAAGGTACGTAAGTAATGATCACCAGCGACAGCAGCATCAAGCCGATCAACGGTAGACATGCCTTGAACACCTCCGGCAATGTCATCTTGGAGATGGCCATTGCCACGAAGAGATTAAGGCCCACGGGCGGGGTAATCATGCCGACCGAGAAGTTGATAAGCGTGATAACACCAAAATGGGTCGAGTCCACGCCAACCTGGGCGGCAATGGGCTGCAGAAGCGGCGACAGCACAATGATGGCTGAGGCACTGTCGAGGAAGAAGCCGGCAATGATCATGACCACGTTGAACAGCGCCATGACCTGGATGGGATCTTCGGTCCAGGAGAGAACCTCACTCGCCAGCTGTGTCGGTGCCCCGGTAATTGCCAGCAACCAAGAGAAGGCCGATGCCCCCGCGGTGATCAGCAACAGGGACGCCGACATCAGCCCCGCACTGTTCAGCGTCGACAGCAGGTTCTTCACGTCAATCTTCCGATAGACCACCATCCCGACGAAGAGGCCGTATATGCAGGCCACGGCGGCGGACTCCGTGGGTGTGAAAACGCCGCTGTAGATCCCGCCCAGCAGGATGACCGGCAAGCCCAACCCCCAGGCCGCCGCCTTGAACGCCGAACCGATCTCACGCAGTGACGGGAAGGTGCTACGGCCATAGCCCTTGAAGGACGAGTAAACGATGCAATAGGCAATGAGGATCGAAGCAATCAGGATGGCGGGCAGGAGTCCGGCGGCGAAAAGGCGTCCCACCGAAGTTCCGGTGACCGAGCCGTAGATGATCAGCGCAATACTGGGTGGCACGATAGGCCCCAGGGTACCCGCTGTGGCAATCACCCCAATCGCGAAGCGCTTGTCATAACCGGCCGCCACCAAGGCTGGAAACATGATACTCCCGATGGCTACCACCGTGGCCGGGCTCGACCCCGAGATGGAACCGAAGAACAGACAGGACAGCACCGTCGCCGCCGCCAGTCCGCCAGGCACCCAGCCGACGAGCGCCTTGGCGAGATCGATCAGGCGGTCTGATAGACCGCCAATGCGCATCAGTTCGGCAGCAAGAATGAAAAAGGGAATCGCCATCAGCGAGAAGTTGTTCATGCCCGAGAACATGCGCATGGGCACGATCACCGGATCGGTGTTGCCAAAGAACTGGATGGAAAGTATCACGGCAAAGGCCAGCGCCGCGAAGATCGGCAGCCCCAACAGCAATATAGCAAAGAAGATGGGCAACAAGGCCGTAATCATGAGGTTTCCTCAGGTAGTCACGGTGGGCAGGACGACCGTCACACTAGCTTGTCTTTTTCAGCAGCGAGCTCTTCGGCCATCGTGGCAGGTGGCTTTTGCCAGTTCTCTTTGATCACCCAGCAATAACGAATGATCAGCAACACACCTGAAAAGCCGATGGGAAAGTAGACCCATGCCATGGGCATGCGCATTGCGGGGGACAACATTCCGCGTTCGAGAGTACTGAAGAAAAGCCTGAATCCCAGATAGGCCAGCGCAATGGCGAAAGCGATGCCCAAAACGCCCGTGAGGATATGAAGCCAGCGATTGACTGCAGGTGGTGCGAAGGCATTGAGCACGTCCACCGAGATGTGAACCCCATGGCGAACACCCATGCTGGCGCCGACGAAGCTCATGCAGACAATGGAGTAGATTACGACCTCTTCTGCCCAAGAGAGCGAGCTGTTGAAGCCGTAGCGGTAGACGACCTGGAAGGTGGTGATGATGGTCGCAATCGACATGAAAGCGACCATCGCCAACTTTTCCAAGCGATCAATGAGGTTATTGAGCGCTTCTAACATAGATCAATACTCGATGCCCACGATGTCATAGACTTTGTGAAGAAGCTCTGTCGTCACGATGTCCTCGTACTCTTCATGCACTGGCATACTTGCCTCGATGAAGTCTTCACGGGCTTCGTCTGTGATTTCGTTGATCGCAATTTCATCTTCGATTTCCTGAAGAATACGCTCCTCATCCTGAAGTGTGAGTTCACGCGACGCTTGGCGTCCGTTATCGAATGCCTCGATCATCACTTCCTGCAGATCTTCGGGCAGTGAGTTCCATGAATCGCTGTTAATCACTGCCGCGTAAGCGTGATAGGCATGGCTGGTAAGAGACAAGTAATCCTGCACCTCATAAAAGCGCATGGTGTAGATGTTGGCCAACGGGTTTTCCTGCCCTTCGACGACTCCCTGCTGCAGGCCGTTGTAGACCTCGGTAAAGGCCATGGCCGTCGCATTGGCGCCCAGTTCTTCATAGGTAGAGATAATGATGGGTGCCTGCATGGTCCGCATGCGAATCTCGTCAAGATCCTCCGGGGTTTCGATTGGGCGGACATTGTTAGTGATATGTCGGAAACCAGCCCCCCAGAAGTTAACGCCATACATGTTGTCGTCATTGAGCGTATCGAGGATTTCACGCCCAACGTCCCCGTCGAGTACTTCGACCATGGTGTCGTAATTCGGCAACAGGAACGGCAGATCCAAGATCTGCATGCGCGGTTCGAAGTTACCTAGCAGTCTGTCGGATTTTAGATAACGTCATGAGATACTTGCCTCCTGCCACCCCACCGGAACGACGCCATGAGCCGCTTCATCCCCGTTGACCGCCAGACCGACTATCTTCTGCCGCC
>NZ_QPIJ01000027.1 GCF_003336665.1 Vreelandella rituensis | reverse complement strand
CGCGTCATTCATTAGGGTCAGGGGTTAGCTACCCCACTAAGACCGACTATACGCACGCATCGGCTTACGTTTTTCAGACATCGGCGCTTGCAACCGGGGAAGAGTCCCTATACGCCCTTCGTGCTACGCGACTCAGGAAGAGGTATTACGCGCTTTTAGATAACCCCAGCGAAGGCCAGGTCAAGTTTCCGGGAGTTACGCATGTTCGACAAGCCATACTCAAAGAGCTGCACATACCCAAAGAGCTGCAACCATGCTCAATATGGCCTGACCTTGATCGAGCTTCTGGTCGTTCTGTCGTTGGTCGCCATTATAGCGACCTGGGGCATTCCCAGCTTTCAAGCCTTGGGGGGAGAGAACCGTACTCAGCAGCGAGGTAATGCGAATCAAGAAGGCGCTTTCACTGGTACGCAATACGGCCATTACCCGCCAGAGCAAGATTACCCTCTGCCCGGCGAACGCAAAAGGCGATGCCTGTGAAAACGACTGGAGCGGCCCCTTGGTGATCGTTGACGACCCGAGCGGAAACGATGAGTTCAGTGCTGACACCATCTTGCGCACACTTCCAGCCACACCCAATGTCACCGTCACCTACAACCGCGAATGGAAGCGTATGCGCTATGGCATTCTAGGTCATGCCAGTTGCTACAATGGCCGCTTTACGGTCTGCCCCGCCCAAGGTAACGGCAGCGAGGTGATACTCAGCCAACTTGGCCGTGTGAGGATAAAGGCGGACATTCCCTGCCCGCCTTGAGTCTTGTTTGCTGGGCATTCAGAGTGATTCAGCGACTCACAAATCATCCAAATAGCGTTCGGCGTCCAGCGCTGCCATGCAGCCACTACCGGCGGAGGTAATCGCTTGGCGATAAACGTGATCCATCACGTCGCCACAGGCAAACACTCCCGGCACGCTGGTGGCCGTGGCGTTGCCTTCCAAGCCGGAGTGCACCTTGATGTAGCCTCCCGCCATCGCTAACTGGTCGTTGAAAATGGCGGTATTGGGGCTATGGCCGATCGCGATGAACAAGCCCGGGGCCTTGATTTCCTTGAGGCTGCCATCCCGGGTCGATTTCAGTCGCACCCCGGTCACCCCGGTGTTGTCGCCCAGCACTTCGTCCACCTGCTGGAACCACTCCAAGACAATCTTGCCGGCCTCGACCTTTTCCATCAGCTTGTCTTGCAGGATCTTCTCTGCACGAAGCGTGTCGCGGCGATGCACCAGGGTAACTTTCGAGGCGATATTGGCCAGATATAACGCTTCTTCCACTGCGGTATTGCCACCGCCCACTACCACTACTTCCTGGTTGCGATAGAAAAACCCGTCACAGGTGGCACAAGCCGATACGCCCTGTCCCATGAACTTCTGTTCACTTTCCAGGCCCAGGTAGCGAGCGCTGGCACCGGTGGCAATGATCAAGGCATCACAGGTGTAAGCGCCGCTATCGCCTTTCAGGATAAACGGCCTTTCGCTGAGGTCGACTGCATTGATATGGTCGAACAGCACCTCGGTCTCGAAGCGCTCGGCATGTTGTTTCATGCGCTCCATCAACTCCGGGCCTTGCACGCCTTGGGCATCCCCCGGCCAGTTATCCACATCGGTCGTCGTGGTCAGCTGCCCACCGGCCTGAATGCCGGTAATCAACAGCGGTTTGAGGTTCGCCCGGGCGGCATAAACAGCGGCGGTATAACCGGCCGGACCGGAGCCCAAAATAATCAAACGCTCGTGACGTGCTTCTTGCATGACCTATCCTCGTAACGTTAACGCAGTAAGTGGCAAACCCCTGCGATGGCAAAAAGAAATCTGGGGGCAGTCTGCCTGAAATGGTGCCGAGCGCAACCCAATGCAAGGAGAAACCCCACGCGCTGGGTTTCGCTCTTGAAACCCACACTCAACACTCCCATGTGTTATTGGTAGGTTGAGCCATAATGAAAGCAACCGTGACCCACCAGCAGGTGTCCAGCCAACGACAGGCCTATGGCCGCGTTTTGCAGATAGGCAACCCCCTATTGAACTGGTAAAGCGTCAAACTGGTAAAGCATTGAGCTGGTAAAGCCAAGAAGGAGAACTGCATGAGCAAGATACCCGATACCCTGCATACGCTCGACGCAGGTGGCACTACCTATCATTACTACAGTCTTCCTCAAGCGGCCGAAACACTGGGCAATATCGACCGGCTGCCCAAGACCCTCAAGATACTGCTGGAAAACCAACTGCGTTTCGTCGACGAAGAAAGTGTTTCCCAGGACGACATGCAGGCGTTGGTCGATTGGCAGAAAGACGCCCGCTCGACCCGCGAGATCGGTTACCGCCCGGCACGGGTTTTGATGCAGGACTTCACCGGCGTTCCCGGTGTGGTGGATCTTGCCTCGATGCGTGCAGCGGTGGAAAAGCTCGGCGAAGATCCTTCAAGGATCAACCCCCTCTCCCCGGTGGATCTGGTTATCGACCACTCGGTCATGGTGGATAATTTCGGTGACTCTGACGCCTTTCAGGAAAACGTCGACATCGAAATGCAGCGTAACCGGGAACGCTACGAATTCTTGCGTTGGGGCCAGGATGCTTTCGACAATTTCCGCGTGGTGCCGCCGGGTACCGGCATCTGCCACCAGGTCAACCTGGAATATCTGGGCAGGACGGTGTGGACCAAGCAAGAAGGCGACAAGACCTTTGCCTACCCCGACACCCTGGTAGGTACCGATTCCCACACCACCATGATCAACGGCCTGGGCGTACTCGGCTGGGGTGTGGGCGGCATCGAGGCTGAAGCCGCCATGCTGGGTCAGCCGATTTCCATGTTGATCCCCGAGGTGGTCGGCTTCAAATTGACCGGCAAGCTCAAGGAAGGGATCACCGCCACCGACCTGGTGCTCACCGTAACCCAGATGTTGCGCAGCAAAGGGGTGGTGGGCAAGTTCGTGGAGTTCTATGGTGACGGTCTCGACGACCTGCCGCTCGCCGACCGCGCCACGATCGCCAACATGGCACCGGAATACGGCGCCACCTGTGGGTTTTTCCCGGTCGATGCGGAAACCCTGAATTACCTGCGCCTGACCGGCCGCGAAGATGAACAGGTCGCGCTGGTCGAAGCCTACAGCAAAGCCCAGGGGCTGTGGCGCGAGCCCGGGGATGAGCCGGTTTTCAGCGATAGCCTGCAACTGGACATGAGTGAGGTCGAAGCCAGCCTGGCCGGGCCCAAGCGGCCACAGGATCGTGTCGCGCTGAAAGACATGCAAACGGCGTTCGAAGGCGTCATGTCCGATGACGCCAAGCTTTCCTCCACGGAAAAAGGCAAGCTACTTTCTGAGGGCGGTGGTCAAGCCGCGGTAGGTGCCGAGCGAAGCCTTTCGCATACCGACAGCCAGGAAGTCAATCTCGAGGGCAACACCTTCCATCTCGACCCTGGCGCAGTGGTGATCGCCGCCATTACCTCCTGTACCAATACCTCAAACCCCAGCGTCATGATGGCCGCCGGGCTCGTGGCGCGCAAAGCCCGCGAAAAGGGTCTCTCCACCAAGCCTTGGGTCAAGACCTCCCTGGCCCCGGGTTCCAAGGTGGTCACCGATTACCTCGCCGCCGCCGGGTTTACCGAAGATCTCAACGCCCTGGGCTTCAATCTAGTCGGCTACGGCTGCACCACCTGTATCGGCAACTCCGGTCCGCTCCCGGAAGCCATTGACGAAGCCATTGAAAAAGGCGATCTCACGGTGGCCTCGGTACTTTCGGGCAACCGTAATTTCGAAGGGCGCATCCATCCGATGGTCAAGACCAACTGGCTGGCCTCGCCCCCCTTGGTGGTGGCTTATGCCTTGGCCGGCAACATGCGTCGTGACCTCACTCAGGAGCCGCTGGGCAACGACAGCGACGGCAACCCCGTCTATCTCAAGGATATCTGGCCCAGTCAGGCGGAGATCGCCGAGGCCGTGGAAAAGGTCAACACCGAGATGTTCCGCAAGGAATATGCCGAAGTGTTCGAGGGCGATGCCGTCTGGAAAGCGATCAATGTGCCTGAAAGCAAGGTCTACCAGTGGCCGGAATCCACCTACATTCAGCACCCGCCGTTCTTTGAGGGCATGGGCCGCGAACCCGATGCGATCGAAGACGTCAGCAACGCCCGCGTGCTGGCCATGCTCGGCGACTCCGTGACCACCGACCATATCTCCCCCGCCGGGGCGATCAAACCCGACAGCCCCGCCGGGCGCTATCTTCAAGAGCACGGCGTCAAGCCGGTGGATTTCAACTCCTACGGTTCTCGCCGCGGCAGCCACGAAGTCATGATGCGCGGCACCTTTGCCAATGTGCGTATCAGAAATGAAATGCTCGAAGACGTCGTGGGTGGTGAAACCCGTCACGTGCCCTCAGGCGAACAGATGCCGATCTATGACGCGGCAATGAAGTACGCCGAAGAAGGCACCCCTCTGGTCGTGATCGCGGGCAAGGAATACGGCACCGGTTCCAGCCGTGACTGGGCGGCCAAGGGTACGCGGCTGCTTGGGGTACGTGCCGTGCTGGCTGAATCCTTTGAACGTATCCACCGGTCCAACCTGATCGGCATGGGCGTGGTCCCGCTGCAATTTCCCGAAGGCAAGGACCGCAAAAGCCTGGGCCTGACCGGTGATGAAAAGATTTCCATCGCTGGATTGGCGGATTTAACGCCCGGGGGGACGGTCAATGTGATTATCGAAGGTGCCGATGGGGAAACGACCGTTGAAGCCAAGTGCCGAATTGATACCGCCGACGAGCTGGCTTACTACCGCCATGGTGGTATCCTCCACTACGTGCTGCGCAAGATGATCGGCGCAGCCTGAAGTAAGAACTTGCCAATGCTTGCAACCCCCACCTCGGTGGGGGTTTTTTGTCTACAGTATTTTATCTACAACAGGAAAATCCAATCAGTAAGCGCGACGCCGGTACTCACGGTACTCGGGAGTCCAGCTGGCACGCTCAATGGCATTACGCAGCTCGGTGCCGCCGGTTTTCAAGGCCACCCCGTTTTGCTGCGCCTGCGCGGCCACTTCAAAGGCAATCGACTTGCTGATTTCCTTGATACGCGACAAGGGCGGCAACAAGCTGCCTTTACCCTCCTTGACCAGCGGTGCTTCGCGCGCCAACGCCCTGGATGCACTCATCAACATGTCGTCAGTCACGCGGGATGCCTTGGCCGCCACCACGCCCAGGCCGATACCGGGGAAGATATACGCATTATTGCACTGAGCGATAGGATAGGTACGCCCCTCGTATACCACCGGTGCAAAGGGGCTGCCGGTGGCGACCAATGCCTTGCCCTCGGTCCAACGGATGACGTCTTCCGGCAACGCTTCCGCTTGAGAGGTCGGATTGGAAAGCGGCATGATCACGGGATGTTCGCAACCGGCATGCATGGTACGCACCACCGACTCGGTAAAGACGCCCTTACGGCCGCAAACCCCGATCAACACAGTCGGCTTGAGCTGGGCAATGGTCTCTTCCAGCCCTTGGCCATTCCATTCAGCCACCAGGGCCGAGTCGTGGGCCAGGCGGCGCTGAAAGTCGCGCTGCCACGCCTGGTCGGTGGTCATCAGGCCATCGCGGTCCACCATGCCTATACGCTGGCGAGCGGAGCTTTCCGAGAGCCCTTGCGCCTGCATGGCCACCACTACCTGCTCGGCGATACCGCAGCCCGCCGAGCCGCCGCCCACAAACACCACACGCTGATCGGCAATGGTTTCACCGCGCGCCTGGCACGCCGCCATCAAGGTCCCCACAACCACCGAGGCCGTGCCCTGGACGTCGTCGTTGAAGCAGCAGAGCTCATCGCGGTAGCGTTCCAGAAGCGGCATGGCATTGGCTTGCGCGAAATCTTCGAACTGCAGCAGCACATTCGGCCAGCGCCGCTTCACCGCAGTGATGAATTCCTCCATGAAAGCATCGTAGTCTTCCTGGCCAACACGCTCGCGGCGCCAGCCCATGTACATGGGGTCATCCAGCAGCGTCTGGTTGTTGGTGCCCACATCGAGCATGATCGGCAAGGTGTAGGCTGGGCTGATCCCCCCGCAGGCGGTGTAGAGCGCCAGTTTCCCGATAGGAATGCCCATTCCCCCGATGCCCTGATCGCCTAGGCCCAGGATACGCTCCCCATCGGTTACCACGATCACCTTGACGTTGTCCTTGGTTGCACTGCGCAGGATATCTTCCATGTGCTCGCGATCCTGGTAACTGATGAACAGCCCCCGATGATTACGATAGATATTGGAAAACTCCTGACACGCCCTACCGACCGTCGGCGTATAGATGATCGGCAGCATCTCCTCAAGGTGTTGCGATACCATACGAAAATACAACGTCTCGTTGTCATCCTGAACTGCCCGCAAATGGATATGGCGTTCAAGGTCATCATGACATTGCTGGTATTGGCGATAGACCCGCTCCAGCTGGTCCTCGATGGTTTCCACTTTTTGCGGCAACAGACCAATCAGGTTGAACGCCAGCCGCTCTTCTTGGGTGAAAGCGCTGCCTTTGTTGAGCAGCGGCATTTCCAGCAATGAGGGGCCGGCATAGGGGGTATATAAGGGGCGTTTGTTCTTGGTCGTCATGAAGACACTCTCTATCTGCGGGCAGTTGGGCCGGTTCGATACATATGACGCTCTTTCGTGGCGCCTTTCAATAATGTATCACGCCACCCAACCAATAGAGATGATGCCTGCTTCAGGTTCAGGCATCATTTTCTTGGCTATGATAGGGAGCAAACTTTTGTGACGGGCAACAAACAGTTGTTAGACGAAGCGCCCCAGGCCCACCGTAGCGCGCAGATGCTCCATGGTGGTTGCCGCCTCGGCCCGTGCTCGCTCGGCGCCTTTATGCAGCACGTTTTCGATATGCGCAGGATCTTCCAGCAAGCTGTTGTAGCGCTCGCGTGGCTCACGCAGGTGCTCATTCAAATACTCGAAAACGCGATCCTTGGCTACACCCCAGCCGATGCCGTTTACATAGTCGGTACGCATGGCAGCGGTTTCCTCGGCGGTGGCGAACGCCGAGTAGATCTGGAACAGGGTGCAGCTATCCGGGTCCTTGGGTTCACCGGGCTCAAGGGAGTTGGTCTTGATCTTGCGAACCAGTTTCTGGAGCTTTTTCTCGGGGACGAACAGCGGAATGGTGTTGTTGTAACTCTTGGACATCTTACGCCCGTCCAGCCCGGCCAGCACTTCGACTTTTTCATCGACCACGGCTTCCGGCAAGGTGAAATACTGACCCTTGTAGAGGTGATTGAAGCGCCCGGCGATATCGCGGGCCATCTCGATGTGCTGAATCTGATCGCGTCCCACCGGCACCTTGTTGGCGTTGAACATCAGGATATCCGCCGCCATCAGCACCGGGTAACCGAACAGCCCCATGGTGATGCCCTTATCGGCATCCTGATTTTCCGCCGCTTCGTTTTCCGCCACAGCAGCTTTATAGGCATGGGCGCGGTTCATCAAGCCCTTGGCGCACACACAGGAAAGCATCCAGGTGAGTTCGGGAATTTCCAGAATGTCCGACTGACGATAGAAGATCGCATTGTCGGTATCCAGCCCCAACGCCAGCCAGGTGGCGGCGCTTTCCAGACGGGATTCCTGCACCCGCTTGGGGTTCTGGCATTTGATCAGGGCGTGATAATCGGCCAGAAAGTAGAACGACTGGACGTTGGAATCCTGGCTGGCTTCAATCGCCGGCTTGATCGCCCCGACGTAGTTGCCAAGGTGGGGGGTACCGGTGGTGGTGATGCCGGTAAGAACGCGGGTTTTGGTATGCTCACTCATTTAGAATTTTTAGCTCGCAATATTTGCTGATGGATGGCTTGAAAAACCATGATACTACACAAGAAATTTCACTCCCATTCCCAACGTTGTATACCAAAATCTCCTCCACTACCTCCACCGCCATCGCCTTTTAAACCATCAATTACAGTTTCATCAAACTCAAAATTACCATTGCCGCCACTTACATCTATTTTTGGACTTAAAAATTTCAAGCCTTCTTCATCAGTCTCATACGGAATATGCACAACACTGCCTTTAAAGCTTCCATTTCCACCTCCGTTATAGCTAAATCCTGATTTATTTTTACTGTTTTCATTCCCACTTTCACCCTTCCCTAACAAAATCAAAATGCCTTCAAAACTATTGCTACCATTCCAACTAAAATCTTCCTCTACAACAACAATACTATTATTGTAATTACTCAACTCATTACTACTGAGGCTAGAAAAATAATTAACCTTAGGAGACTGCCTTAATTCTTCAACAAAGCTTAAGAAATCATCATCCTCTGCAAAAAAATCACTTGAATTTACATTAACTATCAATTCTTTCCAATTTTCTGCTTTATCATTATTTGATGATGAAAACACTTCTTTATTAAAAGTGGTTATACCATCACCCAAGCCTAAAATATTATCAATAAATTCATCAATAGCTGGACTATTTTTAATTTCGTTATAATCAAATTTCAAAAAAAAAGGCTCACTTTCGGCAATACTATTTCCTTCTTCATCTTCAACCGCACCCATGGCAACTACGTAATATTCTGATCCATTTATAACAACAGGAAAGTATAAACATCTGCTATAGCTATCTTCGCCGCTATCACAAATAGCTTCATCGACTATCTCTAATGGATAATCCTCTTTTAATTTTTTATAGCTTTTTTCTTTAATCATCTCTTTCCAGGACGATGACGCTAATTCGCTATCATCAGCATTCGCATTGCTAGCCCAGTACGTGGGATTATCGAAGCTTTCATCAGTTGATGCCTCTGATGCCGCTCTCTCTGCATTCATCTGCGCCAACGCCGCCGCTCTATAATTCCCAGCCAGTCGTTCATCAATCAGCGCGGAGTTCATGCCAGAAATACCGATCATTAGTGAGCCGGACAAAAGGGCGAGAACGATAATGAGTGCGGCACCTTGTTGTTTGTTTTTCATGGTGCATTACATCCTTCAAACTTTAGCTTAAAATTATTGCTGCTTCCAGAATAACAGTCATCGTTGTACATTCTTGTGCCGTCTGTGTAAAAACCCTCAGGCGTTTTACCTGTATCGCCTTCTGTGTCGCCATAGTATTCATCTAAAATCTCACCACGGCTAGCAACATTAAACTTGATAATTTTACCATCTACTTCAATTGGAAATTCTACACTATACAAATACTCATTTTTCTCTGACGGCTTGCTTAAATCCTCTTCGTTAGCACACTGATCTAATACAATATCTTTCTTGAAATTTAAAATTGGCTCACCTTGGTCTTTATATATTACACACTTGCAAAAACTTTCATCTTCAGACATTTCACACTTCAATGAATAGCCACTATCACCATAACTTCCAGCGCTGCTACTGCGCACACTATTAACAATAGAACTGGCCGCAAACACCAAAACTTCCTGTTTTTGGCTAATCTCTTTAACTTTCTGAAAGGTCTGAAGTGTGGTAAGAAAAAGCTGACCGGCGCCCAAAATAATAACGGTGCCTACCACCATGGCGACCATCAGTTCAACGAGGGTAAAGCCTGATTGCCGGTGCGAGAACATAATAAACCTCAAGGCTTTTCGGGAAGGCGTAAATTATAGGTAAAGATATCGGTATCTATATCGCCAGGACCGTCACTCAACTCAATCGTAATGGTAAATTCACAATCAATATCTTGGTTATCTTCTGATTGAGCAGGTTCTATTCTACTTTCACCCCACAGAGCATTTCGCAATGGATTCGATGCTTCATCAATACTCCACCAATTTTTCCAAGCTGTTTCGACACTATCAATGTCAATATTTTTACAGTCTTGACCATTTTCCGCTAAATCTGGCAATCTGGCCCATAGCCTTTCTTGGGCATCCACCGCCGCGAGCGTTGCCACCGAGCGCTGGTAGCCTGCAGTCGCGCTTTGCAGTGCTTTGAGTTGCATTGCAGCGACTCCCATCAGGCCCATGGAGAGAATCACCAAGGCGATGAGTGCCTCGATCAAACTGAAGCCTTTCTGACTCATTGAGGATCTCATGCTCATGGCTCACCTCTGCGGGCGCTTCCCATGGGGGTTATCACGATATCTCGGGCATCCAAGTCTTTGTGATCATGCGCAAGCGTGATGGTGCATGCAGGAGAGCAGCTGGAACGACGGCCCAGTCTGTCGAAGGTCACTGTTTCGGACGTCACCTCTATGCGCTGATTGCCACCTTGTCGGCGACGCAATAGATTGCCTGATTCATCCTCTACTTCATACTTCCAGGCTTCACCGTCACCTTGAGTTAAGTCGAAAGAGACATTTTTCCGTAGGGTAATTGCCTTGCTTCGCGCAAAGTTCAGCCCAGAAAGAAGCTCGTTGGTGTCACTGGCAAGCTGCTGACGTGCAAGAAAGGTAGAAAACGCGGGCACGGCCACCGTGGCCAGAATGGCAGCGATGGCCAAGGTAATCAGCAGTTCAATCAGAGTGAAGCCGCGTTGTTTCATACGTTACCAGCAGTCGCTAGGAGTACGATCACCATCACTATGCAGCACCAAAGTCGCGCACTCAGTTTTCACACGCCCTGCTTCGCCTATTGCACTGACTGTATAGCTTCCTGCAGTGGCATCAATACCGGCATTTTCACCAGCAAATGTATATAAGTCATTTGATTGCTTACCTAGATAATCTTTAGCTTCACTATTGTCATTAGTGTTATCTCCATCACAGTCTTCATAGCTGTAATTCTTTGTATAACAGCGTTCTAGAATACTCGCCGTCTCCATCAGCACCGCGTTGGCTTCAGCGCGCTGGCTGCGTTCCACATAGCGGGTATAGCTGGGATAGGCCACGGAGGCGATGATGCCGATGATGACAACAACGATCATCAGCTCGATCAGCGTAAAGCCACGCTGGCGGGCGGTGGGCCGGCCGGCGTGGTGAGAAAGGAAGGTTCTGGTCACGCGGGCGATCTCCTGTACCAGTTTTTTCATACCGTTTCAGTATGTCTCAAACTGGTACTGTTTGCATCAGCTGCTGGCGATCACTGCTTGACGTAGCTCAGTTGGCATGGAAAAAGTGATGGTTTCTTCGCGCCCGGCAAGTTCTTGCGGCACTGTCGCGCCCAGGGACTGCAACCGCTCTATCACACCCTTGACCAATACTTCCGGCGCGCTGGCGCCGGCGGTAATCCCGATATTGCTTACCCCTTCGAGCCAATCCGGCTGAATCTGCTCGGCGTTATCGATCAGATAGGCCGGGGTGCCCATGCGTTCGGAAAGCTCCCGCAAGCGGTTGGAGTTGGAGCTGTTCGGGCTTCCCACCACGAGCAGCAAGTCACTTTCGGCGGCAAGCTCGCGCACGGCATCCTGGCGGTTTTGGGTGGCGTAGCAAATATCGTTCTTGCGCGGCCCCTGGATCTCGGGAAACTTTCCGCGCAGCACATCGATCACCTTGGCGGTGTCGTCCATGGAGAGCGTCGTCTGGGTAACGAACGCCAGGGTGCTCGGGTTGTTGACTTCAAGCCGGGCGGCATCCGCTTCGTCTTCCACCAGATAGATGTGGCCGCCATGCTGAGTATCGTAACGCCCCATGGTGCCTTCCACTTCCGGGTGGCCTTCATGGCCGATCAGCACGCATTCCTGGCCGCGCTTGGCGTAGCGCAGCACTTCCATATGCACCTTGGTGACCAATGGGCAGGTCGCATCGAACACTTTCAGCCCACGCCGTTGGGCATCCTCCTGAACCGCGCGTGAAACCCCGTGGGCGGAGAAGATCACGATGACGTCATCCGGTACTTCATGCAGTTCTTCAACGAAAATCGCGCCACGTTCGCGTAACGTTTCCACCACGAAGCGGTTATGCACGACTTCATGACGCACGTAGATCGGCGGGCCGAACACATCCAGGGCGCGATTGACGATTTCGATGGCACGATCCACACCGGCGCAGAAGCCACGCGGGTTGGCGAGCTTGATTTGCATGGAGGTCTGTTCCACAGGCGGGGTTTGCATAAAGAGGCCTTGCCTTGATGCCGGTGGGCATCGTATCGAGTGATAACGGGAAAGTGCGCTATTAAAGGAGCGACCGTTAATGAGTCGTAACGGGCGTTACCTCCAGCACTTCTACATCAAACGTCAGGGTACGCCCAGCCAGCGGATGGTTAAAGTCCACTTCCACCTGATTGCCCTCGATGCTCTTGATCACCCCCGGCAGTTCACCCCCCGCGGCATCGGCAAACGACATCACCATGCCGATTTCCGGCGTTTCATCAGCAAAATCGTCCAGTTTGAGCAGCTGAATGTTCTGAGGGTTCTGCTGGCCGAAAGCGTGCTCCGGGGTAATCGTGAAACAGCCGCTTTCGCCTTTTTTCAGCCCTTTCAGCGGGTTCTCGAACCCCGGCGGCAGGTTGCCGTCACCGAACTGAAAAGTGGCGGGCGGTTTCTCGAGCGTGGTATCCACCACCGTGCCATCTTCCAGTTTCAGGGTGAAGTGCAGGGTGACTTCCATGTTTTCATCTATCGGATAATCGGTCATAGGGCACTCGTCATCAAAATACAGGGTTAGGATTGGCGCTTGCTACGTCGACGCTTTTCACCGAACAGCGACTCCCAGATCAGGCCCGCAGCACCCAAGGTGATGGCAATATCCGCCACGTTGAATGCCGGGTAGTACCAGCCCGCCACATGGAAGGAGAGAAAATCCACCACATAGCCATGCACAAGGCGGTCATACAGATTGCCCAGCGCCCCGCCGATGATCAATGCCAGTGAGCCTGCCAACAGGGTTTCATCGGCCTTGAGCCGACGCAACCAGATGGTCAAACCCACACTGGCCCCGATAGCCACCAAGGCGAAGAACCATCGCTGCCAGCCGGGGTGGCTTGCCAGGAAGCTGAAGGCGGCGCCGGTGTTATGCAGTAGCGTCAAGTTGAAAAACGGCAGCACTTCCACCGGTTGAGCATAGCCGAGCATGGCGCTGGCGACATATTTGGTGGCCAGATCCAGCACGATCACCATCAGGGACAGCCACAGCCAGCGCAGTGGCTGGCGCATGGGCGGCACGCTTTCAGCCGTCATCGGCTCCTTGCCTTGTCCTTTAGGCTGCTTTTCTTCAAGCATAGTGACGCACTTCACCCGATCCTTCCGGCAGGTTGCTGATACAGCGACCACAGAGGTCGGGATGATCGGCATGGGTGCCTACGTCTTCACGGTGATGCCAGCAACGTTCGCACTTCTGGTGCGGGCTCGCGGCAACCGCGACTTTCAAGCCGTCAAGCTCGGTGGTCTCGGCACTGCCTGCCTCGGCCAAAGGTGCCAGCGTCACGTCGCTGGTCAGCATCACGAAGCGCAGTTCATCGCCCAGCTTCGCCAGGGTGGCGCGCAGAGAATCGTCCACGAACAAGGTCACTTCGGCGGCAAGGCTACCTTTGATCAGCTTGACGTTACGCGCATCTTCCAGGCGTTTGTTGACCGCCTGCTTGACGTCCAGCACCTGCTCCCAGAAATCACGCCCCATGGAGGCGTCTGCGTCCAGCATGCCCAGGCCGGTGTAGTAGGTTTCCAGCAGCACACTGTCGCCACGCTTGCCGGGAATATGCTCGTAAATTTCCTCGGCGGTGAAGGAGAGAATCGGTGCCACCCAGCGGGAAAGCGCTTCGACGACCTGATACAACGCGGTTTGAGCGCTGCGCCGGGCCAGCGAGTCGGCCTGGGTGGTGTACTGACGGTCCTTGATCACATCCAGGTAGAATCCGCCCAGCTCGCGGGCACAGAAACCATGCACTTGTTGATAGACATCCAGGAAGCGGTACTCTTCATAAGCCTTGTCGATGCGTGCCTGGAGTTGCGCGGCGCGATCCACCACCCATTGATCCAGCGCCAGCATGTCCTCGAACGCCACCTGATCGCGTTCCGGCTCGAAGCCATTCAGGTTGGAAAGCAGAAAACGCGAGGTATTGCGAATCCGGCGATACACATCAGCGGTACGCGTGAGGATTTCATCCGAAACCGCCATTTCACCGGAATAATCGGTGGAGGCCACCCACAGGCGCAGGATATCCGCGCCGAGCTTGTCCATGACGGTCTGAGGAGCGACCACGTTGCCGACCGACTTGGACATCTTGCGCCCCTGAGCGTCCACGGTGAAACCATGGGTCAGCAGTTGACGATAAGGCGGATGGCCGTCGATGGCGCACCCCGTCAGCAGCGAGGAGTGGAACCAGCCGCGGTGCTGGTCGGAACCCTCCAGGTACAGATCCGCGATCGGCCCCTGGTCGTGGCCGTGGGGGTGCGAGCCGCGCAGCACGTGGCGATGGGTGGTGCCGGAGTCGAACCACACATCTAGGGTATCGGTGACTTTCTCGTAATTATCCGCTTCTTCGCCGAGAAGCTCGGCGGGCTCGAGACGGAACCAGGCATCGATGCCTTCCTTCTCGACACGCTTGGCGGCTTCTTCCATCAGCTCGACGGTGCGCGGGTGCAGTTCGCCGCTGGCCTTGTCGAGGAAGAACGGAATCGGCACGCCCCAGTTGCGCTGGCGCGAGATGCACCAGTCCGGGCGGTTGGCGATCATCGAGTGCAGACGCGCCTGGCCCCAGGCGGGCGTGAACTCGGTGGCCTCGATACCTTCAAGCGCCCGTTCGCGCAGGGTCTTGCCGTCCTTGCCTGTCACGTCCATGCCCACGAACCACTGGGCGGTGGCGCGATAGATCACCGGCGTCTTGTGGCGCCAGCAGTGCATGTAGCTGTGCTTGATGGGCGTATGCGCCATCAGCGCACCCACTTCGCGCAGCTTTTCGATGATATGCGGGTTGGCCTTCCAGATCATTTGCCCGCCGAAGAACGGCAGTTCATCGGAATAGACGCCGCTGCCCTGTACCGGGCTTTCGATATCGTCGAAGCTCATGCCGTGCTCACGGCAGGTGACGAAATCGTCCATGCCGTAGGCGGGCGCCGAGTGAACGATACCGGTACTGCCGACCTCGGCTTCCACATACTCCGCCAGGTACACCGGCGAGAGACGCTCATAAAACGGGTGGCGGAAATTGATCAGATCGAGGCTGTCACCCTTGGCCGTTGCTATCACCTCGCCTTCCAGGCCGAAGCGTTCCAGGCATGAGGCCACCAGGTCTTCCACCAGCAACAGCAAACGCTCGCCCACGTCCACCAGGGCGTAGGTGAACTCAGGATGGATGTTCAGCGCCTGGTTGGCGGGAATCGTCCAGGGAGTGGTGGTCCAGATGACTACCGCGGCAGGCTTGGGCAGTTCGCTCAAACCAAAGGCGGCGGCCAGCTTGTCGGCATCTTCCACCGGGAAGGCGACATCGATGGCGTCGGATTTCTTGTCGGCGTACTCGACTTCGGCCTCGGCCAGCGCCGAGCCACAATCGAAACACCAGTTGACCGGCTTCAGGCCCTTGAAGACATAGCCGGCCTTGACCATGTCCGCCAGGGCGCGAATTTCACCGGCTTCGTTGACGTAATCCATCGAGCGGTAAGGATTATCCCAGTCGCCCACCACACCCAGGCGCACGAAATCGGTCAACTGGGTTTCGATCTGGGCAGTGGCGTAGTCCCGGCATAGTCCGCGTGCTTTTTCGGGTTCCAAGTGCTTGCCGTGGGTGGTTTCCACCTTGTGTTCGATAGGCAGTCCGTGGCAATCCCAGCCCGGCACGTAAGGCGCATCGAAACCCGCCAAGTTCTTCGACTTGACGATGATATCCTTGAGAATCTTGTTGACGGCGTGACCGATATGAATGCTGCCGTTGGCATAAGGAGGGCCATCGTGCAGCACGAACAGTGGTTTTCCCGCCCGTTCTTCACGCAGGCGCTGGTAGAGCTTCATATCCTGCCACTGGGAAACCCGGCCCGGCTCACGCTTGGGCAGCATGCCGCGCATGGGAAATTCGGTTTCGGGCAGGTTCAGCGTGTGCTTGTAATCCATAGTCCGGTCAGCCGTCGTTATGATCGGCGGAACGTCCCGCCGACGAAGATTCAGAAGAAGTTACTGCATCACGCCCCAACGGCGCGGATGCCAGCGGAAAAGAGCCATCAGCCAGATGAAAGGTGCCATCGGCCAAGCAGGGATGCGCCGCCAGGTAGTCCCGTGCGCGTGCCTGGTCGCGGTTTATCTGCGCTTTAAGGGCCTGGAGACCGTCAAACTTGATTTCACCGCGCAGCCGCGCGCAAGGATAGACCGTAAGCCGTTCGCCATAGAGGTCGCCTTCGAAATCGAACAAATGCACTTCCAGGGTGGGACGGTCCGCCTCGACCGTAGGCCGCCAACCGACATTGGCCACCCCGCCGTAATAGCGCCCGTCGGCAAGTTCGGCGAACACCACGTACACACCGCGCAACGTCAGCGATTGGGGCAACAAGGGGATATTGGCGGTGGGCACGCCGATGGTGCGCCCTAGCTGCTGGTCACGCACCACCCGCCCTGACAGGCTGTAAGGGCGCCCCAACAGACGGGCGGTGGCGGAAAAATTGCCACTCAGGAGCAGTGTGCGTACCCGGCTGCTGGAAACCCGTTCGTCATCCAGGGTGAAGGTACGGGTGTGTTCAACACCGAAGCCATGCTCGCGCCCCACCGCCTCCAGCAAGGTGAAATCGCCCCGGCGATCGCAACCGTAACGAAAGTCATCCCCCACCACCAGGTGGCGTACACCCAGCCCCTCGATCAGCACCTGATCGATGAATTCCCGTGCAGTGAGGCTGCGCAGGGCGTCATTGAACGGCAGGCACAGCACCTGCTCGGCGCCGTGCTCCGCCAGCAAGCGAACCTTTTCCCGCAAGCGCGTCAGGCGTGGTGGCGCCTGGTCACCGGCAAAGAACTCACGTGGCTGAGGCTCAAAGACCACCACGGTAACCTGCACGCCAAGCCGTGCCGCATGTTCGCGGCATTGTTCCAAGATCGCCTGATGACCGCGATGCACGCCATCAAAATTGCCGATGGTCGCCACGCAGCCACGATGCGATTCACGCAGATTGTGCAGTCCTCGAATGACGCGCATGAAATCCGTTCAGCCCTGGTTGACGTGGCCCACAAAAGGCCACCGATTATAACGAAATGCCCGACGGCTGGCAGCCATGGCTTGACGCATTACTCAGCCGGCGATACGAAAATGTCGCCAGCGCATGCCCAATGCCACCAGCCAGGCGAAATAAATGCCCGCCCCCAGTACCACCAACAGGCTGATCCATCTGATGCGTTGCCATAGCCCCCAGTCCAACCATTCATTCCAGGCAGGC
Source organism: Vreelandella rituensis (assembly GCF_003336665.1). Taxonomy (GTDB): domain Bacteria; phylum Pseudomonadota; class Gammaproteobacteria; order Pseudomonadales; family Halomonadaceae; genus Vreelandella; species Vreelandella rituensis. The sequence continues at coordinate 34,536 of NZ_QPIJ01000027.1, read as the reverse complement.
GACAGCCACCCAAGCAACGCGCTCATCAGTACGCAGCCGCCCAGCAACTGCACACCATAACGCCCCCAGCCAGGCTGAAACACCAGTACTTTCTGCTTGTGCAACAGATACCCCAGCAGCCCCGCGTTGAGAAACGCCGAAAGCGCGGTGGCCAACGCCAGCCCCGCATGCGCCAACGACCAGATCAACATCAGGTTGAGCACCATATTGGCGACCATCGCCACGATACCCACTTTCACCGGTGTCGCGGTATCCTGGCGCGCGAAAAACCCCGGTGCCAGCACCTTGATCAACATGAAGGCCACTAACCCGAAGGAGTAGGCACGCAGGCTCATCGCCGCCATGGCGATGTCGTGGTCGGTCATCGCCCCATAATGAAACAGCGTTATCAGCAGCGGCTCGGCAAGAATCGCCAACGCCAAGGCGGCAGGCAAGCCGAGCAGCAGCACGGTCCGAATGGCCCAGTCGAGCATGGCGGCAAAATGATCCGCAGACTGCTCGGCATGCCGTCTGGAAAGCGCCGGCAGAATCACCGTACCAATGGCCACCCCGAACACCCCCAGCGGCAACTCCACCAGGCGGTCCGAATAGTAAAGCCAGGAAACACTCCCGGCCGCCAGCAATGAGGCCAGGACGGTATCCAGCAGCAAATTGATCTGGGATACCGACACCCCGAACAGGGCCGGCACCATCAGCTTGAGTATCCGCTTCACCCCTTCATGAGCAAAGTTGGGCCAAGGCGTCGGCATCAAGCCCAGGCGCAACAAGAACGGCACCTGGAATACCAGCTGCGCCGCCCCGGCTATCAGCACCCCCCAGGCCAGCGCCATGGCCGGCTCTTTCATCAATGGCATCAATAACAGTGCCGAACCGATCAAGGAGAGATTGAGCAGCACCGGGGTGAAGGCCGGCACCGCAAAGCGGTTCCAGGTATTGAGCACGCTACCCGAAAATGCCGTGAGCGAGATCAACAGCAGATACGGAAACGTCAGCTGCAGCATGTCCGCAGTGAGCGCCAACTTTTCCGGGTCACGCCCGAAGCCGGGGGCAAACACCCACACCAGCCAAGGAGCCGCAACCATCGCCACGGCGGTAATCAACGCCAGTACGGCGGTGAGACTCCCCGCCACGGCATTGAGCAGCTCACGGATTTCTTGCTGGGTTCGCTGGGTGGAATATTCCGACAGCACCGGCACGAACGCCTGGTTGAACGCCCCTTCGGCAAACAGACGGCGCAGGAAATTGGGAATTTTGAATGCCACAAAGAAGGCATCCGCCCCATTTCCGGCACCCAGGAACGTGGCAACCACGACATCACGCACCAACCCCATCACCCGTGAAAGCATGGTCATGGCGCTGACGATCAGGCCTGAACGCATCAACCCCCGGCGTGGGGGTGGCGAAGCGGACGGCGGAGAGGCATCGGCTTGCTGAGAGGAGCTCATGAGATCATCAGATATTGCGCGGGATACCCGGCACTTTTAGTGCCGGGAGGGATAGCGCGTCGTGCAGCACACGACTCGGTGTTCCCTGTCCGCGCCTCCTTTTTAGTTAAGGATGTGCGTCAAGTGATGGGCGTCGCCATCACCGTGCTGAATTAGGGTGCAGGCTTTCCACCTGCTGGGCCGTTAAGCTCTGCCCGTAAAGGCCTAGTAACGCGGGGCTTACGCCCCTATCTCCCCTCGCCAAGGTGTGCAACCGGCCCCCGCTTGCGCGGCGATCAAAACCTTCGGCGCTTTACCTTGCGCCAGCATGATCGTGACCTTTCAGAGCCCACCGCTGAGGAAGCACGGAGGGGTGAGTCCTAACGACCTGTTGCACACGTAGCCCCTTTCGACTGTCCTTGTCAGGCGGGCTTAGGCTGGTCAACCGGGCTTGTTGTCACAAGCCTCGTCCCTTAAGGGCGAGGTAGTTGACGAGATCATCCAGACACAAAAAAACCGGCCTCAGCCGGTTTTTTATGGCGCTTGCCGGCTTACGCCGCCAGTGCCTTGATACGCTTGTTCAAGCGGCTCTTCAGGCGTGCGGCTTTCTTCTTGGAAAGCACGTCCTTGTCAGCGATACGGTCGATCACTGGCTGAGCGGCTTTGAACTGCTCCATCGCCTGGGCGTGGTCGCCGGTGCTGATCGCCTTGATCACGCGCTTGATATAAGTGCGGACCATGCTGCGCTGGCTGGATTTCAGGACGCGACGGTTCTCGGCCTGGCGGGCGCGCTTGCGTGCTTGCTTGCTGTTCGCCACTGAGTATCTCCTTGGAGAATAAAGGTTGTCGTCTAGGACGACGGATTAACTATTAGCCGACTGCTGACACACAGCCTTTGCGTAATAACCGTTTGATTTGGCTAACCATCGTCTAACGATTGATGAGCCATAAAGTGCAACAGGCATTGTCGTTCAAGCTGCCTGTTCACGGGTCTTGTCTGAGAGGTTGGCGCATTCTATCACGCTGTTTTCAGCCTTGCCAGCGCCATCATCCCGCCTCAAAGCACCACCAGGTTGTCACGATGGATAAGCTCCGGCGCTTCGACGTAGCCCAGAATGGCTTCTATCTGATGGCTCGGCTGGCCCAGGAGCTGCCGGGCATCGTCGGCACCATAATTGACCAGCCCCTTCGCTACCGGTTCACCTCGCTCGTCGACACACACCACCATGTCACCGCGCACGAAACTCCCGGAAACCGCCGTGACGCCCACCGGAAGCAGACTGGCCTGGCCGCGCAAGACGTTTACCGCACCGGCATCCAGCGTCAGCCTGCCACGCACTTGCAGTTGCCCGGCCAGCCAGCGCTTGCGTGCCGCCATGGGGGCCTGCTTGGGGCGCAACAAGGTACCCAGGGTTTCGCCATCCACCAGTCGGGTGATCACATTCGCCTGGCGTCCACTGGCAATTGCAGTCACCGCCCCCGAACGAGCGGCCAAGGTGGCGGCGCGCACCTTGGTGCTCATGCCGCCACGCCCCAGCGCGCCGCCGCCACCGGCCACCGCCGCCAAGGCCGGGTCGTCGGCGTCGCCTTCGCTAATCAACCTTGCGTTGGGGTCGTGGCGCGGGTCGGCATCGAACAAGCCTTCCTGATCGGTGAGAATGATCAAGGCATCGGCTTCCAGCAGATTGGCGACCAGCGCACCCAAGGTATCGTTGTCACCAAAGCGGATTTCATCGGTAACCACGGTATCGTTTTCGTTGATCACCGGCACCACGCGCAAGTCGACCAAGGTGCGCAGTGCGGAAAGCGCATTGAGGTAACGTTTGCGGTTGGAAAGGTCATCGTGGGTCAGCAACACCTGGGCGGTGACCAGGCCGTGCCGGGAAAAATGCTGCTCGTAGCACTGCGTCAAGCCGTTCTGACCTACCGCGGCGGCGGCCTGCAGTTCATGCACCGCGCTCGGCCTTACCTGCCAGCCCAGGCGCACCATGCCCGCCGCCACCGCGCCGGATGACACCAGCACCACATCGATGCCGCGACGATGCAGGGCGGCCACCTGGTCGACCCAGCCACCAATCGCCGCTTCATCCAGCCCACGGCCGTCATTGGTCAGCAAGGCGCTGCCGATCTTGATCACCACACGCCTGGCCTGTACTAACGCTTCGCGCCCGAGGCCTTGCTCATCGCTCACCGCTTATCTCCCGAAAGCCTCATCCCATTACTCTTCTGTCAGGGTGCGTATTCGACCTCGACATCGTAATCATCGTCATCGAAGTCGTCGTCGCTCTCCTCACCTTCGGCGGGCTTGCGTCGACGCCCCAGGCGCGCTTCGGTACGGGCGACGGACTCTTCTTCCATGCGCCGACGCATTTCCTGCTCGCGGGCACGGATCTCTTCATCTTCATGCTCGAGGCGCTGCTGCTCGGTGAGCCAGCGGTGTACCGCCTGCACCAGGGCGTCGGTGCCTTCACTGCTGATTGCCGAGATACGAAATACCGGCCCTTCCCAACCCAGGCGTTGGACGATTTCATCGCCCACCGCCTGGCGATCCTCTTCCGGCAGCAGATCCAGCTTATTGAGCACCAGCCAGCGAGGCAGCTCGGCGAGTGTCCGGGAAAACTGCCCCAACTCATGGATAATCGCCTCGGCGGCCTCGACCGGGTCGGATTCATCAAATGGCGCCACGTCCACCACATGCAACAGCAAGCGGGTACGGGTCAGGTGCTTGAGAAAGCGCAAGCCCAGGCCGGCGCCGTCGGAAGCGCCTTCGATCAAGCCCGGCACATCCGCCATCACGAAGTGTTCGTGCAGGCCGAGCTTCACCACACCCAGATTGGGCACCAGGGTGGTGAAAGGATAATTGGCCACCTTGGGCTTGGCCGCTGAAACCGAGCGAATCAAGGTGGACTTGCCGGCGTTAGGCATGCCCAGCAAGCCGACATCCGCCATCACCTTCATTTCCAGACGCAAGTTACGGCGCTCGCCTTCCGTTCCCGGAGTGATTCTGCGCGGCGCGCGGTTGGTCGAGGATTTGAAATGAATATTGCCCAGACCTCGACGCCCACCTTGCCCCACCAGAACCACCTGGCCGATTTCGGTAACGTCGGCGATCACTTCCAGGGTATCTTCGTCGATGACCGTGGTACCCACCGGCACCTTGACGTGCAGGTCTTCGCCTGCCTTGCCGCTCATCTGACGACCCATGCCGCCCTGGCCGTTCTCGGCTTTGTAAAAGCGCTGAAACTTGAAGTCAATCAAGGTATTGAGCGCATCGTCCCCAATCAGGTAAACGCTTCCGCCATGGCCGCCATCGCCGCCATCCGGACCACCCCTGGGCACGTACTTCTCGCGGCGAAAGCTCAGACAGCCATTCCCGCCTTTCCCCGCCTCAACAATGATCGAGGCTTCATCGACGAATTGCATGGTTCTCTCTCCTGGCCGCTTCCGCCGCCCTGTACCTGAAAGAGTCATTCAGGCACATAAAAACGTGTACTTAAAAAAAACGCGCACTTGAAAAAAATGCACTTGAAAACAAGCACTTGAAAAACAATGAGGGACAAAAAGGCCCCGCCATGGCGGGGCCTTTCTTATCGCAGGTTCAGGCGTTTATGCAGAAACGACGCTGACAAACTTACGATTTTTCGGACCCTTGGTCTCGAACTTGATCACGCCATCGTTCAATGCGAACAGTGTGTGATCGCGACCCAGACCCACACCGGCGCCGGGGTGGAACTTGGTGCCGCGCTGACGCACGATGATGTTGCCGGCAATTGCCGCCTGGCCACCATACAACTTGACGCCAAGGCGTTTGGATTCGGAATCGCGACCGTTACGCGTGGAGCCGGCTGCCTTCTTATGAGCCATTGCAAAATCTCCTATGGCAAGTTGATCTAGAAGAATTGGCCGCTTACGCGGAAATTCCAGTAATCTTGACTTCAGTGAACCACTGACGGTGGCCCTGACGCTTCATGCTGTGCTTACGACGACGGAACTTGATGATGGTGATCTTGTCGCCACGGCCGTGAGACACGATTTCCGCGGCCACTTTGGCACCTTCCAGCATCGGTGCACCGATCTTGACGTCTTCGCCGTCGGCAACCATCAGCACTTCATCAAATTCAATGCTTTCACCGGTAGGAATTTCCAGCTTCTCGAGCTTGAGCGTCTGGCCTTCCTTAACACGGTACTGCTTACCGCCGCTTTTGATAACTGCGTACATGTCTCTCTCCGGGACTGTCGTGAATGCCGGGCGTTCCGGCTCTCATCGGGGAATCGCTCTTGATCGACCTGCGGCGAGTGGCGCCTCTTTTGGCAACCATCTGACAGGGAGCATGATGAGTGGGTCGCGGATTATAACGACAATTGCCACCTACCACAACTATCATCAACACAACGGCCACCCTGTCGTCAACGAGAAACCCTCATCGCCTTGACGCCTCACGGGTAGCCCCATAGCATGACCCGAAATACAGTCGGCCATTGCCGCCTCCACTGCCCGCGATGATGGAACTCATGTCAGCCACAGCCTCGTCCTCCCAGCCTGCCAGCCCTTCCCCTTCTCCGCTGCACGCCGTGGTGGCGGATGACTTCGCGGCAGTCAATCGTACGATTATCGAACAGCTCGCCTCCAAGATCCCGCTGGTGGAAACCATCGGCCAGTACATTATCGAAAGCGGCGGAAAACGTTTGCGTCCCTTGCTGGTGTTGCTGGCCGCCCGTTCGCTGGGCTATGCACAGGACAAGCACATCACCCTGGCCACGCTGATCGAGTTCATGCACACCTCGACGTTGCTGCACGACGACGTGGTCGATGAGTCTCACATGCGCCGTGGCAAGAAAACCGCCAATGAGGCCTGGGGCAACGCACCCTCGGTGCTTGTCGGCGACTTTCTTTATTCGCGCTCCTTCCAGATGATGGTGACCGTCGGCTCGATGCGCATCATGAGCATTCTCTCCAGCGCCACCTGCGTGATCGCCGAGGGCGAAGTTCAGCAACTGACCAACGTGGGCAATCCGAACATCTCGGAAGCCGAGTACTTCGAAACCATTCAGGGCAAGACCGCCATGCTGTTCGAGGCGGCCTCCCACAGTGGCGCCGTGCTCGCCGATGCCACGCCGGAGCAGGAAAGCGCGCTACAGCATTACGGCCGCTACCTGGGCCTGGCCTTCCAATTGATCGACGATCTGCTCGACTACCAGGGCGACGCCACGGCCATGGGCAAGAACGTGGGAGATGATCTGGCCGAAGGCAAACCCACCCTGCCGTTGATCCACGCCATGGCCAATGGTACCCCGGAACAGGCCAAGTTGATTCGCCGAGCCATTCGCCAGGGCGGGCTCGACCAACTTGACGCTGTGCTGGATATCGTCAATGCCACCGGCGCCCTGGAATACACGCGAGCCCGCGCTGAGGAAATGGCGGCCAAAGCCTTGGAACAACTGGTAATTATTCCCCCCAGCCCTTACCGCGACAGCATGGCTGAGCTGGCCCGCCTCGCCGTGGATCGCAAGGCGTAAACGCAACGGATTGTCCCCAAAAGGCTTGAAAAGCCTCAAGAGAATGCGTATTATCCACCACCGTCGAGCCACACAGTGGCTTGGTGCAATATCGGAATATAGCTCAGCTTGGTAGAGCGCTGCCTTCGGGAGGCAGAGGTCGTAGGTTCGAATCCTGCTATTCCGACCAAAGAATTCAAGGGCTTACGTTAACGCGTAGGCCCTTTTCTTTTGCTGAATGGAAACCGTAACCACGTTGGTAATCACACAATGCAAACCGAAACGCAGTGAGCCAGGCGAAAAGCGCGGTGGATTGTTCGCGCCATGCTGCGTACCGCGTCACTCGAATGGCAAGTGGGCATGGAGGTGTTGCTGGATGGCAGAGCGGGATCTGGCGAGGGGTCTTGCAAGGTGCCTACCGCGATCATGGAGGAATGGAACACGATCCGTAGGCGTTCAGGGTTTTGATGACAGCGGCACTCGCTGAATAATCCGCTTTGGCGCTACCTCAGTCGGGCATTGATGCGAATAATGGTCAAAACTCTAGATGGCCTAATTTCATGGTGATTTCGTAGAGAAACGGGAGTTCGATATTCAAGCGGGCGGTGGAGTACGCCGTGCCTTCCGGCGCGTTGGCGTTCAGCTCGCTACGGGCGCGATTGACGGCATCCATCAGCGGTTGCAGTCGATCACCGCTCAAGGCGTCCAGCAGTGCGGCCTCTGCCTGGGCAAGCTCTACCCGACCAAGCTCGAACGCAGCGGCGGTACGGATCTCATCCAGTTCGGCAACCTCTGCCTCGAACGCATCACGCCGGAACTCCAGTCCACGGCGGGCGCTGGCTTGCTTGTCGGCTTGTTGGCGGGCGGTCTCGGCTGCCTTGCGGGCCTTGGCCAGTCGCGTCGATGCCGTGCTCATATCGGCCTTGGATACCTCGCCTAGCAACGCATCAGCTTCCATGGCGTCAACGGCGGCGGCTGCATCAATGGCCTCGACTTCGATCAAGCTGGCATGCCCGCTTTCGTCCTGCATGCCGTCGATAGCGGCGTCGATCTTTTGGATCTGTTTCTGCCGAGACGCGATCTCACTTGCCAGCGCGCTCAGTGCTTTCGGTGTGGCAGCGGGCATGCTGGATTCGATCTTTTCGAGTGCGTCACGGGTCACTGCCTCGCGCTTCTGTGCGTCAACCAGGGCGGCGGCGGCATCCTTTTCTTCGGTGCCTGCCGATTCCAACTTGTCCAGCTCGTGACGGTGCGCAGCCAGGCCGGTCTTACCTCCCGCTCCCAGCTTTTGGTAGTGCTCAACTCGTGCGTTCAGCTTGTTCATTTCCCGCGATACTTCGTCATCAGTGGGCGGCTGACTTACCCACGATCCAGCTGGGGAAAGCTCACGCAGGAGGTGATAGAGCCTCGCCTGGGCAGTCTTGTGCCGATTCTCTGCCTCTGACACGCGAACGGCGCTGTGGGCCTCACGCGCCTTCTGACGTTGCTCAATCCAGCTTTTCCAGGCGGATGCGTTGCTATCAATTCCGAACATTTTCCATACCTCGCTTCGATTTCTGTTGGTTGCGGATCTCTGAAAGCAGCAGCAGCCACCCGGCGGCGTTCACATCACCGGCATCAGCCATTTCGGAAAGCATGCGAGACATTTCCCGGCGGCGCTCTCGTGTTGGACTGGCCTGTAAGCCTCTTTTTGCCATCCTGTCACCACTGTTTGCATATACAGTACATATTACCAGCTATTTAAGGCTAATTCGACTTTATCGCATTGTTTTGCATAAGATTTTGTGATTATCAGCCACGCAGCCAGACGCATAAGGTTCATGCGCTCCAGGTGGTGGTCAGCGGAGGTTGTCGATAGGCGAGGTGGTGAAATGGGGCGGTAGTGCATCCGCAGGCGAGAAGGCACCAACGCGGCTTGTCACGCGGCTTTGAATCAAGCGGTGGTGGTGGCCCTGCAAACTCGAAAACCAGCCTCTATCCGGGCGCTCGGAGCCACCGTGGCTGTGGGTAGTCGCTTAGAGGAACCTAGCGTTTTCCCCAGCGCATAAAGCCAGCGCGATTGCCGAGCAAGCGCTTGTCGTCATGGTGAATTGGGCAGCGACTTGCGAAACGAAACGCGGATAGGCAATGCCGAAAATTAGCCGTAAGCCGGGGTCAGCGTTCTCGTGGCACATTGGAGTGCTCGGCATCGGTGCGCGGAAACTGTGACGCTAATCACACTTTGAGCGGAGGTTGTACTTCATCGCTCAGTTGGCGTTGTTGAGGCTTGACTGGCTTAGCGTCGTCACCTTCATCGGCGGCGCTGCGAACCAGGGCGTAGTATCCGGCGATTGCTCGCTGAGTTGGCTTTGCTCGCTGTCGCTTCATCACATACCCCCCTGGGGTCGAAAACTTGGGTATCGGGACTTGTGGCCGCTGCATCGTTCGCCATTCAGGAAACGGGTAATTCTATCCACGCGGTCGGTCACATAAGCCCCCACCCGGCGTGCTTCATCAGCGTCATAACCTTCTGCCACCCGGTATCTGTGAACGTCATCACGCAGCCGAGCAAGCTCCCGGCGAGTCGCGGCATCTTCTTGCCAGCTTGGCGGGGTCATTTCCAGCAATGCGATAGCGGCGTCGATCATGGCGGATTTCCCTTTTGAATCAGCGATTAACCCTGCCCATTATACTGTATATAACCCCATGGTTTCACACTGAAACAGCCGCTTGTCTTCAACGCCATGGCAGACGTTCAGGCACAAAAAACCCGGCGCTGAATGGCCGGGTCATTGGTGGAGCGGTGCTGTCGCTAGGTCGTTACTTGATGACTTCAAACTCAGCATCTAACGCAGGTTCCAGGCTTGCATCAGGCATATAGCTAAAATCTCCATTAAGGCGAGCGGCATAATCTCTCACGACTTCTACCAAGCCAAGGGCTTCAGCCAGTGCTTCATCTCGGCTAACTGTATCATCCATTTCAATGTAATCACGCAGGTCGATTAGCTGGCTCCATGCGTTATTACTTGAGAATTGGATCATGGCTGCCAAATCGCTCTCGTTCATCATGCGACTTCCTCCACTGGCTTACGGTGAAGCTCGGCGCCGATGGCGTCCAGGCGTTCCCATATTTCCGCTACAGCGCCGCTCATCACTTCCCGGCTAGGCTCATCAGTGCCTTGGCTCAGGTACGTTTGCAGCATTGACGCGAGCGCCCATGCACGTTGGGAATGAAGCTCGATGTTGTCGATCTGTTGTGCGGTCATTATTTAGCTTCCTTGCGAATAAGGGCGGCGGCGAGCGCCACGATAGCGGGCGTGATTGGTTCAGCCCTGAATGGTTCGAGAACGTCCAGTAGACGGCCTAGCTGGGCGCTGTTCATCGACGGCAGTGTGGTAGTATTGCCTTGCATCGCGGGTTCTCTCCAAAGGTTCGCGGTGTCATGCCCTCGGGATCTGTTACAGCAGATTGCCGGGGGCGCTTTCGTTCTACGCCTTGTGACGCTTCACGTATTCGTCCAGTGCAGCCCGAACCATGTCAGCAAGGCGAACATCCTCCCCGCTTTCCATGCGGCGCTTGCGGGCTAGCTCGTCCAGTGCATCGCGTGTTGATTGCGGCACTCTTACGCTTAAATGGCTCATGTTATCGGGCATTGCTATATTCCTGTGTTCGCGTATTACGCGTACTACGTTATCCCAGCTTTTAGGGTTAATCAATGAATAAAGCAATAAAAAAGCATTAGTAAGCATGGCTCCCGAAAATTAATCAAAGCAGCGCTAGGTGTGCATGCCGTTCCTAGCAACGCCATGGCGGACGCTAAGCACAAAAAGCCCACGCATTGGTGGGCTTCGATGGGCAGCGGGTCTAGTAGTTATGCTCGACGCGGATATCGTCACGTGGCCAGCGGCCCTGGGCAGACTCTAACGCCTCTTCATACGTCATCACCTTGCCGAGCATGGTCATAGGTTTGCCGTTTCGCACGACGCGCCAAGCTATGCGCGTATTGTCATTGGCGGCCAATAGTTCACGCAGCAAGTCGGGTTTATGCTCACGGATCCAGACACGAACGTCTGAGGTTATGTTATCGACTGGCCAGACTGATATGCGGTTGCCGGGAAGCGGCTCAACGTGAAGACCTAGCCGGTTGAGGTAATCTATAGCAGCCATTAAAAGACCTCCGCATCTTCAGCACCTAAAGAAACTCTTTGATATGAAGTCCTAGAAGTCCTAATGTCCTGCTCCCCATGCTCATCTGCCAGGACTTCAGGACTTGCAGGACTTGGATCCCATGAGTTTCTTTTGCTGGCCATTCCTACGCGCCATTTCACAGCGCCGCCAATCTTCCCGAGACACTGGCACTCAATCCCAAGTTGGCGCAGCGCCGGGGCGGCACGTCGCATGGCATCCCCCAGCCCTTTAGCTGAGCGCGGCCACGACTCACAGCCTCTCGGCTTATAGTCTTCGAGTAAGGTGAGCCAATATTTTGCGGGGTGGTCTCTCACTTCGCCCGGATGAATTTCTGCCCAGTCCCTAACAGCCGTTGCCACCGGGCTAGCATCCAGGGTGCGCTCCAGGCCGTCTTGACGAGCGACGTTGAATTGCTCCATGAACTTGGCCGGATCCTCCCCCATCGCCTTAGCAACGGCCATGCCCAGATAGGCGAACTCCACCAGGCGCGGACGCTCGGCAGCGGGAAGTGACATTTCCGGCAGGTACTCCAACGCCTTGGCGGTAATGTCGAGCAATGCGCCAATAATGCCGGGGCGGTTAGACTCGAACGCCTCTTCGAGACTGTCCTTTGTCTGAGCGCTTTGAATTACCGGCAACTCCACTGTGATAGTGCGGCTCACTAGGTCTTGCTGAGTCACAGCGGCGGCAATGCCATTTAGGATCACTGGACGCTTGAGCGTGATTACCGTCTCTTCACTGTCGCTATACAGCTTTCTACGGGCAAAGCCTCCACCAGTCGCCACCACGCATAAGGCATCCTGTAGTTGTGCCGGAAGATGACTGACGTTTTCCATGCTGATGGTGTGGTTAACTCCCCCACTGACAAACAAGTCTTCCGCTGATTTCGGCACGCCTCGCAGGTCGGCTGCGTTGGGATCAACTAGCTGACGCAACGCGGACTGCGTGCCACTCTTCCCGCTCCCTTGCTCGCCAAGTAATTCCACCACCGGATAAGGCGTGTCAATTCTCAGGCACTCTACGAGCCAGGCCACCACCAGCAGGCGCGATTGCGGAGGGATATTGGCGATATTCCACAGCCCGTCGATACTTCCGCCATGGGTTGGTTCAGGTAGTGGTTGGGCGCTTTCCGAACGGCAAAACATAATGTCGCCGGGATGCTCGACAACTTCCCAATGCCCTGGGCGGATCTTGACGGCCTTACTATTGCCAGCCATGCCGAGGTCGAGCCAATACTCTTTATTGGCCTTGGCGACGCGCACAAAAACAGTGCGCTGTTCCTGCATCGCCAGCCCTTCCAGCGTCATGCGGGCCTCGCGTAAAGACTGGTCTCGAACCGCCTTTTCTTCCTGCTTATAAAAAGCTGCCGTGAGCCAGTGCCGGAACGCCTTGCTCGATAATGGCCGAACCTCGCCGGTATCGCGGCTGCGAGCATAGGCCACGTCATTCACATCATGGAATAGCTCATGGTATGCCTGAACAAAACCGACGATCTTGTCAGATTGCGCTTGTTTCTCGCCATCCTCATCACCTGCCGGGGCTAATGCGGGCGCGGTAGCAACATCCCCTGCCGGTACTGGCAAGTCGTAATCGCGGCTTTTGAGGAGTTCGAGCAATGCCTCTTTACTACCATCGCTGTCTAGCCAGTCAGAAACATCACCCTTTTCAGGCAGCCCAGCCAACGCCACGACACGCACTTGAGCGCCGACGGCTTCCAGGGAGGCGCGCACTTTTTCGGCATGGTCACGGCCCGCTACATCGCTATCGGGTAGCACTATCACGCGACGATTGGCTAGCGGCTCGCTGTGTGCATTTGTCCACTTACCGGCACCGCCTGCATTACAGGTGGCGAGCAATCCCAGCTTGGCGAGGCGGTCAGCATCTTTCTCGCCTTCCACAACAAAAACCGGCGCGTCTTGGTTCGCCAATAGGTCGGGCAATCGGTACGGCACCTGCCGAACGCCTTTGACGCTCCACTTCCAGCCGTTGCCATCCGGGCGGCGCTGACGGAAGCTCTTAGGCTCCATGCGTACCGCCTGAAAAAGCAGCGTGCCGTCTTCATCAGCGTAATCGTAAGTCTCGACTATGCGGGATTTGGCTTTGGCGTCAGTGCGCTCCTTGAACCCGTTACTCTCTAGCCAGCGCAATTGCTCGGCACGGGTACTGAGGTTTAGCTCATGCGCTAACAAGTCGAGAACGCCTCCGCCGACGTCCTCTTCATGTGAGAACCAGCGGCCCGCTTCAATATCCACAGCCATGCTGCCGTGCGTACCAAAACGCAGATTGTCGCCTTTGGTAAGCTCTGCGTTTGGATCGCCCAACAATTCCCGCGCTACCGGCTCCATCAGTGCAGTAAAATCGCAGGGCGTGCTATCATGCGCTTGGATTTGATTCTTTTGCGCTCGGCTTCGGTCGGGCGTTTTTGTTTTTAGCTGCATAGACCACCCCCGGCTCGACCTACTTCCAGGCGGAGTTTCTGGCGGGCGCGGTAGAATCGGCGCTTGAGACGCTGGAGTTCCTGATAGCGTGGTTCGGTAGCTCGCCGGGCGCTTTCAAAACGCGGGTCATCAGCGGTCATTCGACCATCAGGGCGACCGTGTTTAGAGAAGTAATTCGTTAGGGTGAAAGAATACTCTTCCTTAGCTTCATCAACGGCACGCTCGGCCTGAACAAGCGCCACCGCAGCAGCGGCGATACGGATCTGATTCTTCATAGCTCACCCCCGAAGTCTTTATCAAACTGCTCCGGGGCGGAGTAGGCGCGGGTGGCGTGGGTGGATCCCTCGATATAGTCGGCAGCACCTTTGAGGGCGGCGCGGCGGAGCTGGGCAGCATTAAGAATCATGCTGACACCTCCGTACTTTTCAGCCAGGTATCAAGATCTGACGCGTAATATCTGACGCTCCGACCCAGTTTAATGTGCTTTGGGGCGCAGACGCCTGCGAGCTTGCCGGTGTGGCGGCTCTGGCGAAGGGTTGCGGGTGCAAAGCCTAGGTATTCAGCGGCTTGGCGCTCTGCTAGGCACTTTCTTGCAGGGTTGGCGGACATGTCCGACCTCCACTTTCAGAGGCCAGCAGGTAGGAAAGGAATCACAGAATAGCAGCGTAGCTATTGCTTAAATTTAAGCATGGAAGCTACACTAGAAAGTAAGCCAATGCCTTTACGCACTGGCCCATGCTCTCTAGCATAAATTACGCAGATTACCTGCCGACGTTGGCGCGTCGGGCTTAAGGTTTTTTGCGTCTCGCTGTTGAGCATCTGCAAAACCTTTCCGCTTGCTGGCGGTTCGTGATGACTAGGGCTTTTCCTTCTTGGCGGTTGGAGGCCCTAGCCTCATTTCACTGGATTGTTCCCCAGCGTTATTACTGATCTGCATTGACTAGTATATGGAATGCACGGACGAAGTATAGACTTGACTTTCCACCATATAGATCTCTTTTCGGGCTTTACATACCACATATAGACATTGCCATCAGTTAGCAGCGAATTAGCTCCTTTGCGTGTCGCATGGTTCTGTAGGCACCCTACCCGGCGCTTTTCTGAAAAAGTCACTTTACCGCCCTTTTCATCGGAACGACGTTTTCCGCATCTCTGGCCACTTGGCTGGCGATTAGATCCCCCCATGCCTGCCAGGCAAGCCGCTGTTCTTCGGCATACCCGGCTCGCTGATACGTGGCGACCAAACTATCTTCGGGAACGTGATTCAACATGCGCTCGACAATGTGCGGCTGAACGGCGCAATACTCGCCAAGGCCGGTGGCAAAGCTCCGACGCAAGTCGTGTACCGAGAACGGCACAACGTCGCTTAGGGGAGCGCTCTCGTCTCTCTCGCGGCCTTTCCTGCCTTGCAGCCTCATCATTGCGGTGGTGATAGAGCTTGCGCCTATTGGCTGGCCTTCCACGCGCCCATGGAAAACATACTCCCCGTGCCGGTGAAGGGATCGTAAAAGATCCTTGGCGGCATCGGACAGGTAGACGGTATGAGCCTTGCGGTTTTTGGTATCGGCGGCGGGCATGATCCAGACACCTTCATCCAGGTCGATGAACTGCCACTTGGCTAACAGCAGCTCGCCACGGCGCTGGCCAGTCAGGATCAAGAACTTCAATGCAGCGGCGGTAGACTCGGCAAGATGCGTTTCATCAATGGCGATCCATAGGCGGCGCAATTCTTTTAAGTCGAGCTTGCGCTCCCGAGGTGCGGCCTTGGAGGCTCCGATCTTCGACGGCTGGATACCCTGGGCCGGATTGATCTCCACTTGCCCCCGAGTCTCTGCGAAGTCGAACATGCCACGCAGCATGGTTAGGCACTTGCGAGCCTGCTCCCGGCTCTGATCCTCTGCCACTTCGGCTATCACGCCTTTAACGTGCTGGCTGTCCACTCGCTTAACCAGGAAGTCCCCAAGCCGAGCATCAAGGTAGTATCCCCACCGCCACCGCGTTTGCTCCACCACAGTTTCAGACGGCGGGCGCTTGGTGCGATTGGATGGGGCCTTGGCATAACTGACGATCCATTTCTCGAACAGCTCTCGCACTGTCCATGCCGCTTGGTTCTTTGTCTTGCGCTCCCTCTTCACGCGCTTAGGGTTGATCCCATCAGCTAGCAGCTTGGCGGCCTCGCTGTGAGCCTCCCGAGCATCCTGAAGCGTCACGCTGGGATAGCGGCCAAGTGAAAAGGAGTCTTGCTTACCATTGTGGCGAAAACGATAGTAAAAGCTCTTGGATCCAGTCGGCTGAACGCGAATAGCCAGGCCGCCGCCATGGGGAGACTTGATGGCCTCCCAATAAACGGCTTCTTCTGGCTTCAATGCTTGGATCTGGCGATCAGTGGTTATCATGCTCGGCCCCTATTCGTCACCACTTTGGTAACTGCAATTGGAGTCTATAACCACTAACAACGATATACAAGGAGGAATAAGATAAAGGTGTAACCTGCCTGATAATAAGGACTTTTCTTGTCTGTCGTTATCACTGGCAATCTATGAGTTTTGCCTTCGGGAGGCAGAGGTCGTAGGTTCGAATCCTGCTATTCCGACCAAAAAATTCAATAAAAACGGCCACTTAGCTCATCGAGCAAGTGGCCGTTTTTTGTTGTGCTCTGCTCCAGGTTCCAATGGCTTAACGCTCAAGCCAAGCCATTATGCCTGTATCCGAATGCGATACAGCACGCAATACACCACCGGCAGCACCACCAGCGTCAATAGCGTTGCCACCCCCAGGCCGCCGATCAGGGCCACGGCCATGCTGGAGAAAAACGCATCGTTGATCAGCGGAATCATGCCCAGCATGGTGGTCAGCGCCGCCATGGCTACCGGGCGCACGCGGCTTACCGCTGCACGCACCACGGCATGGTAACGATGCTCGTGTAGTGGCAACTGCACGTTGATTTCCTCGACCAGCACAATGGCGTTCTTGAGCACCATGCCGATCAGGCTCAGGGTTCCCAGCAGCGCCATGAACGAGAAAGGCAAGCCGGTCAGCAACAGAGCCCCCACCACGCCGATTATCGTCAGCGGTACCAGCGACCAGATCGCCAGTGCCTGGCGCAGGTTGTTGAACAGCACCACCGTGATGATGAACATGACCACCAGCCCCAGCGGCAGGGAGGCGAACAAACCACTCTGCGCTTCGCCCGCGGTTTCGTACTCGCCGCCCCATTCCAGCCGGTAGCCCGGGGGCAATTCAAGCGCCTCGACCTCGGGTCGAATCCGCTCCAGAACGCTCGCTGCGGTAACGCCGCTCAGCGGATGCGGCTCGGCATACACCGCCAGCATGCGCTGACGATTGCGGCGCAATATCAGCGGGTCGGCGACCTGGGTGGTGACCTGCTCGATGACCTGGTCGGCCGCAATATAGCGACCGCGCTCCTCGCTCCAGACATTCAATGAACCGAAGTTATCGACGTCGTGACGCTGCCCGGGCGCCGCCCGGGCGATAATCGGAATCAGGTCACTGCCATCGCGGTAGATACCCACCTGGGCGCCACTGGTATTGAGCGCCAGGGTATCGGCCAGGCCGGCGCGAGTGACACCGAGGCGACGTGCGGCATCTTCGAGAAATACCGGTTTGATGACTTGCACCCGGTTGCGCCAACTTTGTCGCACACTGGTCGCCAAGGGCTCTTCATGGAACAGCGCCTCGACGTCGGCACCAAGTTGGCGCAGCACCTCAGGGTCGCTGCCGTAGAGCCGCGCTTCAAGCTTGGCCTTGGGCGCGGGGCCGACTTCCAGCGGCATGATTTTGTAGTCGACGTCAGGGTGGTAACGTTCAAGTGCCGCCTCCACCTCGCCCATGCGCTGATGCTGAGTCTGCTTGTCCGGCGTTTCCACAATCAGTTGCGCGTAGCTGGCATACCGTTCTTCAGGTGAATAAGTCAGGGTAAAGCGCTGTGCACCACCGCCCACCACGGTGGTCAGATGCTCGATGCCTTCCATCGCCATTACCGTCTCTTCGAGTTCACTTATCCGCCGTTGGGTCTCGAGGATATCGGTACCCTCCGGCATCCAGTAATCGACGAAGAAGATCGGCGTATTGGAGGCCGGAAAAAAGGCATCCTTGACGAAGGTGAAACCATAGCCGGCGCTCATCAGCACCAGCCCCACCATGACCAACGTTACCCAGCGCAGGCGGATACCGAGGGTAATCAGGCGGCGAAACAGCTGGTACACCGCGCCACGATAGGGGTCCTGCTGCGCGTCTCCCCCGCTGACATTGCGAAAGAACATTGCAAAGAAGAACGGGGTCAAGGTCAGCGCCGTCACCCAACTCAACAGCAGCGAATAAAGCAGCACGAAAAACAGCGAGCCGATGAATTCACCGGTGGTGTCCGGTGAAAGCCCGATAGGCGCGAATGCCGCCACGGCAATCAAGGTCGCCGCGAGCAGCGGCCAGGCATTCTGGCGGACTACCTGATGGGCGGCCTCACGCACCGTCAAGCCGCGTTTGAGCCCCACCAGCATGCCTTCGGTCACCACAATGGCATTGTCGACCAGCATTCCCAGGGCGATGATCAGCGCCCCCAGAGAGATTTTTTCGAGCTGCAGGCCGTGAATGCGCATCATCATGAAAGTGCCGATGATGGTAATCAGCAGAATCGACCCCATCAGGATACCGCTGCGCCAGCCCATGAACAGCATCAGCACCACGATAACGATGGCCACCGCCTGGATCAGGCTGATCAAGAAACCGGAGACGGCATCGTCGACGACCTGCGGCTGGTCGTAGACCACGTTGAGTTCCATGCCCACCGGGGTACGGGCCTCGAGCTCGGTCAGGCGCCGGTCAAGTCGCTCCCCGACATCGACGACATTAACACCGCTCTTGAACGACACCCCCAGCGACAGCGACGGTCGCCCCATGTCGCGATACAGCTGTTGCGGTTGATCGGCCAGGTCACGGTAAACCTCAGCAATATCACTCAGCCGAACCAGCTCGCCATTGCCTTCACTGACGATCAAGGCCCGCAAGTCTTCGATATCGGCAGCACTTCCCGTGGGAGAAACCAGAAAGCGGCGTCCATTCTGTTTCAGGTGGCCGGCATCAGCGACGGCATTCTGGGTATCGAGCAATTGTTGCAGGCGCGCAAGGGGAATGTTCAAGGCGCTCAGGCGCTCACGATCGACCTCAACGTAGATACGTTCCGGATGCTCCCCTCCCAGCGAGACCTTTTCCACCCCATCGACCAGCGCCAACTCACGCTTGAGAAAATCGGCATGATCCGCCAGGTCGGCCATCGCATAGCCTTCGCCGGTGAGATTGACCATCAAGCCGAAGACATCGCCGAAGTCATCGTTTATGTGCGATTGACGCGCTCCTGGCGGCAAACGTGGCTGGGCGTCTTCCACCTTGCGCCGCAATGAATCCCATAACTGCTGGAGCTCACCCTCCTGCACGGTGCTTTGCAGTTCTATGGTGATCTGCGACAAACCATCGGAACTGATCGAGCTGATGCGCTTGATGCTGGGCATTTCCTGGATCGATTCTTCAAGCGTGGAAGTGACCTCCTGCTCCACTTCCCTGGGGGTGGCGCCGGGATACGCCGTCGTCACCAAGGCGTTGCGAATAGTGAACTCGGGAAACTCGAGCTGGCCCATGTCAAGAAAGGACAGCGTCCCGCCGACGAGCAGCACCACGGTCATCAACCAGCTAACCGCTTTATGGCGTAGAAAATAATCGACCATCTAGAGACCCTGTTCCTTTTTCCAGGGGATGACCGACATGTCGGCGCGCAAGCGACTCGCTCCCGCCGCCACCAAGCGATCCTCAGGCGCCAGTTCACCCCTGACTTCGAGACCGGCCGAGGTCAGCGAGCCGACTTCCACCGGAACCGACTCGATGCTGTCGGGACTCTGAAAACGCCACACGCGGGCCTGATCGGGGTTTTCGCCCGCATAGCTCACCGCCTCGGGGGGAACCCGCCACACCGGCGTCACGTCTTGGGGCATCCAGGCACTCAAATCCAACCGGACGGTGGCACTCATTCCATCGAGCAAGGTGATGTTGTCTGGCTGGGGCAGCGTGAGCGTGATTTCATAGGCCAGGCTTTGGGCGTCGGCCTGGGTGGTGTAAGACTTGAGTTGCGCCAGGTAGACAGAGCCATCCTTCGAAAAATACACCTCATGAGCCAGCATGTTGCCAAAGGGAAGCGCGCTGTCGTCGGCGGGGACCATTCGCCGCACGATCTGCTCCGGCAAGTGAAACACCACATCCAATTGGCCGGGCTGCTGGATCACCGCCACCGTTTCCTTGATCTGCACCATTTGGCGATTATCGACGGGAACGCGAGCGATCACACCGTCATAGGGAGCACGCAAACGGGTATGTTCAAGCTGCTCATCGGCCTGCTCAAAGGCTGAACGTGCCGCACGCAATTCACTTTTGGCCTCATCGAAACGCACCTGGCTGATAGCCCCCCGCTCCAGGGTGTAGCGCATGCGCTCAAACGTCGCCTCGGCCAGCTCCAGGCTGGAACGAGCGCTTTCAAGCTGGCTCCGCGCGTTGCTATCGTCGATACGGGCAATAATCTCACCGGCTGAGATTCGCTGGCCCGCCGCGACATTGAGCTCCAGCAGCTCACCAGCCGTGCGAAACGACAGATCGCTGCGGGTGGAGGCTTCAACACGAGCCGGGAAGTGGCGCATCAATGCAGCGCCGGCATCGTCCAGGGTGAGCAGCTTGACCGGCCGGGCTGAAGCGGGCTCCAGCGTCTGCGACTTTTCACAGCCGGCCAACGTCAGCAAAGCCAGAACCCCCAACAGCAGGCGTATACGGATGACAGGCACGGTGACAGCTCCTCGGGATATGAACGCTCGGGACTCGAAAACAGCAAGCGCATTTAGGGTGAGTGCATATTCACTGACATTCATGAATGTCAGTGAATATGGGTATACTAATCACCACGAGGCGACTTTGCCATGCGTCGATGACAAGATAGGAATAATTTACCGGGAGCCGTCATGACTCGAAGAAAGGAAGAAGCCGAACGTACACGTGAGACAATTCTCGATGCTGCCGAAGCCACCTTTCTGGCTCAAGGCGTATCGCGCACTACCTTGGCGCACATTGCCAAGGCCGCCGGGGTAACGCGCGGGGCTATTTACTGGCATTTCGAAGACAAGGCGGCACTCTTCGACGCCCTTTTGGAGCGCGTGCGTATACCCATCGATGAAATCGTCGACCTGGCCGAGCAGGGCGCACCGACTTTTCCTGCCGATAGGTTACGGCAAATTGCCCTGGGCGCCTTGAAAAGGATGCACGACGATCGACAACTGCAGCGCGTCTCCACCATCGTCTTTCACCGCTGCGAAAAGCTTGAAGACTACCACCCCCGGATCAGCGTCATCACGCGACTCTCCCAGCATGCCCAAACCCGGGTGGAGCAACTTTTCGAAGCGGCCAAGCAGCAAGGCACGCTGCGCGCCGGCCTAACCCCGACCAGCGCCCGACGTCAGTTTCATATGCTCCTGATCGGCGCCTGTTTCGACTGGCTGCAAGACATTGAGCAATATTCGCTTGCCGAAGAACGTGACGCCATCGTCGAGACATTGATGCGCGGACTGTTTGTCATCGAGCCTGACTAGCATTTCTAGTCAGTGATATCCTCGATCCAGGTCAGAGCGGCAACGCCACTAGGCAGCCCCAAGGTGGGAATGGCCAATATGGCTACCTGCTTCAGCGCTTCCGGTGACTCGCCTTCTTCCAGGCCGCGCCTTACATGAGAGTGTACCGCGCCTTCAGAGCCTGCGCCCACAGACAATGCCAGTTTTACCAGGCGGCGGGTGCGTTCATCCAACGGGCCAATATCGGCACATGCCTTGCCCAACGCTGCATAGGCATTCCAGACATCAGGGTACTGCTCGGCCACCTGGCCGGCACCAGAGGGAAGTTCCTGTTTTGACATGTAATTGCCCTTCTATAGAAGAATATTGAAACCAAGAGATGAATAAGCTGACTCGTTTAGCTTAGCCACTTGAACGCTTCAAGCAAACACTCCACCGGAAAGCCGCTTTCGATAATGGCTATAATCGCAAGCACAAGATAACCAGTGGTCCAATTCAAGGATGACTCATGCCCTCATTAGCCGAATACATTGCCGACTATGCCTTGCCGATAGTGGTGGGTTTAGTGCTTGGCTTATCCGCTGTCATCGGTCTGATACTGTATGGGTTTGTACGCTACAAAGTAAGCCTGTATCACACACTGTATGGGCTTTGGCAAAGAGCGGGCGGTGAGAAATTGGCCGAGAAATTTTTTAGGCGTTACCCTCGCCTTGATGATTTTGTAAAGCAGCGCATCTTCCCCCTCGCTTATCTGGGGGTGCATATCGCCGTTTTTTTCGCCTTGCTGGTTATCGCCCTTTTAACCTTCAGTGAATTGATCGAAGCGCTTTGGGAAAGTGACGAGGTGGTCACGTTCGATCTCGCACTGGTGGATGCGTTACAGCGGCGTATCTCGGCCACGACGCTGCAAATCTTCGCGGCGGTGACCCGTCTGGGAGATGTCACCACCATCGTCGTATTGGGTTTGCTGATGGGCGCAGTGCTGTTAGTGAAGCGGCAATGGGTAACCTTCATCGCCTGGACGCTGACCCTGCTAGGCGGGGCGCTGTTCAACCAGGTGCTTAAAGAGCTAATTCAGCGTGAGCGCCCCGAGGTAATGGAACCCTTGATCGCCGCCCACGGCTGGGCCTTCCCCAGCGGCCATGCCATGGGGGCTACCTTCGGTTACGGCATGTTTGCCTACCTTTTACTTCGCAAGCGAAAAACACCCTGGCGGATTCCGGCCATCCTGTTCTTCGTCGCGGTGGTATTGCTGATCGGCGCCAGCAGGATTGCCCTGCAGGTGCACTACTTCAGTGATGTGATCGCCGGATTCTCCGCGGGCCTTATCTGGCTGGTGATCTGTATTACCGGCACGGAACTCGCGCTGCTTCGGCAGGAAAAGGAGTAACGCAAAGTACAGCCATGCACCAAGCCAAGCGGTGCGGTATGCTTCTTCCGAAAAATCCCCTGACTTCTCTCAAGGACACTTCATGTCTCGTCGCCCCGCACTGGCGCTTGTCACCCTCTTCGTCACTCTCTTTGTCACGCTGGCGGCCGCCCCCTTGGCTGTCGCCAATACCTTGGTGTTCACCGCCATTCCCGATGAAGACGAGACCCGTTTGCAGGAACGCTTTCAGAGCGTCGCCGGCTATCTTTCCGAGGCGCTCGACGTGGATGTACGCTTTATCCCGGTCACCTCCTACGCCGCGTCCGTCACCGCCTTTCGCAACAATCAGGTACAGCTCGCCTGGTTCGGCGGCTTCACCGGAGTTCAGGCGCGCCAGATGGTCCCCGGCTCCATTGCTATCGCCCAGGGCGTTGAAGACCCCGAATACAAGAGCTACTTCATCGCCAACCATGCCACCGGTATCAAGACCCATGAAGAAGACACCGCCCCGCAAGCGCTGCGCGACGTGACCTTCAGCTTCGGCTCGCAAAGCTCGACGTCCGGCCGCCTGATGCCCGAATACTTCCTGCGTGAGCACCTGGGCGCCTCGCCCGAGGCACTTTTCGAGCGTGTCGGCTTCAGCGGCAACCACAGCCGCACTATTTCCCTGGTGCAATCGGGTGCCTATCAGGCCGGCGTGGTCAGCTACAAGGCGTGGGAAAATGAAGTGGCAAGCGGCGCTGTCAATCTCGATCAGGTCCAGGTGATCTGGGAAACGCCCACTTATCCCGACTATCAATGGACGGTACGTGGCGACGTCGATGCGCGCTTTGGCGAAGGTTTCACTCAGCGCCTGCAACGGGCGCTGATCGACATGGACGACCCCGAACTCCTGGCAAGCTTCCCGCGCAGCGGCTTCATTCCTGCGGAAAACGCCGACTACCAGGAGCTTGTCGAGGTCGCTCGCCAGCTCGACCTGCTCGACTGATGGCCACTGCCTTGCCCACCTTTGCCTTGAAAAATGCTGTCGCCGACTACGGCGAGGAGCGCGTGCTCGGCCCCCTGAACCTGCGCCTTGCGCCCGGCGAACATCTGGCGCTGGTGGGCAAGAGCGGCGCCGGCAAGTCGAGCCTGCTCGCGGTAATGTACGATCACTGGCATGCGCAAGGCGCAGCGCTGATGCCCCAGGACCTGGGGCTGGTCGCCAATCTTTCGGTGTTTCACAACGTCTATATGGGACGCCTGGACCGCCATCCCTGGTGGCGTAATCTGCTTACCCTGGCCCGCCCCTTGAAAGGTGATATCGCCGAGATCGACGCTCTGCTCACTCAGCTCGGTATTCAAGAAAAGCGCTGGACGCCCTGCGGTGAACTCTCAGGCGGGCAGCGCCAGCGCGTCGCCGCTGCCCGGGTGCTCTATCAACAGGGCCGGATACTGCTGGCCGACGAACCCGTCTCGGCGCTGGACGGCCCTCAGGCAGAAAGCGTCATCCGGGCGTTGCTCGCCACTTATTCGATGTCGGTGCTGGCCATGCACGATCTCGACCTGGCGCTGCATTTTTGCACCCGGGTCATCGGTATACAGGATGGCGCCATCGCCGTGGATGCTCCCAGTCGGACGCTGACCACCGCCGATCTCATGCCGCTCTACTGATGCCCTTGACCCCGACCGCACGTGTCAGCCTGAGCCTGATAGCGCTCGCGCTGGCATGCTTGTTACTCGGCG
Organism: Vreelandella rituensis; assembly: GCF_003336665.1. Classification (GTDB taxonomy): domain Bacteria; phylum Pseudomonadota; class Gammaproteobacteria; order Pseudomonadales; family Halomonadaceae; genus Vreelandella; species Vreelandella rituensis. The sequence continues at coordinate 10,301 of NZ_QPIJ01000027.1, read as the reverse complement.
ATTTCGAAATCAGCACGCACGCTCCCTGGCAGGCGCTCGGGCGTCTCTTCATGGGTCTGGTTCAGCCGGACCTGTCACGCGTCGACTTTCTCGGCGAGGCGATCCTGCGTACCTTGGCCTTCGCCTTTGTCGGGGTGGGGCTGGGCGCCGGTGCCGGCTTTCTGCTGGCGCTTGCCTTTCAACATCTCTGGGTGCGCACCTTCTGCGCATTCATCCGGGCGATTCACGAGCTGTTCTGGGCATTGATCTTTCTGCAGAGCTTCGGCCTGCACCCCATTACCGGGGTGCTGGCCATCGCCATTCCCTATGCGGGTATTTTCGCCAAGGTGTACGCGGAAATTCTCGACGAGACCGACCCCGAACCCACCCGCACCTTGCCCCATCGAGTCGGGCGGTTCTCGGCGCTGATTTACAGCCGAATCAGCCAGGCCTGGCCACATCTGGTCAGCTACACGTCCTACCGGCTGGAATGCGGCTTGCGTTCGAGCGCGGTGATCGGCTTCGTCGGCATGCCCACTCTCGGCTTTCACCTGGCGGGCGCTTTTGCCCAAGGCCACTACAACACCGTCGGCGCCTTGTTGATTCTGTTCTACCTCCTGATCGGCACCTTGCGGTTCTGGGTTCGCCCTCGGTTGCTGCCCTTATACCTGATCGTAGCGCCCTTCTGTCTGGGCACCGGCCTTCCCATCATGTGGAGCAACGTCTCGCGTTTCTTCACTCAGGACATCGTTCCCGCCCCGCTTCGCCAGGGTGAAGGCATCGAGGGGCTGTTGCCCTGGCTCGGTGAGCTTATGCTCAACCAGGCGCTGCCAGGCATCTGGAATACCCTGCTGCTCACCCAGATAGCCTTGGCGCTGACCGGAATACTCGCCATGGCGTTGTTTCCATTGATTTCACGCCACTTCACCGGAAAGCTCAGCGTAACTTGCGGCCATGTAATTCTGGTGGTGATGCGCGCCACCCCGGAATATCTATTGGCCTTCATCCTGTTGCAGCTATGGGGGCCTTCCATGCTGCCCGCCGTGGTGGCGCTGGCGCTGCATAACGGCGGCATCATCGGCCATCTGGTGGGCAGGCGCAGCAACGCAATTCAACTGCGCCAGGATGCTCCAAAGGGCTTCAACCGCTACGCCTATGAGATCACCCCCCGGGTCTACGGCCCCTTCATGGGGTTACTTTTCTATCGCTGGGAAATCATCATGCGCGAGACGGCGATTCTCGGCATCCTGGGCATTGCCACCCTGGGCTTTTACGTCGACAGCGCCATTCAGGAAATTCGCTTCGACCGCGCCATACTGCTGATCCTGATCACCGCCTTGCTCAACATCGGGGTAGATATCCTCGCTCGTCGCCTGCGGGCGCACCTGCGCCTCAGGCATAGCATTAACCGCAAGCACTGCTGAAAAAGGTGCATGGATAGCATGCACCTTTGGTTTCACCCACCAGAGCTTCGTCAGTCTTGCTCAGTGTCCGTATCCTCTGTTTCCGTATCCTCCGTTTCCGTATCGTTTTGGTCTTCCGAACTCGAATTCAGCATCGCGGCCGGACCTTCGGTGTCTTCTGTCCCCACGGGGGTTGGCGGAGTCTGGCTGTCGGGGTCCCGCATGTTGCGTTGGTTGGTGGCACCTTGCTGATTGCCGCTTGCGCTCCGACTGCGGGCGGCATCTTGCAACCCCTGTACATAGCCCTGGCGGTAGCCTCTCATTAGGCCCTGCTCAAGCCCTTCTTCCTTACCCTCGAGGTAACCTTGCAAGAATGTGTGGGCATCTTCCGGGTTGCGACCTTGCGATTGGTCATACCGGCGGCTCTGTTGATCTCTCTTATCCTGGCCATACCTGTCGCTATCGCGCCGATATTGCTGACGGTCTTGCTCATCCCAGGGCCGGCTACGCTGCGGGTCTCTTCGACCGTAATCATCATAGCCATTGCTATCGCTTCGGTATTGACGGCGCTGATCCTCCCACGGCTGGTTGCGCTGCCTATCCCTTTGATCGTAATCACCGCCGTAGCGGTCGTCGCGATATTGCTGACGATCCTGGTTATCCCTTGATTGATAGCTTTGCTGGCTTCTTTGGTTATTATCGTAACCGTAGCCATCGCTGTGGCTACCTTGTTGTGCAACCGCCATGTTTGCAGAAAGTGCGGCCGATACGGCAGTCGCGATGATCAATTTTTTAAACATAGCTCCTCCGGGAAATCGAATAACCACTTAAGTTGAAGCAGCCTGTGATTAAGCACTGGCTACCTTTAAACTGGCTTAGTTGCGATTCTGGTTATAGCGGTTACGGTCCTGATCTCGCCAGCGGTTGTCCTGGCGATCCTGCTGGTAACGGTCGCGATCCTGATCACGCCACTGGTTATCCTGACGGTCCTGCTGGTAGCGGCCTCGGTCCTGGTCCCGCCAGCGGTTGTCCTGGCGGTCCTGCTGGTAGCGATCACGCTGATCGCGCCACTGATTGCGTTCCTCGTCGCGCCAGCGGTTGTCCTGGCGGTGCTGATCGCGCCATTGATTGCGATCCTCGTCGCGCCAACGGTTGTCCTGGCGGTGCTGATCGCGCCATTGATCGCGATCCTCGTCGCGCCAGCGATTGTCCTGGCGATGCTGATCGCGCCAACGGTTATCCTGACGATCCTGCTGGTAGCGGTCACGGTCTTGCTCGCGCCACTGGTTGTCCTGGCTGTAGCGGTTACGGTCTTGATTTTGCCATTGATCATCCTGCTCCCACTGCTGCGCCATGGCAGGCCCAGTAGTCGCCAATGCAGTCGAAATTGCTGCTGTAATGAGTAGTTTCTTGAACATGACCATCTCCTTTAGTCATTAGACGAAACTCAAGCGTAGCTTTCAGGTTGTCATAACCAAGCCATACAGCAATCAAGCTAGCTGCCATCTTTGTAAATTAAAAACAGTCGCGCTTTATTTTTTTCAAACAAATTTTCACTTATTAAATAAACGTTAGATCTAAAAATTCAATGACTTGAAAATTCAAACTGCTTGTTAAAAATCTCATAAAATATAGATAAGACAAAAAAATGGCTTTCTTGCCACCGTAACTTCGCCAAGTGTTCAAATGCAGTTCCGGGGTTCAGCGACTACATTGACTATTGGAAAGGTGAACTTGAGAAAAATGTCGCAACAGACTCCACGCGTATCGACACGCGTAATTTTTACGCTGCAGAGTAACCGACCCAATGAAACATCCAGCTAAAAAATTCCTGCGTTGGTGGTGGCTTGTCCCGGTCATCCTGGTGGCGCTTATCGTCGCTGCTGTGGAACTGATGTCCTGGAATTTTTTAAAGCCCGTGATCACCGAACATATCGAGGAGGCAACCGGACGCTCGACAGCCATTCACGGCGATGTGGGAATCAGCCTGTTTCCTCGTCCGCAGCTGTCGCTTCACGAAATCGAGCTCGACAACCCCGAATGGGCCGTTTCACCGCAGATGCTCAAGGCACAGCGTGTCAGTGTCTCACCATCACTCAGCGACCTGATCCAAGGTGAGGTAGTGCTGGATAACATTGAAATTGCCGGCTCGACCCTGAATCTGGAGCGACGTGCTGAGGCTCCCGCCAACTGGATGTTTGATGACGCACAAGCCAATCGGCAAGCAACCGACGAAGGTACCCCTTCGTCTTTGGATATCCGCAACCTCTCGCTATCCGACTCAGAGGTGCGTTACTGGACTGCCGAGGCCGACACTCCGCTCGAACTCTCCGTTTCATCGCTGCAGATGCAAGCGGATGACGAAACCTTGCACACCCAGGCGACACTGACATTTCAGCAACGACGCTTTGAACTGCAAGCACAAACTGACCCCATCGAGGCCTTCATCGACGATGCCCAGGCATTCGGTGGCGAGTTTACGCTCAGCTCCGGCGAGAGCCAGTTCACCAGCACATTCGAGGTTCCCCAAGCGCCGGTATTAGATCGATTAGAGGCGAATGGAGAGCTCAGCCTGCACAATCTCGCCGACTGGGCACAGTGGCTGGAACTACCTCAGTTCGAGCTGGATAGCCTCGAGATAGCGGCACGTCTGGAGCGTCAAGACAGCGAATGGCGATTACACGACATCGACACAGCAATCGCCGAGAGCCAGATAACCGGTGAACTGACGATGGATACCGCCGGTAAAGTGCCAAGTATTGACGGCCAACTACAGTCGTCACAGCTCGATGTCGCGGCTTTACGCGCGGTCTTGCCGGAACCCGAGGTGCAAACGGGCCTCTCCGTGCCCGTGCTACCCGATTTACGCGGAGAAACCGCTCTGTCCATAGACCGCTTGATATTGGAACAGACACAGCTTGAGAACATTCAAACTCAGGTGCAGCTTGCTGAGCACTCCGTTGCGCTTGAACCCCTGACCTTCGACATTGCAGCCGGCAATGTCGAGGCCGAGGCAAGCCTGACCAGCAGCCCTGAAAAAGTTGCCGCAGCGGCGCAGATCAACCTGCAAAACCTGGACATGACGGAGCTGAATAGTGCCCTGCCCGCTGGCGACACTCTGGACGCCGAACTCTCTCTTGAGCTTCGGCCACTCGAGCAACGCCCGACGTTCGAGCTCGATACGCTGCTTGCCCAGTTGCGTATCGACAATGCCCACCTGGCTTATCGCAACGCCGAGGCCGGCAGCGACCTCGAGGCGACACTCGAGACCACCGGCGAGCAAGAGCCGCCACGGCTGCGGTTGAATGTGAATGGCACCTTCCGCGACAAGCCGCTGGACATGCAGGTCAGGGGCGCTGCGCTACCCAGTCTGGTCGACCTGGAAGATGGCTCGCTGCAACAGGATTACCCGCTTGAAGCTGAAGCCACCTCAAACGACTTGTTCGCTCAGGCGGACACTACCCTGGCTTCGATTTTGGCGCCTCAGACGCTTGAAGCGGATGTGGTCCTCGACGCGGAAAGCGGCCAGGCGCTGGAAAACTGGACCGGCCCGGTTTTGCCCCCTTTGCCCGAGTTTCGTCTCGCGGGCCGCTTGAGCCGTGATCATGAACAATGGAGCGCCACCAGAATTGACGGTGAGATAGGCTCGACCAATGTCAGCGGAAACGTTGAAGTTCTCACTACCGAACGCCCGGCAGTGAACGTCGAGCTGGATGCCGGGCGCATCGATATTGCCCAGTTGATTTCCGCTACTACTCAAGCGTCGGACGATGAAGCCCAGGCTGATGAAGAACAGGACGACTCCCCATTGGCCGCGTTACGCAGCTTCGATGGACAGCTGGAGCTAAACACCAATACGTTGGTGTTACCCAACGGGCTCGAGCTGAACGAGCTTGCGCTGGACGCTGAACTGGAAGAAGGCAGGCTACAGGCAGAGCCTCTCCAGTTTCGCCTGGGTGGAGGATCAGTTGCCGCTAGCCTTGCACTGGACATGACGCAGCCAGCCGCTTCCGGGCGCCTGGACGTCGATCTAGACGACATTTCTCTGGCCAGACTGGGCGACACTTTCACGCCCATCGAAGACCGGCTTGGCAGAGTATCCGGGGAACTGCACATGGCAATGAATGAAACGCTCCCCGACGACAGACGCGATGATCTGCTGTTGCCGTTCATCGGCCGTCTGAGCTTCGAGCCTTCGGAGCTGCGTTTCAGTGACCCACAGGCCGACACCCGACTGACCCTGAGCCTTGAAACCCAAGGTCCTGCCACCGGGGCGCAAACGTTCCAAATGCAAGGTAACGGTCGCTACGATGGCGCACCGGCCTCGCTCAGTCTACGAGGCGACCCCCTGCTCAATGCCCGTGACCCGGACCGCCCCTATGCGGTGGATCTCGAGGCGGATATCGTCGACACACAAATCAGCCTGGAAGGCACACTTCTACGTCCCCTTGCGCTGGAAGGGCTGAATCTCGAACTCGCTCTGGAAGGACCGAATCCACAACGCCTGAGCCGCCTGCTAGGCTTCGCGCTGCCGCAGCTCCCACCCTATTCGGTATCGGGAGGCCTGGACTTGGAAAACCAGCGTTGGACCTTTACCGATATGCAGGGATTGATCGGCGACAGTGATCTCAATGGGCGCCTGGCACTCGACACCGACACCACGCCGCCTCACCTGCGCGGAGAGCTGAGCTCCGAGCATCTCGATATCGCGGACCTGGGCTTTCTCGCCGGAGTAACGCCGGAGGAAATCCAAGCCGATGATCGTTTCGTCCTGCCCGATGCACCCATCATCACCGATGCATGGCAAGGGGTATCCGCGGATGTAAGCTACCGGGGGCAATCCGTGCGTGCCGGGGATATTCCATTAAGCAACGTGGTCATCGACTTTGCTCTTCAGGACGGGCGCGGACAGTTCGATCCTGTGGGTTTCGGCGTGGGTGAGGGAAGTGTCGATCTCACCCTCGATCTGGATGCCGGCACCCAACCCCCCAGCGGTACGATGCAGGTGGAAGTCCAGGGAGTGGATCTCAGCGATGCGCTACGCAACTGGGACCTGGCTGACGACAGTGTCGGCATCATCGGAGGCCGCGGCAAGCTCTGGATTGAAGGTGCATCGATTGCGGAACTACTGGCCTCCGCCGATGGTGGCGTGGTCTTGCTGATGACCGGAGGAAGACTCGAAGCCTTGCTTGTGGAGATCGCCGGGCTTGATGCCGGCCAAACGTTTCTGAGTTGGCTACGGGGACGCGACCCCATCCCCATCGATTGCGCTTACGCCGACCTCCAGGCGAGAGACGGCGTTACCCAACTGGATACTTTCGTAGTGGACACCGACGACACCACGTTCACTGTCGGCGGCCAGGTGGACCTGAACACGGAGCGCCTGGATATTAGCATCATCGCCCACCCCAAGGACCCCAGCGTCTTCGTCGGACGTTCACCGCTTCATCTGGGCGGTACCTTCGATAGCATCGAAACGGGTGTGCACCGTGAAAACCTTGTGATGCGCGCCGGTGCCAGCGCGGCGCTTGGCGCCCTTGCCGGTCCCATTACCGCCCTCTTGCCGCTGGTGGACGTTGGCGCAGGCCCCAACATGGAATATTGCCAAGGATTGATCAGTCGTGCTCGCGAAGCCATGGACGAGGGGGGCATCGAATAATGCGTCAACGCCACTGGTTCGACACCCTGATGATGGGGAGCGTTCTCATAACCGGGCTTCTGGTCGGCTGCGCCGACACGCCGGTCAAGGAATCCGCCAGGCTCGAGCAGCAGGATTCGGCTGAAGCGGTGCAGATCAAGGCCCGACTTCTTGAAGCATCGGATCTGGCCGGTTCGGCCATCGACGTCGATCTGGAGGGCGACCGAGCCATCCTGAGCGGTTTCGTCGAGACCTCGCAGCAACGCGAACGGGCTGAGGCCATTGCACGAGACCATGAACAGGTGAATGCGGTGGAAAACAACATCACCGTTAAATAACCCGGGCTCTCAGCCGCCCGTCATGTTCATGAAGCGCACCACCTGCACATCGCCGTCGGTGGTGAAATGATGGCGTTCGGGCTTGAAGCGCATGGCATCGACAATCGCGGCCTTGAGGCGTTCCAGGTCACCGGGATGGCGGCGTATCACGCTGCGCAAATCGACCGAATGCTCGTTCCCCAGGCACAGCAGCAAGCGCCCCTCGGCGGTCACCCGTACCCGGTTGCAGGCCTCGCAGAAATTGTGGCTGTGCGGTGAGATAAAACCGATGCGCGATTCACTGTCGGCCATCCGGTAGTAGCGTGACGGCCCCAGGGTGGTTTCGGTGGTGGGTAACAGCGCGTGCTCAGCTTCGATGATGCTGCGCACCTCGTCACTGGAACAGAATGTCTCGGCACGATCGTGCTCACTCACCTGCCCCAGCGGCATTTCCTCGATAAAGCTGATGTCCACGTTTTCGTTGCGGGCGAAGTCGACCAGATCGAGAATTTCGTCGTCATTGCGCCCCTTGAGAATCACGGCGTTGAGCTTGATGCGGGTAAAGCCCGCCTCGCGGGCGGCACGGATGCCGTCAATGACCCGCTTGAGGTCGCCGGTGCGCGTGAGTGCCCGGAAGCGCTCGGGCACCAGGGAATCGAGGCTGATGTTGAGCCGGGCAAGGCCACCCTGGTGCAGTGCCTTGGCATGCTTGACCAGACCGCTGCCATTGGTGGTCATTGCAAAATCACGCAGCCCTTCAAGGCGACCAATCGACTCGACCAGCGTTTCGATCCCCTGGCGCACCAGCGGCTCGCCGCCGGTGAGACGGATCTTCTCCACGCCCAGCTCGACGAAGGCTTGCGATACCGTGGCGATTTCCTCAAGGGTCAGCACTTGAGCGCGTGGCAGGAAGGTCATCTCCTCGGCCATGCAATAAACACAGCGAAAATCACAACGGTCGGTCACCGATAACCGAACATAACGAATCGTGCGGCCGAAGCCGTCAACCAGGACACTCATTGGGTATTCTCCGTATGCACCTGCAGCCGGGCGATCAGCTCACCGACTTCAGCTGAAACTTCAGTCTCTTCGCCCTCACCATAGAGCATTCCGTACCGCTTGCGAAAGCCATGCTCATAGAGCTTGACGTGTTCGCCAGGTTCAACGATGCCTCTCATGGATCAGCTCCCGCAGGTCGGTTGCCGTCGGCGGCCCCTCAGGTGAGGAATTGGCTGCTGGGACAATAGGTAACGTCATCGCCTTTTTTCACCTCACTGCGTGGATCTATGATCAGGTAACCGTGGGCCACCGCCGCGGCGCTCAACATGTGCGACCCCTGGCCACCTGCCAGCAACGCCACCGGTCCATGCTCGGCATCCTCCAGCACCACTCGCAGGCATTCGTAGCGTTGGCGATTGGCGCGATGCGCAAAACCGGCCTTGACGGTAAAACGTTCCAGCCGATGCGGTGTTCGCCCCTGCAGGCCCTGCACGAACGGTAAGGTGAGCAACTGCCAGCCCACCAGCGAGGCCACGGGATTGCCCGGCAGGCCGATCAACGGCACATCGGCGGCGCTAGCATCGTGCAGGGTGCCGAAGGTGAAAGGCTTGCCGGGCTTGAGCGCTATGCCATGGAAATGCAGGCTGCCCAAGGCATCCAGCACTGGCCGCACATGGTCTTCCTCGCCGACCGAGACGCCGCCGGTGCAGATCACCATGTCGGCGCTGTCACGTGCCTGGCTCAACGCCGTCCTCAAGGCTTCGGCGGTATCGGCAATGATGCCTTTATCCACCACCTCACAGCCCTGCTCCGCCAGCAAGGCTTTCAGCATGGCCGCATTACTGTTGTACACCTGGCCGGGGGCGCGTGGCGTGCCCGGCTCGATCAGCTCATCACCCGTGGATAGCAGCGCCACCCGTAACCGCCGCTTCACGACGACCTCGGCAATGCCATGGCTGGCAAGCAAGCCGATGGCCGCCGGACTCAACCGCTCACCCGCCGCCAGCACCAGGTCGCCATGACGGGCTTCCTCCCCACGGCGGCGAATATTGGCACCGAGCGTGACTTCCTGAGTGACATGTATCCGCCCCTGCTCATCGCAGTGAACACGTTCCTGGGGAACCACGACATCGGCTCCCTGGGGCACGGGAGCCCCGGTGAAGATGCGCGCACAACCGTCACTTGGCAGGCTCATCACTCCGGCACCGGCGGGAACGCGTATCAGCACCGGCAGGCCGTCTCCCTGGCGCTGGCTCTGTTCAAGGTCGGCCAGGCGCATGGCATAGCCATCCATGGCGCTGTTATCTTCGCCGGGCAGGTCCAGGGCCGCCAGGGCGGGTGTCGCCAACACGCGCCCCACTGCTCGAGAAAGCGGCAACGTCTCGCTGTCCATGAGCGGCATGGCGGCGTCGATCAGCCGGGCGCGAGCGTCCCATAGATCGAGCAGACCGGTGGTGGGATTGTCCGCACAACCACAGTTCATACGCTGACCTCCTGCGCTATTTCGGTGGAGCGGCTGGCACAGTGCTGGCTATCCGGCAGCACCATGGCCACGAAGTTGCAGGGCCGGGTGCGCGCATCCAGTTGTGCCGCGATAATATCATCCCAGGCGGTGGCGCAGGCCCTGGGCGATCCGGGCATGGCGAACACCAGGCTGCGGTTGGCCACGCCGGCCACCGCACGGGACTGCATCGTTGAGCCACCGATCGTCGCGTAAGAGCGCTGACGGAACAACTCGCCATAGCCATCGATGGTCTTGTCGAACAGCGGCGCCAACGCTTCCGGCGTGGTGTCACGCACCGTGAACCCCGTGCCACCGTTGACCAGCACCGCCTGGATATCCTCGCGGGCGATCCAGTCGCTGACCACCGCCCGGATACGATAGATATCGTCGGCGACGATGCGGCGCTCGACCAGCACATGGCCGGCCGTGAGCAGGCGCTCGCTGAGCAGGTCGCCGCTGCC